>JANOBM010000224.1:0-30643 GCA_031411655.1 Planctomycetaceae bacterium
GCGAATTTACTTAGCGGTTGTGAACAGATCGATTTGGTGCTGATTGGTGGCTATATCCATCACCGCACGGGCGTAACGATCGGGCCGATGGCGGATTCGCAGTTGGCAAGTCTTCGCGTTGACAAAGCATTCTTGTCGGTCGCGGGAATTGATGAAGATGGGTTTTACAACAGCAATTTGTTGTTGGTGGAAACCGAGAAGGCGATGAGACGAATCGCCAAACAGACGATCATTGTTGCCGACAGCAGCAAGTTTGGACGGGCAAGTTTGTCACGATTGTGCGGAATGAATGAAGTGCGCACGGTGGTGACTGATAAAGAGCTTGCGGAACCTTGGCAGAATCGACTGCGCCAAGCCGGAGTCGAATTAGTATTGGCAGACCTAGTTGAAAACATTAACCCCCACTCGCCTTTTCACTCATCAAGATGATAACGACTGCGACACCCGATCGAACGCAAATTGAAGCGCTTGTGCGTAGTGCCATTCGCTCCGCGCTGGCCGGTCAATCATCCTTGTCTGGTTCGAGTCCAGCGGGTCAGAGGCAGGCAGCGCCCCAAAACTCACCACCTGGTTGGGTCGACGGAAAGCCGAATTTGCGAGTCAGCATATCGGCTCGGCACTGTCATTTGACCGATGAGCACGTCGAGATTTTGTTCGGACGCGGCGCAAAATTGATTCCGGAAAAAGACCTCTATCAAGATGGCTTTTATGCTGCGGAGCAAACGGTGATGGTCGTCGGACCTCGCCGGCGAATGCTTCCGAACGTTCGTGTTCTTGGTCCTACACGTCCCGCAAGCCAGGTGGAACTCGCCTTTACCGACTCGATTTCTCTCGGAATCGACGCACCAGTTCGTCACAGCGGCAAAATCGACGGAACTCCGGGATGTGTTCTGGTGGGTCCAGCCGGTACCGTACAACTAGAGCGCGGTGTCATTCGCGCTGCTCGTCACGTTCATATGAATTTATCCGACGCTGCGCACTTCGGTGTGGCTGACGGCGACTTGATGCAGTTGGTCGTTCGCAGCTCACTATGCTCTCTCACCTTCGATGATCTCTTAGTGCGTGCTGACAAAGCCGCCAAACTTGAAGTGCACATCGACACCGACGAGGGCAATGCCTGCAACCTCGACTTCGCAACGGAAATACTGTTGCAAAAACAAGCTAGCCACTGCGCTTGCAAGCACTGAGGCCTCCCTTTCGTCCCATCGAAGATGGATACGCACGTATCCGCCCTACAACCGATCACAAATGTTTCCCTTTCTCGTTAGTTAATTTCACGTCCGGTAATCCAACCAAAGAGCATCTCTAACCATGGCAAAAGCAAAAATGAATGAAGCACTCGGCATGATTGAAACCAAAGGTTTCATCGCGCTTGTCGAAGCGTGTGACGCGATGATGAAAGCCGCCAACGTCAACTTCCTCGGCTGGGACAAAGTCGGTAGCGGCTTAGTCAGTGCATTCGTCAGCGGTGACGTTGCCGCGGTCAAGGCAGCCACCGATGCGGGCGCCGCAGCGGCTGGTCGCATCGGCGAAGTCGTCAGCGTTCAAGTGATCGCTCGCCCCCACGCAGACCTCAGTAAGGTCCTGAAGACCAAGGCTCCCGAAACCGCAGGCTGATGCTGAATCATCGTCTGAATCCTTTTAGAAACACCAAGCATCCGTAATTAAGTCGAGAATCAAATATGAATAATGCAATCGGAATGATCGAAACCAAAGGTTTGCTCGCATTGATCGAAGCGACCGACGCGATGGCGAAGGCGGCCAACGTTGAAATCGTCAAAAGAGTCGATATTGGCGGCGCTTACGTCACAACCATCGTCAGCGGCGATGTCGGCAGTGTTCGAGCGGCCGTTGAAGCTGGTGCGAGCGCGGCTCAGCAAGCTGGCGAATTGGTTAGCAGCCACATCATCGCTCGTCCATCCGAAGGCTTGGCACAAGCATTCCTGAGCTAGTACTTGGCTCCTTTAGCGTACTCCCTGGTCGGTCTTCGAATCGGTCTCGGAATCGCTTGCGACCCAGCCATCGTTTTGACCACTTCATTTCCTGTAGCTTCGGATGGATCTCGTGCTCGTACTAGTTGCCAACCTCGGCTCGACCAGCTTTAAGTATCGTCTGCTCGACATGAGCAGCGAACGAACGCTGGCGCGCGGTGGTGTAGAACGGATCGGCGATTCGATTAGCCGCTCCGTCGTGACGATCGGTGAATGGACAGATGTGCGAGAGTCGCACGTTCCCAATCACGGTGTCGCAGTCAAAGCGTGCCTTGCTCAATTGACGGACCCAACTCATGGTGTGCTGAAGAGTACAGCCGATGTGGGTGCGATCGGGTTCAAGGCGGTTCACGGTGGACGATTGTCGGGTGTCTTTGAGGTCAACGATGACGTGTTAGCGGCAATGACGGAAATGAACGAAGCGGCGCCTGCTCACAATCCCCCTTACATCGCTGCGATGAGGACGATGCGTGAGCAAATTACCGGCATTCCATTAGTAGCTGCGTTCGAAACGGATTTCCATCAGACGATTCCTGCGTCTCGCAAGACGTATGCGATTCCGTTTGAGTGGACCGAGTCGATGCACATTAGGAAGTGGGGATTTCATGGAGCAAGCCATCGTTACATCGCTACTCGCAGTTCTGAGTTGCTTGGTCGAAGTGATGCGAGAGTCATCTCTTGTCACCTTGGGGGTAGCAGCAGCTTGACGGCGATCAAAGCAGGCAAGAGCGTCATGACTACGATGGGAATGACGCCACAAACTGGTTTGCCACAAAACAATCGAGTCGGTGACTTTGATCCGTTTGCATTGCCATTGATCATCGCGCGGACCGGCAAGTCGCTCGACGAAGTATTGGCTGAAATGTCTAGCCACGGTGGATTGCTTGGTATTAGTGGCAAGAGTGGGGACATGCGAGACCTGGAGGTAGGCGCAGCAAATGGTGACTCTCGTTGCCAGTTGGCGCTCGATGTCTATCACGAAGAGATTCGTCGGCATCTTGGTGGAATGCTTGTCGCATTGGGCGGTGCGGATGCGATCGTGTTCACCGGTGGTATCGGCGAAAAGGGTTCGATTACACGCCAGGCGGTTTGTAGTGGCCTGGAAGAGCTCGGAATCGTTATGGATACCGCGAAAAATCAGTCCGTCCGCGATGAAGCGACGTTCCATGACGATAGAAGTCGCGTGCAGCTTTGGGTCATTCCGACCAATGAAGAACTGATCGTCGCCAGACAGTGCGTCGAACTTCTCCAATCCCATTCGTAACCCATCATGTTCATCGCCCGAGTTTCAGGATCGGTAGTCAGTACGCAGAAGGCCGACACCATGGTCGGTCACAAGCTGTTGATTGTCGAACCGTACCGAATCAACGACAAGTCGCGAGATTCGCTAGTGACCACAGGTCGCACGTTTATCGCTGTCGATACGCTCGGCGCGGGTGAAGGAGACTTTGTCCTGATCGTTCAAGGCAGTAGCGCTCGGCTCATGCCTGAAACCACCAAATTGCCGATCGATGCCGCCATCATCGGCATCATTGACTCTGTCAGCATCGAAAAGAAATCGGTTTACGACCGCAACCAATAGACATCATCAAAAATATGTACGACGAAAATCTTATCCGCAGCATCGTGGCTCAAGTCCTTGCCGAAGTCGGTCCGTTACCGCCTGGACTGTCGTCCAACGGAGCGTCATCATCGGCGGGCCGTTTTGGTATTTTTTACGACGCGGACGCGGCCGTGAAGGCTGCTCGTGTCGCGTTCGAAGAGTTGCGAGAACGCCCTATTTCGGATCGCCGAAAGGTCATTGACATCATTCGCAAAATTTCAATCGAGCAGTGCGAAGAGCTCGGCTTGATGGAGATGGAAGAAACTCAGGTCGGCCGACCGCATCACAAAATTGAAAAGCTCCGAACGCTGGGGCAACTAAGCCCTGGTGTTGAGTTCTTAGAAACGAAAGCGTTCAGCGGAGATCACGGGATTGCCCTGATCGAACGCGCACCTTTTGGTGTCATTGGAGCGATCACTCCGGTCACGCATAGCTTGCCAACCATCACTGGTAACGCGGTCAGTATGATCGCTGGTGGTAACACCGTGGTCGTCAATCCACACCCATCGGGCAAGCGTGTCGCAGCGGAAGGCGTCCGACGTTTCAATGAGGCAATCGTTCGAGAAATCGGAATCGATAACCTGATTTGCGTTATCGCCGAGCCGACATTGGAATCCGCGGAAGCATTGTTCAAGAATCGAAACGTAGCGCTGATCTGCGTGACCGGCGGGCCCGCCGTCGCTCGCGCAGCGCTCAATAGCGGCAAGCGAGCGATCGTCGCCGGTCCGGGAAATCCTCCGGTCGTTGTGGATGAAACTGCCGATTTGGATCGAGCCGCCCGATGTATCATTCAAGGTGCGGCGTACGACAACAATCTCCTTTGCATCGCTGAAAAAGAAGTATTTGTCGTGGAGTCGGTGTTTGATGCCATGTTGGCTGCGATGCGCCGTGCTGGCGCCGTGCAGCTGAACGCATCTCAAGTGGCCGCACTAACGTCCAAAGCGATTGTCAAAGTCGGGGACGACAAGCATGACGCCGCCTGCAAGGATTTTATCGGTAAAGACGCTGCGGTGCTTGCGAAAGCGGCTGGCATCAGTATCCCACCTGAATGTGAACTTCTCTTCGGTGAGACCGATGAGCACCACCCCTTCGTGTCCGTCGAGCAGATGATGCCCTTTGTACCGTTCGTTCGCGCACGAGATGTCGATCATGCGATCGCGATGGCGAAGAAATACGAGCATGGCTTCCGGCATACGGCAATCATTCACAGTCGTGATGTTCACAACATGACCAAAATGGCGCGCGAGATGGATACGACGTTATTTGTAAAAAATGGTCCGTGCATGGCGGCGCTGGGACTTGGTGGCGAAGGCTATTTGTCGTTCTCCATCGCCGGGCCTACAGGAGAAGGAGTGACCACGCCGCTCACTTTCACTCGCGAACGCCGATGCAGCCTGATCGACGATCTTAATGTGGTTTAGTGCGGGTCTTCTGTCTCCATCCACAACAATCAAGAATCGGAAAGCTCTAGTTCGCAATGCAAAGCGCAAAAGTACTCGGAACGACGACGGCTACCACTAAGCACCAAAGCTTGGAAGGTTGCTGTTTGATCGTGGCCCAGCCGCTTTTGAAGGATGGTAAGGCGGACGGTCCTCCGCTGATTGTGATCGATACCTTTGGATCGAGGCCTGGCGATACCGTCATGATTACCAGTGATTCGCTTCAAGTACGCAGCCTCGTTAATGATCCCAATACGCCGGCTCGCTGGAGCGTGCTTGGGTTACTCGATGTTCAGCAGTAGAAAACAAAAAAGCTCACTCCATGTCAATCTCTTCACCTCTCGACGACTTTATCGAGCGAATTGTTCGCGAGGTGATTCGTCGTTTGCATGCGGAGAGTGTTAAGACTTCGAATGCCAATGTGATCAACGATCGATTAATCACGGCGGCAATGATTCAGTCACTTCCGACGGGTGCTTGCGAAGTCACGATCGCGAAGCGAGCAATCGTGACACCGCTAGCGCGCGATGAGGCTCGAGATCGAGGCATCAAGATCCGTCGTGAGGAACAAGGAACCAAACCATGATGATCGCGAGAACCGTTGGCACGGTAACACTTTCACGCTTCCATCCCTCCTTGAATGCGGCTCGATTGCGCTGCGTCGAGCAGGTGATGGACATTGCCGACTTAAATAAACCCATGTTGGGCGGCGAAACGATAGTTGCATGGGACCTAGTTGGAAGCGGTCTGGGCGATCTTGTCGCCGTCGCCGAAGGGCCTGAGGCGGCTCAGCCGTTTGCTCCAGAAATCAAACCGCTTGATGCTTCCGTCGTCGCCATCCTCGATCACATTCGTATTGACTGAATCACGTAATCCAATAACTCAATATCAATCCTCACGCGATAGCTCCACTTAAAATGCAAAACATTCATCAGATCAAACAGGACATGTGCGACATCGGTCGCCGCATTTATAATCGCCAGTTCGCTGCCGCGAACGATGGTAACATCACCGTGCGAGTGGGTGAAAATGAAGTCTTGTGCACACCGACATTGCACTGCAAAGGATTCTTGAAACCGGATGATATTTCGCTCGTTGATATGACGGGAAAACAGTTGTCGGGTCGCAAGAAGCGATCAAGTGAAGCCCTGCTTCACCTTGAAATCTATCGCCAGCGAGCTGACATTCGCAGCGTCGTGCATTGCCATCCACCACACGCAACCGCTTTCGCGATCGCTCGCGAGCCAATTCCGCAGTGCATTTTGCCCGAGGTCGAAGTGTTTCTCGGCGATGTTCCGATCACGAAGTATGAAACCCCAGGCGGGCAATCTTTCGCTGATACCATCATTCCATTCGTCAAAAAAACCAACGTCATGATCCTCGCCAACCATGGTACGGTTAGCTACGGAGAAACCGTCGAGCAAGCCTATTGGTGGACAGAGATTCTGGATTCGTATTGCCGCATGTTGATGCTCGCTCGCCAATTGGGACACGTCGCATACTTGTCGGAAGGCAAGTCGCGAGAATTGCTTGAACTGAAGGATAAGTGGGGCTACAAGGATCCTCGAAATACCGAAGAGTTCAAGAATTGTGACATTTGCGCGAATGATATTTTTCGCGAATCATGGGCGGATGCAGGAGTCGAACGACGAGCCTTTGCCCCTCCGCCGGCGATCAAGACCGCGTCTTCCTCCGGCAATGGGGCGGCCCCGATCGTCGCGTCGTCCTCCGCGACCGGAGCTTCGAGCGGGCTCAATGAAGAAGCAATTGTCAAAATGATCACTGAGGAAGTGATGCGTCAGTTGGCTGCAAGCAAGTAAAGTTTTTCGCACCGTCACTCATTCGATTTAGACATTATGAAAGTTTCCATCATTGGCGGCGGCGGGTTGGTTGGCTCGTGCGCCGGGTTTGCCCTTCAGTGCGGCGGCGTGGTCCGTGAGTTTGCGATGATCGACCTCAACGCCGAAGCGGCCGCAGGCCACGCTCTCGATCTGCAGCATGGGTCACCAAGCGTCGCTGACCAACGCATTGTTGGGGGTGGTTATGAACACATTCCTACGAGCGACTTCATTTGCATCACCGCCGGTCTGCGACGCAAACCGGATGAATCACGTTTGGACCTGATCAATCGTAATACCGATTTGTTCATGCAGATTCTTGGCGATGTAAAAGCTGCCGGACCTAAATCGAGCGCCGTGGTGTTGGTGGTTTCAAACCCAGTCGACATTCTTACATTTGTGGCCGCGAAGAAGCTTGGTTTGCCTGAACGCCAAGTGGTGGGCCTTGGAACGCAACTCGATACGATTCGCTTTCGCAGTCTCATCGCCGAACAACTCGACGCGCCGCCGACGCAAGTCAGCGCGCTGATTCTGGGTGAGCATGGAGACACGATGGTACCGGTCTGGAGTAGCGCCACAATCGCTGGATTGCCCCTGGATAAATACCCTGGTTGGAACACGGCACTGGCAACTGAGTTGTTCACGCGTACCAAGGGGAGTGGGGCCGAAGTCATCAAACGGAAGGGCGGGGCTGGTTTCGCAGTCGGAATCGCTATTCGAGATGTGATCGAATCGATGGCACTCGATCGAAGGTGCTTACTTCCGGTCAGCACCGTACAAAACGGATGTTATGGTATCCGCGATGTTGCACTGTCCGTACCAACAAAAGTTGGCCGAGCAGGGGTAATTGAACAGTTGCAAATCGATTTGTGGCCAAAAGAAGTCCAGGCCCTCCGCGCAAGCGGCACGGCACTGCAGAAAACCCTTGACGTCGTTTTGGCGAGAATTGGCGGATAGTGCACTTCGCTACGAAATTCTTTTGAATGTTGCGGTAGCGACGTTGGCGTGAACTTCGTTTCCCGCGATCAGTCATCCTGCGGACTTGCGAGCGTAGCTACTCTCGTTTTCAATCGGACGAAACGGCTGAACTGGGATTGCCGATCACGTTCGTCGGAATCAATGGTGGGATGCCGATGTCGCTCGAACTCGGTGGAAGTGCAGGTAGACTTCTCGGTCCACGGCGCGGCGAACACCCTCGACCAGGCACTTTGGTTCATTGTCGGTTTCCCCGATACGAATGATTTCCGCCAGCGGCGTTCCTGGCGCCACCGAAAATGTTCGCTGGTTGATGATCTGGTTGCCTGCGTCTAGCTCAGGAATGATGAAATGGCAGGTCGCACCATAGGTCAACATGCGTGACGCATGCGCATCGTGATAAGGCCGGAACCCAGGAAAGCCAGGTAGTAATCCGTGATGCAGATTGATGATTCGACCGCCTGCGAATTGCCAGCAGGTGCTCGGCGGTAGAACACGCATGTATCTCGCCAAGATAACGTAGTCAACTTCGCGACGATCGAGTTCTGCCACCATGGCTATATCGTCCGCAGTACCATTTTCGTCGCCGATCATGCAAAAGGGAACACCAAACTCATCTGCCAGACGAGAACACTTCTTGCGGTTGGCGATCAAGACGGCCACCTCTGCGTTGATGCGACCGTCGCGGACCGCTTCAAGAACGGCGCGGGGAGTGTGCTCGACGTAGGTGGCGCAGATGGCAAGTCGCGGCCGCGCGCCGCGCGGGGGGGCAGCCCAAACTCGAATCGCAAGCTTTTTATGGGCTCCGATTTGCGTCATCGCCAGTCGAAGCGTCGGCAAGGAGCCCTCTTCGATATCGGCGCGACATAGCATCGCAAACAGATGCTCCTCGTCGTGATCATACATCTGAATTTCTGCGATTCGGGCGCCGGCACCTGTCACAAAGTGAATGATTGGATCGGCCAGCCCAACATTGTCGGGCCCGAGAGCGGTGATGACGACTTCCATGGATGGCTCAACTATGCTTTTTCTGTGCGGCTGTACTCGTAACGCAACGATGGATCCTACCGGAAACACCGCTCTTGTGATAACGTTTCAGAGCTTAATCCGTTTCATATTTATCTCAAACCCGAGAGCGATTGGATGTCTGTAGCTTTACCTGTCGCACCAAGGCCAAAGCAGCGTCGCGCCGATTATCCGGAAGCAGCCAATCTGTGCGAACATTGCACCGCCAAGTGTTGTCACTACTTCGCCCTGCCCATCGACGAGCCAACCGAACGGCGTGATTTCGACTTCATGCGATGGTACCTATTGCACGATCGCGCTAGCGTTTTTGTCGATGACGACACTTGGTACCTGCTCGTTCACACCACCTGTAAACACTTGCAGCCCGATTATCGGTGCGGTATCTACGAAACCCGTCCTCAAATTTGTCGCGATTATACAACCGAGAAGTGTGAGTTCGAGGACGACTGGTGTTACGAGAAGTACTTTGAGACTGCAGAACAGGTCTATGAGTATTCGGAAGCGATGTTCGGCCCTGATGATACCGGTAACATCCGCAGCCGGAAGCCGACTGGCCTTCCGATGGTTTAGTGGGGTGACGAACCCGGGGAGCCACGGCTTGTTCTGGAACTACACCGGTCGTGTTACCGGACAAATAATCGACTTGTAGGGATGTTGTTGTGAGTCAAGATCGAATCATGCCGCGAACCTTAAAGGGTTTCCGCGACTATCTACCGGAAGTGATGATCCCTCGTGAGCGAATCATGGGAATCGCTCGCGAAACGTTTCGATCGTTTGGATTCGCTCCGATTGATACTCCGGCGCTCGAACTGCTCGAAATCCTTTCTGGCAAAGGCAGTGAAGAGACCGACCGCCAACTTTACAAGTTCACCGATAACGGTGGACGCGAGGTTGGTTTGCGGTTTGATCTCACCGTACCACTCGCGAGATTTGCAGCACAGCATGTCGCGAGTCTATCCATTCCCTTTAAGCGCTATCACATCGCTCCCGTTTGGCGAGGTGAAAACCCTCAAGCCGGACGGTATCGCGAGTTTGTGCAGTGTGACTTCGATACAATCGGCACACTTTCCGTGGTCGCCGATATCGAAATGGTTGTCGTGATCGATACACTGATGCAGGCAATCGGATTCGACCGCTTTACCATCCGCATCAACAACCGCGCGGTTCTCAGCGGCCTGCTCGCGCACCTCGGCCTCGCCGATAAGACGGTGCCTGTTCTCCGATCGCTTGATAAGCTTTCCAAGATTGGGCGAGATGAAACGATCGTCGAGATGATTGCTACTGCTGGTGTTAGCGAATCGCAGGCCCAGGCCGTCCTCGCGATGGCAGAAAGCAGTGCCAAACTGGATCAACCGGAGAGTGAATCAATCTTCGTCAACCTGCGGTCAATCACCGGGGGTAACGAACAAGCCGCGGAGGGAATCGATCGTCTGGAGCAGATCGTGACCGGAGCGATTGCGGCAGGCGTGAGTCCGTCTCATTTACAACTTGACGTGTCGATCGCTCGCGGGCTCGATTATTACACAGGCGTCATCGTAGAAACCTTTCTCGACGACCTTCCATCGATCGGCAGCGTCTGCAGCGGCGGACGGTACGATAACCTCGCAGGGATGTTCACGAAGCAACACCTTCCCGGAATCGGTGCATCGCTTGGTCTCGATCGCCTACTCGCTGCGATGCAGCAATTGAATCTTCTCCCCACCGCTGCGACTCCGGCGCCTGTGCTGATCGCGTTCTTCGACGCTGAACGCCGCAATGATTACTTGCGACTTGCGACCGAACTGCGCCGTCGAGGAGTGGCCTGTGAGGTTTACCCCGATCCGAAAAAGCTGGGACACCAGCTTCGGTATGGAGACGAAAAAGGGTTTGAGGTGGCATTGATCGCGGGTAAGACTGAATGGGAAACCGGTCGCGTACAAATCAAAGATCTCAAGCGAAAGATCGCGATCGATTGCTCTTACACGCACGCGGCGCCCGGTGAACTAGTCGACGCGATCCGGCGGGTCCTTTTGGAAGGCGTCCAGCCTTCACTGGCGTAACTCTTTTCGCAAGCAATGTCTTTGAGTCGATCACTCTTTGGTGATTGTCTCATCAAGGTTCATCAGGACGCGACTGAGAGCAATCCAAGCGGCTTGGTCGGCTGCATCCTGGCTGGATGCACCTAGTGCCAATTTCGAGGCTCCCTCGCTATCGGTGGCGAATCGCTCTCGCTGTTGGTTGAGGAGCGTCGAAAGGATTTTTAATTCGTCATTGGTTGGGTACCGCGAAACGCATCGCCGGAAAATGGATTCAATCCTCGCCTTATCACTAGCCTGGTCACCGGATTGCTTGGCAAGTTGCCTCGCGCATTCAAGGAACAAGGGCTCGTTGAGGGTCGTGAGTGCTTGAAGAGGTGTATTGGACAGACTTCGCCGGACACACGACACCTCGCCGGTGGGCGAATCAAAAGCTTGCAAAACGGGATAAGGAACCGAACGAAACCGAAACGTGTAGAGTGCGCGGCGATATTGGTTTCCGTCAGTGTTCTCGTTCCATGTTTTGGGGCCGTAACTCGCCGGAGGCTGAAACAAGAACGATGGCGCCGGCGGGAATATTGGCGGTCCACCAACCGTTCGATTCAGTAGGCCACTTGCGGCGAGGGCGACGTCACGAACCATTTCAGCAGAGATTCGGCGTCGTGAACCGCGAGCGAGCAGGCGATTGGACGGATCAAGTTCAAGTAACTTGGGCGTTACGAATGAAGATTGTTGATACGTGGCGGAAAGGACAATGCGTTGATGTAAATGCTTGAGACTCCAACCATTCTCCATGAAATCAGCTGCTAACCAATCAAGTAACTCCGGATGGGATGGTGGCTCACCTTGCAGACCCAGGTCGTCACTGGTGGCCGTCAGTCCGGTTCCGAAATACTCTTGCCAAACTCGATTGACGATCGAACGAGCTGTTGTTGGTTGCTTAGGCGAAACGAGCCACTTGGCGAAATCAAGCCGAGTCGCCGTTGGTTGGTCCACCGAAGGGCTATCGGTATGGATAAGTTGAAAATCGATCGAGGGTAAAAAGGCTGGAGTCCCGCGTTCAACGACCTCCTTAGGATTTAAGAAGCTTCCGCGGTCCAGACGGTGAGTAAGGCGAGGCCATTGGCGTTCAACCAGCGTGAGCTGCGAAGTTCCCGCAGGATGCTCAGCCCAAGCAGCCTCCATCTTTTCTGCGAGGTTTTTCCACGCAGGCATTTGTCCAATCCAAAAATCTAACAGTCGATCTGCATCGCGCTTCGTTCTGCGGAGTGGCACTTGTTCCAGAACATCGCGAAGCACCGGTGGGATCGCGTCGATCGTCGGGCTCTTGTCACCACAAACGAGAACGCGGAATCGGCCGAGATTGTGCGTTTGATTATCATCGCTGTTCCATCCGCCATGATTCTGTGTCAAACCGATTCGCAGTTCGATCGGTTCATCGTCTTTCGACGCGATCGCTTCGGCAAGGATGAACATCGCGGTTTGCGGGCCGTTTCTTCTGCCGGGACCCATGTCGCCATGCCATGCGGTGTTCGAGTTGCCATCAATGGCGAAGCTAGCGGGACCGACAAGACGTTCGGTATCGGTTTTGTCACCGTAGCGGCCTGCGAGAGGTCGCTGCGGCAGATTGATCGTACTACTGGCCGAGGCGAATACGACTTTTTCCCAGTTGCCATTCTTCTTTACTTTTAAGTCCACTTCACTCAACGTCCAAGTGCCATCAACGGACCTCCCAGGTCCGCCATGCGGTAAATTTGGGTCATTCAACAAGTCAATACGAATGCCCGTGATTTGCTTGAGCGAATGGATGGTCGCATCGCCCGTGGGGGTCGATTTCGTGGGCGCATAGCCCTGAGCAAGGTAGCTGCCATCGCCTTGAGGGATAAACTTTTGGCCACCTTGTGAATCGGCGATGAAGCGGATCTCAAGCGGCTTCCATGAGGTCGTCGACTGCGGTGCAACGGAGCGTTCCCAAGACTCATACTCAGTTTTCCAACGAGGATTGGCAGCCTGAAATTCATCACGAATCAATGCGAGTCGTTGAGCAACATCACTCACCCGTTTCTGTTCTTCATCCGTATAAACAGTGATATTTGCCTCATGTGAATTGTTCAGGAATGCGAACATGCAATAGTATTCCACCTGTGTCAGGGGGTCATACTTGTGTGAGTGGCACTGAGCACACTGAAGCGTAAGACCAAGAACCGACTTGCCAATCGCGTCCATTCGGTCGTACATCGCCTCCATCCGAAATTGTTCCGGATCGACGCCGCCTTCTTCATTGATCATTGAATTACGAAGAAAGCCAGTCGCAACATGGTCGCCTTGAGTGGCGTTGGGCAGTAAGTCGCCAGCGATTTGCTTGATAACAAATTGATCGTAGGGGAGATCACGGTTGAGCGAGTCAACGACCCAATCGCGATAGAACCATACAAAGCGTGGCTTGTCCTTTTCGAAACCGTCGCTGTCGGCATATCGTGCTGCGTCGAGCCATATCCTGCCCCAGCGTTCACCATAGTGAACTGAATCGAGCAACCGCTTTACTTCCCGCTCGTAAGCCGTCGGCGATGGATCATTACAAAAGGCGTCGACATCTTCGGGCGCGGGGGGCAATCCAGTAAGGTCGAGCGTTAGCCTGCGAAGGAGCGTTTCTCGCGATGCGGACGGACTGGGTGTGAGACCTTCCCTTTCCAATCGATCGAGAACAAAAGTATCTAATTCGCCCTGAGGCCAATCAAGCTGCTTGACGCTTGGCAACGGCGGCTTCACAGGGGACTCGAATGCCCAGTGGGTGCTGTAAGCAGCGCCTTCGTCGATCCAGCGACGAAGTACCTCAATGCTGCGCGCGTCCAGCGACTTTCCTGAGTGAGGAGGCGGCATCACTTTCTCCGCGTCGTCGCTCATGATTCGAGATACAAGCTCGCTTCTCTCATCGCTCCCCGGAACAATTGCGGCGTACCCGCCTCGATCAGCCGTCGCCCCCTCGGAGTGATCAAGACGCAAGTCGGCTTCGCGGTGCTCGGCGTCCGGGCCATGGCAGTGGTAGCAGGCATCCGCGAGGATCGGTCGAACATCTCGCGCAAAATCAATGTCTTTTTCATTACTTGCGACAACCGTGGAGGACTGGACGACGGGCTCGTTCGCAGTCAGCGAAGAGTGACTTAGGCCAGCGAATCCCAGCGCGAGGCACAAGGAATGGAGAACCACGCTTTTAGACATGAAAAAGTTCAACGACATAGAGAGTGCTTCTGTGATGGCAGCAAAGGTATCCAAAATGCGTTCTCGCCAGACCGCTCGCCAGATTGATGGGCGCTTGGATCCGGTGGCGGAGGCACTCGGCAGGTAGACCGGTCGAAATGCCTGCTTGCGGTTTTGGAGAATGATTTTCGAGGATGATTGTCGTTTTGTTTGGTCGCAAATGTAACTGCCAATGGAAAAACTCAAGGGAAATCTATCGCAATTCTGAATCGAAGATTCGCGGATAACAAGCACTCCACCAGCGAGCGTTCATGATGTTGCGTGAGTGGAGGAAGTTGTCGTTAACCCGATCGGGGAAACCCGCAACTTCGGCCTGATTATTCGGATTAGGCTGTTGGGCGCGGTCAGCGTCGTGGTTACAAGCCTTCCGGTTCCCTCCAGCCTGGTTGCTTTAGGATGGTTTTGACCTAGGCTAAATGGATTGAACTTCCTGATTTCACTCCATGATCCTGTAGCATGAACGCCAAAAACCGCATTACCGGAATTCTGACCCCCAATATCACTCCGGTCGATGCGAAAGGGAATGTCGACGAAGACACGCTTCGCGGGTACGTCGACTGGCTGATTGACCACGGAGTTGACGGCCTTTACCCCAACGGAAGCACAGGCGAGTTCATTCGCTTTACGGCCGAGGAACGCCGTCGGATTGTCGCGGTGGTCGTAGACCAAACGCGAGGTCGTATTCCCGTGCTTGCCGGCGCCGCGGAAGCGAATGCCAAGGAAACGATCGCCGCTTGCAACGCCTACGGAGATATGGGAGTACGAGCGGTGGCCATCGTTGCCCCCTTTTACTACCGGCTTAGCAGTGAAGCGGTATACGCTTATTTTCGCGAGATCGCAAATGCGGTTCGTGTGGACGTGACGCTCTACAACATTCCTCAGTTTGCCTCACCGATTACGGTCGATACGGTAGTGCGATTGGCAAGCGAATGTCCTCGAGTGGTCGGAATCAAAGATAGTAGTGGCGACCTGCCGAACATGATGCGCATGATCGCCGCCGTCCGGCCAATGCGAGACGATTTTACTTTCTTGACTGGATGGG
Organism: Planctomycetaceae bacterium; assembly: GCA_031411655.1. Classification (GTDB taxonomy): domain Bacteria; phylum Planctomycetota; class Planctomycetia; order Pirellulales; family Pirellulaceae; genus UBA6163. The sequence goes on from JANOBM010000224.1 coordinate 15,188, forward strand.
ACGCGGCGCTAGTTCCAATGTTGATCGCCGGTGCTGACGGTGGAACGAATGCCACCAGCGGTGTCGTCCCTGAGCTGACCCGAGCGATTCATCGAAGCGTGGCTGCGGGGCAGATTGAAGAGGCGATGCGATTGCAATATCAACTGCTGCCGCTATTTGATGCGATGATTTCGTTAGGCGAATTTCCAGACGGTTTCCGTGCTGGTGCGAGATCGCGCGGCTGGGACCTCGGCCATGGGCGCATGCCCAGCTCAGATGACCAGCGGCAACAGCTACGCGCCATGCAGTCTCGTATCGATGGGTTGATCGCGGGCGTTACACCGGACGCGGGTGTGAATGCGGAAGTCATGACCGCGATCGATTCGATCGTTCGGCGGGTGCTCGCACAGTTGCAGGGCTAATCCCCTTCGGCGTTCGTTGGCCTAGAACGCGATGTAACGAAGGGCGTTACGAAAAGTTTGGCCGGGTACATAGGCGACCGGCTGGCCCCAAATACCCTGCCCGACTTGTACCGGATTTCTCTCCTGACCAAACGAAATCAGTGGGCGGTAGCCTGGACTTCCGGGAATCACCGGTGGTGTCGAACCGGTTGCACCCACTGGGAACGTAGCGCCGGGAGGTAATGCGATTGCCGGAGCGATTTGCGATGGCGGAGGTGTGTACACGACTGGCTGTGAACCATAGCCCGGCCCTCCATACGTCGAGTTCGTGGAGGCACCCATAGGATCGCATCCGAAAATGCCCCCGGCGCGATAACCGGAAGGGGGCGATATGTTTCGGCAGTTATCAATTGTCGCGAAAGCATTGCCCAGTTGTGGCTGCGCGATCGGGTGATAGTCCGTGGCGAATCCGGGAGAGGTTGACGGGCTCGGTAACGTCGTGCGCGGCAATACTCCATTCGCATTGGGACCACGAGGCGTCGCGATGCCAGGCGAGACGTTAGGGTTGATCGGCAGACCGGGTTGCGTTGAACCTTGAGTTACCGATCGAGGAAGGGAAGCAGAAGGAGATGGCGGGAGCGGGGCTGATTCATTAGAGGGACCAATAGGCGTAACAGGTGCCGATCGAAGTGGCACCGGAAGCCCGCCTGAGGCTGGTGGAGCAAACGCGTTGGGCGGTGCACTTGGCACAGCAGTGGTCGTGGGTGGCGCCGTAGGCGTCACTATGGCGGAGGTGGGTGGGGAAGTTGCCGGTACTCCCGTATTTCCTGGAAATGAAAAACCCGAAGAAGGAAGACTCGGTGGGGCAACGGGGGTTCGATCACCTGTCGCCTGCATCAACGCCACTTGTCTCACGGGATGCACCGCTCTGGTGTATCGATCGACCGCCGACGCTTCACCAAGCGGTCGAAGTCGTGCCTGAATCTCGCTCGTCGTGTGAAAGGCACGCGAATCCGGTGATTGAGCAAACGACGTGACACTGGTCGTTCCGTAAAGTGCAGCCAAACTAATCATCCACCGAACAGTGGCGGTCTTTCTCATTGCATCTCTCTCCAGATCGCAGAACACCCAGTCGGTGCTACCACATCGAGACGTTGCAGTGCAAGAACAACTTTTCCTAGTGCTCTTTCGAATCTGCTTCGCTAAATCGGTGAACTTGGTGTCGTCATGAATCCAAGGTGAATGCTGACAATGGAATCTCAACGTCGTTACCGAGATACTTGATCGTCGCACACGCCAATCGTCGTGGAGAAAGTCAAAGCGGCGCTGCTGCGCCGTTCCGATGCAAAAAGAGGGGAGCAAGTTTTGACTGATAACGATGCGGCAGTGAACATAACCGCATTGAAAACCAAAAAGCTCGAGTGGAACCAAAAACGAGATGACTTATACATCCCCCTTCGGCATGACAACACGTCTACCAAGCGGCCCAACGGAAACCAGGGGGTAGCCAGGCACCGCCGTTTCATAGGCTCGGTAAGGTTCGCCGATAAAATGTTCTAAACGACGGTCTTTCAGAACGCTGCCGTAAAGGATGTATCCAGTCCAAATTGCCGTCAGTGCGGCATGATCAAGCGTCATCTGTGGCGTAAACCAGACCAAGCCTAGAAAACTCAAATAGACCGGATGACGGATGACTTTGTAGACGCCGCGCGGTTTGAATTCTCGTCGCGGAGCTTTCTCGCGTCGGAGCCAGTGATAGAAGGGAGTCCATCCGTTTTGATACCCAAGTCCGGTCAGTGCGAGCGAATAAAACAACGCTACCCAACTTAAGTAAAAACAGATTCGAACGACCGATTCGGCTATGCCGGAAACACGCCATAACGTGAACTCACTGGTTCGCCATCCAAAGAAAAGCATCAGCAAGCTCAAGCAAGTGACGACACAAAAGGTGCTGTCATAAAAAGCCGGCGGGATCCATCGCGTCAATTGCTTTCGAATTCGTGGTGCCAACATAATGCTATGTGAAACCGCAAAGAAAACTGCCAAACCACTGTCGCGGAGCAGCCAATGGCCATGTGCTGTACTGATCGCACCGTCCCGCAAAAACCAAAATAAATACCAGACCGTTATCAGGAATAGGATTTGGTTCCCGAATCCGTAGGTGATCCCGATGAGTCGGCTAATGCTCTCACAAGAGACAAGACGGTTGGCGTGATGTTGAGTGGCGGTCGCGTCCATGCAATCATTCCCTATTTAATCGGTTTCCTAGCGATGATCGCACCGTATTGCATCGCCCCAGTGCGATAGGCTTTCAAGAGTGCATCAAACCCATCGATAAACGCGACTTGATCCTTGTCCAAGATTTTTGCCAAATGACGAATTCCATATCGCTGCACGCGTTCTTTGCAGATCTCCCAAGTCTTGGCAGTACGCTCCGTCCAATCGACACTCTGCGTCACTTCAAAGCCTGAGTCCTCGATCCATTGGGCGTAGTCCTTTCGCGTTGCCAGTGACGGACAAACGAATCGTTCGCACACTTCTTCAACGAGTTCACGATGGCCGGGGAGGCTCGTATCTTCGCCTTCGAACCAAACACAAATCGCCAATCGTCCGCCCGGACGAATCCAATGGGCTGCGCGTCGAAAGAACTCGGGCTTGTCGAATAGGTGCTCCGTGCACTCGACGCTCCAAAGTATGTCGAACGAATCATTGTCAAACTCAACCGTTTCTGCATCGGCGGCAATGAACGTTGTTTTCCTCGACGCGCGTTGCAGCATCGCGCTGGTCGCTGCCCAGTGACGCTGGACGGGGCTGAGTGTCACGCCTGTAACATAACAGTTTCGTTGATTGGCCAACCGAATTGATGAGCCTCCCATGCCGCAGCCGATGTCAACGATCTTTAGGCCAGCATCGATTCCTGCCATGTCGGCGAGCGTATCTGTCAATTGTCGCTGCGCTTGCGAAGCGGACTCGTCTCCAGACCAAAGACCATGATGTATATGAGGTCCCCAAAGCAGCCGATAAAACAACGTACCTAGCTGGTAGTGGCTTCGGATGACGCTCTTTTCGACACCGTCGACGGCAATCATTGGTTGTTCCTTATATTCACAGCGATACGACTGGCATGGGGGAGACTTGTGTCATTCTCGCGTCGGGAACGCAGTCATGTCGATGGATGGGGTGGGCGCGATGTAGAGGTCGCCGTGGATCACCAATGAGTCTGCGACGCCGACGGCACCAAGTGCAGTGCTGTAAGGCGTGATGCCAAATTCCGTTTGCTTGATTCCGAATTTTCCCCGTACATGGAGCCAACCTCGAGCTTGTTCGACAGCAGCCAAGACTTTGATTGGACGTGCTTTGCCACACAAAATGAATCGGCCGACAAGCTCGTATACAGGCAAGCCGTCACCGGCGGTTTGCTGAATAGGCAGCGTCGAGTCAACCATGAATGTAGCCGTAGGATAGTTTGCGACGTTCAGAACTTCAGGGCTCTTCATGTTCTTATTGACCTTGGCTCGCGTTGCTGTATCCGTCGTGCCGGAAAGCCTTAGGTACCGACGTGCTTTATCGGTATCGGCTTCGAACGATTGCATGTCGAAGATTAGTTCTCCGGCATCGGTGCTCGCGCCAAGAGTGAGGTGACCCGACTGAAGACGCCCCTCAATCGCATGTTGGTGGCCGAAACCGGTTTTGTCGACGAAGGTGTAAACACGGCTTACCTCGCGATTCACTTCGCCTGGGGGCGGAGATTGGGACGACTCGTCAGCAACGCTTGCTGATGTTTCTTGCGACCTGCCTGGCGTGGTTGAGAACGCGAGGATTGATAAGGCTGCAAGTCCAAACTGCATAAGTCGTTTCATAATCGGATTCCGTTCCAAGGGACTTGGTAATGCAAGCGTCATGCTAATCGCCGAGGACTGTTAAAAGGCAGAAACGCAGTCACATGCGAAGGACGCTCGGTCGGCGTTTTTCTTTTCACATAACACGATGCCAAGGATACCATCCAGTGGCTTGCAAACGACCCTTCGAATTTCTTCACCCCGCATCGCGACGGTCCTAACCGCACATAGCGTACCAGCATGCGCACCACCATGCTCATCAGTTTTTAAACGGCAGGCCCGATCCATGCAATCATTGTTGCCGGCACCAAAAAGCAAAAGCACGGCTTCCTGGCTGGCGCGGTTTTCTTTTCGTCAAACATCTCTTGAAAACGTGTAATCACAAGGCGAATGAAGTCTTTTGGACATAGGCTGGCCATGGATTGGCTAAGAACTGTCCACCGCGATAGGCGTCCGGCCGGTCCTTTCGTTCGCTTTGACTTTGTCGATTGCACGGAAAACGATGGACAATTTCCGAGCGTCTTCAGAATATCCGGTCAGCGACGGAAAGGTATTTGACGATCAAGCCGAATACACCTTCGTAAGCTTTCACAACGGACAAAGCATGTGTGCGGGGCTTAACGGCTCAAGCAGCTGATTGTGCGCCAGTCATGCGTTTGCAAACTGATTCGCGGTAGTCTTAGAAAGTGCAGGGATGCCATGAACCACGCCGTACCATTCATGTTGACATCGGTGTTGTTAGTTGCCACCAGCGCGGGCTGCGTTCAGTTTGGTAAGGGCATTTCAACGTCGCAGGCAGATGCCGCGCCCGCGCCTGTCATTGGCGATTCGACCGTGGTGCCGGAGAGCACGCGTAGCGGGTCCAGTGATAGTGGTGGTGACGAATCCATGCTTGTCGATGCGGTGGCCTACCGTGAAGCCGATGTGGAGGATGGGACCTACGAAGAGTCCATTGGAGGTGTCGAGCCGGTATACACACTGGATTACATCGAACAAATGGCGTTGAGCAATAATCCGGCGATCGCCGCAGCGTCAGCAACGACGACAAAGGTGGAAGGTCTTAGGAATCAAGTTGGTACTCGGCCAAATCCCACGTTGGCATATTTTGGTCAGCAAATTGCTGATCGAAACACCGACCAACATGGCGTTTTTGTCGAACAAGAATTTATCCGCGGCAATAAGCTCGCACTCAACCGAGCCGTCCTGGGACACACTGCGAACGCCCAGCGTTGGGAAACGGAAACCCAACGATATCGAGTCTTAACGGACGTGCGAGTTCGCTTTTTCGAAGCCGCAGCAGCACAAGCCGAACGGGATGCGACAAACGATTTCGCTGAGGTGGCAGGCAATGGGGTGAAGGCAGCCGAGGATCGGATGAAGGCCCAAGAAGGAACCGCAATCGAAGTTCTACAGGCCCAGACTCTACTGAGCGAAGTGAGACTTGCTGCCGAGCAAGCGCAGGCCAAATACCGGGGCGCATGGAACGATTTGGTTGCGGTCGCAGGTTTGCCCGATTTGGCTCCGTCCAGGCTCGTGGCCGACTTCGAAGGTCAAGCGAATCTGATGAGCGGAGGAAACAGTTACGAAACTATCGCTGCCCAGAGCCCAGAACTCCGAGTGGCAAACGCCTTGCTATGCGAAAAACAAGCGAATTTAAAAAGGCAGCAAGTACAGGCAATTCCAAACGTAACCGGGCAGCTTGGTGCTGGTTACGATGCAGGTACCGATTCGGGAATGATTAACCTTCAAGTGTCAGCGCCAATTCCAACTCGGAATAAGAATAGTGGCAATATCGCGGCTGCCTACGCCGACTACACGCGAGCGATCGAGAACGTCAAACGGATCGAATTTGCGATCAAGTCTCGATTGGCCCGCGCGACGCAAGAAATCGAGTCAGCGTCTGCGTCGGTAAGGAAATACGAAGACGAAATCCTTCCTCAAGCGAAGAAGAGTCTCAGCCTATCGGAAGAAGCCTACCGCGCCGGTGAACTTGATTTTTTGCAGGTCCTCATCGTGCGACGTACCTTCTTCGAATCGACCGTAAAGTACATCCAAGCAAGAGGTCAGCTCGCTCAAGCGCACGCACAGGTTAATGGCATGCTACTGACCGGTGGTCTCGATGCACCATCCGATTACACCGCCGGAGATGGCCTTCGTGGACAATCGCTCGGTGGTCAATGACAGGACATCGCACCGTCAGTCGCTGTCACCACCAGCATGCTGGTGTCTTGTGCCAAGCTTCGGCGGATATCGCGCTAAGTTCGTTCTTTATCGAGATACAGCACTGAGGAAAGTGATTGGCCACCGGATGGCTATGTTTTTGCCAATTGTCCGTACATGCCACGCCCGCTAGGCCGCTTTCGTACCGGTGGCTGCTGCGCGCGCCCTTCTCGATGGAAATTCTAAGTAGCTTAATGCTGTCGATTGCGAGTTCTTGGGCACTTGCAATGATGTATTCCTCGCGTCGTGCGCCGACCGAAGCGGTCATGGTACAAGTGTTGCGTATCGCTAGTTCGAGACCCCACTTCGACCTGACGGTACTCGACAACATCACGTGAAGAAATGACTACATTGGTACGGTATGGCAATGACTTGAACGCCAACATCCGCGTCTGGTCTGCTCCCACAAATCAACGGAGAGCGCCAATCACCTGGATCTTTACCATGTCAAATCGAATTTCGGCCGTCTCAACACTACTAAAATCACCCATTCGAATACTGGGGATCGTGTTGGCTTTGGTGTTTACGGTCGAAGTCGCCGTGATGTTTGTGCTGCCATACCTGCTTCCAGAATCTCTCGGCGAAACCGGTGGTGCCGTCCTTGATGCGATCTTGCTAACACTCATTTGCGCCCCTGCATTGTGGTGGGTCATCATTGGGCCACTTCGGCGCATTGCTATTCAAGAACACGAACGCAGCGAGACGATCGTTGCGGGTGCGAGCGAAGGGATCTTAACGTTTGATCAACAAGGTTGGATCGCTTCGTGTAACCGAGCGGGAGGTACCATTCTCGGCCAAGCTGCCGATCTATTGATTGGAAAGGCCATTCAGAAGTTGATTCCCCAATTGCCGAGCTCATTTGATGCCTTGCCTTGTGATTTTCGATTGAAAGCGGTTCGCTCCGATGGGAGCGAGCTGCCCGTGCAGGTATCCATCAGTGAGTTTCCTTCCGAGACGGACCGACTCCTGATTGCCATCATTCGAGACTTGACCGCATCCGCAAAAGCGGAACAGGAACGGATCATGATGGCCCGTGAAACCGAAGCGTTGCGCGCACAACAAATGGCCACTTTGGCACAACTCGCCACCGGCGTCGCACATGAGATTCGTAATCCACTCACTTCGATCAAATTGTTGATTCAAGTCAATCTCGCAAAGTTTGCAAAAGAAGGATTTGAAACCGATGATCTCGAATTGGTTGAACAGGAAATTCGCCGAATGGAGCGATCGGTAAATGGTCTATTGGAATACGCACGCCCCGAAGCGGGAGAATTCAATCGTTTTCCGATTGATGAAGCATTGCGACGTACGGTTCAACTTATCCAAGGGCGCTGCCAAGCCCAAAGCGTCAGCTTGAATGTGGCATCTACTGACGAGTCGATGTGTGTCTATGGAGACCGTTCTCAACTCCAACAGCTTTTTTTGAATCTTGCCATCAACGCCCTCGATGCGATGCCGAGCGGCGGCTCGCTTGAAATCACTGTTTCTCGCCTCGGCTCGAACGTTGAAGTGACAATTGGCGATACCGGCCCTGGTATCGACGATCGTATCGTCGGAAAACTGTTTACACCCTTTGTGACAACCAAACCGAATGGTGTCGGTCTAGGTTTAGGGATTTGTCAGCGCATCGCGGAAGCTCACCAGGGAACGCTCAGTGGAGCAAATCGTATGGCTGGTGGTGCACTTTTTCGACTCTTATTGCCGGATGCCACCCACCAGTCGGCTCAGAGCAGTCACCCAATTGGATGCGAAGAATTATGCAAAGTTTGTTAGTCATCGATGATGAACTCCCCATTCTAAAGGCCTTTGAAAGAGCATTTGCAACGGACACGACCACAGTCCTTACGGCACGAACTGCAGCAGAAGGCGAGCGAGTCTTTATCGATGCCAAGCCGAGCGTCGTGGTTGTCGATTTGAGTCTGCCAGACAAGTCGGGACTCGATTGTTTCAAGCGGATGAGAGAGATCGACCCACGCATCCCAGTCATCTTCATCACCGGCCACGGTACCGTCGAATCAGCAATCGAAGCGACAAAGCTTGGTGCCTACGATTACTTGTTCAAGCCGCTTGAATTAAATGAAATTCGTCAACTGCTTGAAAAAGCATTTAACCTGAGCCGCATGGTGCGGGTGCAGCCAATCCTCGACGATGTCAACGAGACCGCAATCGACGCGATCGTGGGTCGCTGCCATGCGATGAAAGAAGTCTATAAGGCGATTGGTCGAGTCGCTTCACAAAATCTGACGGTTCTGTTGCAAGGGGAGAGCGGTACAGGAAAGGAAGTTGTAGCGCAGGCGATCTATCACCATAGTCGTCGATCTCACGGACCGTTTCAGGCGATCAACTGTGCTGCGATCCCCGATTCGCTCCTCGAAAGCGAAATCTTTGGACATGAGAAAGGAGCATTCACGGATGCCCACCGCCAGCGCATTGGAAAACTTGAGCAGGCGGATAAGGGTACGCTATTTTTGGATGAAGTCGGTGATATGTCGCCGATGACGCAAGCGAAATTATTACGCGTGCTCCAAGATCAGACCTTCGAGCGGGTCGGTGGCAATGCACCTATCAAGGTAGATGCTCGCATCATTGCTGCCACCAATCACGACTTGAAGAGCCTCGTTTCTCAGGGTCTGTTTCGTGCTGATCTCTTTTTTCGATTGAGCGTCGTAACGATTCATTTGCCGCCGCTGCGCGATCGTGCAGATGACTTGCGAGTATTAGCGGAGTACTTTCTCCGCAAATACAGCAATGAGTTTGGGAAGGACATTCGTACCCTGGCGCCAGAAACCTTGGAGCTTCTTGAACAGTATCATTGGCCGGGAAACGTTCGTGAACTCGAAAGCGTGATGAAGCAGTCATTGCTTACCGCTCGAGGAAGCATTTTGTTGCCCGATTTCCTGCCTGCGTTGACGACTGGTTCAGGCAGTCAGCAGCCACTTTCCCACGAGATGAAATACTTGTCCGAAGACTTCGTTGCCAAGCGGCTTGAGGCGGGGAGCGACAACCTTTATGCAGAAGCAATCTCCATCGCTGAAAGACAACTTTTGGCTCAAGTGTTGAAGCATACGGGCGGCAATCAGCTAAAGGCTTCGGCAATCCTCGGATTGTCTCGTGTCACCCTGCGGAGCAAACTCAAGATGCTGGGAATCGATGCAAGTGACTTCGGGAAATAGTACTGCACGATTTGATTGATCGGGTGGATCGGAGGGGGAGCCCCGTTCTCGATAGCCAAGTGCCATAGGAGCTTCAACCGCTTATAAATCGCCCGGTCTTGATTCCGTTTGCGGTAAACGAGTCATTTTGCAAAATTGCATGGGAGGCCTCCGACTTCCGAAAGTTCAGAAAATGCATGTTACGTTGGCTCTTCGATTAGAGCGGACACCGCTGGTTGATACCGCTTTAAAAAAGATTTCTCAGCACTGCCTTTCGATGCTGTCGAAGCGACTCCGCCTAGGCGGCACGACGTACGCATGACATTCTGTCAGTGTCCGACTGTCGCAAACTAGGCAGACCCGAATCTTGGCTTTCTTTGAGCCAGATTAGGGTTTCATGCTGTACGACAAAACTTTCTAAAAAGCGATGACGCTTCTTCACACGGATTCGCGAAGAAGATACGGCGGACTCGATGGTTGGTCTCGACAGGATGTTCGATTCGGTGAAACGGTCGCGGTAGGGGATTGGTAAGGTGATTCGAAAACCTGTCTTGAATCTCGCCTGCAAGCAGTCTCGATTGTTGTGACGATTTCCGCCATGTTCTACTGCGTCTGAAGCAACGGCAAGCAAGATTGCCAACAATTGACCCATGCCGTGGTTGCATTACTCAATCGAGCACGCAACGTGACGATGAGGCGTGGTTTCTGCTAGGCTTAAGAAATCCAATGGAACGAATTCGACCCAATTGAGGCCAATGCTATGCCATTATCAAGAATCTTATTAGCACTTTGTATCAGCCTACACTTCGGGGCTTACCTAAATGCTAAACAGCCGCTTGCAGAATCATTTCTGCTCAATGGAAACGCAAAAGCTGGATCCATAGCATTAGCGGAACGGCTCAAAGAGCATCCTGACGACAGTCAAGCTCGGTTTGGCTTGGGTGTGATTCAGTTTTTCGGAGCAGTTGAAAACTTGGGCCAGAGTTTCTACCGATACGGCCTGCGTGATGTATCGAATTCAGTCGGCAACATGATCCCATTGCTTCGGCTGCCGGTTCCTCAGAATCCCAATCCCGAAACATTGACCTATGAAGATTCTCGACGGATCCTCCAGTCCTTCGTCGATGAACTAAACGTTGCGGATCAGACGCTGGCCAAACTCGACGATCCGGACGTCAAACTGCCCCTTCATATCACTGAGATCAAGTTGGATTTCATCGGGAATGGATCGGAACCCGTGATGCTGCAGACGATCTTGATAAGTATGCGTGCTACACGGGAGAGCCGAGAACTTTTCGTTGTCTTTGACCGGGCGGATGCGACTTGGTTGCGCGGCTACTGTCACCTGCTTTCTGCCATGTGCGAATTTGTGCTGGCGCACGACGGTCAAGAAATCTTTGACGCTACGGCTCAGCTATTCTTCCAGAAAGTGAAATCGCCATTTCCCTTTCTTCAGGAGGGGCGCCGGGTATTTGACTTTGTAGGGCAATTTGATGTTGCCGACGCTATCGCGTTCATTCACCTGATTCGCATGCCGGTAAAGGAACCGGAGCGGATGAAAGTCGCACTGCAACATCTGGAATTGGTACTGGAATACAGTGGCGAAATGTGGCAGCTAACAATGGCTGAAACAGACAACGATCATGAATGGATTCCCAACCCTAAACAACAGGGCGAACTCGGCTTGGGTGTGAGTCAGGCCATGATCGATAGTTGGTTAATGGCTACAAAAGAGGGCACCGAAGTACTACAGGGAAAACGGTTAATTCCGTTCTGGCGCGGCAATGAAAAGCGAGGTGTAAACCTGCGTCGCGTGTTTACCGAGCCGACACCATTTGACTTGGTGTTGTGGATTCAAGGTACTGCAGCCGCACCCTATTTGGAGACCGGTGATACGACTCGCCCCGAAGTATGGACCCGCTTGCAACAGGTTTTTCGCGGCGAATTGATCGTGTTCGCCTTATGGTTCAACTAGCAGGGCAAGGCTAAATCAAACTTGAGGTGCGGTGTACCGCTCGGACCGAATGTCTCTGCGGATGGAGATGTTTTTGCGTGTGGTCGATTGCTACTCGCCATTAAGAAGTCGACTACCACAAGGTTGATCATCACAAGGTCGAACAACGAATCGACATCAAAGTGTAAGAGTTTTTGAATCCAAGTTTCACTTGCCAAGTATCGAAAGCAGTAAGAAATGCCCTCGGCCGTTACTCCCCATCATTGGTTGAGTCTCCATCTCAGCAAACTTTGGAAGACGTTTCAACTCAAGGGAGACTTGATTGGCTGCGAGCTAAAAACCCAATGGTTGAGCTGAATAGCCGATCTCGCTGAATCTCGAAATCGGACGAAATGCTTGTTGTTTCCAGTTCCACCAAGTTTGCATTGCAAAAGGTGCAACCAAGGGTTTCGACATGATATTTCACAAAATCATTCCAATCGTCTGGAAGGATTCGCAAGGTATATTTACCCAGGGTTGTACGTTTGGGGCAACTCGGGCGCATCGCCTCCCAAACGGTGGTGAGCAGGTTGGTTGCGGTGGAGTCGCTGGGCGATTCGCTGGAATACTCGTCGGTGACAGATCGGATACTTTTGGCAAGTCGGTCTATCAATCGTCTTTTCACGACAGCGACTTCGTTTTCAGTGATGGATAAGATCTTCGCTATCTCGAGGCTGCGAAGCTGTGCGTAAAACAATCCTTCCGCAATCATGAGGTCTCGGAATTTTGATGTTGCCTGAAGCTCAATGGCAAGCTTCTCGATCGCTATCGCTAATGCGTTTACGTCAAACTCATTTTGTTCGCGACGTCTAGCATAGGTACTTGGACTGAGCACACTACTGGTCACCAATTCAATTGGATCAGGTCGAATTGGATTGCTTTCTGAGGAGTTATAGTCGCAGGCAGGAAACTCGCGATTTTGACCTAAACGCCGATAATGATCGACTATTCGGCGGCGCAAGATTTGAAATAAAAACGATTCTAATTCGCATTGCTCGCGATAATGGTTCAGCGACTGCAGGAAACCGATGAACGTGTCTTGAACCAGATCTTCCGCGGTGGCGACCTGTCCTACCTGGCGAGTTGCGTACGCAATCAAGCGAACTTGAAAACGCGAAACGAATTGGCTCCAACCATTTTCATCCCCGAGCCGGACCAATCCCAATAGGTGTCTGTCTGCTTCGCTCATGCCCAAATCACGCAATCAATAATAGGCCGCCTATGGTAATCAGTCCCAAGGCGGCGAAGGCCCAACCCAATCCGATTTGCACCCGGTAGTAACCAAACGTGAGCAGGTTAAGTACCACGCCCAGCACGATCGTGATCAGGAAAAGCGACAATGCGATGGAGAAAAAAGAGAAATGATACAGTTGGTTTGTTTTCACGTGAGAGTTCATCGTCGCAATCGCATGCGCTGCCACGGGTGGCGACGACAAATCAAACAAAAATGCAACTCGCCATACATCACCATAAGGTCTCGACAATTTTTGTACGAAGCGGTCAGTAGATAGGGTTTCGTCAAGTTTGAATTGAACGAAACCAGCCTGTTTCAGTTTTTCGGAGGCATCGTTCATTGCCTCTCGTCTTGCATCGCTTTCAGATGATGCTAGGGACGTTGAGTAACCAGCAATGAACTGCTTGTTGGGTCGTTCCATCGCGAAAGTTTCAAACGACTCTAACCACGGTTTTTCGACATACTTGAGCGAAACTTCCGCTTGGCCAGCCTGGGTTTTTGCTTCGCAGTGCAGTGATCCATTCGACTGGACCATGTGCGTGGGATCCCAAGGAGCGAAGGAAAGTGCTTCATTCTGATCTCGCACATGTAGGGCAACCATGTTTCCAAAGGGTGCGCTGGTAGATGAGTTGCTAACGGAAATACTTGACTTTGGAAAGTCATTGCGAATTTCTTCTGAAAACTGCGCGAGCACAGACGATCGATTTTCTTCACTCAACTCAACCACAGAAATGATTATCTGCTGAGGCTCGACCCAACTGTCATCAGCTGGACTGTTCTGCAACAGCCGATTTGCTTCCAGCGTTTCTCGGATACGCCGGCCTAACGGTCCAGCGGCCTGTTGAAGACCGGGATAGACATCCGCGTCGAAAGCCTTGAGATCGCTGGACAGCCATTCCATGGGAGGCGATGGTAACTGCACCGTTGATATCGCATTGGGGTCGGGATGAATCACGACCTCCGTGCCAGACGGTGGCAACGGCTGAATGGGGGTTTCGCGACGGTAGACTCCGGGAGACGCAGCGGGATTTGATGACGGTCGGGTTAAGGGTTGTACAGTAGACGGAATGGAATCAGCCCTAGTTACGACTGCGGGCTCGGTCCGAGTGTACCGCGAGAAATACAACGTACCGCCGATTACCAACAACAATAGAGGCGCGCCAGTCAGGAGTCCGCCGACAAGGATGACCGGTATGACCTTCGATTTTGAAGAATCCTTGTTCGAAAACAAGCGAGCCACCAGTAGTAGCACACAAGCAACGCAAAGAGCAAGGAAAAACAGGATGCAGATCAATCCGATCCAAGGAACACCCGTACTATAACTGTTCATCTGGCGATCGCCTCCGTTTCACTGATGTGGCTCTGTAGGATCTGATTTTCTTCAGCTCGTGGTTTGGGCAGCGGTAATTCATCACTGATGGTGATCAACCTAGCCCGTCGCATCGGTGCGACGAGTTGCAGTCCCATCGCTAGCGACATCGCCCACGCTGCAGCGACAATTTCACATCGAATCTCACCTAGGATGAGGATTGAAGCAAAGAGTGCAATCAGTCCTACGGCGATGGTGGGGCGAAGTAGAATGCGATGGTGTCGATGAGGCGCTGCGAAGCAACGCCAGTCCAATGCCATCAATGACAATAGGACACCGCCTCCCACGCCGAGCACTACTCGCTCTTTATCTCCGGGCGAGTTATAAGCCGTTTGGGATAGAATAACGTATGCAACGCTCAATAGGATGGCTCTCGAAACAAACCCAAATGCCAGGTAGCGATTCAGAGATGCGCTGCGCTTTCGCCCAGTCGTAAGTCCACACCAAATCCAGTTGCCAAAATTGAGTTGGCAAAGACCTAGCATCCCAAGGCAAACAACCAGTGCGACAGAAAAGTGTAGTAGCAGTGTAAAAACCAGATCCTCAGTGAGAAATCGAAATGGCTCCATAAACAGGGTGCCATAAAGTGAAAGGAGTGTCATGGAGATACACGCGATTCCAACCCGCAGAGGAGGCACGAGACGATCCGAATTTCGATCCGAGTTTTCTGATGGTGAATACCATAGCCCGAATTGTTGCATGAGTCCCGTCGGTTCGGGTGGCGCGTCTTGTGGCATGCCAGCTTCGATCGTCTTGGTATCGCGAAGTGTTGCTGGCGATGTAAACGTATCCGACAAAGGTTGTGACGCGCGATCCTCGCGATTTACGTTTCGTAGTCGAGCGCGATCGCCAACCATCGATAGGGTCAATGGATTGAAGGATTTAAGTTGCTCGCCAAGCTCCTGTCCGCTGAGTAATGATTCGGCCATCATTTGTGCCGATTGAAAACGTTCGGCGGGATCACGTCGCATCGCTTTCGCTATGGTCGATGCGAACGGATCGGGTATTCCAGTGAGGTCCGGGCTGCTACTGAGGTGTTTCATCAGCACCTCACCCATGCTCTCGCCGACAAAGGGAGGAACACCACGTAGCATCTCATAAAGGATAATGCCCATTGCATAAATATCGACGGTCTTGTCGTATCTTCCCATACTGATCTCAGGGGCCATGTAGTGGACGCTACCAACGGTCATCGTGTGGCCGCTTCGATGGCTGGTCGTGATCGCCTTGCTGAGGCTGTAGTCGCCAATCTTCACTGTTCCGTCTTCA
>JANOBM010000225.1:0-15033 GCA_031411655.1 Planctomycetaceae bacterium
AACCCAACGACGCTACTGATCACCCTGCCTGCTGCCGTTGCCGAGGAGAAGCTGCGTGAAAACACCAAGCAGCTCGCCCAAGAACTTTACACGCAAACCGGCGTTCTGTCCGTTCGATCGGCGGACGATCCCTTGGGGGACTTTCCTCCCGATCGTCCAATGAGCTTACTCAGCTCAGACGCCTGGAAACGCCGCGCTCTCCAAACCCACCGGATTGCTCAGAATTATTTCTTCTCGGAAAGCCCGCCGTATTTGAATCGGCTGGTACGATTGGACATCGTGATCGAAGGCGACCCTTTCGGAATCGAGGCTGCAGAAAAAGTTAAGCTGCTTGATGAGTGGGTCCTTGCAAAGACGAAAACGGATGACTCCGCTTGGAGCGGTGCTCAAACGCTTCTTACCGGTACGACTCCCTCCATCATCGATTTACGATCCGTCACCCTCTCCGATAGTCGTCGCATTAAAGTTGCGGTCGTCGTCGCCGTCTTTCTCGCATTGTGGCTGGTCATTCGCCGAGTCTCGTTATGCAGCTATCTGATCGCAACGGTCCTGCTCAGCTACTACGCAACGCTTGGATTGACGATCGCATTTTATCGATATGCATACGGAGATGACTATGTCGGGCTGGATTGGAAGCTGCCCTTGTTTTTGTTTGTGATCCTTGTCGCAGTGGGCCAGGATTACAACGTTTACTTAGTCACACGGATCATCGAAGAACAGCGTGAACGAGGTTGGCTGTCCGCCCTTCGCCGAGCGGTCGCTCGCACGGGAGGGATCATTACAGCGTGCGGCCTAGTGATGGCCGCCACTTTTTTCAGCATGACCGCATCCGCGTGGCTCCCGGCCCTCAATCATTTCATAGGCATTGGAAGCGAAGAGCACGTCACATCGCTACGCGGGATCGTGGAATTGGGATTCGCGCTCGGACTGGGTGTATTGATCGACACCTTTTATGTCCGAACGATTCTCGTCCCCTCTTTTGTCGCTGTATTGGATCGAGTCCGAAATGGCCCGAGACTACCGACCTTGCCAGATGATTCCGATAACGAACTAGCGGTTGCTGGACCTCCTCGTTGATCACCACAACTGAGAGGCCCCTTCCATGTCGCCTCAAGGTATACCGCAACGAGCAAAACGAGTACGAAGCCCTCGATCGCCCGCATCTCGCTTCCTATTCGCGTCTAGCGGAGTACCGCAGGAGCGACTTTACCAAGCGGTTCCGTTCGTCGCAGCACAGCTTCAGCCCGGGCGAGAATGTCTTGCGAGGAGTCATGCGCCGGCGCGACATCATCGACTATCCCCGCCAAAAATTGCGCATGGCAATGTTGGCACGAAACGGCCTGACCCAAGAGGCGAGTATGAACCTGAAGTCTTCGCCCGCAGGTAGGACAAGATTGTGTGAAGTGCAAAGGCATGAAAGGGCTCCGTCTTTCCCCGACCAGATAAGGCAATGAGGGCTCAATATTAAACATAAATACAATCCAAGGCAATATTAATCGCCGCTAATAACTACGGTCCCCTCGCATGGAGCGAATTTCGTGCCGCGATACCCGTCTCTAACCGGGCGATATCTTCAATTCTCCCAAGACGACAATTTTCTCAGTGTTTTCCCCGATTAATTCTTTTGCAATTCTTAAGGAAGCGTAAAAAGGGTGGTTGCCATGTGCAAAAAGAGTAGGCAACCGGCGTAAATCGAGTTGTTTTTGTTAGCACTGATGCTGCAGGCCAAGTGGTTGCCGTTTGCATTGAAGGAAGCCCCCGTCTCTTAAAAAGCACCCAATCTCTCCACGCCCCATCGCGAAGCCCGTTAGGGCGCTATCTACTCACAAACGTCGCGACACCGTGAGCCAGAAAACCGAAGAACCTATCGGAAAACCGAAGAGACCCGCGGCTAGCGCCAAAGCGGCTAGTGGTTTTCGGATAGGTTCGAAGTGGTACGGAAAACTAGAGACAGTTTTTGCGGCAATAGGTAATCGATAAAACGGAGATCAACACCAGAAATGTCGAAGCGAGTTCTTTTCGTTTGTTTGGGAAACATTTGTCGGTCTCCCGCCGCAGAGGCGATAGCGCATTTTTGGTCGCAGAAACTGCGACTGGATGTCGACGTCCAATCAGCTGGAACGATTGGAATTCATGCCGGCAATTCGCCAGATCGACGCATGAGAGCGGCCGGCGAGGCGAGGGGATATCAACTTCGGTCCAAGGCAAGGCAGGTCACTCGCCATGATTTGCAGCCGGGACATTTCGACCTTGTTGTTGCCATGGACCGCAACAATTTGGCGGATCTACGGTCACTCGCTGGCATGAACCCGCCCCATGTCAAACTGTTTGGTGATTTCCTTGATGCCCATAACGGCGGGGCGCCCGACAGTGGCATCGACATCCCGGACCCCTACTACGGCGGCGCCGACGGGTTTGAGCAAGTTCTTGACATGCTGGAGCAAGGATGCCCGCGTATCTTGCAGTTACTTGTGTCGGGGGAGAGGGTGTGGAACGCGAACTCTTCCGATTTTGTCGATGGAAACGGAGGTGATTGAGTGTCCAAGTGCCATACACTCTAAGGCGGTGGGCTGGCGACGCGTTTGGCGTCGATAGAGAGCGAGAAGGGCCGAGCGTTGTTGTCACAAGCATTGCAATGGACTGCCGTATGTTAAGACAAGCGTCGTATTTTGGATTCGGTTTTATTTTCACCACCGTCGCCTTGATCGCGGTAAATCCTGCGCTCTCGCATTTTCCTGATCGTGAAAAACAAACCGTTCGACCTCGAATCGATGTCATTCCGCCGCTCGGCACTCACCTGCCGTCATATCGGGAACGCTACAATCGACCGACGTACCTTGGAGGCAAAATCGCCTACTGGCTTGAACCGACAAGCCAAGAAGCGATGAATTGGCATCGTTCAGCACAGCGCGGATACTACGCCAATCATGCTCCGCGAATGGAAGATCGATATTATTACCCAAAACCGTGGGAAGTACTTACCGTAGGCCCAAGAGTGCCGGCGAGTGGCAAGCCACAGGTATCGGGGCATGCAACCCGAAGCATCCATTCGTCGCAGGAAATCAATTCGTACGGAGGCGATGTCAACGCTCAAGTCGGTCCGGAAGAACAAAACGATGGTCCCGTCCAACTCGCCCCTTCGATCGACTCCCTTCCTCCGCCGCATTAGCCGGCTGATCGTCAAGGAAGGCTGGACTGTAGTTTACGGCGCTTGTCTGGTCGCTTCGCTTATCATCGTTGCCGTATGGTGGTTCCCGATCGCGAGGCCTAGCCGACCGAAGATCGAGCCCGAAATCAAACCGGCGCCGGTCAGCGATGTCGTTGCGGCTCGAGAGCGAACGCTAAAGTTCTTTGAAGCGCGAGTTGTCGCTGAATTAGAAACGGCGGATCGCGAAAACCGGATGGCCGCCGAACGTTGCATCGCTCGGATTGAGCAAAACTTTCTTCAGTATCGATCGGGTGTGGATGGCTTCATCGACGAGATCACCGGATTCCGATCTCGCTTTGGAATCATGAAGCGAATGCCGGGTCAGTGGTGGAATGGCGATGATCGCGTCGCGGATTATATCGCTGAAAAGTTTGAACGTCACTTGTTCTCCGAGAAGAAACTGACGGATGACTTGAGGTCAGCACTCGATGCGTTCCGTGACGACATTCGTGCTAATCAGCGAGGACTCTTAACGCGGACGCAGGCCGCGATTGCGGAATCGGATCTGCCACCGATTCAGATGGATGACGCAGAAGTGTTTTTTGCGAAGGTCAGTGAAAAAATTGCTACCCTGGCCAGCGAAGAAGCCCAGACGAGCGTCGCCGATGGAGTCACCGCACTCGTCATCGCTGAAGCGGGCTCGACCGCAACGGGAATGTTAGCTGGTCGGATTATCGCAAGCTTGGCAACTTCTGCTGCGACGACAGCAGCAACCACCGGCGGTGCAACGGCGGGCACAGCAACAGCTGGCGCGGCCGGCGGATCGATTGTACCCGGAGCGGGAACAGCGATCGGCTTTGCTGCAGGATTCGTCGTGGGCTTCGCAATTGACTACTGGATGAACGAAAAATCAGCGGCGAAGCTGCGCACGGAGTTGCTGCTGTATATTAATAAAATTGAGTCCGACCTTTTGCTTGGCCCCGCTGAATTATCCGCTGAGGACCCACAGCAAACGGGCATCAAGCGGTCGATCGACATCACTTGTCAACAACTCCGCGACGGGGTTCACGCGCGGCTTTACGAAATCATCGTCCTGGAGCAGGAATCATGAGTGTACGTTTAACTTGCAAGTGGTTCGCCCTACGATCATTTGTGTTGTTCGCGGTTTGCCTGTCAACGAGCGTCGCCAACGCTACCGGTGGTGCCACGATCATTCGTGCCGTAACTAACTATTTCGGCAAGGAATCTGCTGGGGAAGCAGCCCAATGGATGGCAAAAAGTGGTGCACGAGAGGTGACGGAACGACTGGCGACGAAAGCCACAGCGGAAGGTGGCGAGGCGACACTCGAACGCGTCGCAAGCTTTGCAGGCAAGTACGGACCGGATGCCGTGAGGGGGCTGGATAATGTGCCTAATTTAAGGCCCGTGTTGAGCATGCTCGATGAACTACCTGAAAGCCAGATCGGTCCTGCACTGGCACGTCTTGGGGCTGGCCAACAAGGAAAGGAAGTTGCAGACACCGTTGCACGTTACGGAGTCGCCGCGATGCGAGCAGAGCTAAAGCATCCAGGTGTCGGCGCCAAGTTTGCCAATGGGCTCGGCAATGACGGAATCGCATTAGCAGAAAAACTCTCGACCGAACAAGCGATCGCGATCGGGCGTCATGTGGATGACATTGCCAAGCTTCCTTCGCAACAAAAGAGTGCGCTGGTTTCAGTGATCAGCGAACAAAGCGATCGATTTGCTTCGTTTGTTGGCGACTTCGTCAAGCAAAATCCGGGTAAAACACTGTTTACTCTCAGTACGACAACCGTCATTCTCGCTAACCGAGATGCGATCCTCGGCGGCGACGAAATTGTTTTCGATAAGGATGGCAATCCGATCTTATTATCAAAGCAAGGGCTCCTCGAACGAGCAGCTTCGCGGGCCACGACCGAGGTAACCGATCGCGTCATTTCCCCTATGGTGCAAGTCTTTGTTCCGATCGGTGCCATTGCCGTTGCCGCCTTTTGTGGAATCAAACTCTTCGGGGTATGGAAGCGGCAACAATTAGCGATTGCATCGGAGACCGGTAAACAACCCAGTGACGTGAACTAATTAGAACCATGGACAACGATCCAGGTTGCACGAAGCCCGAAACGCGCCTTGAGCGAAGTAAAAGTGCTTCAACCAGGTTTAATTGCAGAGTTGACGGGAGACGTACGACAGACTTTCGTTCCGTCGTTGACGATATTTGCCGACGGACTAGAAGTTCGTCGTACCCTCAACTTAAATGTTGACGAAGTACTAACTCTAAGCAGCTCGCTCACGCTCGCCGGCGAGCCAGTGCTGCTCTAACCAAGGAGCAGGCAAGGTTGAGTGAAACAGGCCCCCGCTGTAACCAGCGATCGCTTGATCAGGGAATGGGCGTCCATGGAAGACAAGTACTCTGCAGCCAATTGGCTCTGCGGGTGGTTGGATGTGATTCAGTGGGAACATCGGTCGGCAACTTCGCTTGAAGCTCTGCATCCACGCGTCGGGCCAAAACTCCATGCAATCACGTAGGACGTGGCTAACAAACTGTTGCTCGATACGAAATGAATCGAGCGATTGGCGCTGATTGGCAGCAAGAGTGGTGTAAACCTTGGAGTGATCCTTCAAATTGTATCGAAAAACGGACGTATTGCCGACACGTCCATCACGACCAGGCATCCAAGCGCGGCGTTTTTCAAGCCAGTCTTGGATGACACAAAACTTTCCGGGAGCAAATTGAAAAAGTTCGTCAAGCGATCCGGTGATCACGACATCCAGATCTAGGAAAAGCGTATCACCCTCAAGTCCCACAAGACCTGGTTGGAAGAGGCCAATCTTGCGCCATGTCTCGCCGCCTCTTTTCGCATCGAAAGCGTTCTCATCGAACGGAGTCACCGGTAGCGGATGAATCTCTACCGCTGGATCGATAGCATTCGAATCGTCTGTCAGACAGACAAAACGCAGCGGCCCCGAGAGATGCTTGCGTACTCCGTGGTACAACCGGTTAACGTATTCGCTTCCATAGCGGGTGCCCCATTTGATGCACAATACGTTGGCTGTCACGAGAGACTCTCCAAATAGTTCGTCGGCACGTGGAACTCCTCCACGACGACTTCCTGGTAACAGAAGTCGTCGGTCGGGTTCAAGGCTGAATGGACGACTTTTCAGAGGCTGCGAGGCAACGGGTTGAACGTTGCGAGCAGATCGCAGTTAGCCGCGCGATGGCATGTGACGGGGATAAGGCGGCATTTCACTTGGCGGCGGATTCAAACCGGTTTCTTCTTGCCAACGACGTCGTTCGACCGCGCTGGCGTAATAACGCAGCCAAGTCTGGTCATCCGAATCGTCTAAACATCGCCAATGGAGGTAGTTGCGAGGCAAATCAACATTCTTCTCGCAGCTCGGCAGGATGTCGCGATACAGCATGGTGTAAAGATCGCGATCGGTTAGGTGATCGGTACATTCCAGAACGACACGCACACTGTGTAATTGGCGAAGCGTTTCCCATAGCAATTGGTGCAACGCGCTGGCCTCAAGCGAGTCGGGATGCGGCAGTACCAGCGGAGGATTAAACCACTGAGAAATCGGCATCGCCGGGGCACGTTCCCAAGCAAGCATGGAGGCCAAATACTCGTTTTCGATGCGGAGGGGCATCCGGTTGGCGGTCGCACCATCGACTGCTTCATCGACGTACGGTTCCAGCTCGTCGCGCAATCGCGCGTTGTCCATCAAAAGTTCGACTTCGTCTAAGACGGAGCGGCTTGAGTCACTCATCGATTCATCGTTCGGTTGGGTGGATTGCAGACAGCCGTAGGAAACCGTTCATTCGCGGCTGGTGATCACTCCTGCGAGACCGGTTGTGGTCCAACCTAATCTCATCGATCACAGTGCTGATCCTATCCGGCGAAAACGCTCGCTCAACGGCTACTTTTGCGAAAATGCCGTTCCAGCGCTGAATTTTGAGTGACGTCACCGCGTGATCGTTATGAACGTTACTTTTTGCCAGTTTTTGCCGACTTGATAGCAAAATAATGACGATAAAGCCTCGCATGCTCGGCAACCATTCGTTCGACAGTAAACTGCGCGGCGATTTTTTGCCGTCCAGCGTCACCCAGGTTTCGGGACTCGGCGGCGTTATTTAAGAGCGAATTCGAAATGCGAGCGAATTCGGCTCGGTCACCGGCAGCGACCAATCGACCCGATACACGGTCTTCGACAAGGTCCCGATTTCCAGGAATGTCGCTCGCTAACACACAAACTCCGGCCTGCATGGCTTCGATGATCGAATTGCTTTGCCCTTCATACTCGCTTCCATTCCAAAACAGATCGGCGTGGGGAAGCAACACCGCCACATCGTCTCGGTGGCCGGCAAATCGCACATGCACCGGTGTCGTCACCGCATCGCGATGCCGCAGCAACTCGCCACTTTGTGGGCCATCGCCGATGATAACCAGCGTCGTATCGCCGCGCGTCGTGGCGAGCAATTCAGCGGCCCAAATCAGGTCACGATATCGTTTCTGGGGCCATAAACGACCAACCGCTAAAATCAACTTGCGATCAGTAGGGACTTGAAGGCGTTCGAATGCTTCCCTGCGGTCAATCGCATCGGAACCTCTCGGAGGAATCCCATTAGCAATAATCGTAAACTTTCCAGCGTCAATTCCATGTGAAGCATAGAAATCTCGAATACCAGAACTGTTGGTCGTCAAACCATCGGTTCGCTTGGCAAGGTAACGATCGATCGTGAAGTGGGCCTCCGTCTTCCATAGATCCACACACCGCTCGCTGCCAAGCACGACGGGAATCTTGACCGATCTCGCCGCTTGACGGGCGTATGCATTGGCCGCAAACAACCACGAATGCACGACATCGCCGCTCCAATTCCCTAACCAACTCCGCAGGCGAAAATAGGCGGTGGGATCGGCTCGAAATCGTTTACCAATCACCGACACAGGAACTCCTGCTGCATCCAACTGCGACCGTAGCGGGCCCTCGCGCGTCAGTACGACAACATGTGGCTCGATCGCATGTTGCCTGAGTCCTTGGGCAAGCAAGCACAACTGCTTCTCCGCTCCACCGCGATCGAGCGAGGGGATGACAAGGGCGACGCGCAGCGGGCGATCCGATGTCGATGAGGTGGTGATAGTGCTTATCCGTTGTTGATGGTGAGGTACAAGTCATCGGCGTCCAATCGTCAGGATGGACTGGCCAACTCAATCGTTATCGCGAAATTGGTGTCTCTTCGCCACACATGACAGCTTAAGGAAAGTCGACCACTGACGAACCTAGTCGTCTTTGACCGACTCGCGAACGCGAACCCATCAAGCTTTCAAGCAGTCGCATAAACCCATCGATCGTGTCACTGTAAGGCCGCCGCTGGACCAATTCGCGACGCAAACGTTCAGCGGCTACTTGTGCGGATTTCGGATCGGTAAGTAGTTTGCGGACTGCTCGATAGAGCGATGAGGTATCCAATTCACTGCACCAACCAACGCATTCGTCGAATTCGCTAATAATCGCGCGAGTATCGGGCGTGTCCGCCAATACAAGGGGAAGCGATGCAGAGATAGCCTGTTGGACAAAGTCGTCCATCGCGTCATTCGCGGAGCACTGTACAAACAGATCGGCTGCCGTCAGGACCTCACTCAAATCAACAAATGTCCCAGGCATAGCGACGTTTTGTCGTACACCTTGATACTTCAGATATCGATGGAGCTCATTTCGCATCGGGCCGTCACCGATCATCCAAAATCGCAGATCCGGCCATAGATTGACAAGCTTGGGGATGGTTTCCGCGACCGTCATCATGCCTCCGGACTCGGACATCGCTCCCACCACCACGACGACGACCGTATCACCATGAGTAGCGAGGTCACTGTTGACGGCCGCAAGGCAATGCCGCGCTCGAGAGCGACTCTCCGAACTACGGGCAGCCAAACCTTTTCCTGGAACCAACCCGCTGGAGATCCGATGTAGCCGCTCGGGACGAAAACCTTCGGCGACCATTGCCTGGTGTGTTGACGCGCGAGGGACAATGATTCCGTCAGCTTGTTGCAGTGCCGCCAGCAAACGACGACGGTGGCGTATGGGCACATGATATCGAGTATCGGCTTCGCAGCCGGTGCCAGCGTGATGGACCACCGCCACACATCCGTTGCGATGAGCCGTTTCGACGACTACCGCCGCTTCTTCTCGCATTGTTGCACTGTATAAGACGTCGTAGTGACGGACATGCTCGTTAAGCCAATTCTCAAGGTGTCGCAAATACCGCCCCATCGACCATTCGCTGCGGGGCGCGGCCGCAGGCCTATGAACGACGATTTCACGGTGACATATTTGCTCAGGCCAAGAGGAGGCGAATCGCGGCGTCAACACTTCGACGTTGATACCAGCGCGCGACAAACCGTCTGCCAGTCGAACCGTGCGGCTAGCGACGTCGCTAAACAGGTGAGGCCAGTAATGCCGACCGACCATTAACATGCGAATGGGTTCGCCTGACACGATCAGCCAAACCCATTTTGTAAATCGCCTTCTTCCAGCACTCCCAAGTAGGGAAGATTGCGATAGTGGTCTTGGTAATCAAGCCCGTAGCCGACAACGAACTCATCGGGAATTTCGAATGCCACAAAGTTCGGTCGCATGATTACGTCATGCTGTCTGCGTTTATGAAGGAGAACCGCCGACTTCACCGAAATGGCTCCCATCTCGGCGACCTCACGCGTAAGGCGTTCGAGCGTCCTGCCCGTATCAAAGATGTCATCGACCAACAGCACATCTCGTCCGGCGACGTCGATCATCATCCGCGTGTCAATCGCTAATTCGCCTGCGGTCATCGCCCCTCGATAGCTGCTCGCTTGAATAACGCCGACTCGTAACGGCATCGATAACATTCGAATCAGGTCGGCGAACAATACGAGCGAGCCCGTCATGACGGCCACGACGGTGAGCGGCTGCGTACCGTAGTACGAGTCAATCTTACTCGCCAGTTCCTTGACCCCCTCGTGTAACTGTTTTTCGTCAAGAAGTATTCGCATCGCCGCTGTCTAGAAGTAGGGGGGTCTGAATCGCGAGCTGTTAATTTGCGTATTCCGGGGACTGTGTTCCACAATCATCGCTTTTTTCGGTCATCACGTCGCCCCCAGGACGATACAACAAATCGAATCGCTATCAGAGAGCGGAACGCTGGCGAATTTGCAAGCCACCGACCCCATTCAATCACTGTCCTGGATTTTGTTTCGCGATGACTAACTCTCAGCGGCTTGCCGCAGTACGCCGAGGCCTGGACCGTTGGCTTGAGAAACAGCAATGCGACGGCGACGTCGAAATCCGTGACTCGATTCTAATTCGTGACGGATTTTATGTCGGACGCCAGTTCCAGCTAGGTACTTTCCGTGCCGTTTGGTTCATGGAGGAAGACGAAGTCAAAATCCATGACGCATCGGGGGCTTTGGTTGCAAAGCTTGACACCGTCGATATCGATCTCGTAGCCGGCACCGACAGTCAACCGAAGCTCGATACGTTGACAGAAAAAACCGATCAGGAAAATGTGATTTCCCTACCGCTTCCCTGGACGACGAGCGTCAACGAGCGAGAAAACCGTCGCGCAGCGTAGAGCTGCGTGTGGTCAGTGACCGCAGTCGGCAAGACAGAAAGCGTTCCCTCGCTCCCATTCCTGACGGCGCGCTCTCATTCTTGACGGCCCGTAAGCTAGCATTCATGCCGTCCGACATCCGTGGCTGCCACGCAATCTCCAGTGGCAAGGTTCGTGCCACCCAAAAGCCACTCTCGCGGGCAGGCTGCCCTTTTCTCGCTGGCACGCTCCCGTTTTCTCGCGGGTAGGCGATCTTTTCTCGCTGGCAGGCGCCGTGATATTCCGGCTACATTGCCTCCACTCTGAGAGTTCCCTGTGCTGCCCGGCGTTGCTCGGCAACACTCCCTTGTGACTGCCGCCGACCGTTATGCAACGACTTCTGTCGAACCTGAAACACGTCGTTGAATCACCCGACGACGATTTGACACGCTTTCAGAAACGCCTTCGTTACGCGGTTGAACTGGTTTCGCACTGCCGCACTGAACTGACCCGAGTCAGAGCGGAAGGGATGGCCGCGGAACTTACCTACCGGACGATTTTCTCGCTAATCCCGGTGCTCGTGCTCGGACTCGTCATGTTTCGTATCGTCGGAGGCCTTGAGGACGTCCAAAAGACCGTCGAGGACCAACTGTATTCGTACTTTGGTGTTCCCGACATTCCCGACAACTACTTGGACAGAACTCAAACGGCCGCTTCGCTTTCCACGACTTACACACCGCTGGCCAACAAACTGAAAGAACTGGACATTCGTTCCCTCGATGAATCTACCCTCGACGGCTCTTCGCGGAATGATCCTGGTGAGTTGGTACTAAGCGCAGGAGCAGGTGGCTCTCGCTCCAATGCAAGCTTGACCCCGGATCCTTTCGCGACGCCATTGGTCAGCGCTGAAGAAATAGCAGTTAGCGCTGAAGGCAAACGGGAAGTACGAGCGAGCATTCGTACCGCATTACAGGAGGCAACCGCGAAGGTCGCCAACCTGGACTTTGCTTCGATAGGGCTCATCGGTCTGATTCTGTTCGTCTATACGGCCGTGACGCTTGCCAATGCCGTCGAACATCTTTTCAACATCGTCTACGAAGCTCCCTCGGAACGGCCTGTACACATCCGTCTCGCGATTCACTGGGCAATCATTACCTTGGGCGGAGCGCTGCTGATGGCAAGCCTCTACATGTCAAGTCAATTCGTCGACTACATGGGTGGCATGGTCGGCGTTTCAAGTTTTGGTCGAGTGCTCAATCATGCGGTCTCAACACTCGCAAGTTGGGTACTGCTGTTTCTCCTTTACGCGTTGATGCCTAATACGCAAGTATCAGTGCAAGCGGCGGCAATTGGGGCTTTAGTCAGCGCCTGCCTTTGGGAAGCAGCCAAGTTTGGATTTCAGATCTACGTCGCCAAGGCAGTGCCATATTCTGCGCTCTATGGATCACTGGGACTGATTCCATTGTTTCTATTTTGGATTTACGTCACGTGGATGATCGTTCTGTTTGGCCTGATACTTACACGCACGTTGCAAACGCTTCATGGCCGACATCCCAACCGGTTGAGAGTGTCCACCGAACATCTTCCCAATGGCGACCCTGACTGGATGCTGCCCATCATGTCTGAAGTCGCCAAAGCGTTTTCAAGTGGCCACGCCCTCGATCAACAAGAGATCGTCGAACGATTGCAATTGCCCGGTACGATCGTCCACCCGATGCTATGCTGCCTAGAACGCGCCGGCCTTGTTCGACGTGTTGCCGCGGGCTCGGGCCGTGATGACGCGGTGACGCTTGCGAAGCCAGCAAGTTCAATCCGTGTTGCCGAAATCTTATCCGTTGCACACCATCGCCCACCGGGACTCGACGATGCACGGTGGTCTCTGCTTGACGAACTCAATCGCGCTCAGGAAGCCGCCGCCGCGAACAGGACACTGGCGGAGACATAACCCTGGAATCCAATACCAGCGACATAATTTGGCCGATGGCTTGTATCGTCAGTAATAGCAGACTCGCCTAATTCGGCCACATCGCCTTGACATAACACGCGATGGCGATCGACAGGTGGATAGCAAAAGCCAATACAGACCGCTTTGTATTTCGCGATCGGATACCTAATGCGCTTACCACGATTCCAAGAATTGCGATCACAACACCGCCTGCCGGAAACGACACCCAGGCCGCGACCGAGAATACTGTCAATATCCATGCCGCCCAACTCGCGGCCGTGATCGTTTCGCCCCACGCACCTCCGGCAAACTGATCTGCTCCGCCCCAATTTCCACCCGAAACCAACTTAGCTCCCGCGTGGTCTCTCATCGAATGGATCGCAAATGCAGGCATCGCCGAACCCTCCGCAAAAGGCGAACCGACGCGTACACCCAACGCCGCTTCTTCTTGCGATGATGGTGGGAGAGCCGTCAATGATGGAGGGAACGATGCAGGCGTGTCTGACATATTAGGTCGCAAAAAAATCGATTCTATCTCATGAAGTAGTGACCGCTTCCAGTCTTTACCAACCAAACAAGAAAATACCTGGTAACCGTTGGCCAGTCCACGACGAGGCTCGTTCACGATCACGCCTAGAATGCCTGAACGCAAAAAGATCGCATCCAAACGACCCGTACTTTCGGCGATCCGACGATGCCGAACCCCAGAGACGTGCGTATGAGGTCGCCAACGGTTTTGCCAACGGCATTCCTTCGGCACAGCGTACTGGCGGCCCGATGTGCAGCCTCCCGCGCCCCGAACCAGCGACACTGTTTTATATTTTCTATGGATCGCTTCACCGAACTCCTTGGGTTCGAAAGTTCAGGCCAACTCAACTTATCGCTATGACCAACGATGCATCGGGCTACTGGTTAAACGATGATCCGGACAAAATACCAATCGACTTTTGGCCCCGCTCCATGATTGGCGAGTTATCATCAACCCACAGGCCAATGTGCAGGACTGATTTTTCGTTATCTGCGCCAATCCGAATTGGCGGTAACATTCCATCCATTCGACGCCAGACACCCATGCTTCGCTTGGACGTTGCAGGAAAATTGCACGCCAACGGTTTATCCGTTGAAAACAGACTGTACCGGTGATTTCACGACGTGAAGGATGGCGTGCTTTCAGTCGAAATCGGTAACGAAGACACCCATCGTCGCTCCTTATTCGCACTTCGCGACCTGGAGGGTGCGAGTATTTTCGGGACGCCATGCAATCGATTCATCATCTAACCCCAAAAAAATCATGTCCATGAAACTACTTCCATTCGTTGCGGCCATTCTGTTGAGTTCATCGCTCGCCAATCAGACGTTTGCTTTAGCCTCGCAGCGACCCAATATCGTCATCCTTTACGCCGACGACATGGGCTTTGGTGATCTCGGTGTACAAAACCCCGAATCCAAAATTCCAACCCCGAATCTCGATCGACTGGCCAGCCAGGGCACCAGATTTACAGACGCGCACAGTTCGTCTGGCATCTGTACGCCCAGCCGATACGCCATGCTGCATGGCCGATATCACTGGAGAAAGTTTCATGGCATTGTCAACTCGTTTGACCAACCAGTCCTTGATGATGAACGCACGACGCTCCCCGAGCTATTAAAAGCCAAGGGCTATCGAACGGCGTGTGTGGGCAAATGGCATCTTGGCTGGGACTGGAACGCGATCAAGAATCCCAATGCGACCGAATCCAAAGTGGAAGGAAAACCGCAGGGTGGCTTTCTGCCTTCAGATTTTGACTGGAGCAAACCTGTTCCCGGCGGACCATTGTCGCATGGCTTCGACTACTACTTCGGTGACGATGTCCCGAACTTCCCGCCGTACGCTTGGTTTGAAAATGACCGGGTCATCACGGAGCCGACCGTAACCCTCAGCAATCCGAAACCAACGGCTGAAGGATCGTGGGAGGCGAGACCGGGCCCCTCGGTGAAAGACTGGGACTTCTGGGCCGTGATGCCAAAACTCACCGAAAAAGCGGTGGAATGGATTGGCAAGCAGAATCGGGATGAACCGTTTTTTCTCTTCTTTCCTTTCACTTCACCACACGCACCCATCGTGCCAACGGAAGCATTTGTTGGCAAATCGAAGGCAGGTGGCTTTGGCGACTTTGTCACTCAAACAGACGACACCGTGGGTAGGGTTTTACAAGCGTTGAAGGACGGTGGTTTCGACGAGAACACGATCGTGATCTTTAGCGCTGACAATGGTCCCGAACATTACGCCTACGCTCGTATCCAGAATTTCAATCATCGCTCGATGGGGCCATTGCGTGGGGTCAAGCGTGATATCTGGGAAGGAGGGCATCGCGTACC
>JANOBM010000226.1:0-22640 GCA_031411655.1 Planctomycetaceae bacterium
CGCCAAAGACGATCTGCAAGAAGGTTTGGGTTCCAACCTGCGAAACCAAAGAAATCTGCTGCACCAAGTACGTTAGCGAGTGCATGACACGTGAAGTGCCATACACCACTTGCAAGCGAGTTGCTGAGTGCCGCACCAAGACTTGTGAATACACCGTATGCCACATGGTCCCAGAATGCCGCACCAAGACCTGCAACTACACAGTTTGCAAAATGGTTCCTGAGTGCCGCACCAAGACCTGCAACTACACAGTATGCACCATGACTTGCGAAAATCGTCAGAAGGTGTGCAACTACACCGTCTGCACGATGGTTCCAGAGTGCCGAAGCAAGGTTTGCAACTACACCACCTGCCGTATGGAAACCGAGTGCCGCAGCAAGACCTGCAACTACACGGTATGCCACATGGTTTCGGAGTGCCGAAGCAAGGTTTGCAACTACACCGTATGCAAGATGGTTCCAGAATGCCGCACAAAGACAGTGTGCGTCACGACCTGCCGTAAGGAATGCGTTCAACGGACTATCAAGGTTGCCAAGTGCCGCAAGGTATGCGAGCCTTACACAGTAACCGTTTGCGTTCCCAAAGTAGTTTGCAAAGAAGTTCCAGTAACTGTTTGCTGCCCAGCTCCAGCTTGCTGCCCAGCACCAGCTTGCTGCCCAGCTCCAGCTTGCTGCCCAGCTCCAGCTTCTTCATCCGACGCTTGTGGATGTGGATGCTAATTGCGTCACAGGTTAACGGACTTCGGTTCGTGAAACCTTGAAGCAACACCAATCGAGGATTGCAGGACGCTCTATAAGAGAGGGCGGTGTTCGGGAAACCGGATGCCGTCCTCTTTTTTCATTTACGAATACGAACGTATTCCCGTCAAGCCGCTGCGGCTAGGAAACCGTGACAAGCATGCCGTTTGCTTCCATCCGGAAACAACAATCGGCGAGCACGTCGACATCTTCTTGATTGTGGGTGATGTGCAGTGTTGTGACTTGGCTTGCTTTTTGAACCTTCTTGAGCAGTGCATAGGTTTCTCGCCTTGTCGCATCATCCAGCGCGCTGAGGGGTTCATCAAGCAAAAGTATCGCCGGCTCGAAGGAAAGGGCCCTCCCCAATGCAACTCGCTGCGATTCGCCGCCGCTGAGCCCTTGAACGTGGCGGTCGAGTAGGTGAGTAATCCCCAGCGTCTCTGCCAACTCTTTGACTCTTGCAACGATTCGCTCGCGTGAAACTCGCCTCAAGCGGAGAGCGAATGCTAAATGCTCACGCACATTAAGCGTCGGGAACAACGCCAAATCCTGCGGAACGTAGCCGATCTCACGGTCACTAGGCGAGTAGTGCGTGACATCGGTTCCATGAATCCATACCTGCCCACAGACAACTTTGCGAAGACCGCAAATCGACTCAATCAATGTCGTCTTTCCAATCCCCGTACGTCCCATCAACACGGCATATTGGCCCGCATCCACTTCAATCGAAAGGTTGCGAAGTTGAAACTTTCCCGCCTGAACGGTGACATTACGAAGTTCGATCATGCCGTCGCTCCCGCTCCAAGATAGCGCAACACGAGCAGCACCACGACTGCCATCATCACCATGAGAAGAGACAAAGCAACCGCAGAATTTAACTCCCCAATGCTTAGTTCAAGAAACACCGATGTCGAAAGCACCTCGGTCTTCATCCGCGTGGCACCCGCAAAAACAAGGATCGGACCAAATTCACCAAGAGCGCGCGCCCAGGCCACGGTGACCGCAGCAATCATTCCTCGCGAAGCTTGTGGGACTGCGATTTTCCAAAATGCCTGCGCCCGAGTGCAGCCCAACGTTCTCGCGACGTCTTCCGCACGTGGATCAATTTGGTCGAATGTCACCCGCATTGTTCGCACCGCAAACGCGCACGAAACCGAGAACTGCGCCAACACGACAGCCGGCCAACGGTAGGTAACACCAAAACCCACGTCGTCACGAAGCCAGTTTTCCAACTCCCACCCAAAAACAGGCAGGTGAAAAAGAATCAGTAAGCTCAATCCAAGAACAAGTGGCGGCAGAACAATCGGTATATCCACAAGTGTGTCGACCAGCCAACGACCTGGAAAGGAATAGCGAGCAAGCAGATATCCGAGTGGAGTGGCAACCCAAAGGGACATCACCGCCGCAGCCGTGCACGATAACATCGTCAACTTAAAGGCTGCTTGAATCTCAGCCTTGAACATTGCAACTTTGA
The DNA here is from genome assembly GCA_031411655.1 of Planctomycetaceae bacterium. Classification (GTDB taxonomy): domain Bacteria; phylum Planctomycetota; class Planctomycetia; order Pirellulales; family Pirellulaceae; genus UBA6163. The sequence continues at coordinate 2,212 of JANOBM010000226.1, forward strand.
AATCCTGAAACGATGTGAACATCACATCTGCCGCGAGCATCAGCACGATCAGTAAGATGAAGCAGGACGACAATCCTCCCATCACTAGGAAAAACACAAAATCCGAGCGATGCGTCAGTCTTTGCTTAGTACCTTCATTTGGATATCGCTTGATATCATCCCTCGCCGTTCCATCGACCATCGAATCGTTACTTTCCATCCGACTGAACTTCGCTTTCCCGCATTTGCCAACGGAATCCTTCAGCAAGGAAACTAGACTGCGAAGCCTTCGAACAAAGGCTGTCGACGAGACGCTTAGCAGTATGACTATTCGGCGAGTCGGGTAAAATCGCAAGCGGCTGCGTAGCAACGCTGCATTTCAACCCCTGTATCCGCACGGCATCAAGCGTGTCTCCAGCACCCGCAGCGTTGCTCAAGTACGCTACGGCTGCGTCGAGCGATCCAGCTTGCATTTGATTGACCAACATATCACCCGTCGGTGTTTGTACCGTGACGTTCTCCATCACCTGCTGCTGTATCCCTCCCTCACGCAAAGTAGTCTGCGTAAGCAAGCCCATGGCACATTGCTTTTCATGCCCAATGCCAACCCTCAAGCCTTCCTGAGCAAGGTCTTTCAAAGACGATATCTGGTGAGGATTGCCCTTCTGTACAAGGATGACCAATTCATTTTGTGATATCGCGAGCGATTCAGGAAACAAGTCCGGTACCTGATTCATAAATTCGGTATCACACGCGAAGTACGCATCTGGCTTTTGGCCCGACTTCATCTGGGCAACCAAAATGCCACACCCGTTGTAGACACGAGAGATGCGCACGCCTTCGCGCTTCTCAAAAGCAGTGAGCGTATCATCGATCGCGGGTCGCAACATTGAGCCGGCAAAAAACGACAATTCGGGCGTGTCCGACCATGCGTCTCCCTTATCCACTTGATAGCCGTGTTGCTTGAAATGCACCAAACCCCGATCGCTTGCGGCGACGTAACGAGCGAAATGCAGTGCCAAAGGAGGTTGCTTTGTGGTGGCCACTACACCTATCGAAAGATGCGAAACCGCTTCTTTCAACTCGCTCAAATCAACCGCTTCAAGCTCCGTTTTTCCATGCAGCACGACATCGTAAACGATACCTGCGTCAGCCGAACCAACCATTAAATCACTGGCGATATCAGTGACGGAATGTCGGTACCCTACCGTCGCGTCCTCCAAGGCCTCCCATTTGTTCTGGAAGGTAAGAACTTTTTTAACCAAACGACCGACCGCTGCACTTTCTGGATTCGCTTGTACAAATCGGACATCCTTGCGGAGCAGGTCGTCAAGGCAGCGAATTGACTTAGGGTTACCCCGTCTCACCGCGACGACGGCTTTCATCGTGGCAAGGGGCAATACTTCCGCAATCAAGGCTTTTTCGCGCGCGGTGTCAATAAAGTCGTCATCAGCCGGCAAAAACAAATCGCCCGTGCCACTCACCTCAATTGACGAAAGAAGCGTCTGCGATGGGGCAAACTGAAGCAACACTCGGCGACCAAATTCTTCCTCATACTGTCGGCAAATACTTTCGATAACAGAGCGATTAGCTGCTGCACAGAAAAGCACCAGCGGCTCGTGGTCACTGCCTCCCGATTGGAGCGACTGTGACGGCCCCTCGTTTAGCAATAACAACGAAGCAACCAACACGACCAAAGTAAGTAACAAAGCAACAATGGATCGACTCATCGCTGTTAGCTTGCTACTTGCGTTTACCAGGAGGAATGGTCAAGAGCTCTGCAGGCCGCTTCTCATCACTTGCGTTTTTTGCGGGCGGAGGACGGAGTCCGTCACCGCCAAAAAGCTTGCTATCCCAGTCGACGGACAGCAACAGGTCAAATCCCGGATTCTGCTCTTTCACTTGACATGAACAGGCGCCGCTTAAAAAAAGCGTTAAGTCCTCCACCAATTGCGGCGTCAATTCAGAGGCGGGGATGACCTCCAGTGCGCGTCCGCGACCGAAGACAGGTACCGCTAGGGACTCCGTCGGGTCTTCTTGTTTTCCATCGTGCGATTCACCGTGAAACCCGCTCAATGACTGCATCAGAAACGCCTCGTCTTCGTCGTTTGGATTGATCTCGATCAAACTGAACTTAATCAACAGTGGTGTCTCACTGTGGAGTTCACTGCCTGGCAGCCCAATTCCATCCGGCATTTCAATCTTTGACTCGAGCGTCTTGAAAGCCTGTTTTAACATTCCTTTCGCAGCATCGGCTTTCTCCATATCGCCCGACCGTAGCAGAAGCCAAACGACCGAGTCACCGGAAAGAAGACATTTGGTGAGTTCTTGCCGTACGGGAGAATCGACAAGCCGGAGTTTCATTGCCTCCTGGACCGAACCGCTCCAATGCGTTACCGGACGCTCCCCGGCAGTGGACCGAACTTGAATCTGAGAGTCCGCTGGCCTGGTATCGATCTCGTAACGGACATTCAAATTGATGTTCCCACCATTCGCTCGCGAGTTGGCTTCTAGGTACTCCAGCCAATCGGCTTGTTCAGGAACGACATTCGGTTCTTCCCCACGAAAAACAACGATTTCGTACGTGTCCGATTGCCAACGCTCGAGCGCGTATCGGAACACTGGAATGTTGCATGCAACAGCAACGCTTCCAATGATCGACAGAACCAAGCAACACAAACGTCGATGCGATGTCATCGTCAACCCATTCACTCCTCAAAACATATCAACTTACCGTCGAGAGTCGTCAAATAGAGCCGTCCGTTAGCAGCTGACAACGCATCCCAACCTGGCAACGATTCGATCTTGAGCTGATGCTCGACTTGCCCGGTGTCAACATTTACCGCCAGAAGTCGAGCCCCATCCTTGCCGTCGAGTACTTGGTCTTGCTGTTGCAGCAAAGCCTGAACCTCGGGATCCTTCTCCGTGAGCTTCTGGAAAGTTTGTTCCTCGTCGATGATATCCGGTGGCCCGACAATGAACAAATGAGGCCCGCCAAGGACCATCGCTCGCACGTAAATGGGAACATCGTGCGCCCATTTGGGGTCCACGAGACTATTGCCTTGCGGCGGTCCTTGACGCTTGGCAGCCCCTTTTACTGCACCCGAAAACTGAATCGCCTTGCCAACTTTACCGTCTACCAAGGCACCGCCCTCGAGCGTTCCGTTGTTGCGATTGACTGAATCATCACGAGCGGTTCCGTCGTCAAAGCTGACCGCCAGCATCGCCTCGCTTGAAATCTCTGAACCTTCTTCATAGCGAAGTTTAATTTGTTCCGCGTCGGCGGCGAGGACGTAAAGTCGAAACTCGTCAATGATTCCTGTGAACCCGGTGATTGCGCCTTCCTCCCCCACCGATCCACCGAGGTCGCTGCCAATCTCCAAGCCTTGCACCGGATTCGTACTCACTAATCCGCTTGCCTCACCCTCGGCCACCAATTTGCCATCGACAAACAATTGCATTTTCTTATCAGCATGCAACACTCCGGCGACGTGGTGCCAACCACCAACGGCGCGTTTGGGCGCGGAAACGGTTGTTAAAACACCCTGAGTTCGAATCTGGAAAGTGGGTTTTCCTGCCGTCAATCGAATCGAAAATCCTTGCGTCGGACCACCTCGTGCGGCAATTACCCCTTCGGGCTTGGTGGCCGTAAACCATACCTCGATTGTCATTGGCTTGCCTGTCGGGTCAAGCGACGGACTTGGTGCAAAGGTCGCGTAAGACCCGATATTGGGCGTCGCATTGGCAAACGTTTTCTTTGCTTCTCCTGTCTGTTTTTTTCCGCCTTGCTTGGCACCGGCCTGCTTGCCGCCGACCTGCTTGCCGCCGACCTGCGTCGATCCAACATCTCGGTTAGGAATCTCTGGCGGGTTCGGCTCTGCCGCAAACAATTGGTGTTCTAAAGTCGTCGTCCAGCGCAAGTATTCTGGCTTCCGGCCGTAGCCGAACACGTAACCATTCCCCTGCACTAACAATCGGCCGGACGGCGCGAAGCGACCGGCTTGATAATAGCCGCCGTGTCCACCGGCGAAGCTCTGCCCGAGCACCCAATACGATCGATGGAACCATGAATCATCCGTAAACCCCATCGGAGCAAAAATATGAGCGTCGTCGCCTCGCTGCTTCTCAACTTGTTTGACAAAGTCGCCCGAATTCGGCCCGATCTCTAAACGGTTCCCCTCCAAGTCAAACTTTTGCGACTTCATATAAATATGCCGGCCGTCACAAGACAACACGTCGGGGAGCCCAACCGGCATTTGCAGGATCTGAATCTTTTCTTGAATGTTATTTCCAGTCTCCGGATTGGTATCGTCCATGATGGTTTCAGAGAGCTTTTCGCCGGTCTCCAGGTTGAGCCTCAACATCCGCAAACCACCATCCAAAAAAATCGACCGTCCAGCGACACAATAAATCATGTCGTTATGAATCAAAACGCTCCCATGCACCGGCCAAAGAGACTCAAGCTGCTCGTAAGCCATCGTGCGCCGATCCATTGGCGCCGCTCGATAGCGCCAAACCGATTCGCCTTCATCGGCGGTCAAACAGTAAACCCAACCATCCGCACATCCAAAGACCACACGTCCTCGATGAATCGTTGGTGGTGTATCGACGCGTCCACCAACCGTTCGTGACCAGCGAGGAGTTCCGGTCGACTCATCGAACGCATGGATCGTGTGCGAATCGATTTGGGAAACGTAAACAAGACCTCCGGCGATTACCGGTGGCGTCAACCGGCCACCGAGGGGCACTTCCCATTTTGTCGATACGGTGGGAGCAACCGGTTTTTTTGTCGTACCACTTCTAGCCGCGTCGTGACGATACGTTGGCCAATCATCAACGTCTGGATTCGCCGCTCCATCGAGCGGCGCCGAATACATCGGTCCTTTCTCTAGCCTTCCTTCGTCCAGCACTCTGGTTGGGATCGGGCGTGTCGGTGCCGGCGCGGCGAGCGCATTGAAACCATACAGTTTCGCTTCGGGATAGCACGCACAGTCGTGAGGGGGAGTGTAAGTCAATCCGTTGCATGGCATCACACCGTACAGACACCCGCCTCGGACCCAGTGATGAATGTCCCAGTGTTCTTTTGTCGGGTCGACGAACTCAACCCCGGTCCGCGAAGGCAGTAGAAAATTATCGGTGCCTTTGGCGATGTAACATCGATGGTGAAACCAATAGGTATCCACATCGGGTGCAAATTCGCGTTTTACCTCGCCGGTTCGAGGATCACGTCCGGTATAAGTGCCACTGTCATTCCCTGCGGTGAGCGGCGCAAGCCAAACAAGCCCTTGAACGACCATCAGATCCTGTGGCGATTGATATCCGCTATTCGGAAATGTCGACGTCCAAAGCTGTTTCCCGGTCTTGGCTTCCATGCTGGCCATTTTTCCATCGCCGCCGGAATACAACACCACATCTTCATGAACGACCAAACGTGGTCCAAAGTTGAAAGTGAAGGATTGACGCCGTGTCACTTTCTCGGTTTCCCATACGAGGTCGCCAGACTTCTGATTGAGACTGACAAGCTTCTCGCCGTCGTGGAAAAAAAGATTCGATCCGTCTGCCGCAAGCGTCAGCGGCGACACCTTGGTTTGCTTGGACCACAATCGCACACCCGATGCTGCGTCAAAGGCCATCAGTACGCGAGGCTCTTCATTCCAGAAAAAATCTTTGACGTGGGCCTGATCTCCGACTTGTCCGTGAAGAGGCGAATAGTCTGCCAATTCTGCCTTTCCTTTGCGGACCACCAAAAACAGGATGTCGTTAGTCGTAATGATCTCTTCCGTCGCATCGCTATCTTCATACGTACGAATCGTTTCTCCCGTCGCGGCGTCTATGGCCGAAACCGGCTCGTCTATTCCAAGTGTCGCGTAAACAACATCTCCGTTGGACACCAAGCGGCGAGATAACTGCGTCGGTCCACTTTTCAATGGCCAAAGGTGATTCTGCCACTTTTCGATATCTCGTTTCCACAGAATGGTTCCATTAAAAGCGTCCCGCGCGATCAGTTTCCAGTGAGGAGGAAGTTGAATCGAAATGCGGCTTCCCTCGTCCATAATGTAAAACATTCGCCCACCGGTGGAGACGAGGGCACTCATGCTTGCCATCCGATCGTGGTGGCGCGACCATCGCGGACTTCCAACCCACTGAAGGTGACGCGGTGGCGCAACCACATCATCGTGCGCCACTGAGTTGCCCGTGGCGTCGTGCAGATAATGGGACCATTCGTCAATGTTATCAGGCCTCGGTTTGACGACCCGGTCCCAAGTGTCACCGACACGAAACAATGCCACTCCATTGGGTACCAAAACTCGCATTACCTCCGATCGATCAACGTCGCCAAGATCATCCGCCACAAGCAGGTTTACGAGATTGTCAACGTACGGCAATTCACTCGATTCGAGCCATTCAATGGAAACGTCACCATAGTCCCCCTTGCCCAACAAATTCGTTCGCGCCGCTTCCACCTGCGCCGCATCGCGATTCAATCCTTGAACCTGCGTCCCCTCGTTCTGACGCAGTGATGCCGTCACCTCGCCGTCACCGCACCCCAGATGCACAAAGAAACCGCCGCGAACTTTGGCCAATTCAAGAATCGCATCGGATTCACTGGTACTATCAGCTTCCGCAGGCGTCATTGCCAAACCAATGAGCACCAGTACGAAGGCACTATTAAATACGCAGCGAAAACGATGAGTCATGGCGTAAGGCCCTGCCGGGTAGAACGATTCTGCATCAAAACCATGCGGACGAGTGGGCACCATGATACCATCACCGACGAACGCATTCGTCTTCATGGTTAGATTCTTTTGCCAGTCAAATCCAATTTTCCAGTCAAATCGAAAACGTCGAAGCATTTCCTACCGGGAGTATGCTTGAACATTGAATTCCAGGTACTCCACGCCAAATGAAAACTTTCTTACCAAGCTGCCTGACTCTGCTGTCGTTGCTCATCATGACCCAACCGACGGTAGCCGTTTACGCTAAGCCACTTGAACGATGGGTCTACTGCGCGGCCAACCTGCTGACTCAAGTGGAACGAGTCGAATCGCTGATGAAAGACGCGAAGAAACTGGGATACACCCACTTCCTGCTCGCAGATTCCAAGTTTGCAAGGCTCCACGAGTTGGACGAGCGTTACTTCGAACATGTCCGCAAGGTGCAAGCGACTGCTGATTCACTGGGCATTAAAATCGCGCCAGCAGTTTTTCCGGTCGGCTACTCGAATGACATCCTGGGTAGCAACCCAAATCTCGCCGATGCCATGCCAGTGCGCGATGCATTATTTATCGTTCGTGACGGAGTTGCTGATGTTTTGGCCGAACCTCTCGTTTACTTGCCGACGCTATTCGAAAAATCCAGCTGGGGATTCATCGATGATGTCTGGCAAGTCGACGGCGATAGCTTGGTTGCCACCCAAGTCGGAGATGCCAACTGCCGAATCATGAAACCCTTAACGCTCGCGCCTTTTCGCCAATATCATGTCTCGGTAAACATCAAGACCGAAGCGTTCCAGGGCCGTCCGGAAATCAAACTGATCAACGGTAGCGGTCAATCGTTGAGCTACACGAACCTGCAGGTCAAACCAACTCAAGACTGGCAAACCCATCACATCACCTTCAATACGCTCGCCAACTCATCTATCAATCTTTACATCGGTGCCTGGAGTCCTGGAAACGGACGACTGTGGATTGCCGAACCGATGCTCGAGGAATGCGGGGCAGTCAACATGGTCCGCCGAAGCGGGGCACCATTACGCGTCGTAGTTGAGTCACCTCAAGGCGACATTGAGCTGATTGAAGGCAAGGATTTTGAACCGTTTCATGACCCACTTCTCGGCGTTGAACCTTATGGTGGTGAGTATCAACCTTGGCATCAACCACCATCGCTGCGGTTGTCGAGCTCATGGCCAGATGGTACACGACTTCGCGTCTCTTATTATCACACACATGTCATCTACGACGGGCAAGTTTGTGGTTGCGTTACCGAGCCAGAATTTTCTCAGATGTTAACACGGCAAGCCGACGCCATGACGAAACTTTGGAAGGCAGAATCCTGGATGATGTCCCACGATGAATGGCGGATGTTGGGCTGGGATGAGTCGTTTGCAAAACTTGGAAAAACACCCGGGCAAGTCGTCGCGGAAAACGTAGCGTTTTGCACAGACCTGCTGCACGATCGCGCCCCCGGTGCGCGGGTGATGACTTGGAGTGACATGTTCGATCCTCATCACAACGCTGTGGAAAATTACTACCTTGTCAATGGAACGCTCCGTCAATCATGGCTTGGGTTGTCAAAAGAGGTCACGGTGGTGAACTGGAACTTCGACAAACGTGTTGCCAGCCTCCGGTTTTTTGCCGACCGTGGTCACCCGCAAATTATCGCTGGCTACTACGATGCCGATCCGGAACAATTGGCGCGGTGGCTTGAGACAGTTCGTGACAATCGTGTTCAGGGTGTCGTAGGGGTCATGTACACGACTTGGCAAAACGACTATTCGAATCTCGAAGCATTTGCGAAGGTCATCGACCGTTTCGACACCCAATGACCCAGCTAGCCACTATTTCTTCCGCTCTGTGAGAACCGTATCACGGAGGATTTTGGCTTCGCTAAGCATCATGCGAACAGTCTCGAAATCATTTGTTTCGAGGCTGGCTGAAAATCGCTTCATCCATTCGCCTGCAGCCTTTATCTCCTCCAAAATGGCCGGAGCGTTTTCACGGCAAATGGCCGTCCATAGCGACGCATCGCCCGAAGCGACACGCGTCGTGTCGATCCAGCCCGACCCAACCAATTCTCTCGCATTGGGTTTCAAGATACCAGCGACCATCGATGCCATAATATGCGGCAGATGGCTTACGGACGCCAGCGCAACGTCATGTTCGCTCGGCGACATGCAAACGACTTTCGCGTGAAATCGCTGCCAGAGGTCTATCGTCCGTCCGAGTTGCACCGACGAAGTATGCAATCCGGGTGTCACGATAACGGTTTTTTGGTGAAAAAGATCATAACGGGCGTGTTCAGCACCGGTTTTTTCACCACCCGCAATCGGGTGCGTTCCAACAAACAGTTGGCTCGCGCGTTCATCTTTTTCAACGGCCTGGACAATTCCAGCCTTGGTGCTTCCTAAATCGATGACCAAACCATCTGGACGGCACACCCGCGATGCCCGAATGACCATCGAGGCAATTCCATCAACCGGTACTGAAACGACAACCAAGTCACTTTCGCTGCAGGCTTCTTCAACATCACTCGTCGCGCGAGTAACGGCGCCGGAACGAGTCGCCGCATCCCGGGAAGCATCCGAACGTGATACCCCGATAACGCTCGCCGACGGAAACAGTTTCCGAATGGCAAGGCCGAACGATCCACCCAACAAACCGGCACCGACGATAGCCACTTTTTGCGGCGACCAGCTTGACGAATCGATGGGAATTGACGGGAGCACGCCACTCATGCTTCGGGCAACCGATGGCCAAGCTTTGTACGTTTTGTTTCCAAATAACGTGTGTTGTGTTCATTTGGCGGCGGCACAATGGGAACCTGATCAACCACCCGCAAGTCGAAGCCTCGCAAATTGAACGCCTCAGTTTTCTTTGGGTTGTTGGTCAGCAAACGCACTTCGGTGAGCCCAAGATCCTTAAGAATCTGCAAACCCACACCGTAATCTCGCATGTCCGCCTTGAACCCCAGCGCGTGGTTTGCCTCAACCGTATCCATGCCATTGTCTTGTAATGAATAAGCACGAATCTTCTGCGCCAAACCAATACCGCGACCTTCCTGCGGCAGATACACCAGTGCGCCTCGTCCTTCGTCGCTTATCATTTGCATGGCAAGATGCAGCTGATCACCGCAATCGCATCTCAAAGATCCAACCAAGTCTCCAGTGAAACAGCTGCTGTGCATTCGAACGAGCGGTGCAATACCGGGCGCCGTCAAATCGCCCATCATCAACACAACCGGCTCTTGCTCTTCAAACTGAACACCGTAGACCAAAATTCGAAATTCGCCATACGTGGTTGGCAAGACCGAATCGGCCATTCGAGTGACAAGCTTTTCACTCACGCGACGATGCGCGATCAAGTCTTCTATGGTGATGATGTGAAGATTATGTTGCTTTGAAATTCGGACCAACTCATCGCGGTCCGCGCGATCGCCTGTTTCGTCCAAAATTTCACAAAGAACGCCAGCGGGGTGCAACCCTGCCATTTTCGCCAAATCCGCTGACGCCTCGGTATGGCCCGCACGGCGGAGCACTCCACCTTCCTTGGCAAGAAGGGGATAGACGTGCCCAGGCCGCAAGAAATCGCTCGCCCGACTGTCTGGCGCGGCAATCCGGCGAATCGTATCACTTCTTTCCGATGCCGTGATACCTGTTTTGATACCGCGGATATCGATCGGAGTCATAAACGCTGTCTGCAGTGGCGCATCATTTTGCGAAACGATCGGCGACAACTCGAGTCTTCGACAGGTTTCAGGCAATACTGAAACGCACAACTGCCCTCGACCCGTCAGCATGAAATTGATCAGTTCGGGCGTCGCTTTTTCTGCTGCACAAACGAAATCACCTTCATTTTCGCGATCCTCCGCATCGAGAACGATCACTACTTCTCCACGAGAAATTGCGTCAACCGCCTCAGGGATGGTACTAAACTCGATCGTCATGCTTTATCCAAAGAGTGTTCCGATGCATATACTGGCGATTATACGACCGCAAACTGAATCGTGGCACCACCGGCCCTACGCTCGCTTTCGAACTTTAGACATCGCCTAAGCAGCCGTTTCATGGCTCCGAAAGGCAACCGCCCTGGAAAAATCGTTACCCAAGATGACCCGTTCAGTCTCTTTAACGTTCGCGTTCAAGCTATTTCGTTTGGTAATGGCGTTTTTGGTGATCGCACCGAACCCGCGATCGCTTTCCGCCGACCAGTCCGGTGCACCGCCGATCGTTACGCGAAAGTTAAAAATTGAACGCGACCAAACTTACACGACCACCGATGACGGAACGGACTTGCTTTGCGACGTCTATTCGCCGACCGAAATCGCCCCCCAAGCGAAAATACCTGCCGTCATCGTCATCCATGGCGGCGCTTGGTCGAGCGGCAGCAAAAGCCTTATGTCGGGCTATGCCGCCCAACTCGCGCGGTTGGGTATGGTCGCGATCGCGATTGACTATCGCCATGCCCCCAAGCACAAGTTCCCGGCACAGGTTGACGACATTCGCGAATCCCTGATTTGGACATTAGAGCACGCCGAATCACTTTCAATCGATAAGGACCGACTTGGCTTGTTTGGATACTCGGCCGGCGGTCATCTGGCGTGTATGATCGCCACGCTCAACGACGAACCTCTCGACCGTTTACTTCCGACGTCAAATTGGCGTGCTGACGATCCACGCTGGAATCGGATTCCAAAGATTCACGCCGTGGTCGCCGGGGGCCCGCCCTGCGAGTTTCGTAATTTGCCACCTGGCAATACCGGGTTCGCCTATTTCTTGGGAGGATCACGTTCCGCGGTTCCCCATATATACGACGCCGCGTCCCCAACCGAATTTGCGTCCGCTGGCGATTGTCCCATTTGTTTCGTCCATGGCGAACGCGACATCGTCGTACCGCTTGGCAGCAGTCAATCCCTTTTCGATGCCCAACGAACCTGTGGCGTGGAAAGCGAATTCGTCGTCGTCGAAAAGCAAGGCCACATGCTCACCTTCCTTCACCCAAAGACAAGTGAAACTCTCATCGCCTACATGAAGAAAGCGTTTCAATTGTAGCTTCATAAACGTATAAAGCATCCCGTTCTATTCGTATTGGCTCTGGCAATCGATGCCGATCAACCAGTTCAGTTCCATGATTGGTTGCTCATCGAATTAACCAATCCGTAGCGCAACCCCGCAGCGTACTTATCACTGCAGGCCATAGTAGTGTCGCACGATCACGAGCGAGATTCCTGCAGCAATACATCAGATGTTCACTCGCTGGACCAACCGCTACGCGTCACTTGCCGATGCAATAAACTCGTGCCGAAGTCCGAATAAACAGTTTGTTCCCCGCGATTGCCGGCGTCGCCATTCCCATGTCGTCTGCTGCCAGTGTGTTGGTGTGCAGAAGCTCAAGTTGGTCACCGGCTTTCAGAACAAAAGTCACACCGTCTTCATTCAAGAAGAATAATTTCCCGTCGTAAGCCCAGGGCGACGACGTGAAGGCGCCGCCATCGGGAAGTCGTTGCATTCGATAAACCTCTCCGCCCGTTAATGCGTCGAAGCACGCCACCAAGCCTCGATCGTAAAGCACATAAAGCCGATCCCGGTACGTGAGCGTCGAAGGGTTGTAGGGAGCTGCCTTCGGCTGACTCCAGGCCACGAAATCATTCGACTGCTGATCCTCTTCGAGCGATATATCACCGCTCGCTCCAGGCCGAACCGCGTAGATCGGTCGAACTAGGTCACCGACGTATCCGGAACTGAGCATCAGCAATCCGTTTTGCGCGTAGGGCGTCGCAATGGTAATGCTCGACATTCCCTTTAAAGTCCACAAAACCTTACCGTCGAGATCGTAGGATCGGTTGAGTCCAGTCCCAGGTGTGACAATCTCGGTACGTGCTTCATTCTTCCACACATAGGGCGTCGCCCAATTGCTTTTTTCATCTCGCGGGACACGCCATACCTCGTTACCGGATTTAGCGTCGATCGCAAGCAGATAGGACTGATTTTCATTGTCGTTTACCAAGTACAAACGCCCGTCGTGCAATACCGGTGACGCCGCCGTGCCCCACCCATACCTCGTCTTGTGCGGTTCCAAAGCCAGCTTCCAAACGAGGTTTCCGTCGAAATCAAAACAGAAGACGCCAACGTTTCCAAAGTAGCAATACACTCTTTCGCCATCAGTCACTGGCGTCTCGGACGCGTAGCTACTTTTCAAGTGGATCGATGTGTCTGGTTTGCCCTGATGAACCTGTTGCTCCCAGCGAACCTCACCAGTGTGGACGTCTAAGCAAATCACTTTCCAATGGTGAACCGCATCCGGTGCTTTGGGACGGTCTCCACCAAAGTAGAGGCCCTTCTTAGGCTTTTCGCTTTCACCAGCATTCACGACCGTGGTCAGGAATACGTGGTCGCCCCATACCACCGGCGACGACCAACCGCGCCCCTCAACGTCCCGCTTCCAAACCACGTTGTTCTCGGCAGACCACGCATCGGGCAACTCCGTAGAGGTCGCAATCCCCTGTGAATCAGTCCCTCGGAATTGCGGCCAGCTATCTTGCGCGATTCCTCTTGTCGCGAGGCATCCAACGATCGTTACCAGCGCCAGTAGCGAACAGCAGTTGCGATTGAATTGAATCTTCATGGCTTTCATTCAATCTTTATATTGTGATTGTTCCTAGCGACATCCTTACGGTGATTCGCACCAAAGGTTTTGCGAGACCCCAAGGCGATCACATTGGGACATGCCGATAGCTACTTCGGTGATGGGAGAATACGAAAGTTCTGCCATCTGGTAATGGATATCAGAAACTGATGGGCGTCCATCGCCTGAATGCTTACCAATCCGGTAGCGACAATCGTAGTACCTTTTCTTAACTCATGCTGTTGACCGAACCCCATGTCCAACCGTTCCAGCACATTTGCAAGCTCTCCCTCGATCCACACGGAAAGCTGGTTATCCTGCGCACCGAAATCGGTTTCAATCACAAACGAAGGTGCTTGTCCGTCAACTTGCCGCTGAGCCACTCCTTGCAATCGCGCGACCGTGAACTTAATCGTAACTTCCTTGCCATCATGTTTCGAATCAAGCTCCTCGATTGAAATCGCTTTCACGACAACCTCGTCATGCGATGGACTATCAGTGCAGGCTAACGCGTTAGGACTGAGCGTATGAACCGCGAGCAATACGAAGCCAATCAGGCGATACATGAACGATTTCCGTTAAATCAGTGAACGTCGCGCCGAATGCTATGCCCTCGCTACCAAGCAAAGAGCAATGCCACGAAATACTGCGACCACAACTCGTATCCCGCTTCCTCGGGGCACTTTCCAAGAGAGCAAACCCATCGGCTACAAGTACACCGTTGCCAAGCAAGAATCCCAGAGCCCGCATTCTACCACACGTTAAATGCTAAGTGAAATTTACGATCCGTTTCGCACCATGTTGGCGTGACCACACCGGGACGAATGAGCGTGGAGGGGGAACTGAACGCGATCCCGCATGCAGCGGCGTGAAGCCGCTGAATTGTTAAGTACAAACCAGTTGGGAAGGAGCAGGCTACAGCCAAAGATTGTTTGCAAATGCACGCCCACGCTTTGTAACGATCGGACGACCGCCAAAGAGCGCACGACTGGATTGTCAATTTGCCGGCGGGGTGCCCGGATTATCAGCGGACAACTGCTTCAGATGAATGTCCGTGAACTGAACCGTCATGGGCTCACCATGTTTGAGTTGCAATCCGAGGATACCCTTGAGGTCAAACTGTCCCACCTCTCTATCAATCAATTCCGAACAGGTCACGCCGTTAATCTCAAGGATGATGTGTTGGCCCTTGGCGGTGATATGGTAGTCATTCCATTCGCCAGGCATTTTCATTTGTGCCGACGCTTCGAGGTTGGATGAAGTGCGAACGCCTGACTCATCGATGATCGTCTTCTGTCCATTCGCCGTTAGCAATTCCGGACCTTTTCGCGTGTGCAATTCATCGCAGACACCACCAAGGTAGCCGCCTTGATAAAGGATGTCCGCTTGGTATCCCACGGCTAGCCCATCGGGACGAATGATGCTGCGAAATTGAACTCCCGAATTGCCGCTGTTTCCAGTTACTCGAAACTTGAGCTTCAGTTCAAAGTCGGCGACGTCACCGCCTTGCCAGACCAAAAACTGATTCGAAGTGCAGGGGTTATCTGCTGTCGATCGACCTGTGATCGCTCCATCTTCAACGGACCAGTAGCTCATGTTCGGAGCCTTCCAGCCGTCGAGCGACTTCCCGTCAAACAACGACTGGAAATCCTCAGCGGACAAAGACCCGGCCGAGCAGAGGGAAACCGCTACTAAGCAACAGAGTACAAGACTTGATCGAGGTGGGAGTGCTGAGGCTGTCATGACGTCACCGCTAGTTTTCTTCGATTCGATGGTTTGCAAACTACACAATCACGGCCCTGAGTTGACTTTTACTGCGCAATCTAACGGAGAAACCGACGGGTGATAAGTAAATTGGCTAACAATATTCCGTAATCGTGTGTCGCGACGCGTAATGTGACGGGACGCTCAGGATTTTAGATTCCTCCAGTCGGCACGAGACCGCGAAAGCACAGGCATGGTATTCGATGCATGATCCCCTCTTCGATTCCGTACCTCCAATCCGAATTGTCGCGAAAACGGGTGCGTAATTGGGTTCCACTGGAAACCGGAAACTCGCAATAGCGTTCCAGCAGCATCGGAGAAAGAATCACCCAGAGTTGAGGGGCTCGCTCCTACAGCTTTGCACGTTTGGCATCAACTGAGGCTCCAAAAACCAGGGCCTACAAATGGAACCGGCACAATCGAATGAAGAGGCGACGCGAGCGGCGCGAACCGTTTCGATATCGTTAAATTCGGAATTCAATTTGGTGAGCGGTAAGTTCGATCGAATTATCGAGTCCAAATGACTTGCAGCGTATAGGCTACGCCCGATTTGACTTCGATCATGTCATCGCTGCTCAGGTTGAAGTCTTCGGATTGGAACAGGCGGCGATCAAAGAGATATCCTGCGCTGAGGTCGAGCGAGAAGCCTGCTGGAAGCTGTCGCGAAAGGCCAGCAGCAAGTTGCTGTTCGAATTGAAAGAATCGGTACTTGCGATCGGCTCGATCGGCCAAAAGATACGTGTCGTTGATGATTTGGTACCGGCCAAACAAGCTCCAATTGTGGCTCAGCATTTGACGAGCTTCGACGTTGATGTCGGTGATCGGCGTGTATCTGGCTCGAAAGAAAAACGAATCGTTGGGGGCATAGGTCAGCGAAGCAGGTAAGCCGATTTGGGCTTCGAGTTGATCATTCGGTCGCCATGCGTATGCGATTCCCGGGATCGGAAATCGAATCTGGCTTGTCGGTGAATAAAAGAAGCTGAAGTTCCATGAGTCACGATTTCTTGCCGGAATGCTGACGAAGCCGAGCGCGGTCAGGGTCAATTCGGCAAAACTTTCGAACGGCTGGTCGCTGGCGGAGCCGATGTTGAACAATCCGCCGACTTTCCATCCGTTATTCAGTTCGCGTGCGACGAACATGCCGACGCGAACGTCCCAAAGCTCGTCCGGGACTGGGGTTCCTGATTGCGGCAGGACTGCGTCGGTCGACAACCGCGTGTACTTGAGGCTCGACGTGCCTAACAGTATTCCGTCAGGGTAAATCTGCAGCGGAAAGGCAAGCTGGCCGGCGATCGAATGAGTGGAAAATGTATCAGCCGAATCTCGAACCGACTGGCTGGGAGCAAAACTTGTGGTCAATCGAAACGGAGCTCGTTCCGCTGCCGTCAAGACGTTGAGGCGATCACTTAGTCGGGGCCGTTGATTTTGAAGCGGTAGGGGTTCATACGATTCCACCGCCGCGCCAAATTCCGGCGGTTCAGGGAAATCGAGGATGGTGACATCATCGGCTTTGTAACCCAAATCCTGACCGATCAACGACGACGACATCGCCGGGCACGACAACGCGATCAAAAGCAGAAGAGCTCGAACGTAATCGTTGGTCGGATGCATCAAAGAAAACCGAATGTGACCTCATCGTCGCCATTGTCAGCGTGCTCGAAGGACGAGCAGAGAAACGTTGCGCGTTCGGTCAACGCCACGACAAAGAAGTGGTTTAGGGGAATGCGATATTGCCCGCGATAGCAGTTCTTGACCGAGAGACCCTTTTGACGAATTCATGCCTAACGTGTCGCGCGTTTGGTAAAGGGAGACTAATAAAAGGGGACATCAAACAGACAGGCACGCACATCCAACACTCATCAATTTCCGAAATATCTTCCGGGCCGTGCGAATTGCCCAGGATCTCCAGAATTCGTAGCTTAACTCGAAGACCATTCGTTGCATCTGTTGATACTCGGATCGTGCATGCCGTTGAGCCGGGCGTCGGTACTGCGTTTCCCAGCGATGAAGTCGACATTAGAGGAAGATCATGCGAACACCGAAGGCTCTGGATTCGACAATCACTTGTATTCCTTGCCTCGGTCTTTGGTATCGATTGTTTAACTCAAACGGCGAGGCACAATCACCCGCATTTGGTTCTATGCAGCCGCGCCGACGTCGTGCAAAGCTGGAGCGATGATGAGATTGCTAGACGTTGGTTGCGACCATTTTCAGGTCGTCGAAATAAAGATGGCTCGCCGGCGCCGCTCATTCATTCAAAAATTGTCATGATCGTTCATCATAAGGAGCAGCTTGCGGAACAACGATGGCGTCTGTCCGATGTGAGCTGGTGGGCTGTAGTGCACTTGCGTAAATATTGCTCGCAAATCGAAAGCCGAAGACCAGTACACTGGTCACTTTTAGGAAGGGCGATTCGAATGCCGAGTTCTATCGGCTGAGTGCCTTAACC
Organism: Planctomycetaceae bacterium; assembly: GCA_031411655.1. Classification (GTDB taxonomy): domain Bacteria; phylum Planctomycetota; class Planctomycetia; order Pirellulales; family Pirellulaceae; genus UBA6163. The sequence continues at coordinate 19,744 of JANOBM010000226.1, forward strand.
AGACGGTAAAGTTCACCGCCGACATTCATTAAAGTGCTGTCTCTCGGCGACTAGAGTTTGCTACCTGCGATGAAAGCATCGGCAGCAACGCTGGTTCAAAGCCATCGGCGGTAAACCCATCTGTCGGTTCGTCTGCCTTGCGTTGTGCCGAACGTATCCTGAATCCGCCGAAAGCATCAGAATGCGAATCATGGTACCGGGCAGGTTTGTGTACGTCCCATTTCGTCACCCTTGTCCTATTTCTTCAGCGAGCTTAACGCGGTAGGGCTGTGCGATTGCTTGATGACAAAATGGCTTAGGCCCATTGAGATCCATTTCGGATTGATACCATCGCCGACATCTCGCAAACCTGCAAGCACGTCGAAATCGACCTTCATCGATGAGGTTACAAGAAAGCGCTCGCTGACCCACTAACTGCCAACGTGCTTGAAATCCGATCATCCAGCGCGGATAGGGAGCGATAGCCGACCAATAGCGATCTCTGTGCGGATAAATTCGTCGTGCCTGCAACCGAGAACGAAGGTAGAACTCATCACATCCTAAGAGTTGGCACGTTGAATGCTGAGACTTGAAACCAACAACAACACAAGGCCCTGAGGACGCGCAAGGATAAACCGGATGGCGAAGAAGAAGCAGGACGATAACTCGCACGTTATCGGCAGTGGTGGAGAATTACACCAAGTCACCACATCCGATAACAAGCTAACGACCAACCAAGGGGTGGTGATCGCAGATGATCAAAACACGCTCACAGTGGGACCACGGGGCCCGCAACTGCTGGAAGATTTTATCCTTCGAGAGAAGATCACCCACTTCGACCATGAGCGGATACCGGAGCGGGTCGTCCACGCGCGAGGGTACGCGGCGCATGGATACTTCCAAGCCTACGAAGGCAACGCAAAGTTGACAAAGGCGGCTTTTCTACAGGACCCAACGGTGCAGACACCCGTGTTCTGCCGCTTTTCCACCGTCGCCGGCAGCGCTGGGTCTCCGGATTTGGCTCGCGACGTTCGGGGTTTCTCGGTGAAGTTCTACACGTCCGCCGGAAACTATGATCTTGTCGGCAACAATATCCCCGTTTTCTTCATCCAGGATGCAATCAAGTTTCCAGACTTGGTTCACAGCGTCAAGCCGGAACCCGACCGTGATTTCCCGCAAGCTCAATCCGCTCATAACACGTTCTGGGATTTCGTTTCTTTGAACTCAGAGAGCATGCACATGCTCATGTGGGTCATGTCGGATCGAGCGCTGCCTCGTTCGTTTCGCATGATGGAAGGTTTTGGCGTTCACACTTTCCGAATGATCAACGCCAAAGGCGTGTCGAGGTTTGTAAAGTTTCATTGGCGCCCGACATTGGGCACGTTCTCAGTCATTTGGCCCGAAGCAGTGAAGATCAATGGAGCCGACCCTGACTTTCACCGTCGCGACCTCTGGAACGCGATCAACGCTGGAGACTTCCCGGAATGGGAGCTATCGGTACAAGCATTCACGGAAGAGGAGGCAAGTAAATTCGATTTCGACGTATTGGACCCGACGAAATTGATACCCGAAGAACTCGTGCCGCTTACACCGCTGGGCAAGATGGTGCTTAATCGCAACGTCGATAACTTCTTCGCAGAGACCGAGCAGGTAGCGTTCTGCCCGTCTCACGTTGTACCCGGCATCGACTTTTCGAATGACCCACTTCTACAGGGGCGATTGTTCTCGTACCTGGACACCCAGCTCTCGCGTTTGGGCAGTCCAAATTTCCATCAGATACCCGTAAACAAGCCAAAGTGTCCGTTTGCAAATTTCCAACGCGATGGTCACATGCAGATGGAGGTGCCCACCGGCAACGTCGCTAACGAACCCAATTCATTGGATGATGGCTCACCTCGCGAAGATCCGACTGTCGGGTTTACCAGCTTTCGCGCCGAAGAGAGTGGTCAAAAACTACGCATTCGTCCCGAAAGTTTCGCGGATCACTATTCACAGGCCCGATTGTTCTGGGTCTCCATGACCGACGCGGAGAAGCGACACATCATCGCCGGCTTCGCATTCGAACTTGGCAAATGCGATCAAGTAAAGATTCGGACAAGGATGCTTGGGCATCTTCAAAACATCGATGGCAATTTGGCGGACCAGGTCGCCGACGCCCTAGGAATGAAGGGCAAGGCAGACAAGATTAAGCCCCGCGTCCCAGCCGGCGATCCCGATCCATCGCCTCGACTGTCCCAGTACACCATTGCACCAGCGTCCTTAGCGGGCAAGAAGATCGGCCTGCTCACTACTGATCAAGTGGATGCGTCACTCTACGATGCGCTCACCAAATTAGCCAAAGCCGAAAAGGCAACTCTGGAAGTCATTGCGCCCAAAGTCGGCCCGATTGAGACAAGTGATGGAACGGAAATCATTCCAGATCACTTTTTGGCCGGAGCGCCTTCGGTACTGTTCGACTGCGTTGTCATCGCACCTGCTGCAAAGCATGTCAAATCGCTTGCTGCAGAAGCCGACGCCATTGATTGGATACGCGACGCCTTTGCCCATTTAAAGATCATCGGATTCACTCAAGATTGCGCGAAGATGTTTGAGCGGGCATCGGTAGCAATGGATGCTGATGAAGGGATGATCAATGTTAGCAACAGTGATTTTCAATCTTTCGCCGTCGCGGCCAAGAAACACCGAATCTGGAATCGAGAACCGAAACTCCGATCGTAGTCAATGCTTCGTTAATAATTGACGGTCGGTGCCAATTTCCGGCAAAGGATTCAATCGGAGAAGACGCCAGCGGAAAATAACGCGAAGCGGAAACCGAATCACATTCCGCTGCTACAGATCAATCGCTACTTCAAGCAAAAACGGCGAACGGGTTTCTAAATGCAACTTGAACACCGCTTCATGGTATCCCACACAGAACA
>JANOBM010000227.1:0-18624 GCA_031411655.1 Planctomycetaceae bacterium
CTCGCAACGATCACCGTTCTCAATTTCTGCACCCCAATCAAACAAGCAATGGCACAGCAAGTGGAAGTCAGTCGTGTGGAACCTTTAGCGGACGCCGAACTGGATTCGAATGATCCTTATCAGTGGCTTGAAGACGTCACGGGAGAAAAGGCGATTGAGTGGGTGAAAGCTCGCAATGTGATATCGCAGGCGAAGCTTGAGTCCGATCCACAATTCAATTCGCTTCGCGAGGACTTACTCGCAATCTTGGATTCGGATGCCAAGATCCCGTACGTCACCAAGCACGGTGACTACTACTACAACTTTTGGCGTGACAAGAAAAATGAACGTGGCTTGTGGCGACGTACGACACTCCAAGAGTACAAGAAGCCAGAGCCGAAATGGGAAGTGATCATCGACCTTGATGCACTCGGCGAAGCCGAGAAGGAGAATTGGGTTTGGAAAGGAGCAAGCTTCCTGCGGCCTGAGAATCGGCTAGCGCTTGTTACCCTATCGCGCGGCGGCGCCGACGCGGATGTGACTCGAGAATTCGATGTTGAAAAACGCGAATTTATTAAAGACGGTTTCTTTCGCGCCGAAGCCAAGGGTGGGATGAGCTGGATCGACCAAGATCACGTCTTCATCATGACCGATTTTGGAGATGGAAGCTTGACCGATTCAGGGTACCCCAGAATTGCAAAGAAATGGCAGCGCGGTACAGCGATCACGTCAGCGAGCGTCATCTACGAGGGCGCTCCGTCGGACATGTCGATCGGTGCCTATCACGACGATTCACCGGGATACGAGCGTGATTATGTGAGTCGAACAATTGCGTTTTATAACGACGAGTTGTATTTAATCGATTCGCAAGGCGGGCTGCAGAAGGTCGACGCTCCCAATAGCGCAAACAAATCGATCTTCCACGACTATTTGGCAATCGAACTGCGCGAACCTTGGACTGTCGAATCGAAAACCTATCCGGCAGGCGCGTTGTTGATTACGAATCTTGATGCATTTCTTGACGGAAAACGCGACTTGGCGATGATCTTTGAACCCACGCCAAACACGGCCCTGGCGAGTTTTGGATTCACGAAGGATTTCGTTTATATCAACGTACTGGAGGACGTGAAGAATCGACTTTACACCCTTCATCCGACGTCGAGTGGTTGGCAGATTGAACCGCTCAAAGGTGCGCCCGGGTTCGGTACGGTCAATATCACTGCGGTCGACAGCGATGAATCCAACGAATACTTCATGACGACTACCGACTACCTCAACCCGACGACGCTTTCACTTGGCACGATTGGTGCCGATCCGACTGCGCTCAAGCAGTTGCCAGAATTCTTTGATGCCAAGGGGTTAAACATCACGCAGCGGTTCGCGACCAGCAAAGACGGCACAAAGGTGCCTTACTTTATGGTTGCACCGGAGAACATTGACCTGAATGCCAATCATCCGACGCTCTTGTATGGATACGGAGGTTTTGAAATATCGCTCCAACCAAATTACAGTCCTGCCGTCGGACGTGCTTGGGTGAGCCAAGGAGGAGTGTACGTCGTTGCAAATATTCGCGGTGGCGGCGAGTACGGCCCAAGATGGCATCAAGCGGCGCTGAAGGAAAACCGCCTGCGCGCGTACGAAGACTTTGCCGCCGTGGCGAATGACCTGTTCACTCAAAAAGTCACGCGACCGGAAAAGCTTGGCATTCAGGGTGGTTCCAATGGTGGACTTTTAGTGGGCAACATGGTCACTCTCTATCCTGGTCTATTTTCGGCGGCCGTTTGCCAAGTCCCTTTGCTCGACATGCAACGTTACAACAAACTGTTAGCGGGGGCCTCTTGGATGGCTGAGTATGGGAATCCTGATATTCCGGAACAGTGGTCCTACATCAAGTCGTTTTCGCCGTACCACAATGTTACGGATGATAAGAAATACGCAAGCGTGTTGTTCACGACATCCACAAGAGACGATCGTGTACACCCCGGCCATGCACGCAAAATGATGGCGAAGATGGAAGCGCAAGGTCACTCGGTGTTGTATTACGAGAACATCGAAGGTGGCCACGGTGGGGCAGCGAACAATCGCCAATCGGCTTTCATGCAGGCGATCGCCTATACGTTTCTCAAGCAACAACTGTTTGACAAATGAGATGCCTGAGGCGAGTTGCGTGAGCGGTCATCGTGTCGTGGTGACGCTTGCGATTCGCGATAGTTATTTAGCCTGCAACCGAAACAAATGCCGTGCGTTGTCGGTCGTTTGGTGAGCGAGTTCGGCAAATTTAACCTTTCGTTCATCGGCGATCGCCCGCAATGTGTACAAGACCCGGTCGGGCTCGTTCGGCCGCTTGCCTCGAAATGGTTCGGGGCTGAGATAAGGTGAATCGGTCTCTACCAATAATCGATCTGCCGGAACGTAGGCAGCGATTGCTCTTAAATCGGTAGACTTTTTAAACGTAACCATCCCCGCGAAACTGATGTAAAGTCCAAGGTCCAGGCAGGCCTTGCAAGTCGCCAGGTCACCGGTGAAGGAGTGCATCACGCCATGGAGCCGCCCGCTGCTGGCATGTGAACGTAGCTGGTCGACGATCTCTTTTCCGCTTTCACGAAGATGGATCACCAGTGGCAGGCCAGTTGCTTTCGATAGCTCGATATGCCGTTCAAAATAGTCTTGTTGAATATCCAGGGGCGTGTCTTTCCAGTGCAAGTCGATTCCCGTTTCGCCGAGAGCATGGACGGAGGGATGTTTGGAAAGTCGCTCAATCGCAGGCCAGTCATCGGGCCCCGCTTCGGCTGCGCTGTTCGGCTGGATACCAACGCTGGCGAACAAGAACCGATCATTTCGCTCGGCGATCGCAACCGCTTGACGACTCGTTGTCGCGTCGAAACCGATAACGCCGATATGAACCAAGCCCGCGTCCTTTGCGGCTGCCAGCACCGCTGGTAAGACTCCCTCGAAACACGCATCGGTTAGGTGCGCGTGAGTATCGACCAGCGGTGGCATGATGAAGCTTCGGCGAGGTACAAGGAGAGAGAGATCAAAGTAGAAACAATTTGAGCGATCATCGAGCAGCGTTGCTCAGGTATCGATGAGGTCTTCGGGCCCTAACAACGGGACGTTGTTCTCTTTTGTTTCTTGTTCTTCACGCCATGGCTTGCCTTCGAGATAGCTCTTTAATTCGTTTTCAAGTTGCTCGATCTGTTCATTTTCTTCCGCCTTCCCGAGTTCTACCGCTTTGGTGCTCCATTTGACCGCCTCTTCAAAGTTTCCCTTTTCGGCGTATGCGGCAGCGAGGGTGCTGAGAATATGGGCTTCTTTGAATTCGGTAAGTTCCGCAGCCTCATTGCCGAACTTGAGTGCGCGGTCGCCGTCACGAACGCCTTCTTTGGGTGAAGTAGCGAGGATCCACGCAAGGTTGTTCAAGACCCCACTTCGCTGCGTCGCGTCGTCGATTCCGCCATCGATCGCGCGTTCGTAATCCTTGACCGCGCCGGCGTGGTCACCCATCCCAAGCAGCGTATCGGCCCTGAGTCTCAAGGCAGAAACGTTTTTCGGCTCCTTGCTTATGATTGAGTTAGCAATTTCGATCGCTTGCTTCGGACGTTTGTCCTGCAAATAAAGGTTTGCCAGTTGCAATTGCCAGAATGCGTCGTCAGGCGCATTGGCCACCAGCAGTTTCATGTCGTTAATCGCATCCGCCATACGGCCTTCTTCTGCCGCGATATAGCATCGCACGCGAATGGCAGCTACGCTTTCCGCTGCCTCCGGAGCGACGCGAACAGCTTCTTTCAAATCTCGCTTCGCGCTTTTAACGTCTTTTCGAGCGAGTGAAATCTCGGCGCGCTGAAGTAAAGAGATGGGATCTTTAGGTTGCATTGCCAACGCTTTCCCAAAGTCCTCCATGGCTTCATCTTCTTTGCCCTTTGTGCGGTAGATAATTCCGCGCAGCCGGTAGAGTCCCTCGTTCGGACTGGATTGAAGGGCATCGGTCAACATTGTCAAAGCATCATCGACGCGATCGATCTGCACTAATTGCTCGACCGCCGCTTGCGCAACCGCAACGTTGGTCGGGTCTTGTTTCAGAAGCGCTTGCAAGTCTTCGACGGCACCATTGACGTCCGAGTTCTGTAGTCTCAGCAACGCACGGGCTTGACGAGCGTCGCTGCTGGATGGATCCGTTCGCACCGCATTATCCAAGTCCGACAATTTGTCCTTGTCGTCATCCTGGCGCAGTGCGCGAAGCAAATACGCATCGCTTTGTTCCGCAGGATCGTCCGCGAGCAATTCGATCGCTTTGGTCGCTGCTTTACGAACCTCTTCTGCATCTCCCTCAGGGAGAAGGTTTAATCGACCGATCAGCATGTAGGCTTCGACCAAACTCGGATCGCTTTCAATCGCGGAGCGAAGGCTTTCTAGAGCCTTGATTCGCATTTGCCGTAGCCGGCGACCGCCACCTTGCATCAACTCGGCTGCGATGCTCTGTCCTCGCTCTAGCTGAATCGATGCGAGCATCTTTTTGGCAAACGACTTACTTTCGTCACTGAGGCCCTTTGTCAGTGCCGACTCGATCATCGCTGCTACTTCTTCGAGTTTGTCAGGCGAGTCGGCGTCGATGCGAAGAACCATCGCCTCATCGAGATCCGCTTGACCTGCCTCTTCCGGTGGCGCGTCGGTGGCGGACTCTTGTGCAGCCGATTCTGTATTGCCAACCGCCGGTGCATCGGCGGTTTCGGCAGGCGTTTGCTCCGCGGATTGATCCTGTGCATCGACCGATGGCGCGACCGCAACGGTAAGGGTTACCACAAAGGCCGCGGCGAGCATACGACAAACTATGTTCCGTCCGTGTACACGGAGGACGTCAGCGGTGGCGAAACGCGTCTGCGGAGAAAATGGTGAATACGGGGCAGCCATAAAGTCTGGAGTTGAAGTGGTCATGAGTTGGGGAGACATCGATTGGCCCGACAGTTGGAATCGTTTTGGGATGGTTTCACATCGCACCGGAGTACTCTATCGTAGCGGAAAGGTAGTCACTCGGAACACACCGAAACCTCAACTTTCCCCATGATGCCTGAACAACGTCCTAAAGTCTTCGTGACGCGAGTCATTCCCGAGGCTGGGTTAAGCAAAATTACATCGGCCTGTGAAGCCAGCGTTTGGCCCGCGCGAATGCCCCCTTTCCGCGAGCAGTTGCTCTCTGCAGTTCGCGGTTGCCACGGCCTGGTAACTTTACTAAGCGATCGCATCGACGCCGAAGTTTTTGACGCCGCGGGGCCATCCTTGCGAGTCGTTAGCAATTTTGCGGTCGGGGTGAACAACATCGATCTCAAGGAAGCTGCAAAACGGGGGATACTGGTCGGTAATACGCCCGACGTGCTCACCGATGCTACGGCCGATATCGCTGTTGCCTTGTTGCTTGCCGCGGCAAGGCATGTTCAAGCGGCGTCGGCAGAGGTACGGGAAGGCCACTGGAAGACTTGGGAGCCTACCGGATGGTTGGGGTGCGATTTGGTAGGACGTACCTTGGGTGTGGTCGGCATGGGGCGTATTGGAACGGCGCTGGCGCGGCGGCTGGTTGGCGGTTGGGGCATGAAGGTGCTGTACACCAGTCGATCCGAGAAATCGCTCGATTGGGGACGCCACGTGTCATTGGATGAACTGCTAGGGGCGAGTGATTTTGTTTCGATTCATACGGATTTGAACGATCAAACACGCGGGTTGATCGGGCCCCGTGAACTCGGGTTGATGAAACCCACGGCAATCCTTGTCAATACGTCCCGCGGTGGCGTGATTGATCAAGACGCGTTGGTGGAAGCCCTTCGAGCAAAAACGATCTTTGCGGCGGGACTCGACGTTACCGACCCCGAACCGTTGCCGTCATCCCATCCGCTGGTAAGTTTGCCGAACTGTATCATCTTGCCGCATATCGCCAGTGCAACCCATGGGACTCGCGACGCGATGGCCGAGATATGCGCCGACAATTTGTTGGCAGGCTTGGCCGGGAGGCCGCTGCGCGCTGCCGTCGTGCAGTAACCAAGCCGTGCAGCAACGTTTTTCCGCACTGGATTTTCGTGCCTAGCCAGCTGACTTTTCTCGACTTCCGTCCCGCCGAACGATCAACCTGTCGTCCCTAGCCCGGACGCGATGGCGTTGACGGTCAGTAGTAATCGAGGCGTGAGCGCTTCGGCTTGTTTGACTTCACCCATCTTCATGTAGGCCCGCCAGGTTTTGAGCAATTCGATCTGCTGACCATGCAAGATTCGGAGGCCTGCTTCACGAAGGTTAATCATTCGTTGAACATTAGGACGCTGTTCGACAAGTGGGCCACCATACAGACGCTCGATCATTTCACGCGTGAGAATCAATTCTGACTCGATCGGCCCCATGATGCGATCACGAAGCGATTTGTCTTCTACCAAGTCGGCATACCTTTGCATGACTTCTAGGTCGACGGCAGACACGCTGGTCGCGACATTACTAATCAGGTAGTGGAGCGGCGCCCAAATCATGAGCTGTTCCTTCAATCTCGCAATCGATCCCGCATCATGATGTTCAAGCCTTCGCAGGGCAGAACCCAATCCGAACCAGCCCGAAAGATAGAATCGTGATTGACCCCATGCGAAGACCCAAGGAATCGCGCGCAGGTCTTTAAGCGATGCCAAGCCACTACGCCGTGACGGTCGAGAGCCGATACGACTTTGTTCAATCGCATCGATCGGGGTCGCCTGGCGAAAAAAAGTTACAAAGCCGTCGCTCCGAAGTAACTTGGTGTATTCATCTTGGGCCCAGTTTGCCAATCGGTCGAGCGTTCCCTCAAGCGTATTGACGGCGAGCGGGTCTCGTTGGTCGGCCAGCGATTTGCGCATGGTACCGGCAAGGAAAAGCTCCAAGTTGTAGATTGCAGTCGGTTGATGAGCGTATTTCTGGGCAATGGTTTCACCCTGTTCGGTGAGCCTTAAATCGCCTTGTAATGTTCGCTCGGGAAGCGATTTGATAAATCGATGCGTTGGCCCCGCGCCGCGGCTGATGGTACCGCCGCGTCCATGGAAAAAACGGACTCTCACACCGTGGCGATTGCCGACCTCGGTCAATGCGGTCTGCGCGCGGCGCAACCCAATCAAGCTTGCGACGATACCGCCATCTTTATTGCTGTCGCTATAGCCGATCATGATTTGGCCAACCGGAGCGCTGTCGCCACGCCGTTTCTGGATCTCGCTCAGGCTACGGCGCGTCATTGGATTAGATAAGTAGCCCTCATAGATCGAAGGGCTGTGATCCAAGTCCGAAATCGTTTCAAACAACGGGACAACGGGCAACGGACAAATCGGGCCGTCGGGAGTCTGTTCAAGCAGTCCGACTTCGCGCGCAAAAAGGTAGACGACAAGCAAGTCCGATACACTCCGCGTCATGCTGACGATCAAGGCACCGAGTCCGTCAGGACCATCGCTTCGGATCGTTTCTTTGATAACGCGGAAAACGGCCAGGACCGCATCCGCCTCTTTTCCAAGGGATGCGTCCGGAAGTGAAAATGGCCGTCTTGAGGCCAATTCGTCATTAAGAAATGAAACCCGATCACTTTCGGACCAAGTCGAGAAATCCGTCCGCACGATGCCTGCAGCAGCGAGCAATTGTTCAACAGCGGCATCGTGCCACGCGCTATTTTGACGAATGTCAAGGACTGCCAAGTGGAAGCCGAACGCTTGCACCAATCGCATGACGGGTTGGACCGCATGGTCAGCGATTGATGCTTGCCCGACGGCGACGAGGCTTTCGTGGAGAACGGTCAGATCATTAAGCAACTCGGCGGCGCGGGCATAGGGCCGTGAGGAAGCCTTTTCGCCTTCTACGCCTGGTAACTGGGCGATGATGAGGTTGAGGAATTGGCGCCATGGTTCGTTGGGATTGCGTTGCAAGGCGACCTGTCCGGCGACTCCAAGCTTCTCCGCAAGTTCCGCGATACGCTGCAGAAAATCAGGCGTTGGTTGAATCCAGTAAGCGGACAAACTGAGCAGACGCGTCAGACCGGTGAGTTCACGTCGCAGTAGATCGATCGCACTTCGCCGCATCTCGGCAAGTGATTCACGTGTGACGTCTGCCGTGACTAACGGGTGACCGTCTCGGTCTCCCCCAATCCATGTCCCAAAAGTCAATCGTGGAAGCTTGAGCGGATCGCGTAGGAGCGCCGGATCAAGCCCTGCAGCCTTCCATGCCTGCCGGAGTCGTAGGTCGAGCGGTCGAATGGTCGCGGGAAAAACGTTTGTCAGATAGTCGATTACGTTCCTTCGTTCCGACTGAAGGTCGGGCTTGTCGAGGTAGATTTCACCCGTATGCCAAAGAATCGCAAGCAGTGATCGAATGATGTCCTCATTGCTCTGGTGCTCGCTGGGTGGCAGATCAAGGCGGTCACGTGAGACGAAGCGGTCAAACAATCGGCGATGATGCGCCAACACGGTTGCTCGCTTCGCCTCGGTTGGGTGAGCGGTCAAGACCAGTTCGACTTGCAGGGATGGCAATTCCTTTGCGATCTCCTCGGCTGTCCAACCATCATCGATCAATCGCTGCAGACTCTCGCCCCATAACGCTGGTACTTTTGCAAGCCCATGTTCCGCCTCGACGTCGTTTCGAAAGCGGACCGAGGCGTTTTGTTCGGCCATACTGAGAAGCTGGAACGCAATCGAATAGGCTTGCGTCAACCTCACGCTGTCTTTGGGGCGGATGTCGCTGAAGGGCTCATCCGAGAGTGGCAAAAGCTTGGCAATGTCCGCTTCACCGGACTGGAGTATTACCTCCCTGAAAAATCCTAAGACCCATCGCCAATCTCGCGACAGTTTGTCCACATCTAATGCAAGGATGCTGGCAGAAACCACAGACCGACCTCTTCTGATCAGTTGAGTAATGCTTTACTAGACACACTGAGATTTTGAAGATAGTCGAAGGCGATGGGTATGTCCGTGAAGGACCTTCGGGAAAAGTTTTTAGGGCTTAGAGTCTGCCTAAGTGCGGCCCGTTTGCCGTACTATCGACCGAAAGAGGGTGTTCGGCTGTATTACGTTAAAAAGCCTTTCGGCATGGTTGCCTTGTAGGCGACCATGCCGAATCGAAAGCAATTTCGCGTGGCGGGCGGCGGTGAACCGCGTCTCACAAGCGGCTTTGGTTATGCCGCGTCGCGGAGGAAACCGTCGAGGCGTTCGACACGGCTTGGGCTTTGCAGCTTGGCAACCGCTTTGGCCTCAATTTGACGGACTCGTTCGCGAGTGACTTTGAAGATTCGCCCCACTTCTTCGAGTGTGTAGCTGTATCCGTCGACGAGTCCATAACGGAGTCGAATGATTTCTCGCTCACGGAAAGTGAGGGTCTGTAACAGCTCGTCGATCTTTTTGCGAAGCATGCCATTGCCAGCGCAGCGGACCGGATTGTCGCTGTCGTTGGCTTCGATGAACTCGCCAAAGCTGCTGTCTTCGCCTTCACCGACCGGTCGGTCGAGACTTACGGGATGACGGCCGATATCCATCACGCGGCGAACTTCGTCGATGCTCACTTCGGTAAACTCGGCGAGCTCCTCATACGATGGCTCGCGGCGAAGTTGTTGGGTGAGTTTCTTTTGTGCTTGTCGAAGTTTGCTGAGGACGTCGATCATGTGCACCGGGATGCGAATCGTGCGCGCCTGATCGGCGATCGCGCGAGTGATCGCTTGACGAATCCACCATGTTGCGTAGGTACTGAACTTAAAGCCACGGCGATACTCGTACTTGTCGACGGCTCGCATCAGGCCAGTGTTGCCCTCCTGGATGAGGTCCAAGAAAGAAAGGCCGCGGTTGCGATATTTCTTGGCAATCGAAACGACAAGTCGAAGATTGCCGCTGCTCAATTGGCGTTTCACGCTTTCGTAGGTATCGAAGTGTCGACGTGCCTTGGTCACGCGGTTGTGCAAGCTGGTTGGGCTTTCTTGAGTAACCAGCATCAATTCTCGAAGTTCTTGCTTCAAGTCGGATGCTTCGTCACGGCTGCTTGCATCGGCGCCGAGGATATCAAGACGCTCGCGAATGAAGTTCATTCGGCGCGAGATTTTTTCAAGCTGGCCGAGTAGCGGTGTCACGCGGCGACTGCGAAGAGACAATTCTTCAACCAACGCTAACGATTTGCGGCGGCGGCGGAGGAACCGACGCCGAACTTCGGCGCGAAGTCTCTCGGGGGTGCTACGACGAACGAGCATCTCGAAATCGTTCTTGTTTTGCTCGATTAAGATGCCAAGTGTACGAAGATTATGAGGCATCCGCCCCGATACTTGCTCTTTGGTCAATCGCTCGGTCAATGAAACCTTAATCGTTCGGTCGAATGGTAGTTCACCAAGCTGCACCTTCATCAAGGTGTCGTAGGTAGCGCGAAGGGCATAATCATTTTCCAGTAGTGCCCGGCGGAATTGCCGGCGAGTCACTTCGATTTTCTTGGCAAGTGAAATCTCTTCTTCACGTGACAGCAGTGGAATTTCTGCCATCTGGCTTAAGTACATCCGGATCGGATCGTCACTCGATTTAGGCGCGTCATGCGATGTCGCGACGGGAATGTCATCCTCGTCCATCGACTCGTTGTCGCCCACGGCCTCGGAGCAGCGAACCTCTCGTGCAGGTGCCTTGGGCGCGGCAGCGGGCGCATCAACAAGCTCGATTCCATGAGCTTCTATCGCCAGTAGCAATGCTTCGAGTTTCGCAGGGTTGACGTCTTCGTCTGGCAGGTACGCGTTGACGGCATCGAAACTGAGATATCCATCCTTGGTGCCCTGAGCGATAAGATGCGAGAGCTTTTGATCCATTACTTGCATGACAAACTTCCTGTTTGGTGAAAACGCGTTTTTGGGTCGCGCGTTTTCGGGTCGCTAAATGTTTCCGGGGGGCAAGATTTCTTCATCATGCCGTTCCCGACGGGGATAAACAATGATCTCGATCCATGGTGAATTCGAATGGAGGATACTCCTGATTGCGAATCATTCGGATCAAAACTTGGTCGTTAAATGTTCCTTGGGTTAAGGGCGGTGGTTGTAGAATTTGAAACGTGTCGGGTATCCATCATGGGTTCGCTCGACGGGAGCGAGATAATGGTGACTGCATGCGATGCAGTCAAGCGGCTCAATCGCCACGAAGTCCTCGCTGTGAACGTTGAGCTTCGATAATTCCTTGCAATAACAGCGCTGCTTCGTCTTCGTTAAGTTGTCGATCTTCAAGACGTGCGACTTTGCGCGTTGCATCAACTTTTGACTGGGTCGCCTGAAATCGCTTGAGAAGGCTTTGGTATCGTTCTGATGGTGGGGGCGAAACGAAATCTGAACGGCGCTGAATCGACTCATCCAGCGTTACCAATTGATTCTTGAGCGGTTCGAATTCGATTGCCATCATGACGGAATCGAAATCCAGCTCGTGCCCTTCCAATTCGAGGTCGCGATAGGTGGCCAAGAGCATTCTTGCCGTGTTGCTTTGCAACCAAGCTTGATCGACTTGTTCAAGTGCTAGCGCTGCCAAGTCGGGCTGTTCAATCATGATCTCAAACAGTTCGCGTTCCATGCCGCTAATGGGCTGCAACTTGACCGGCGCGGGAACCGCGACCACCGTGGTCGCTTCGCGAATCGTTAAGTTTTGGTAGCTGGGTACTTCGCGTTGAGATTGTCTTCGGATCATCGAATCGAGTTGGATTCGAAGTTCATCGGCGGGAAAGCCGAAGGTTCGCGAAAGTCGTAGCAACATTTGACCGGTGCGCAATTGGTTACGATTGCCACCACCAGCGATCACATCGAGCATTTTTTGCAATGCATTGGTCGCTTGATGAGTGTCACGCGTCAGGTCGATTCCATCGATGAGCGAGGCAAGTTTGTGATCGAGCGCGTCAGGAGCTGTCGCGGCCATTTCTTCAAGCGCGTCGCGCCCGTATTCCGCAACAAACTCCGCAGGATCGGCGCCACCGGGCAAGGTGATGATGCGAAGATCCACATTCGCACCGACAAACAATTCGAGAACTTGGTCAGCACGTTTGCGACCCGCTTCGTCGCCATCGAGCACCAAAACAACACGATCGACGAACCGCCGAAGGATATCGATATGATGTTCACCGAGCGCCGTACCCAGAACTGCCACGACCGGTTCGATCCCTGCTTGTCGCGCGGCAATCACATCGGTGTAGCCTTCCATCACTAAGACTTGGCCGGTTTTTTGAATCGCCGTGCGTGCGAGGTTGAGTCCGTAAAGTTGCCGAGACTTGCTGAAAAGCATCGTCTCGGGGCCGTTGATGTATTTGGCACCGGCCTTGTCTGGATCGCCGCCCGGGATGATTCGGCCACCCATCGAAATGACACGATCTTGCATATCAGAGATCGGAAACATCAAGCGACCACGAAACAAGTCGTAGTGCCCGGTACCGCTAGGACGCTGGACGGCGAGACCTGCGGCGCGAAGCACCTCTGGTGAAAGGCCTTGTTTAGAAGCCTTGTCCGTCAACCAGGACCATTGATCGGGACCATAGCCAATTTGAAATCGCTTACGGCTTTCATCATCAATGCCGCGTTCGGCGAGATAAGCGCGAGCTCGTTCGGTTTCGGGAGATGAGTCGGACTGGAGGTATTCGAAATAGGCTTGAGCGGCGTACTTAACGGCCGCGAGCAACGCCGCTTTATCGTTCGGGCCTCCCGGGGTGGCTTTCGACTTATTGCCCGTGCGATATTCGATGCCGGCTTTATCGGCAAGAGTCCGAATTGCTTCACCGAAATCAACGCCATCGCGCTGCATGACGTAGCTGAAGATATCCCCGCCAACGTTGCAGACCCAACACTTCCAAGTCTGACGTTGTGGATTGACTTGCAAGGAGGGCTTGCGGTCATCGTGCCATGGGCAGCGAGCAACGAACGCACGGCCTTGCGGTCGAAGTTCGAGATGGCTGCCGATGACGTCGACAATGTCAAACGCCATTCGCACCCGCTCTTTCAAGTCGAAGTCCGTTGGAAGGGACACTCGACAGCTCCTCGCTGGGGTATGACCCTCAGACATTCGTCCGAGAGCCAAGTTCGTTTTGGTCACCGCACGCGCGGCAATCCACCATCTGGTCGGTCAACCCTGTCATCCTCTGACGGGCAAATTTCGATCAGCATCTGCATCCTTGCGGCGGAGCCTTGCGGACCACACCACGAGCGACCGAGAAGTGTGCCGATTGATCCAATTCAAGTCAACAGGAGTTTTAGACGATTTTTGGGCCAAGTCAAAAAACAATCAAAATCTTGTAGAGCCAATCGATGGAAACCACGGCGTTAAGTCGACGATTCGCGGAACATAGCGCTAATGGATTGGTCGTGGTGGATTCGTTTGATCGCTTCGGCTAATAGCGGCGCAACGCTGAGAACGTGCATGTTGGGAAGGCGTTTTTCAGGCGGCAATGGAATGCTATTGGTAATCGAAATCGAGTCGATGGGGGTTTCTCGAAGACGTTCGATGGCCGGTCCACAGAGAACGGCATGGGTACACGCGATGTGAATCTCCGCAGCGCCCGCTTTTCGAACCAAATTTGCGGCGCCGCAAATGGAGCCCGCCGTGCTAATCATGTCATCGAACATCAGCGCCACCTTGCCTTCAATCGGCCCACCGATGATCGTGCTTTGACGCACTTCGGTGGCCGTCATTCGACGTTTATCAACAATCGCAATCGCACCGCCTAGCCGTTTGGCATGCCCAACGGCGCGTTTAATACTTCCCTCGTCAGGGCTGACCACCACGATTCGGTCGGCAGAAAGGCCGCGGCGCAAAAAAGATTCATTCAGTACCGGAGCAGCGTAAAGGTGATCGACCGGGACATCGAAAAAGCCCTGAATCTGGGGCGCATGCAAGTCCATCGCAAGGACGCGATCCGCTCCCGCCCGGGTGATGACGTTGGCAACAAGCTTCGCGGTGATCGGTACGCGGCCTTCGTCTTTTCGATCTTGTCGGGCATAGCCAAAGTACGGAATGACCGCCGTTATCCGATTGGCGCTCGCCCGTTTGCAGCTATCAATCATGATGAGAAGTTCCATCAGATTGTCGTTACACGGCGGGCAGGTGGGCTGGACTAAGAAAACGTCGCGTCCGCGGACATCGTCATCCAGTTTGCAAAAGTTTTCGCCGTCAGGAAACTTGCCAAGGCTTACGGCAGACGGCTTCAGGTGCAAGTGCTGACAGATCTCGGCAGCCAATTCCGGATTGGCTCGACCACTGAATATCTTTAATTCACGCATCATCACGGGTGCATCTCAACTTGTTGACGCGTTTGAAGCAGTAGGGTGAGTGATTCGAACGGAGGAGCGAGTTGTGTTTACGAGGGGATTGAGAAAGCGAGGGAGACGAGAATTCGGCGATAAAGCGACAACAACATCAAGCACACGGGTAACCCATCTCTCGCATTTTCGCATCGACCAATGCTAATTCCGAGGGGTCGTTAATGCTTAAAGATTCGCACAATTCAAGGACAGGTAACGCCTCCACCGGACGCCCTGCCTCGTACAGAAGCGCCGCACAGTCGGTGAGATAATACTCGCCTTGGCTGTTGTTGTTGCCCAGCCGATCCAGCGATTGGAGCAAATCGGGGCCATTAAACAGATAAGTGCTCATGTTTACTTCACATATTTTTCGTTGAGCTTCGGTCGCGTCGCGGTGCTCAACCACGCCAGTGAATGCACCATCGCCACTACGGACGATCCGCCCTAGTCCCGTGGGGTCCTGCTTCAGCAATGTTCCCATCAATAACGCTGGTTGATGCGTTTGAAAGTAGGCCATTAGCTTCTTGAGGCTTGACGGCTGAAGCAACGGCGAATCGCCTGCAACAACGATTACCGGTCCATCGTGCCCCATCAGTTGTTCCCGACACTGCATCACAGCGTGCCCGGTTCCTAACTGTTGCCGCTGTTCGACGAAGGCGACTTCATCGTCTCGGTGCGACAACTCGGCGCGAACGTCATCGGCTCGGTGCCCAACAACGACGATTTTTCGCTTGAAACCAGCCGATTCCAATGCGTCCAGCACGAAATGGATCATTGGCCGTCCACAGACGGGGAAAAGCACCTTGGGAAGGTCGCTCTTCATTCGAGTGCCCTTGCCGGCCGCAAGAACGATTGCCAATGGCTCATTCGCTGGATTCGTTGCTGTCATCGCTTAAGGTCGTCTGAAAGAGTTTGGTCACCGAAAATCGTCAAAGGCCGCAAAACAGAGAGCCTACGTCGACTATTCGCGACTGTGGGGCCTCCCGACAGGGCGAAACACCCATCGACAATTGGCGGACCCCTATCGTGTCTACTGAATTACGAATCGACAAGGTAGCCTCACCACTTGTCCGCGTCACAACCTTGGTAATGGCCCCACCAACCGACAAAATCCGCCTAGCTTCCATGCCGTGGTTCCTGCAAAACTACCTGCTAGGTAAGAACTCCCGCCACCACCAATTGGGCCCGCTGAGGATGAATAGCGACGAGAACGCGGTAAATCCACGAAAAGCTATCGTCGATTTCTGTGTTTACGCCCTCGTCCGTTGTTTCGTGGCGTTTATCCAAACGCTGCCGCGGGACATGACAGACTGCCTCTGTCGCATTCTGGCTAAACTTTTTTCTCGCATCGTTGGGGTGCGCCGCAAAACGTTCGACGAAAACGTGCAAAGGATTTTCCCCGATGCGACCCAGGACCAGCGTTTGGCGCTTTCCGAGGCGATGTGGCACCATTTGATGCTGATGGTGTGTGAAATTGCCATTGCACCAAGGCGTCTGCACCTTACCAATTGGACACAGCACTTCAGGATCCGCGATCATCGCGTGATGTTGACGCACCTACTGAGCGGGCGTCCGACGATCCTTGTAACGGGCCACTACGGCAACTTTGAAGTTTGCGGCTACATGGTTGGGTTGATGGGATTCCCGACCGTCACGATCGCAAGAAGGCTCGACAATGGATTCCTTCACAACTACCTCGAAGACTTTCGCAGCATGCAAGGCCAGTTCATGGTCGATAAAGAAGGCTGTGCGCCACTGATCGACCAGCACCTTTCTGCAAATGGCACGCTCTCACTGTTGGCTGACCAGCATGCCGGCGACAAAGGTTGTTGGGTGGACTTTTTAGGAGCCGAAGCTTCTTGTCATAAGGCCCTGGCACTTTTCTCACTGACAAGCAATGCTCCGATGATCGTCGGCTACACGCGTCGACTGCGGCACCCGATGCAATTCGAGAGCGGATCGGTCGCCGTCGCGGATCCGCTGCACGACCCGGAAGGAGTTTGCAGCGGTGTGCGATCGCTCACGCAGTGGTATAGCGATCGTTTAGGCGATGCGATTGAACAAGGTGTTGAGCAATACTGGTGGATCCATCGACGATGGCGATACAAACCAGCAAAGGCTCGAGATCGAATCGCTCGTGCCGCCTAGCCATTGGCGATTTCTCTATCACCGGTCCCAAGTCCATTTTGGAACCGGTTCACTGTCACACGCTCAAATAGAGATCGACCGGACATCAACGTCGGCAGAACGCTACGGCTTGGGCGCCGCATCGGCCATGGCTTCCAATTGATCACGACCGACCCGGTCGCAAAAGCCACCAAGCGTTTCACCGCTTTCGCGATTCGCTTTGTACGCGGCGAAGATACCGATAATCTCCTTGGCAACATCCTCGTCGGGAACCAAGTCTTTGTAGATGTAGGAAAGGCGATTTCCCAGAAGAGCGCCGCCGGCAAATAATGTGTACTTGCCCTTCGCTTTTCCTACCAAGGCAAGGTCACTGTTGTAGGGACGCGCGCATCCGTTTGGGCAACCTGTCATGCGGAGCGTGAATCGCTCATGCGCAAGTCCCAATTTTGCAAGTGGAGCCTCGAGTTGGTCGATGATACCGGGAAGAGCTCGCTCACTTTCTGTGATCGCAAGTCCACAGGTGGGCAATGCGACGCAAGCCATCGACCATCGCCTAATCGTGCTAAAATCTTCCGATAGAGGCACTTGATGATCTCGCAAGATCTGGATCAGACGGTCGCGATTCTCTGGCTTCACGTCACAGAAAATCATCGCTTGGTGCGCGGTCAAACGAATTTCCGGATTGAACTCGGCACAAACGGCGCGAATGCCCGCCTTGAGCTGGCGCCGATCATTGTCGTAGAGCCGACCGTTCTCGATGTTCAGGCCGTAGGACCAAAGTCCATCGCCTTGTTCCTGCCATCCCATGTGATCGTCGAAGTCATGGACATCGTCTTCGGTGCAATCCGCCAGCGGGGAGCCAAAGTATTCTTCAACCGTCGCACGGAATTTTTCAATGCCCCAATTTTCGACTAAGTATTTCATTCGAGCGACCTTGCGGTCTTCTCGATTGCCATGATCTCGCTGGACCATGAGAATCGCTTTGCAAACATCGATGACTTGATCCGGCTTCGCGAATGCCATTCGCTTCGCAAGCAACGGTGACGTCTTCTTTGCACTGGGCGTGGTACCCATGCCGCCACCGACGATGACGTTGTAACCAATGATCGAATCGTCTCGTACTACCGCGATCAACCCAATGTCATTCGTGTAGGCGTCGACGCAATTGTCATCTGGCAACGCGACCGCCATCTTGAACTTACGAGGCAGGTATCGCGGACCATAGAGAGGTTCGGTTTCGCCACCGACCAGAGTTTTCTCGCCTGTTTCATCGTCGGTTAACCAAAGCTGATGGTAGGCACCCGTCTGCGGCGCGAGCGCTATCGCGATGTCATAGCACAATTGTTGCATTTGGACTCGTACGTTGCCCGTACGTTTGGCGGGGCAGCACATCACATTTCGATTGACGTCGCCACACGCCGCAAGCGTGGAAAGTCCGACCTCATTAATCCGCGCGATCGTCTGCTTCAAATCACTTTTTAACACTCCATGCAATTGGATGGTCTGACGTGTCGTCAGCTTCATCGTCGAATTGCCAAGCGTGTCGCAGAGGTCCAGGTGCGCGATGAATTGATCGCTGGTCATGATCCCACCAGGAATCCTTGACCGCAGCATCATCGAAAATGCCTTGCCGCCCCCTTCGGATTTGTGGGCCGCGCGATCATCGCGGTTATCCTGCTGGTAAGTTCCGTGGAACTTCAAGAGTTGGATGCTGTCCTTGTCAAAATGATCAACATCGCTTCGCAATTCATCGCCAATCGTACCTCGCAATAAATTGCTTTCTGCTTTGATCAACTCAACCGCGCTGAGCTTTTGGGCGTCAGTAGACATCGAGACGCGTTTCCTGTGACTGATAGGTGGTAGTGTATTCGATCACACATTCGGCGATCGAATCCCACTTATACCGCCCAAACGCCAAACTCACCACGCCGCTTTTGGGCACTTTACGCATCCGATCCCGCCAACTTCAGATCGCGATGGCACGTTTGTGCCCTCCGATGGTGCTTCAAAGGACGAATGGCGCGCGAAAGCCGAACGGAATCGACGCCAAAAAGGAGTCGAGAACTCGACTCCTAACCTGCGATTTCTTAGCAAATCGCGTATTCGGTGGTCCGCAACCTAGCCGTTCCACCACCAGCGTCCGGCATCGCTAGCGGGTTTCCGGTCACGAATTTCAGCAAGTTCGGGAGCCGTTACCTGTTTTGAAACCACTTCGAAGGCATTTACGTCCACGCCGCCCGACGCGGTCACCACCCAGCCAA
>JANOBM010000228.1:0-4762 GCA_031411655.1 Planctomycetaceae bacterium
TACAGAACAACTTTAGCCTGCCGAATTTGCGTCAGTTTTCGCGATTTGGCTGGATCAATCGACTGGCAGAATCGGATGCATTCGATACATTCCAGCGGAAGTTCAAGATTAAAGTGGCCTCTCGTGATTTCCCTGTCAGCAACCTTTCCGGCGGCAATCAACAAAAAGTGGTGTTGGCGAAATGGCTGCAATCAAACGCCGGCGTTGTAATCTTTGATGAGCCAACGCGAGGAATCGATGTCGGCGCAAAATACGAAATCTATTTGCTCATGAATGAACTCGCCGCAAAAGGAAAAGCAATCCTTATGATTAGCAGCGAGTTACCGGAAGTCCTTGGCATGGCCGATCGTATTCTCGTAATGCACCAAGGACGTATCACGGGGCACATTACTGACGTTTCTGGGGCCACACAAAACGACATCATGGAACTTGCGGTTCAGTAGGAGCAATGAGGTGATTTGTAAACCAACGATCCGTGTGTGGTCCAACGTTTTTAGCAAATACGGAATGCCGCTGGTGCTACTGCTTCTATGCAGCTACTTCAGCATCCGTACCTGGGGGCCACAGTATCCGACGGGTGAAGCAGCGGCTACGTCGTTGTCCCAATTCATCTTGACTCTTCCTGCTGAATCGCAACAGATCTTAATTGTTGCTCGAAACAGTGACGAAGACAAACTTTTCTCGCAACTTCTCCGGTCACAATTGGAGGTCGCTGGACGACACGTTTTTCAAGTGGTCAACGGAGAGCCTTCAGACGCGAGGAAGGCGATTGTGGAGGCGGTCGACCAGGGCGTGACATTGAACATCATCGCTTGCAATGAAACGACTTCGCGCTGGGGTGTCTTCGATCAATTAGGCGAGAAGTTCCCATCCATGAAAGACGCTCAGATCCTGACGCCACAAGCTTATTCATGGTCGAACTTCCTCAAGCAAGATAATCTGCTAAACATCGCCAATCAGATTGCCGTGATCGCGATTGTCGCCGTCGGTATGACTCTTGTGATCATCACCGGGGGAATCGACTTGTCGGTGGGGAGTATCATCGCGCTTTCATCGGTGGTGACGGCACGATTGATCCGCGATTTTTTTGGTGCGGAGTCGGCGTCGACACTAGGCATGATCACTGGTGCGTTTGCAGGAGTCATCGGTGGAGCATTGATCGGAATCTTTTCAGGATCGATGGTCACTCGTTTTCATGTGCCTGCGTTTATCGTCACCTTAGCCATGATGTTAGTAGCCAGCGGTTTAGCGTTCATTTTGGCCGAAGGTCAATCGATCAATCAGTTGCCAGATTCATTCGTGTGGCTGGGCCGCGAAGCCAGTTTATTCAAGCTTCCAAATGCGGTGGTGTTAATGGTCGTTATCTACGGGTTGGCTCATTTGATGATGACCAGGACAACGACAGGACGATATATCTATGCGGTGGGAGGAAATGCTGAAGCGGCTCGCTTATCGGGAGTTCCGGTCAAGCGAATCTTGATGATCGTTTATTCCATGTGTGGTGCGTTAGCTGGACTGGGAGGAGTCATGATGGCGTCTCAATTGAAAAGTGGCGCACCAACCTACGGTGGAATGTACGAGTTGTATGTGATTGCGGCGGTCGTGGTCGGGGGTACGAGCCTATCGGGCGGCGAAGGAAAGGTTTTTGGAACGTTGGTCGGAGCGCTGATCATTGCGGTCATTCAAAATGGTATGAACTTGACGAACGTCGAGAGCTATACGCAAAAAGTGGTACTCGGGTCGGTCATCCTCGCAGCCGTATTGCTAGATCGGATCAAGCGCTCGGAATCTCGCTGACTCCGCATCAGCATATGGGCAGGAGTGCGGGGCCTAGTGGATAAGGTGCCGCGTTTGTCTCCGTAGGGCTGGTCGCTCTTGTTGGCTTGGGCTTTGATAAAAAAGACAAGATCTAGGATGTCATGGCGAGATTGCTTGCGTGAGAGTCCCGCGGGCGTGAGAGATATCGATGGCGTTCGGCCAATACATCGTCGAGCCCTGTTAGACCTGGTCGGTTTATCTCTCGCCTAGAGATTGATCTCGATCGGCATCTCCGGCGAAGCTGCCATCACACGCCGAGGTGCTGAAGTCACAGCAGGATGCACGACCTCCCTCATCCAAGAACACAACATTCTGCAGCCCTCCCTCTCCGTCGCAGTGACGTAGACCAAGCTGTTATCCTTAGCCAGCTTTTTTTGCTCGTGGCGCTCTCGTTTTTGGTTGGATCACTTTTGGCTGGATCGTTTCGTCATTCGACAGTTCTGGTAACGGCAGGTAGTCGAAATCGAGAATCATCTTCTCTGCCAAAGCCTCACGGAGTTCCCTTTCGACGGCTGTGAATGGGGGACGACCGCTGACGTTGTTCAGTTCCGAAGGATCGGCTTCAAGATCATAGAGTTCATACACTGCACGCGGAGTCGTGAAGTACGTTTCCCGCAAGCCGGGTGCCAGTATTCCGTCTGCATTGGCCTTGGTCATTTGGGTCCATGCCGCACCAGCGGCCGAATCCACCGGTGAGTAGGGGATCCATGGCGTGCAGTTGTAGATAAACTTATACCGGTCGGAGCGTACGGAGCGGGACAAATCGTAACCTGCGTTCGTCATATTCACGGTGACTGGCGCTGAGCCGTGAGGCCCGCGTTCCACGAAGACGTACTTTCGAGGTTGGAATTCCTCGCCCTTCAACAGCGGCAGGAAACTCATGCCAGTCATCTTTGTTCCCGGTTGAATTCCTGCTGCCGCAAGCAGCGTCGGCGCAAGATCTTCGGCACTGATCAGTTCTCGCGAATCACGGCCGGGCTTGACCACACCGGGCCACTGCACGATGAATGGAACGTTTGCGCCAGGATCATAGAGTGAGCCTTTTCCGTGGGGTAGCGCCGCTCCATTATCACCGCAGAAGACGATGAGCGTGCTCTCGATCATACCGCGTTTGACAATTTCATGGAGCACGCCCGCGATGGTGCGATCTAAATGATTGACTTCGGCACTGTAGTCCGCTAGCTGTTCGCGAACGCCGGGAAGATCGGGCAAGTGCGCAGGCAGCTTGAGCGTGGCGGGGTCTGGCCGGAAATCCGCTGGCGCATTCCATACGTGGTGGGGATCACTGAAGTTGGCCCACATAAAGAACGGCTTGTCTACGGGTTTCTTGTCAAGGAATGCCGCCAGTTGTCCGGCAACCTCGTTGTCGGCACAAGTATTCAATGAGTCGACGCGATCGATGAAAGTCTTCAGCCGATGCTCTTGGAACACCTTCAATAGAGGCCCGCTTATCTTAGCCGCGCTATCCAAATGGTAGTTACGTCCGCAGATACCAGTGAAGTACCCGCCCTGGTCACGTAGCAATTCAGGTAAGGTGATTTCATCACGTGGTAATGGTGAAGAGAACCGAGTCATCCTTGCTGCAACAGCAGAACGTCCTGTCATCATCACCGCCCGTGAGGGCACGCACTGGGGGGAACCGGTGAAGAATCGATGGAACTTAATGCCGTTCGTCGCCAATTGATCAAGCGCCGGGGTATTAACGTTCGTATCGCCGTAAACACTGAGGAATGGATAGCTGTGGTCGTCACTCAACAAGAATAGTATGTTTGGCTTCGCGGGCGAAACATCGACAGCCTTCAGTGTCGTTGCCGAGAGCAGTGACAGTATGCAGAGGAAGGAAGCTGTATGGAGATTCATGCGATCACTTTGATGTGTTTGGCAGGAGAAAGAAAAGTTGGTGGTACCGCCTCTGCATGCACCCCGCTTTATCGTACTTGAGAATTCGCACGCAGCCGTTGGAGAAGCGCGGAGAGTTCTTGTACCTTTTCGGGTCTTTCGTCGAAGAGATTCCGCTTTTGTGGAAGATCGTCACGAAGGTTGTACAGTTCACCGCGATGCGTGTTAGGGGTGTATCCGTTGGCCTGGTCGAACCATTTAGGCACTTTACTAATCGCGCCAGTTTGGGCGGCGATGAGCACCCAGTCGCCATCGCGAAGGGCATAACCATCGGGATTGGTATTGTGTACCAACGTCGTTCGCGCGCTAGGCGACTCACCTTTGATGAAAGCAAGTTGATCGTAGCTGTCCTCCGCGGAGCCCGAAGGAATCTCGGTATCCACAACCTTTGCAATGGTTGCGAATAAATCAATTTGGCTGAACAGCCCGTCGTTTACTTTTCCTGCGGGAACGGTACCCGGCCAGCGAATCAGTAACGGTACGCGATGCCCTCCTTCCCAGATATCACGCTTGACCCCACGCAATGGCCCCATCGAGCGATGATTGAAATTCTGGATACGAGCGTAGGCGTAAAGTTCGGGACCATTGTCAGCGCTAAAGATCACGATCGTGTTCTCGTCGAAACCACCGTCCTTCAACGCTTGCAAAACCCTACCCACGGTGTCGTCCGTTTGAGTGACAAAGTCGCCAAAGCCACCGGCCTTCGATTTGCCGATAAATGCTTTGGTTGGCACGATGGGTGCGTGTGGTGAAGTGAAAGGGAAGAAGAGAAAAAACGGCTCATCCTGATTCTGCTTGCCAATCCATTCCACCGCTTTTTCGGTGAGTTTTGGCATCACGGCCCAGAAGTCCCAGTCTTTCACTGAGGGACCCGGTCTCGCCTCCCACGCTCCTTCGGCCGTTGGTTTCGGAGTGCTAAGGGTTACGGTCGGCTCCGTGATGACACGGTCATTTTCAAACCAAGCGTACGGCGGGAAGTTTGGAACATCGTCACCGAAGTAGTAGTCGAAGCCGTGCGACAAAGGTCCGCCCGGAACAGGTTTGC
>JANOBM010000229.1:0-3613 GCA_031411655.1 Planctomycetaceae bacterium
GTAGGCACCGCCGGGATGAAAGCTGAAGATTTCTCCGCTATTTTCAATGTTGATCCCACCATTGTCGTGAGACATGATGTTGTCACCATCAGCCCATAGTCCGTGCTCATCGGGAAGGCGATCCACGACTTCAGCGATGAATGCCGTGTAGCTCGTCCCGTCCACGATCTCCGTAAGGCTCACAGGATTTCTTCTCATTGGAGTCGACGAAATCAGCACACCATTATTGTTCCCATAGACCAGAACAACTGGTAGCGCCCCGAGCATGCTTCCCTGGATACCGGCATAGTCGGTATCCCCAGGCGAATCCAAGATGGACGAGGGGCACCGGAACGTCGATATCACCGTATTGGCTAACGCGGCGTTGCGCACGGGATCGTTCCAAGGGACCTTGCGATCCCACTGTTCGTAGATCCCGCTTTGCTCTAGCTGAGGAAGGATTGCAGTCGACCAGGATTGGTTGCGGCCTTGGTCGCTATCATCGCCCAGTGGCAATGAGTTGTGCGTGGCGTGAAACACGTGGAGCGCCAATGCCTGCTGTCGCAGATTGTTTGAGCACTGAACACGACGAGCGGCTTCTCTCGCCGACTGGACGCCATTGAGCGAGAGCGAAACAAGAACGCCAACGATCGATATGACCACGAGCAACTCAACCAACGTGAACGCGACGCGGCGGGCCGAAATTTTCCGGTGGCTCCATAAAGGTCCCTCGCAGATCGAGCCTTCGTTTATAGTCCCATGATCCATTGGTTTACCCTGCTAATGCTAGCGTTGAAAACACAAATCAGTCATCCAGCCACCTAGGTTCTAAGCGACACCCAACAAGGTGTCAACCTAGCGTGTTTAGAAAAGCGATTCGGCCCAAACCCCTCCGCCGTAGCCCGTCTCTCGAGGCATATCAACACCGTCTAATCGAGGCAAAATTGACACGCCTCGCAACGGACAAGCCCGGCCTGAGTGATCAGGTTTTGTACCACCGCTTTGAGCAAACCCGGTGCCGCAGCTACTTTTTTTGCATCGTTTTCAAGGCCAGCGGCCCTCACGGAAGCGATCAAAGACATTTGCCTTGGCATTTCCGTCAACGAATCGTGAAGTTTTTACGGATTTCCATCCCACATCATGCGTTCTTGAGAGATACCGAAGCGCGCGGCCTGTTTTTTTCACGGTGACTCGAAATGGTCCTGAACAGCGCAGTGAGTGCGATCGACGTGTGCGATTGGAGACCACTATCGCGGATGCCTTTTATCTTTCCTATGCACAACAAGCCCCATCTACAACGTGCGATATCCACCACGTTCACGAACGCCTCGTCAGATCTAAGGTTTTGGGTAGCAACACTCGCCAATGTGTGGGATACCCACGTTCGGTCGAACGTAGCTACCTAGGATTTAAGAGTTTACGGAGCACTGGTCTCTGTTTAAGTCGACTTGTTTTCGACCAGCCTTATTTGCCACCTATCCGAAGACCGAAGAGACCTGCGACTGGCGCTAAAGCGGCTGATGGCTTTCTCATGGGCTCTTCATTCGCCGTACGCTTTAAGCAGTCTTGTTGAAAGTAATTTTGAGTCGGGTTTCGGCATCGACGCATTGGGGGCATAATCGGGACAGGACACTTTACGCTTCCGCAGAACGGATTACGGACTGATACAGATGCTGCCAACGGGCTCCATTCGGCTGGTCGATTTTATCGACATCTTGATTTTCGCAATCGTTGTGTACGTGGTGTTACTGCTGACGATTCGAGGCGCCTCGCGTCGCGGAGCGTTTGCGCTTTTGTTTGTTGGACTGCTGTATCTCTTCGCGAAACAGTGGCAGTTGTATTTGACCTTGGCCGTGTTCGAAGTCGGTTTCTTTGTCGTACTGGTAGCTATCGCGATCGTTTACCAAGACGATATTCGCTGGGCATCGGAGCGGGTGTCGCAGTGGATCACCGGGGGCGCCAACGCGACGGCGACTGGTCCACAAGACAAGACCGTTGCAGACGATGTTGCGGAGATGATCAGCGATGTCGTCTTCACGCTGGCGCAGCAAAAAGTGGGTGCATTGATCGTGATCCGTGGTCGAGACGATCTCCGGTTGCACGTTGACGGAGGTACAGAACTGGATGCGTTACCGAGCCGACAATTGCTGCAAAGCCTCTTTGACCCTGATACACCGGGGCACGATGGTGCTGTTGTCATCGAGGGTGTACGTGTCGCGAGATTCGGAACCCACTTGCCGCTGGCCAAGCCCAATGGCCGCGCCGATGATCGCGGTACGAGGCACCACGCGGCCCTTGGCCTTGCCGACGTCTGCGATGCCCTGACGATCGTCGTCTCCGAAGAAAGAGGTACCGTTAGCGTTACCAAAGACCGGGAGCTTAAAAAGATAACTGTCACTCGGCACCTTGAATCGATCATTCATGACCAAATGGAAATGACCTCGGTTCGTGAACGCCATTCATTATTCCGGCGATTTTTGCAGGAACGATGGATGCTGAAGGCGACGTCGCTCTTGGTTTCAATGATCGGCTGGTGGATGATTGTTTACGACAGCAATCAGATTTACCGAACTTACGTGGTGCCGATCGAATACCGAAATGTCCCTAAGTCGATGCCGCTGGGCGACAGCTTGGTAAACGAAGCTCGCGTAACCATTGCTGGCACTGAAAACGCATTCCGATTCCTCGCCCCGAGCACCTTGTCAATTTCGATGGACATGGATGCCCTCAGCACTGGCCAACGCCGTTTCTCGGTGACCGAATCGATGGTTAGGCTGCCAACAAATCTGCGAGTCACAGGGATCGACCCAAGGGCTGTGACAGTGATTCCGGCGAAAGAAGCCAAACGGTTTCCTGTCAAAATTGGAGACGGCGTTTAGCCTCATCAGCGAAATGCAATGCTGTCCTCTTCGTGTAGGCTAGTCTTCCCCAGCTAGACAGCTAACCGCCATCCGCCGAAAAAAGAGCTCACTTTGATACGAATTTCTGATATCGTCGACCTGCAATCTGACTTGGTGGCTCGATGGCACGTTTCACCCGTTATCAATTCGGCGACTTCGTTCCATCAACTCGTGGTGGCCAATCACGAAATCAATTTTCTGTTGTGGCACGAAGAAGATTTGGCCCGCGATCCGGTTGCGACCGATTCTGTCATTGCAGGTGTTAAGCGAAGGATCGACCGACTGAACCAACGCCGCAACGACTCGATCGAAGGGATCGACAATGCGATTGTTGAAATGCTCAGCTCACAGGGAATCGCCCCGGACGCTACCGTGCCGCTCAATACGGAGACACCCGGCAGCGCCATCGATCGCTTGTCGATTTTGGCGTTACGAATTTTTCACTTTGAGGAACAAGTCATCCGAACAGGTGTCGATGCGGCGTTTCTATCACGCGTCAAAACATCGCTCCAAATCGCACTTGCGCAGCGACTCAATCTTGCTACATCGCTTCAGCAACTTATCGACGACCTGTATGCCGGTCGGAAACGCCACCAAACGTTTCGACAGCTTAAGATGTATAACGATCCAACGCTCAATCCCGTTGTGTATCAACAAAGTCCCCACTAAGGGAGCGCCAAACTATTTTGAGGCGCTACGCCCAACGTTGGTAAGGTCGCCGGAAAAAAGCATTC
>JANOBM010000230.1:0-12475 GCA_031411655.1 Planctomycetaceae bacterium
GCGTCGCATCTTACAAGAACGCCTCGCGTCGCAAAACGACCAATCCCTAACCGAAGAAGCTAAACGCGAAACGGGTAAGAGTCTCGTCGATGCAAGTAAAGGCCTCGGTGATCAATTAAAAGAACAACTCACCCTACCGCAGCGCATCCGTGTAATTGCAGCCTTGCATTCCATCGGCGGTCTCAATCGAGACCATGGGACACCGTCTGCTGGTAGTCTTTCCGCTGAAAATGAACATGAGCGCGTACTTGGGTTGCGTTTGCTTTCCGATAGGTGGTCTGCCAACGGTGAGGGGCCTACTGTCGATGTGCTTCATTCGCTGGAGTCGATGGCTCAAAGCGAAACCTCGGGCCTTGTCTGTATGTACCTTGCTTCGACGTTGCAACGATTACCCGTCGAGGCACGTTGGAAGATTGCTCAGGCATTAGCCGCCAAAAAGGAATTTGCTAACGATCGGATGTTCCCCATCATGCTGTGGCTTGGCATCGAAGAGGCTGTTCCTCGCGACCCGGCAGCAGCGATTGCACTCGCCGAAGATTCGAAGATTGCGCTCCTGACACAAAACATTGCGCATCGGTTGACATTGGAAATCGAGCGTGACCCTGCCAGTGTGGACAAGCTGCTTGAGTTAGCGATGCGTGACGACTCAGTGAATCATGGGAGCATCATTCGAGGAATGGCTAGGGCGCTCGACGGTTGGCGTAAAGCTCCCGTACCTGCAAACTGGGAGAAAGCGTCGGAACTGTTCGCAAAGCACGAGTCAGCAGAACTTCGTCATGATTTACAACATCTCAATATCGTTTTCGGAGACGGAGTTGCTCACGAACAACTGCGAGCATTCATCGCGAAAAGTTCTAATGAGCCCGAAGCCCGTCGACAAGCTTTACGAGCGCTACTTGCCAGCAAACCGGCGGACTATGCGCAGGTGCTACAAGACTTGATCAAAGACAACGTGCTGATTACCAGCGCGCTTCGGGGGTTAGCGATGTACGATCATCCCGATACGCCAGTGAAAATTATCGACTCGATGGGGCGATTTTCTCCAGAGTCGCGAGCGGAGGCGATCAATACACTTGCTTCACGCCCGGCTTACGCAAAAGCGTTGCTCGCTGCGATTCGTGATAAGAAAATATCGCCTAGCGATGTCTCCGCTTTCCATGCTCGGCAGATCAGTTCATTTGAAGATAAAGAACTGAACGAATTGCTCACCGAGCTTTGGGGAGATGTACGAGTTTCGGCTGCAGAAAAACGCGATCAGATCGACAAGTACAAGGCACAGCTTACGCCTGAGAACTTGACGCATGCCGATCTCAGTGCCGGTCGCCTTACCTTTCAAAAGACATGTGCCAATTGCCATGTGTTGTACGGTGCCGGGCGTACCGTGGGACCTGATTTAACCGGATCAAATCGTAAGAACATCGACTATCTTCTCGAAAACATGGTGGATCCCAGCGCCAGTGTGGGAGCCGATTTTCGTGTGCTTCAAGTGCGTTTGAACGACGGACGAGTGGTGAGTGGCGTCGTCACAAAACAGACGGAGCGGACGCTCACGTTGCAGACACCTCAAGAGCCAGTCGTTATTGATCGCAATGAGATCGAAGAGTCCCAGCAAAGTCCCAATTCGATTATGCCAGAAGGGCAACTGCAAAACTTTTCCGCCGACCAAATTCGAGACTTGATTGGCTATCTAATGTCGACGAATCAAGTGGCTTTACCGGTCGGTCACTAAGCTGCCGAGTTGCCCGCCGCGATTTGTGGTCGGTGTCAACAGACTAACGTTGCTCGCCATCAAAAAAACGACGGGCAATCGATGGATTCGAAGCATCGAATCGTTTGGCATTTACTTTGTCATACAGGGAACTGTTCACTGCATCGTCGTACCGACTTTGAACGCAGTTACTCAGGTTCTGATTTTGAATCGGCGTCTTCGCAGGCTTCCGCTATTCGCGCGAGCACAGACGCTTTTTGCTCAATCATTGCAATGGCTTCGGCCGCCATCAACCATGATGCGGAATAGCCTTGTCGTAGAAAGGCGTCGGCCGGAAGCTGGCGAGCCTTGTGCAGATCAAGAATTTTGCGAGTCACGAAGGGCCCAACTGTCTTGCCGTTTGATTTTACGTACCATCCAGATTGGTAGACTTCGATAAAGAGTTGCTTGACGTTCGCCGCTGATCTCCATGTACTGTTTCCTTGCTTCACTTCCGTACCTGCCACGAAGGCATCGGCCAATAAGCGGGCGCGGATTTCCAGTTCGGAAAAGGGCCCTTCGCTCTGCGTCCCGGTTCTTAAATACCAGTTCTTTTGCATGGGCCGGATGAGCTGATTGGGAAAAAACGCTGATAAACCGTCGAGAGTAGTTCTTCAATCCGTGTTTGTCACGCCCGATTTGCTCACGCAGTCGACGGTTCAGTATGGTTCGAAAATAAAATTTTGCAGCGTTTTTTCCGTCACCATAACAGTTCGCTAAGAAGGTGCATCTCGATCTGGCCCCGTTAAAACCTGCTTACGAACGCCGGAAACACTAATAAAATACCGGGCAACGCGTTCTGATAGGTGGTGATGTAGCTGACCTCAAACGATTGCTTCGAAAGGTAGGTAGTGGGATGTTCGTTCGTATAAGTGCCTTCGTATTGGCCGGTTTGCTTATGCTCCCATCGATAGCACACGCGGGAAACGTTTACAAAGTGACAGGTCACGATGGAGAGAGGGTTCAAACGTATCAAGTTCGCTTTGGTGGCGGTAAGCTAATGGACCAGTTTACGGCTTTTGACCCGAAAACACATAGTTTTGTTTACTTAACTTGGGAGCGTACGGCCAAACCACCGACGCCGAAAATGGAAATATGGGATCATCAAACCGGTGAAACCGTCCCGCTATATGAGTTCCCAGGGGTCGATAATCCGTTACCGGTGATCCCCTCGATTGAAGCGATGAAGGTATGTCCGATTACCAAAGACAAGCAATTCAAAGCCACGCTAGAAATCGTTGTTGACTGAGTTCGGGTAAGCGACGCATGAGAATGGAAGGTAACTTGAGGAAACGGCTCCATTGACCTTCGCGACCTTCAACGGATCGCTGTTCAAAAGAATGGAAATGGCAGGTGAGTAGCGCGATGCGGAACGACGGTTGTCGAAAGTGATCAGGACCTGTGGTAGACTGTTTGTCTCCCGCCCGTCATCCTTCCTCCGCTGCTTCTGGTGTTTGCAATGCGCTTACCGGCAAATTCATCGATTTCCGGATCGGTTGAATCGAGTGGTAGAAGGTCGAAGGGTTCGTTGTTGGGTGCCGTGGCAATTTTTTGCGTCGCGAGTTCCGTTCCATTGGCAGCCTTTGGCCAAATTCAATCAGCACCGTCGTTTGTGAACGACGTTGAGCCGATTTTGACTCGATTCAACTGCAACTCCGGTGGCTGCCATGGAAAACTTGCGGGCCAAAATGGTTTCCGACTTTCATTACGCGGGTATGCTCCGGTCGAAGATTATCGTTCATTGAATTCGGATGAATTCGGGCGTCGTTTGAACACGATCGAACCCGATCGAAGCCTGTTACTGATGAAGGCAACCGGTAGGGTGGCGCACGGCGGAGGGCGTTTGTTCAACGTCGGCAGTTCTCCTTTCAAGACGTTGCGGGCATGGATTGAGCAAGGCGCTCCCGGACCTCTCGCCGATGAGGCCTACGTCACGGGCATCTCCGCGACGCCCGAAGCGTCGACGCTCGTGCCCGGTGACCATCAGTCGCTTGTCGTTCATGCGACCTACAGCGACGGAACGGAGCGCGATGTTACCACGCTTGCGAGATTTCACTCCAATGATGCAGCCTATGTGTCAGTTAGCGCGGATGGAAACCTGGCAGCCATTCGCAATGGAGAGGTGTCCGTCGTCGTCTCCTATCAAGGGCTTGTCGATACGGTTGTGGTTACCATGCCCTATGGGAATTCAATCAATGACGACCGATTTATGTCTCGAAACAATGAGATCGATGATCATGTGATGTCCAAACTCAAGTCATTGAGGCTTCCCCCGGCAGATTTATGTGATGATGCAACCTTTCTCCGTCGTGTGATGCTTGATCTCATCGGAACGCTACCCACCGGGGAGGAAGTTCGGGCCTTTCTCTCCGATAACGGAGAACGCAAGCGTGAACGATTAGTCGATCGCTTGTTCGAACGATCCGAATTTGTCGACCACTGGACGATGCAGATTGCGGACTTGTTACAAAATCGAAAGGAACGCGACCATGATGTGCGTGGCGTGAAAGGCGTTCGTGCGATGCATGATTGGATCCGCAAGCAAGTGGCTTGCAACCGTCCCTGGAATGAACTCGTACGGGATGTTCTGACAGCGAGTGGCCCCAGTGACCAAAACCCGGCGGTTGGCTATTACGTGGTTACCGTGGGCGAGAAGCAGGCCCACGAATCCGAGGTCGCGGATTCGGTTGCGCAGGCCTTTCTAGGAATGAGGATCGGTTGTGCGAAGTGCCACAATCACCCGCTCGAAAAATACACACAAGATGACTACTACCACTTCATCGCTTTCTTCTCGCAGGTAGTGCTGGACCGAAAACCGCCCACCGATGGCGCGACTGTATTGGTTCGGTCGACCCGGCACCTTCAGGATTTGGAACGACGGCTTCAGAATGAAGAGCAGGAGCTCTCTAAGTTGCAAAGTGACGGAGTCGAGAGTGCTAAAATTGATGAAAAACAGGAGCGACTAAACCAGCTTCGAAGCGAGATCGACGGCGCTCGCCAAGCTCCTCCGGTCGTGAACCAACCAAGAACCGGCATGCAGATGAGGCCTCAGGGGTTTGATCGCCAGCCCGTTGAAATTTCGGCGGGTTCCGACCCGCGCACTCGCCTGGCGGATTGGCTTACCGACCCCAGTAATCAAGCGTTCGCAGGGGCGATTGTCAATCGACTTTGGAAGCACTTTTTTTCGGTTGGTCTTGTCGAATCGGTCGATGATCTTAGAGATACCAATCCGCCAACCAACCGGCCACTTTATGACTATTTAACTGCAGAGTTTGTCGCGTCGAATTACGACCTGCGATATCTCATGAAGCAAATGGTACTATCGCGTACCTACCAACTCGCTTCCGATACGACGCCGGAGAATGCGAAGGACTCACGTTTCTATTCGCACTACTATGCCAAGCGTTTACCTGCTGAAGTGATGCTGGATGCGATTTGCCAAGCCACCGGTGTACCGGAAAACTTTCAGGGTTATCCGCAGGGAACCCGGGCCAAGCAGTTACCAGGGCCACAAATTGAATCGTATTTCCTTATGACTTTTGGACGCTCCGAACGAGTCACTGCTTGCGCGTGCGAACGCTCTGCGGATGTAACTTTGTCTCAATTATTGCATTTACAAAACAGTGAGTCACTGCTTGCCAAGTTTCGTGACCCGAGTGGTAACCTGGTGCGCTGGGTCGCGGAGTCGAAGTCAACCGATGGTTTGCTCGACGAGTTGTTCTTAGCCACCTACAGCCGATTTCCCAGCGACCTGGAACGTGAGCGGTTACGGATCGCATTTGAACAAGGCGATCGCGCCGAAACTGCAACTGACTTGTTATGGGCATTACTCAATGCCAAAGAGTTCGCCTTTAATCATTGATAAATATCTAGGCTGTTTTCCCGGCTGCAGGAATCATGACGATGTTTGATTTTGTTTTTGATACCGTCGCCAATCGTCGCATCGGTTCGTCAAGGCGAAGTTTTTTGCGGGTCGGAGGCCTCGCGCCCCTCGGCTTCAGTCTTTCATCATTGCTGGCGGCCGAGGGAGCAGGTGAGTCGGCTGTCCCTAACGGTCGAGCCAAATCGGTGTTATTGGTTTTTTTAGGGGGCGGGCTATCGCATCACGATACGTTTGATCCCAAGCCCGACGCGAGCGAGGAAATCAGGGGAAAGTACCAGCCGATCGAAACGAACGTTAACGGGCTTCGCATCAGCCAAATGCTTCCGAAAATGGCGCAAACCATGGATAAGGTATGCTTGGTTCGCAGCGGGGCGCACAATAACGATCACCACGAAACGGCGACGAATTGGGTATTGTCCGGTCGATTCGGCACTCCGTTTGGTGACTGGCCTGCGATGGGCGCAGTCGCGGCACACGAGTTTGGCTTTGACGGAACGCTACCGCCTTATGTTGCGATCCCACAAAACCCGTCGTTTACGTGGGAGCTCGGTAAAAGTGCCTTTTTGGGTGGTCGTTGCGAGTCTTTCAAAGTCGGGGATCCGAACGATGCGAATTTCCGTGTACGCGACCTTTTTGCGCCCGAAAAGTTAGCAGACGAACGAATCGAACGACGTCAAACGTTTTTGCAGGCGGTTGATCAATTGGCGAAACGGGTCGAGGGGAGCGACGCAGTCAATTCATACGATCAATATCAACAGCGCGCTACATCGATGGTTTTATCTCCCAAGGCTCGCGAAGCGTTTGCCATAGAAAGCGAGGCCATCGAGACACGAGATCGATATGGTCGCAATCCTTTTGGCCAGAGTTGCTTGATGGCGAGGCGATTGATCGAGTCGGGTGTTCGATTTGCGACGGTCAACTATGGCGGTTGGGATCATCATGGCAAGATTTTCGAGGCGCTCGATAAGAAGCTGCCCGAGTTCGATATTGGCTTCTCAGCCTTGATTGAAGACATGCATCAGCGTGGATTGTTAGACGACACATTGGTCGTCTGCATGGGTGAGTTTGGTCGCACGCCGAAGATTAACAAGGACGCCGGTCGAGATCATTGGGGACCTGCTGCTTCTCTCCTGTTCGCCGGTGCAGGAGTGCAGCCGGGGCGGGTCATAGGGGCGACTGATCGCGACGGTGCATTTGTGACCGAACATCCATTCTCGCCGGCAGATGTCGCTTTCACGATCCTAAGCTCCCTCGGAATTGATCCACACAAGCAGCTCTTTACTGGCGACGGTCGCCCCGTTGAAATTCTGGAAAATGGCCGCCGTATGGAGGTGCTTTTTTCGTGACATCGTGTGATTCCGAATTGCAAGTGAGCCTGAATAAGCTTCGATCGCTTGTGAAGCGTTTGGCTTTTGTGGGATGGTTCGCTGGTTCTGGCTTCGTCGGTGGTTCTGGCTTCGTCGGTGGAGATGAACCGGTGGCGTTGACGCCGATGTCGGCTCCCCTAGTGATCATGTGCAATCCCATGGGCGGCGTATCGGGTACTCCGATCACCGTGAGAGCTCGCGGGCTGAGGCTCGATGGTACAACGGAAGTTCGTTGCCATACGGAGGGCGTTACCGTCAAGTTTTTGACGCAGACAAAGGTCGGTTTACCGGCGAATCTCAATGCCGAACGTTGTGGTGATACGCAAGTTGAATTTGAACTAAGCATTGCACCCGAGAGGCCGGACGAGTTGGTCGACGATGTCGATCTTGTGTTTGTGGCTCCTCATGGTGAGGCGACGTACCGGATGCCAATCGGTAGCGCGAAGCGATGCGTGATTGAAATCGAACCAAATGCAGGTTTCAAGCAGTCGCAAACCATTGAACTGTCACAAGTTACCCTTGGGCAAATTGAGCGTCCTCAGGATGTCGACGTTTACGCGGTTGAACTCAGTACGTTGCAGCCGATTCGCGTTGCGGTGGCAGCGCAAGCGTACGGTTCGGCGGTCGACTCACTTGTGACACTTGTCGATGGAATGGGCACTGTCTTGATGTCAAGTGACGATTACGAAGGATCTCGCGATTCGCAGTTCGAAGCCGCAGTGCCCGCTGTGGGACGCTATTTCATCGTTGTGCAGGATGCTAACGACTTCGGCGGCGAAGCCCAGCCCTACCGCCTGACTGTCACCGCGGTTCAACCCCCGACCAGTGATGTAAACCAAACGAAGGCGAGTTCAAATTAACTACATACGGCTCTCCAAGGTGCTCGTGGCGATGCTAGAAAGTAGTTCCTCGCTCAATCGGTTATAAGGAATGGAATCGACGGGTGAATCGAAAGTTTTCATTGCGATATCAATCGCGGATGCATCGTTGATCGTCATGGATGGTGCGTGCGCCCTGGTGCCAGAATTGCTTACGACCATTGGTATCGGCTCGCTTATTGGGTCGGTGATCGTCGAACGGAAAGCAGGCTCCGTGAAAGTTAAGTCAACGGCCTGGTTTCGCGAATTCATGTCATCTTGTCTCTCGCCCTCAGCTTGTCCGCCTCGAATGATTCGTGCGATTGCATTAATGATCTGCAGAGCGTCGAGAGCGGTCAGCGAGTTATTACCGGAGACGTCGAAGTAGAGTTTGCTGATTTGTCCGCTAGTAGTTGGTGTCACGAGGGGGCCCGCGCCGCGTCGACGAATCTCATTGATGATCCTTAGGGCGTCACTTGGTCGAATGGTGCCGTCACGATCGGCGTCGAATCGGTTCAGCGGATTCTGGTACGCACGATCGTTTCTTACATAAACCTCAGCGGTCCCACCGACAGAGGCCTCTTTGATGATGTGCGTGAACAGACCACTAACAATCTGTGGTAGGTCGGCGATGAAACCCGTTCCAAACTGAATCGTATCGCCGGCGTTGAAAACGACGCTCAATCGATCGGTCGTCGTCGAAGCGGTTTTCACTTTGGCAAGGTCCAGGATCAGTTTATTGTCACCGGTGCCTGTGATGTCGACGCCTTCTAAATCTCGAACCACTACTTTGCCAGTCGTTAAGTCAAGCGTTTGGCCAGCTTCATTGAGTTTTAGGAAGTCAGTCCCACTGCCACCGTCGAACAGCAGCGTGTCCGTAGTGAGCGATTGGAGAATCGTCAGGCGCAAAATGTCATCGAGCGGTGTCCCACCAAATTGTAGCGCCCCAAAGCTTGTGAAGGGTGCTTTGAACAACACAGTTGTCCCACGGCGAACGATCAGGTTAGCGCCTTCGGCAACGACCTCTGTTTCGCCTGCCGGTACCTTGATATCGATCGTCGCTGAATCGGAGGCGGCGACAACTTTGGCTCGATAGTCTTCGACCTCGCCATCGGCTGCTACTCCGGTAGGAAGAAGGCCACCCACGGTGCTAAGGCGGAACCTGGCATAGGTATCACCAATCTTTGCGCCGCTCCCGATGGGAACGTTCAACGAAATCAGGTTTTCACCTGCTGCGACGTTGATGCTCGACGTACCGCCGATCCGTTCACTGGGATTGTCGAACACACCATTTCCATTGAAGTCAATCCATGCATCAAGCTTGCCGCTTGCGGAGGAAACGACACGGACGCTGCTGGTCGTTGCCGCTGTCGAGCTGGTGACTAGGTCACTGACGATGAAGACGCCATCTTCATCGGCACCATCCCCATCCGCAGCGATTGAAGGTTGTCCGTCTACTTCAGCATCGACGGAGGTACCCAGACGAAGAGCACCGATGACGTGGCTAGCGCCGTTACGCGTGAATAGGGTTGGATAGTTTGGATCGGGTGCGTCGCCAAAGTCAAGCAAGATCGATGTGAGTGTTTGAGCATCGCTTGTTACCGGTGTTGCTTCGCGCAGACCAACGTTGTCGGTAGCGACGCTGTAGAATGCATAGGTCGTGTTAGAAACCCCTTGGAAGACGCCGGTGGTTGCCGTGGTGCCAACCAAAAACGGCGTGAATGGGCCACCGTTTTGCGATACGAAAATGTCGTACGACGAAACACCCGAACCGTTCGAGGGATCGGTCCCCGACCAGCTTAGATTGAACGTCGCGGCACTCTTTGTCGGCAGTGCACTGACTTGGCTCGTTGGCAATGCGGTGTCGAGCGTATTGCGAGTGATGGGTGTGAGAATCGGAGCATTCACATCAAATACGATCGACGCTTGATTGGAAATGTCCGTACCGGTTAGCCGCCCCGGAAGCGGCCGAATGTTGTACGTGAAGAATCCTTCTCCGTTGTGCAACGCTTTGTTATTAACCGGAAGAAAACCGGAATCGACATCGTCAGGAGGAAGCCCTGTCAGCGGGTCGAGCGAGCGGAATGTCGCCGACAAGATCCGCGTTTGGGGATTCACTGACATGACCACCGGAACAAGCAGATTGATGCCGTCCGGCCTAAGGTCGATTGTGGTTTCGTAGCGAGACAAACCGGCAGGCACATCGAACACGCGGTTGTCAAAACCGAATGAGGTGAACTCGACGGTCGTCAAATCGAGGTCTGCATCGAGGGGATCAGTGACGAAGACTTCTTGAGCCGGGACGGTTGCTCCCAAAGTAGGGTCGTTTTCAAAATCGACCCTGAATGGCATCACCTGTGCGGTTATGAATCGCGATGCCCCAAATCCTGCCGTTGTCGTCTTGTCATTTGGATCGAGCGAAGTGGGAATCCCCACACTTGCGGAAGAGCCACCGGCGCCCGGTCCACCCGCCCATATCGGGAGCGGCACTTGGTCCGGTCGATCAACTTTGGGATCATTTTCCATGCAATGAGCGAGTTCCCATTGATAGTGCTCGACCGCAAAGGTTGCGTTCACTGAAGCTCGGATGTAGAGATCCTTGGCTAGGTCCGTGTTTCCACTGATGACTCGGCTGTCTTTGTAGGCAGCGACAATATCCATCCCCGCACTGATCGTATCCTTGATGAAGCCGACAACATCAAGAAAGATGTCAAAAAGCGGATTCGCAGTTCCCCATGGTGTATTCCTCGGAACATCGCCGATGATTCGTTCTGCTAAGTCACGAACCGCACCCAAGATGCCACTAAGCTGTCCAACAATGTCATCGATTCCGCCGAGCTGGGTGCCCTCGATGGCCGCAGCTAGTGCGAGTATCAAATCGCGTCCTTTGACGATGTAGGTATCGATCAGTCCAATATTTCCATTGAGAATGCGTAGAAAACTCTCGGTGGCACTTGGCCCTAAGCCCGCGAGCTGGCCCGCTTGGGTCACTTCAGTCGTCAACGCATGTACTTTGAGACCGATTTTGGCAAGATTGCCTGCAAAGACGAGTCCCTGTGCCGTGAGGAGCTTGGCGTTGGCAGAGCGAAGATCTCGCCCTGCCTCAAAGTTCTCTGCCCAGGCATCGAAGATATTGTCGCGGTTTCGAATGCGAGCCTCCGCTTCGCGAAATGCTTCAATGACGCGTATGCAATTGGGACCCGGTGGCAATGGGGGCAGTACCGCCTCGTCGGGCAACCTCTTTGGTGGTACGCACGCGGTGAGCGTGAGCAGCCCGACGACACGGTCTAATGCTCCGCATTCCGGGTTCGCTGACGCACTGACTTGACCTGTGGCGCTGGAAATGATGGACGCCGCCGTGGCAACCGCCGCACCCGAAGAGCTTGATGCAGCGGCAATGGCCACAGTCGCCATTACGAAGTTGTCACCCGTCCGCGTACTGCCTTGGACGACCGTGACCGGGGGCAGCGAAACAGAACCACCGCCTGCCGTGTTCGCCGTCAAGGTGATCGTCCCCTCGGGGAGATTATCCAACTTGTAGGATCCATCAATCCCGGTAGTCGTCCATCCAATTGGAAGACCGGTAGCATCGAAACCTTGGACCGACACACCCGCCAATGCCCGTCCGCCAGCGTCACGCACGAAACCAGAAACACTGATTGATGCCGCGCCCAAGCTAACATCGCGAATGAATGTTGCTCCACCGATCGTTTGGTTTCGGAGCACAAGGGTCTGGTGCGCGGGGGCCACGACCACGATGTCGTAGACTCCCGCAGGCAAACCGTCCACTGAAAACTGCCCGCTCGAATTTGTGGCGGCGAAGGGGCCTTCTGCAGGCCCGGCTTGATTGCGAAGCTGCACTACTGCACGCGAAATCGGCATTCCCGTTGTCGTGTCGCGCACCGTCCCGGTGAACAATGTCGCGGTGCCGAGTGAGAAGTTCGCGACGACCGGACCGGTCGATGAAAGCGTTGTGTTCAGGACTTGGTAAGCAACACCTGGTGCTCGCGCAACGATTTGCAATTTTGCACTGGGCGGCCCGAAGAATTCGTAACTTCCATCCGCTGCGGTGGCAAATTCGGTTAGGCCATTGATGCCATCGCCGCTAATGTGCAACCTGGCTTCAGCGATCGGTTGCCCGGTCGCGGCGTTGCGGACGACGCCACGGACGCGTGCGTTGCCAGCGACAAGATTGATACCGGTTAGGCTTGTCCCGATGCCAAGGGCAAGTCCCGTCCTCGGGCTAAACCCTTTTCCTTCGAGCACGGTCTGGACCGAGTACGTGCCTACAGCAAGGACGTCGAACCGATATCGACCCGCATCATCGGTAAAGCCGCTTACGATCGGCGTCGTGCCCGAAAATAGAGTCACAGGAACTCGTGCGAGAGGAGTTGTTCCGTTGCTATCGGTTACCGTCCCACGAATCGACCCGACGACGGGCAGCACAAAACTGAGAGTGCCTGACGGCGTCGCTGAGCTAAGCGTGACATTCTTGCTTGCGACGCCCGCTGAGGACTCGCTGCCCAC
The DNA here is from genome assembly GCA_031411655.1 of Planctomycetaceae bacterium. GTDB lineage: Bacteria > Planctomycetota > Planctomycetia > Pirellulales > Pirellulaceae > UBA6163. The sequence continues at coordinate 12,382 of JANOBM010000230.1, forward strand.
GGTAACCAAGTAATCGCCATAGTCGAGCTTAGTGATTTCATACTTGCCGTTCGCATCTGTCACACCCGAGCCCGCCATTTCTCCGTTCCTCCAT
>JANOBM010000231.1:0-33531 GCA_031411655.1 Planctomycetaceae bacterium
GATGGTGTTCATGGCCGAGCAAGGTCCCGAAGCCCAAGCCCAGTTCATCCCACGTGAGTGGTTTGCATTGGACGACAGGTTCGGTGGAGGGGTGCATCCGGTGGCGCCAGCAGCGCACCAGAAGTTTGGTCGCAACGGGTCAAGCTGGTTCGTCGTGCAATGCGAAGGGTTATTTTCAACAACCCAACCGCCGTTGAGAACCGAAATCGCGGTTCGCTTGTCGGTATCGCCAAGGTCGCTAGCGATTTCGCCCATGGCGACGGTGTTGGAAAGTCCATCGAGGATATCGTTGAACTTCGTGGTCTTTCGCTTCGAGAAGAATCCGCGATCGGCTCCCGAGAAGAACGATGGACGCCAATCGTCTGGAGCGGGTTGAAGGTTCGCTTCCTTCGGGCCGTGGTCCCAGATTTGATTGAACGAGTCGCCTAGGCACGCGGCGTAGTTGGTGCGTCCTCGAGCAGGCCGACCTTTGCCAGGATCACTTGGGCAACGGAAAGTTGCGATTTCGGTCGACCAGGGGAAGAAGTTATCCGAACCATCGCCGCGGTCAGCACGTGGGTTAGGACCCATGGGTGACCAACGTCCCGAAGGGGTCGGAACCGCAGCGCCATTGACTGTTCGGTTGCCACCAGCGCTGATCTCTTCCCAAATCGCTTGTTGTTCAACAAACGGTGTGAGGCCAACGAGAACGCTAAGCTCTTCATGATTGGTGGTTGTCGAACCTTCCCACCAACCGCCTTTGCCTTGTCCCAGGCCTGTTCCGCCGTGGTTGATTGGCAATTGATTGTAAGCAGCGTGATAGTTGTGAATGCCCAAGCCGATCTGCTTGAAATTATTACCACAACTCATACGCCTCGCGGCCTCGCGGGCCGCTTGAACTGCTGGCAATAGCAGTCCAACCATGACACCAATGATGGCGATCACGACAAGCAATTCCACCAGTGTGAAACCTCTTGCCGCACTTTTCTGTCGAACCATGTAGTTACCTTGCACTTATTGAAAAAAGAGAAAAACGGTCCAAAAACGCGTTGGACCAGGAAAAGCCAAAGCTTATGGTAACAAACTTTAAAAACCCGGCAACTTAAATATTAGCGCAAGAGGTTGTTTAGCAGCGTTTTTGGCGAAATATCTTGGGGTCCCCGAGCCTCTTGGGCTTTCATAAAACCGCTACTGCATCATCCTAGTTCTACGAAACGGGCCTTTGGCACCGCGAGGGCCCGCGTTTGGTGGAATCGATGTTTGGTGGTTTCGGTAGGCCAGTGCGATTTTTGAACCGATGCGTTGGGGCGGTCTCTCGCCTGAGATAGGGCGGGACGAGTTAAACGGGACGAGATAGACGATTTAGAGGGGTATGCCGGTTTCGATTCAAACCGTGGTCAATCGCAAACCGTGGTCAATCGCAGGATGATTTTGGGCTCGCCGCTATAGAATCCGATGATGTTTTTGTGATCAATAAGTCTTTTCACGAAAGAGTTCGCCGCATCTTGATCAAGTGTCCACCGTCTCCACCTGTGCTTCTCAACCGCTCGCGGAGCGGTAGAAGTCGGTGTTTGTCGAAGTCGTTGGTCGCATTCGTCCTCTCCGTTGGGCTCTCGGCTGGGTGCCAACCGGATGCGTCCGATAGCGAGTTGGGAAACCAAACGGTGACCTCAAAAGCAGAAAAGGATGACCCTGTCGAACGAATGAACGCAGCCATCCGTGACCGCGATTGGCAACGCGCGGACAAGTACACAAAAGAGGTCATGGTTTCCAACCCAGATGACCCTGATTTGCTGACCAAAATCGCCACGGTAAGTGCTTTCTGCGGCCGCAAACGGGAGGCCGCGATCCTCTTGGTCGATGCTGCCAAGCTGGCAGGTTACCAGCCTAAGTCGCGAGTTTCCTATGCGATTCAGACGCTTGTCGATGTCGGTGAGATTTATCCGGCAATCGATTTGCTCGAATCTTCCCTCCAATCGCATCCGGAGGACAACGACTTGCGACGGATTTTAGTTGGCTTTTTGAGTGAGGCCCAGCGCACCGACAAGCTCCAAGGCCCTCTCAAGGTACTGATCCAAAACCGAAGTTTTGACTTGCCGCTGTTGATTTCTACCTCGGATACATCGACGCGACGCCTCTCGGAACGCACTTCCAAACTGATGATGGAGCGCAATCCAAACGATCATCGAATTCGTTTGGCGGAAGCGTTTGTGAGTCTTTATCGACGCGATGCGATGGGAGCAGTCAGCGTCTTGGAAGATATCCTTCATCACCACCCCGATTTTGCGCCGGCGCATGCCATGTATGGGCAGGCACTTTCAGCAGCAGCAAGGTGGCGCGATTTACCGCAATGGCTTGAAAGCGCGCCATCAGGTAGCGACGAGTTTGCCGATTACTGGCTGACCATGGGCGATTTAGCGAGAGAGAACGGGCAGCCGGCAGAGGCAACAAGGGCTTATTGGGAAGCAACGCGGCGAGACCCGAACCGAAATGACGCCTGGGATCGCCTGCGGCTTTCCATTCAAAGTCTTCAAAAAAGCGACGCAGAGTATAGAGATCGCGTGTCGGATGAGGTCCTCCAGGTTATCGATAGTCATGCGAACGATTTGTTGACCTTTGGCGACCGTTTCAACGATTTCGCAGCCGACGGACAAGATAGCCAGACAGCAGCTACCAAGGTAGCGCAATCGCTCGTCCAGCTAGGCAGACTTTGGGAAGCCGAGGCATGGTCAGCGATTGCAACGACGCTCCCTCGGGAACCAAGCGACCAATTGACTCCGTTACGCCGCGAAATCGTGGGGCGACTGCGGCCTGACTCAGGATGGTTCGCAAAAGACACTCCCGCGTATTTAGTCGACCTCTCCTTCCTGCCGCTATTGAAGGTTGAGTCGAATTGGGAAGGGCCGAAGCGAAACGCCGTTGTACCACTCATCGCTGCTCACGATCATTTGCGCATGACGAATTCAAGCGATCAGTGGGGCTTAAAGTCGATCGGTGAAGGCAACAATCCGACCAATGCAAAATTGGCGGCGCTCATTCGCTCGACGGGCGTCGGCGGCGGCGCGATCGACTATGACCTCGACGGGCTACCGGACCTGCTGATGATGAACGCCGGCGGTACGATGCTTAAATCCGATTCGAAACCCAATGACCTGATGCGGAATGTAGGTACAAGGTTTGTTCGAGTCAGCAACAGCACCGGCGTCGGTGACAAAGGATTTGGTCAGGGGGTTGCCGTGGGCGACTTCAACGAAGATGGTTTCGCGGATCTCTTTTTTGCCAACTTGGGCTCTAGTCGGCTACTGCGAAACAATGGTGATGGCACCTTCTCGGATTGTACGGATACTCTGCTGAACGGAGCCAGTGACGCTTGGTCAACGTCTGCATCTTTCGTGGACATAAACCAAGATGCGATCGCAGATCTTTTCGTAACGAGCTACTGCAAGACCGTGCCCAGTCTCGACAAAGCATGCCCAAACAATGAAGGAGTCCTTGGCCCCTGTCATCCCTTGAAGTTTCCGGCGGATACCGATCAGTTTTTTGTTGGTACGCCTGAGGGGCGTTTGGTCAAGCTCAACGCCGATTGGATCGATCATGCATCGCCAGGACGAGGTTTGGGCATTGTCTCGGGAATGCTGGACGGAATCGGGCTGGGTATCTTTGTCGCGAACGACATGTCTAGAAATGCACTCTACTCGCGTGATCAGGGCTCTTCGGGTGGAGAGAGTTCCTCAAAAAATGACGGTGATTCGTTCAGGCTGATCGAACATGCATCGGCCTCCGGAGTCGCAGTCGATGGGACGTCACGGGCGCAGGCATCGATGGGGATCGCCAGTAGTGACTTTGATCTCGACGGAGATCTCGATTTTTACGTCACCGGATTCGCCCGTGAGTACAACATTTACTACGAGCAAATCTCGCCCGGTTTATGGAAGGACGAAACGGCCAAATTTGACCTGGTCCAGCCGACGTTGATGATGGTTGGTTTCGGCGCTGCAGCGATCGATTTGGATAGCGACGGGGTGGACGAGATCATCGTCACCAATGGGCACATCGGCGAGTTCTCCGATCCGGAAGCACCTCCTTACGAATTGCCTCTGCAGATTTTTCGGCGAGACCCTTCGGGCGGCTTTGTGTTACTCGATGACGATGCGTGGGGTGATTACTTCAGTACGCCTCATGTCGGGCGAGCACTTTGGACCACCGATGTTAATCGGGACGGACGCAACGACGTGATGATCACTCACACACATGAGCAGGTACGGCTGTTGATCAACGAAAGCAACGACTCGAACGACCGCATCGCCTTCAAACTGGTCGCGACCGATTGCAGTCGTGATGCTGTCGGTGCCGTCATCCGATTCAATTGCAACGACAAGCCTAGAACCCTATGGATGCTCTCGGGCGATGGTTATTTTTGCAGCAGCGAAAAAACACTGATCGCTGGTCTCGGGCAGGCAGAACACGTATCTGACCTATCGGTCACTTGGCAGGATGGATCGGTCGATACGATAGGCAAGCTGGAGGCAAATGCCGAGTACATCATTGTTCAGGGTGAAGGCAAAGCATTTCCTCTCCAGCAGTATGCAGATTAGAAGTTTGAGAACCCTTGAACCGTTATTGAAGAACCCTCATTGAACTTGCAAGTGTAGGAAGATAGCATGCAATCGGCGTTGGCGGCTTTTTCGTCCCTCCTTTTTGGGCGCCAACCGGGCTCTGTCCTAGTGTTTGAGTTCAGCTGTTCCTTCCGGTTCTTATTTGTAACTTTGCAGTTATTCTGGCTAACTGTGCTGGGCCCGATACGACGATCGATACGACGACGTCGAGTTCGCAGCCATCTGACGCCGGGCCATCATTCTTGTGTTGAGAAGTGTTTGAATGCGCTGTCCGGCGCTGCCATTCTTCGTGGTTTATTGGCGATCATGCGATACCCTGTTTTCTTATCGGTTTTGTTACTACTCGGGTTTGCGCTCGGCGGTTGTGACAGCAAAGAGCAAGTCGACCCTCCCAAAGCTGCGGTCATCAGCCCATCCAAGGCTGCGCCGATCCAAACGGGCGATGTCCAAACGGACGATAGCCAAACGCAGCTCGATCAAGCCGATAGCCTCGCGGAGTCGGGCGACATCGCGCAGGCGACTGCGGTGCTTCGACAGCTTCTCATTGTCAATCCGCGTGATGTCGAAGTCTTGTTTCGGCTCGCAAACCTCTCCGCTGCGGAAGGAAATCGAAGCGAGGCGATCGAGTTATTGGAAGCAATCCCGGAAGATCACCCGGACGCTGGTCTGCCGGCTCTAGGCCAAGCGGCGGACTGGTGCATGGAGGTCGAACGTTATGGCGATGCGGAGCAAAAGTATTTACGAGTGTTGAGTCTGCTTCCCGATGAGGCGCTTCCGCATCGCAAACTGGCCTATCTGCTTAACCGACAAGGCCGCAGGCAGGAGGCAGCCGAGCATGTTCGCGAACTATGCAAGCTGGGTGACGTAAGGCAGGACGAGTTGCATTCGCTCATCATGTTGAACGATGCCATGTACGATGATCCGGAGTTGCCTCCGTCCGATCCATCACACCCGTACTGGCCGATCGGAGCGTCGGGTAAGGCACGCCGACTCTACAACCAACTCCAATATGACGAAGCGTTGGAGGAATTGGATCGCGAGGTGACCAAGGGCCCGGTTCCGCCATCGGTAATGGCTCTCTACGGCCGCGTGGCGATCGAGGCGCAGAATGATGAACGCTTCTTTTGGTGGTTGTCCCAGATCGATAGCTCGGTTCCGAGATTCTCCGATTATTGGGCAGCGGTCGGCACGTACTTGTTGGCGGAATGTCGATTTGAGGAAGCGGCTCGCGCATTGTGTGAAGCGATCGATCGCGATCCGACCGATTTGATTTCGATGGGACGATTGGTTCAAGCCCTGCTGTCCCTTGATCAAGACGACTTGGCGGCGCAGTGGTGGACCCGTTGGACTGACATCAAACAGATTCTACTGGTTAATAACCGAATCTCTGAATCCGAAACTGCAAACCCAGATCTCATTGGCGAACTCGCCGAACGACTCGATGCAGCCGATAACAAGCTGGAATCCATCATGTGGAGGTCCATCGAGGCGAGCACGCGTCGAATGCCGATCAGTGTGCAGGCCAACCTGAATGTGCAGCGGAAAAGTTTATTAAAGTCAGGCAAAGCGTTTCCAGGCCAGGCCCGTCGTTTGTGTGGGATGGACTTGGAACGCTTCCCAATGCCCAAGGTGGAAGGCATAAAGCGGTTGGCACGTGAAAAACCGAGCGAGCGTCCAGGGCGGACAATCAAGCCCGTCGAGGCACGATTCGTGAACATCGCGGGAGAGATAGGTCTGACGCATTCCTTTGCGGTAGCGTCGGAGCCCCAAAAGTCCGGCTTCGCATTGCAGCAATTTATGGGCGGCGCAATCGCGGTGTTAGATTTCGACTTAGATGGATCACCCGACCTTTATTTCGGTCAAGGCGGTTCCGATCCACCGCTGTTTCGCGGGGTGGTGTCCAACATTCTTTATCGTAATGTCGATCGGCAGTTAGTAGACGTTACCAAGAATTCTGCAACAAGCGAATCTCGGTTCAGCACCGGCATCACGGCGGGTGATTGGAATCAGGATGGCTTCCCGGATTTGGTCGTGTCGAATCTGGGTGGCGATGTGATATTTTTCAATAATGGCGACGGAAGCTTCCGCAATGAACCGATCATTGGCGAAAGTTCGTCCACTCGATTACCAACCTCGCTTGCGATGGCGGACTTGACCGGGGACGCCCTCCCCGACCTGTTTCAAATTGCCTACGTCGACGACCCCGATTTCAGCAAAAGACCGAAGCGAAATGAGTCTGGCGGAGTGATAGCAGCACTCAATCCTTCAAATTATGATCCCGGTGCAGATCGACTCGTAGGCAATGACGGCTTCGGCGGACAAGTGATGCTCCCATGGGATGTAGCTGGTCTCCATGCTTCCACCAGCCTAGGCGTCGTCGTCGCTGACTTTGACGGCAATGCAGGGAATGAGATCTTCATCGGAAACGACTTGCGCGCCAACCAATTTTGGAAACGCGATCTCGCCACCGGCCAATGGTCGGAAGTCGGTACGCTTGTCGGATGCGCATACGGATACACCGGTGGCGCGACCGCCTCGATGGGGATCGCCGCCGGTGACTTTGATAACAGTGGTACGTTAGACCTGCATATCACTAACTTCCAAGATGATGCTGCAAGTCTTTACTTATCCGAGAATGGTCTGTATCGGGATCGCCACAATGAATACCAGCTCAACGCGGCAAGCCGTGCCGTGCTCGGCTTCGGCACTCAGGCGATTGATTTCGATAACGATGCCCTGCTCGACTTAGTCGTCACCAACGGACATGTCGAAGATATAGCGGGAAGCAAACACTTGTTCGAGCAGGCGCCGCAACTGTTTCGCAATATGAACGGTCGTTTCGAATTGGTTGACGTATCAGACGCTTCGGGATACTGGTCCAGTCGTCATCTCGGCAGGGCGCTTGCGACGCTCGACTTCAATCGCGATGGAAGAACCGATTTTGCCATCAGCCATATCGAAGCTACGTCGGCGCTGTTAGTCAATCAAACCGAGTCAGGAAACCACTGGTTGCAGTTGCAATTGGTCGGCATTGAAAGTGAGCGAGACGCGATCGGTGCTAGCGTCAAGGTAAAGGCGGGCGATCAAGAATCAACCGATTGGGTAATGGCTGGTGACGGTTATTTCTGCAACAACGAATCAGTGTTGTCGATCGGACTAGGCGATGCAGCACGGGCCGATGAAATCTTAATTCGATGGCCAAGCGGAAAAACACAAACGGTCCGCGATGTTCTTGCCGATCGACGGCTATTAATTGTCGAAGGTCAGGTCGAACCGTTCGAACTATAGCAAACCGGCTACCAAGCGAAGAAGCAAGGGCTGACGAGAATGCTGGTACTTAGGTCATTGCGACTTGACCCTAGCACCCGACCCGTGAACACCCAATCACCGGGCACTTGAGTAAGCGTGCTCTAGCACACGCTTCAACATCATTCCAAGAACGCGTGGGGCCAAATTGATTAAGGCGAACAATCGACCGCTTTAAGCAGCGCAGGAATAGAAGCGTCCTACAACGCAAGGCCTCGGGACGCAACGCCCTTGGCCACGTAAAAACTTAGCACCAGCATTTACACGCGGATTGCAGGCGATCAGTTCGCAGGGGGTCTGGTGTTTGAACCGTATGCACCCGACTTCATTTGCTTTTCATACTCTGCAGCTTGAGAGTCGGTGATCCCCTTGTCTGAATCTGCGGCTGGGGCAATCACTTCGGTCCCGCCTCCGCCGCAACCGGTCAACGTAGCAAATGGGAGTCCGAAAATTGCGATGGCGACTAACAGCTTTTTCATTTTTTGGCCTGAGATGTTAACGAAGCGGAGTGTCGATGACGGGCTCGACCACGAGCTGTTAATAATAATCATTATAAACGGACAAGGAAAGGATGACAAAGTCTGTTCGATCCCGGATTTTTCTCTCAGTCAGCGCTCACGCGATTCAATTTCGCTGTTCCAGTTCCGGTAGCCCTTCCACGGCCAAGTAGCGATGTCCGACCTTTACTTTTTCGAAGAGTTGATGGGTTCCTGACGGCCAGTCAATTGCAATTTGGCAGGTTTCCTCTTGATTGGGAAATGCAAATTGGGTGACAGGCTCGTCCGTGCTAAGGTAGCCGTCGCCTGCGGTTACCCACTCGGTGTACTGAGAGTTCCCGATCGTCAGGACCAATTTTGCACCAATTGCGTCTCGCTCGCTGGTGGTGCCGATCAGTTCGAGTTGTACCTCGTTTCCGATTGATTTTGTTTCGTTGTGAAGCAGGGCGAGTGGCTTGTCGAGGTGCCCCACCAAAAAATCAGTTGCGCCGTCTCGGTCGTAGTCAATCAGCGATACGGTCCGCCCTAAGTAGGTATCTTTCCAGTATCCGGAATCATCTTCGACCGTTACGGATTGGTAACTGCGTCCGTCGGACATCAAGAGTTGGGGTGGCATCCAAAAAGGCTCACCGGCATATCTCAGATCAAAGATGTGGCCATTGGCGACGATGAAGTCGAGAAAACCATTGTGGTCTAGGTCGACCGCCTTGGTGCCGAATCCGACAAACGGGTACGTCAATGCCGCAAGTCCATAACTTGCTGCTTGATCGGTGAAGTCTTTTTCAGTTGATTGTATATACAGGTTTGCCGGCTCAAGCGAATAGTTTGCGATTTGTAAATCGAGTCGACCGTCGCGATTGAAATCGCCGGTCGCGATTCCCATGCATCCATTTGCCACACCGTCGAAACCATTGGCTAGCCCGTTTGATTCGGCAAGATTGACGAATTCATTTTTCCCAGACTGCACCAAGTAATGGTTGGGTCGACCGTCGTTGCCCACGAAGACCTCATTCTTGCCATCGGATTCGAAGTCGGTGATTATCAATCCGAGCGAAGTCCCTGGCTTGGCGACCGTGCGGCCAATTTCATGGATTCGATATTGACCATCGCCAAGGTTTTCGAACCATCGATCGGAGTCGGCATAGTGTGAAAGTGGGGTAGGAGGTTCCAAGCGGCCATCCGGTCCCACTTTCGGAACATCGAAGCCGCCATTCATTTCGATATAATTTGACTCAAACAAGTCAGGCACGTGGTCCCCGTTGATGTCGGCGATACCAAGCGATGTCGAAAACCGATCGGGGCCCTGATCTATTAGCGACGTCGCGTCGTGGAAGGTGCCGTCACCATTGTTCACCAGCAACCGATTGTGCCCTAGGCTGCCCATGTAGAGATCGGGAAATCCGTCCTGGTTGACATCGCCGGCAGCAATGCCCGAGGAGTAATTGAAATCCTCTCCTTGTGCCAACGGCGTTGTGTCAACAAACCGCTTGCTAAGGTTACGGAACATTTGGCTGGAGCGGGTACACGCATCCGTAGGCGGATCGCCCGAGCCTTGAGCAAGGTAAACGTCCGGCCATCCGTCAAGATCGTAATCGAGCACCGCTATCCCGCCACCCAGCGATTCGTGAATGGGGATAGAGTCAAATTGAATCTCGACGTCTTTATACCATTGAAAATCCAGACCCATCTCTTTCGCTCGGTTGACAAGTCGCGGCGTGGCTGCAATTTCGCGTTTTGGCGCGACCGCTTTTGGCTTCACGATCGAGTTATCGGTTAGTAGTTCCGTCCAAGCAGGCTCCAATTTGAATTCGGCAGGGTCAACGCCCAGTAGTGACGACTCAACTGCCATTTTCATGGCATCAGGGTTATTGAGCAGTTCAGCACGCTGGGCAGCGATGGTACGACGCGGACCGTCTGCGTTGGGAGGAAGGAGCGTCACTGTCCACGCAAGTGTCTCAAAGGGTCGCCCCAATTCCATCAGATCCCGAGCCATTCTGGTTCTCGCGTCTCGATCTTGCGGTGACGCGTAAAGCGTTTGCGCCTCTCGTTCAGACTTGGAAATCTCGACTCCGCGGAATCGGAATTGTTCACCATCTTCCGTTCTCCCCAACGCGAAAAAAACCTTTGAAAGTCGTTGCATGGATACACGGTCGGTAGGGTCTCTGCTAATCGCTTCCAACAGGGCCCTCGCGGCCGCTTCATTGCGCCGGTTGTCGATGAAGAAGTTGCCGATTGCTGCCCAGTAGTCCTTGAATCGTTTTGCTTCTTCAGATGCGTTGTGGCTCCATGATCGAAACTCATCCCATCGCTGGCTTTCGGCTAAAACGCGGCCGTAGAACGCTTCGGTGGCCGCATTTTCGAAACCGTCTTTGGCCTGATCGGCTAGTTCCTCCAACGCACGTGGATGTTCTCCCGAGCTGAAGAACCACCTGGCCTTTCCCAGACCTTTGGAAAACAGTCGCACCGCATTCTTGTCGTCTTTTAGCATTCCCGGAGTCGGAAACGAAAGCGATTGGCTGATGAGCGAAAGGAGTTCACGTTCGGTCGCTAAACCGCTTTCGCAAAGCTTAAGAGCCTGAGCCGAGGCTTCTTCGCGACGTCCCGATTGATTGAGCAAACGCCAGGCGTCGTGCCGCCACTGCGTCACATCGACCCCTTTTTGAAGTGCACTGACGATAACATCGGCCGCGTCGGAGGTCCGATCGAGTTTGAGCAAAACCTCCATCTGAAGTTGAATTGCTTCTCGTCCCAAGGGCGATTGGATGTCGATTGCGCTGGCCAACTCGATTGCCGTTTCCAAGTTTCCCCGCGCCGCTTCAACCTGTGCTACCAGTAAACTTGCGGCAACATTGTTTGGCTCTTGGATTAAAACCTTATAGGCAGTATCGGCGGCGCGGTCGTAATCGCCAGTACGGTAACACTGCTTAGCCAACTCGAAAAAATCGGCCTCGGGCACCGCCGCATTGGATTCGGCGGGGGTGGTCGATTGGTTAATCTCTCCGTCCGTTCCCCCTTTCGGTGATTGTCGCTCGCACCCCGGGGCGACCAATATCGTCAATCCGACCAATGTCGTTAGGGCGAGCGAGTGTCGAAGTGGAGATTTCAGTGGCGACATTGCAGTCATGGACACAGTCGACGGGATCGGGAATTCGCTGGATGGGAAAATGGAAGGAGCAGTACCCTGACCGTCGCAATGCTCACCGCAACGATTGTAACGCGAATCATGGCGGTTACACCCGAGACGTAACACCTGCAAGGGCTTATACGCTAACATGGACGTCGAAAGTTCGTGTCGTTTTTTTCTTTGTTTCCAGCCAAACTCAGACTTTATCCCTGGCCGTACCTACTACCATGAATCGTAAACTCGTAAGCCCTTTCTCGCAGGCTTTCTTTTGGTATTGCTTTTGCCTGCTCTTGTCGACCGCCAGTACGGTTCATTCGCAAGAAGAAGAAACACCGACGCTCAAATACACGCTCTCAGTGGCCGTCGATAAAGAAAGCCTTTACGTCGTCGATCTCGATCTTCCCGGTGTTTGGAAAGTGGATGGCGACAAGAGGGAATTATTTGTCCGCGGCTCAAAGTTTCTTCGTAAGCCGCTCAATCGACCTCGATGCGTTGCAATCCATCCCGCAGGCGGAATCTTGGTGGGAGATTCGGCGACGCGGGAGGTCTATCATGTTGCTGCTGCAAACGCAGAACCCAAGCCGCTTTGCAACGCGAGAATTGGTATCGCGATGGCGCTTGCCGTGTCCCCGGACTCGAAGTTTTTCTACGTTGGTGACGCCGAAAAACGAGCCACCTTTCGACTTCCCATCGACGGTGGTGAGCCCGAATTGATCGTTCGCGTCAACGCCCGAGGGTTAGCCTTTGATGGTGATGGCGCACTTTGGGCAGTAACGCCTGACGACGCAGCGGTTCATAAGATCGACGTGGTGGCCAAAACCAGTACGCCGGTGATCACCGGACGACCTTATCAATATCCTAATGGTCTGGTTTGGCTTGGTGACCACGGCATGGTTACCGACGGATATGGCAAGTCGCTGTGGAAATTCACGGCTGACGGTAAGACCGAGCTTTGGTTTGAGGGTGAGCCGCTGGTGGGGCCCGTAGGAATCGCGGCGGACGAAAAATCGGTTTACGTTGCGGACCCGAAGAAGCTTCAGGTGTTTCAGTTTGACCGAGCGAGCAAAGCATCAAAGGCAAGACTTTAACGCTGTCGTGTTAGTTTGTTGGTTCGTTTGTCCTGTCCATCGTCATCTTTGACCGACGCTGCGAAGCGTGGCGTCGCGTCTCCACCGGTAACGGGCAGCTTGAATCGAGAGCCTCCCGTGTAATTTGAAAAAGACTAGTAGCGTCCAACAGGGTAAGGGGTAGCCGGCTGATGAAGTACCAAAAATCTTTCTTCGCAATCGGCATGGTTGTAATCTCGCTCTTTGGGTTGATTTACATCGCCGCCCTTGTGAAACAAAGGTTAGCACCCGGTGATCGGGAGGTAGTAACCGAAGTCGCAAGCGCGGAAACGCAATTCGAAGTGGCTCGACGCGCGTTATCTGCCACCGAAAACCTCGATACCAAGCAGGCTGATGCTGACTGGTCCTTGCTTTACGAACAGATGCCTTCGGACAAATCAGTCGCAATCAATCGGGCGCTCAACCGAGTTCTCCAGGTCGATTCGCTAACCGAGGCGACGACCAACGCACTGCTCAGCGCGGAGGAGAAGCAGGGGGCTCGTCGCCAATTGCCCTTGGCCATCGAGCAGGCTCGCACCGCGATCGATGAGTTCTCCGTTGTCAGTGAAGATAAAGTGACCCAGATGTGGCTGGCCAGTCGCATCGACTTGCAGGAGGCATCGCTATTGCCCGCTTCGCTTGGGAAATCACTTCGTCAGGAAATCTTCACTCGGCTGTCCAGTGCGATCGAAGGAGATCTTAAGGACGAACCGAAGTCGATCATTCTCGGTGGGCCACTGTTGCGCGTGCTCGATGAATTGGAGTCGCCTATCAATGGTATCCCAAGCGATATTCTGAAGCGTGCGGCGCAGGCCACTGCGGCCTTGTCCGGTCAGCAGCCGGACAACCTTTACGTTGCCTTACGGGCTGCCCGATTGAACATCACCGCAAAGTCCGATGACGCAGTCGGCCCAGTTCAGCGGACGCAGGAACTTGCCAAAGCGATTGAGCCGTCGCTGCGAGCCACAACTCAGTCGATCGGATTGACTCCGGATGAGCTGGTCCAAAAGATTGTCGACGCAATCAAGCAGCAAGATTGGCAGACGGCCGACAATCAAATGAACTTGTGGTTCAATGTTCTCAACAGCACCGACCTCGTCAAAACGGACCGGCGGCGTTCGTCTCCCCACCCGTTGGACCGCCTCAGCTTCGATTTGTTGCGGCGACTGTCGGCCGACATCGTTAAACTTCAGCCCGTTGCAGGCAGCACCGCTGTTCCAACGTTCAAAGAGTGGCCTGATGCCGGGGCTACCGATACTGTCGCGGCGCTGTCAGTTGATATCGACCTTGATCTCAAGCCTGACGTCGTTGCCGTTACCAGTAAAGGTACTCTAACCGCTTGGAAAAATGGCGGCACCGACAGTTTCACCAAGAGTGGAACCATCGAACTTGGTATGAAGTGTCGAGGCCTGTTGTCGGCCGATCTTTTTATGGTTGACGCGACCGATCCCAATCGATTGCAGGCCAGTTCGGAACCCGCGACCGACGACGGGACAAAGGGAGAAAAGGCTGCCGATGCTGCAGGGCGACATACGACATTTCCGACGCTTTTGGTTTACGGGGATGACGGCGTCAAACTGATTTCGGTCGATGGTCGAGCATCCACGGATGATGGGAAACGCTTTGCAATCGTTCCATCACCAACCGGGCTCGAAGACGTTACTCAAGTGGCTACCTCGGTGACGGGAGACTTGGAAGGCGATGGAGATTTGGATGTGATCTTCGCTACGCGAAACCTTGGAGTGAGGGTCTTCATTAATCGGGGCAATCGTACTTTCTTTGAGTCTAGTTCTGCGGGTAACGAAAACGCGATGTCCAGTCTGACCTCGCTCGCCACGATGGCGATTGTCGATTTGGACCGCGATCTCGATTTAGATGTGGTTGCTGTTAACGGCGAAACTGGCAAAGTCGGTTTGATCGAGAATTTACTGCACTTGCAGTTTCGTTACCGCGAGTTAGCCGATGTGCCGCCAACTTCCGGTGCCTACCAAATCCATGTCGCCGATATCGACGGCAACGTGTCCTGGGATCTTGTGGTAGGCGGGAAAGAACAACTGAATGTGATTTATTCGAACACAGCCGAAGCGGGAGCATGGGTCGTCGATCGTTCGGAAAAAGTGGGTCTTGTCGCAACGAACTTTTTGGTAGCAGACATTGATAACGATAGTTGGGATGAATTGATCGCCAGCACGGACAAAGGCCCTGTCATTCGTCGACTGGTTGACCCGGGCCAAAAGGAATTGGGGGAAGCGATCGGCGGAGTCCGCGGTGCGTGTGTGTCGAATACTGATTTTGACTTGGATGGAAAGCTTGACCTATTGACGATTGCCGAAGGCAGTTGGCTGATCGCTCAAAACGTTTCGGCGTCGAGCGGCCATCATGTAGACGTGCGGATCAAGGGGATTGACGACAACAATGCAAACAGCGGGCGAGTCAATCATTATGCGATCGGCTCGGTCCTTGAGTTGCGATTTGGACCACATTATCGCGCTCAAGTGATCACAACGCCAACCACTCATTTCGGAATGAATGGATTTGATAAGGCCGCGACGCTGCGAATCATCTTCCCAAATGGATTGACCCAGACGATACCTGAGCTTGGCGTCGATATGCTCGTCGAGGAAGAGCAAACTCTGAAAGGTTCTTGCCCCTACCTGTATACCTGGGATGGCGAAAAATATGCGTTTGTGACCGACTGCTTGTGGGCCGCACCACTGGGCCTGCAAGTTGCCGCGGGGGTGGTTGCCAAAGATCGTCCTTGGGAATACCTAAAGGTGGACGGTGATCATGTCCGCGTGCGCGAGGGTCGATACGAGTTCCGGATTACGGAAGAGCTGTGGGAAGTTGCCTACTTTGATCATGTATCGCTCAGTGCCATCGACCATCCTGCGGATGTAGACATTTGGACGAATGAAAAGGTCGGTCCGGCTGAAATTGCGAAACCCACAATCTACGCATTTTCTCCTCAGGACCTTCGGCCGTTAAAGCACGCTGTCGACACGATGGGACGAGATATTACTCAACAATTGAGTTCGATCGATAAGGCGTTTGTGCAAGGATTTGATCGCAGACTTCGGCAGGGACTTTGCCCGCCACATTGGGTTGATCTGGACTTTGGGACACTGCCACCACGAGCTGCAACTGGAACGCCCATTTATCTTGTGTTGACGGGCTGGATCCTTCCCACCGATACATCGCTCAATATTCAAATCGACCAAAACCCTGAGTTGCCTTCCATCGAGTTTCCGTCGGTGTGGGTTCCGGATTCTGCGGAGTCTGGAGGCTGGCGCAAGGCGATTCCGTTCATGGGGTTCCCAGGTGGCAAAACAAAGACGATCGTCGTCGATGTGACGGACATTCTCAATAGCGACGATCCGAGACTACGTGTGCGCACTTCAGCCCAATTGTATTGGGACGCAGCGCAACTGGTTGTTCAATCGGAAACGCCGAAAGTAACCACTCATTTGCTTGAACTCGATTCGGCCGAGGTTCACTACCACGGATTTTCGAAAAGAGTGGAGTCGGGCACAAATTCGCCCGAATCGTACGACTATGCAATGACGAATACCGCGCCGAAATGGCCGCCGTTGAAAGGACGGTTCACATCGTTAGGTGATTGTAGGCCGCTGCTTTCTCAGTGGGACGATTCGATGGTGGTGATGGGAAGCGGCGATGAAATTCGCTTGCAGTTTGTTGCTCCCACTGCGGAAATTCCACAAGGATGGAAAAGGGACTTTGTGTTGCACTGCGTCGGTTGGGATAAAGATGCCGATTTGAATACGCTGACCGGTCAAAGCTCTGAGCCGCTGCCATTTAAGGGAATGACAGCCTATCCGCCTACTCATGCCCAGGCGGACGAAGCGACCCATCGATTCGAGCAAAATGTCAGGCACTTGCAGCGTACACAGAGTTTTCGAGATTTCTGGAACCGCTGAGAAATATCAGGAGTCAGTTTTGCAAACTTCCCCCTCCGTCGATCACAAGGGACGTCTTAGTCGCCTCGCCGTGTGGTCGCGACTGGTAAGGCTGCCTGCGGTATTTACGGTCATTGCGCAGCTTATCGCGGCTTTTGTACTCGGTGGTGGATCGACCCAATCGCTCGCGAGATTGCTTGTGATCTTGTTGAGTGGCGTTGCGTTGTATTGGTCGGGAATGATTTTCAATGACCTATGGGACGTTGAAGAAGACCGCCTCGAACGACCTTCGCGTCCGTTACCAAGCGGCCAATTGACGCTCAAGGCGGCCAGTCATGCGGCATGGGGGCTGATGATTGCGGGTGTCTTGCTCGCAGCTTTATCCGGCTGGGTGCCCGGTACGAAAAGCTTGCCGACGTTTTGCCCGGCAATCATTGCTCTACTGCTTAGTGCCTGCATCTTGCTTTACAACGGGCCGTTCAAGCAGACGCCATTTGCGCCGTTGACGATGGGAATCTGCCGGTTGCTTTGCTTCTTGCTCGGGGCGGCTCCACTTGTGGTCGTAGACCAATCGACCATCGCATCGCCCGCAACATGGTTCGCACCGCACGTGCTTTGTGCCGCATGTGGCATCGGAATTTACATCGTGGGGATCACGATTATCTCTCGAAGCGAGACAGTCGGCGGGAATTCGATCGAGCTGGCGGTTGGGGTCATGGTCATGGTCATGGGAGCGGTATGTCTAGCGTTGGTGCCACGGTTCACGCCGGATGGCTGGGAGTGGCAAGTTTCGCCCGGGGATCGGTTTCCGCTTTTGATCGGACTGATCGGATTCACCGTTTTCATTCGGGGTATTCGAGTCGTGCTTCGACCCGAAGTGCCGGCAATTCAAAATCTGGTACGAGTTGGGATTTTGACTTTGATACCCTTGTCTGCCGCCCTTGCCATGCTTGCCGGCGGCCCGGCTTGGGGCCTCATTACCTTGTCGCTTGCTGTGCCTGCGATCGTCAGTGCCCTCCGTGTACGGGTGACGTGAAGTCTACTGGTCTGCGTAGACCATGGTACTTTCTTCTTTCGTGACCGGTACGGTTGCTTGGACGCTGTTCACGATTGCCTTCACGACATGTGTCCCAGGGGTGACACCTCGCACGCGGATCCGGTGAACAATTTCGCCGCCTGCGGCGAGAGTTGAGGTGGGTGCAAATGCGATCAGCCCCCGACCATCGGTGCTGGCTTCCGCCTCGCTGCTGACAAGTTCCAGTCCCGCGGGAAGTTGCATTTGCATCTTCACATCGGCGTCATCTCGTGAACCGCGATTATTGATTCGAATCTCGTAGGTGACGTCGCTTCCCACTTCGATTGGATCGGCATCATCCGTGATCGAAAATGTCAGCTCAGCAAGAGTGTCAACGCTAACGGTTTTCTGATGCTGCGCGATAAGGTTTAGGTCGCCTTTGGCTTCCAATCGGATCGCTCGTTCACCCTGTTCAATCGGCAGCAAACGCAGTGGAACCGAGCCTTTTCCGTCAGCTGGTAATTCAGCTAATGACCAGTAGACGGCGTGGCGTTGGGGATCGTACTGCCCTTGGTATTCGGTACCGATAAAGGAGAAACCACGATCGAGGTAGGCGACGACTTCGACGTTGGTTGCATCGGCGGTGCCGATGTTGGCGAGGTTGACATTGAAGACAGCTTGGCGTTCGAGGAATCGTCGGCTCGGACCATCGAGCTCAATCGCTAGTTGGGGTGCGATCACTTCGACCTGAACGGCATTTTCGGCTATCAATCCGTCGTCACCCGTTAGGCGAATCAAGTTTTGCACTTGGCCTGCGGAGACGGCTCGTAGACGAAGCACTTGGCGACGTACTTCACCGGGCGCAAGTGTACCGATGACATTATCCAGTTGACGGCCTTTGGGGTGTTCTAAACCTTCGGGTACATCTTCCTGCAGGATGACTCCGGTTGCCGAACCCGTACCCGGATTGGAAACTTCGAGCTCGATTTCAAGTTGTTGTCCGATCAGCACCCTTTCCGGAGCACGCTGGGTTATCTTGAGCTCTGGGCGTGTACTGATCGTGCGAACCGATGCCGCAGCTTCAAAGGTGACCCTTGCTACGCTTCCCAGTTCACCTTCTTGTTCTGGAATGAGCTGCAGGGTGATCGATCGTTCTCCGCCGGGCTCAAGAGCCCCCAGTTGCCACTGAAGGATATCGCCCTGAATGTCAGGTGAGGGTGTCGCGTCAACCAGTCTCATGCCTGCCGGAATTCGATCGTGAACTTGGACATCTAACGCTTCGACTCCGCCAGTGTTTTGAACTTGGATGGTGAACGTTGCTGGTTTCCCGACTTTGACTTCACCGGGGGCACGCTTGTGAATCACAACGCTTGGGCTTTGCATGCCTTCGAGGCGACGGTCACCGGGTTCGGCAAGAACGGCTTCATCCAAAACGGGTGCCGACGAAGCGAGATTACGAAGTCCCGCGGTTGGAAGGGATGCGATTCGCGCGTCGGGCTGATCGCGCGGT
The DNA here is from genome assembly GCA_031411655.1 of Planctomycetaceae bacterium. Classification (GTDB taxonomy): domain Bacteria; phylum Planctomycetota; class Planctomycetia; order Pirellulales; family Pirellulaceae; genus UBA6163. Next base: position 19,068 of record JANOBM010000231.1, read on the forward strand.
TGATATTGCGACGCCATTGCGGTCGTGGCCGGGACGGCGGCGTCGACGGGTTGCAAGTCAGCCGGCCCGAAGGCAACGGGCGTGCCGAGGTCCGATGGGGATGGTGTGGGCGCAAGATTGGCGCTTTCACTCGGCTCGACACCGCGTTCGACACTGCGCAGTGCATTCGTAGGCGAATCTGTCGACGCGGAAAGTGAGTTGGTTGCGGGGGCTCCGCCAAAGTCGATGGTTGGCATGGCTCCGTAGTTCGGCTTGTCGTCGGTAGTAACTGACGAAGGGCTTGCGACTGACGGGCTTACGGCGGAGGGGCTTACGATCGATGGAGGACTGGGAACCGCAGTCTCAGCGGGATCGTCCGCGGGCGGCAGTTGATCAAACCCTGGCATCGCTAATGAAGCGGCTGCAGCTTGGCCGAACTGTGTTGGCGGAGCCGATGCGGAGTCGGCTGCAGTGGGTGGCGACGATGATTCAGGGAGTGACCAGGAGGGAAGTCCGAGAGTAGCCGGTGAGTTGGAGGCCGAATCGTCGGTGGTCTCCGTTCCCGGAGCTGCGACGGTTTCTTCGTGCCCGACCGTTTGTACGGCTGACATCGAAGTGGGGAAGCCAAAACTTCCCATACTCATCGTCGCAGGACCGTCTGTTTCAGAAACCGTTCCGGCATCATTCGTTAAGGCTTGGCCGGAGTTCGGCTGAGCGTCACCGATTGGTCGTGGCGGAGCATTCAGCCCAGCCGACGCGGGTGCTTCCCACTGGGTTGATTCGGTTTTGCGAGAATCTCGTTGCGCTTGGGCCACCCCAAGAGCGCCGAGCAGAACTACAATGCCGCTAGCTGCAAGTTGAACGCCAAAGCGTTTCATGATCTTCTATCCCTATAATCGCGAGCGTATCAGGCGCATCCGTGCTCCTCGCAGTACGCGATTTAGCAAACTATCCGTCGCTGGTCGAGAGCAACTTCCGTGAAACTGCAATGGGATTCTGTGATTTACATGACTAATGCCCGCCCTTTTCGACGATTATGGTTAGCTGCCTTGACGATGCTTTGTCTTCCAGCTTCTACCGCAGCGACCGCGAAGGGAGCCGATTCGGAGGCTAGCCAAGCGACGGTCGTAGAACTTTGGCCCAGCGCCGCGCCAGCTTGGCCGGGGACTACCGAGCCGGAGCGTGATACAAGCGGGCCGGATGGTGGAAAGGTCGCTGATCGAGCCGTGATTCGGCTCGGGCACGTTGCAAAACCCCAGCTTCACGTTTATCCAGCCGCTGCAGACGCGACCCATGCGTCGACGATGGTCATCGTCTGTCCAGGGGGAGGTTATTCGATACTCGCGTGGGATTTGGAGGGGACGGAGATCGCTGAAGAACTCAATTCACTTGGTTTTTCTGCAGCGATCGTCAAGTACCGCGTACCGACGAGACAGATGGAGCGGGCCTGGATGCCGCCAGTACAGGATATTCAGCGTGCCGTCAGCCTTCTTCGTAACGGCAAAATCGAGTCGGGCCAGGTTTTTGATCGAATTGGCGTCGTCGGATTTTCAGCAGGCGGAAATGCTGCGGCGAGAGTGGCGGCTGCAGCCGGAAAACGTTTTTATGAGCCGGTTGACCAAGCCGACGAGGCCGGTTGCCAAGTTGATTTCGCTGGACTGGTCTATCCATGGCTGATGATCAAAGACGAAGATCCGAAAGGTGGTGATGACGAAAGCAGACTGGGAATTATCCCTGAGCTGCAAATCAATTCCGCGACTCCACCCATGTTTCTTGCTCATGCAATGAACGATCCGATCAGTTGCCGCAATTCACTCGAACTCTTCTCGGCGTTGCAGTTGCATAAGGTCGTTGCAGAACTCCATATTTTTTCAGGCGGTGGACATGGTTTTGGCGCCCGGGATAAAGCCATTGCCGCAGCGAATTGGCCGGAGCATTTTGCAAAGTGGCTCCGAACCTTGCCGGCGAATCATTGAAAATGGTTTCTCCAACGCCCCCACTCCCGCCCGTCGAAGATGAAACGGAGCCCCATGGCTTCGATATGCGAGTTCACCTTGCGCCGATTCAGCATGACCAAGAATGGGCGAACGCGCTAACTCACGCGTTCGCAGCGATTTTGTTTGTGATTGGTGGTGTGTTCATGTATTTCCACATGGTTGATCGCCCGCTTGGAACGATCATTAGTTGCTTGGCTTTTGTTTTTTCGGCGACGAGCGTCTTCATTGCATCGGCTTTGTCGCACACGTTTATCGACGACGCGGTGAGACTGGAACGACTTCGCGCCTGGGATCAAGGCTTGATTTATGTGATGATTACGGGCACCTATACCCCACTGGTTTACCACTTTGCTGACCCGGCAGCACGTTTGTATATACTCGCCGCGATTTGGGGGGCAGCCTTTCTTGGCTTCTATTCGAAAGTGAATGTCTCCCATCGAATCAATTCGATCGAGACGGCTTCGTACTTAGCACTCGGATGGTTGCCGGCACTGGCGCTGATTGGAAACGTCCCCCGCCCCGTACTTATGTGGATGAGTCTTGGCGGTGTCCTCTATACGCTTGGCGTCGCCGTTCTGCTCAATGACAAACGATATCGCTATGTGCATGCAATGTGGCATCTGATTGTGATGACCGCGGCAGGTTGCCATTATTGGGCGATCTATCGGTACGTGGCTTAACCATTGGACTACCGTAAAAGTCGGGTGAAATCGAGCGGCATTTGGCTCCGATTGCTAGCTAAGGCAGGTGGATTGGGGTTGGCGACCGGAGTCTCGATTGGCTATCCAATGCGTTATGAACGGACTTCGAGTTTATCGATTGCTCACTGCTGCGGTGATCTACAGCCTTGCAGGGTGCGGCACGACAAAATTGCAAGAAGCGACGGAGCAATTGGTGCTCAGCTCTGCTGTGGATCGCAGCATCGCCATGATCGACTTTCGTCCTCTTGCAGGTCAAAAGGTTTATCTGGATACGACCTATATGCAGGCTGGACCGCCGACGAGTTATGTCAACATGAATTACGTCATCAGCGCGATGCGTCAGCAAATCATGGCTTCGGGTTGCATGCTTCAAGAAGAGCGAGACAAGGCCGACATTGTGATTGAGGGGCGACTAGGGACGCTGGGTGCCGACGATCACCGGGTGACTTACGGGATTCCCGAAAACAACGGTCTCTCCACTGCGGCATCGATCGTGGCTCGAACGCCCGCACCGTCCGTTCCCGAAGTAGCGATTGCGAGACGAGACGCACGCGAGGGAGCGGCGAAGGTGGCTGCCTTCGCATATGATCGGGTAACGCGAACTCCCGTGTGGCAGTCAGGGATTTCACAGTCGATCGCTACCTCTCGAAACACTTGGGTGCTAGGTATCGGCCCGTTTCAGGGAGGAAGCATTCGCGAGGGAACACACCTTGCCAAAGGACAAAGCAAGTCGGGTCGAACTCGCCCTGGCGCATCGCCTCAGGAACTTTACGATCGCCCTGTCGTCGAGCACACTGCGGAGGTTCGTTTCGACCACGGTTGGCCAGTGGTTAGTCGATCAAGGGGAGATGGCGCGTTGGTGGGCAGTGGACTGCCGATTGGACCGCTCAAGCTTCCGCTTCCTGTTAAAATCGATTCCGGTCCATTGGCGCCAGACGAGGCTATCGATTCGCCTGAATCGGTTGTCGCCGAGGAACCGGGATTGATGGAAGACGATACGATATTGCGCTAAATGAATGACGCAATTGAATATGAATTGATCGATTTCGGCGACGGGCGAAAGCTGGAGTCCATTGGGGGCTATTGGATCGATCGACCATCGCCCGCAGCGATCGATTATTCTCGTCGAGAGCCAACAGCCTGGCGTGATGCTTCCGCAAAGTTCGACAGTCATACCAACCGCTGGGACTTCCGTAAGCCGTGGCCTGCCGATTGCTATCTGAGAGGCGAGTCCTTTCGACTTCCACTTCGCCCGACGCCGTTTGGTCATATCGGCGCTTTTCCTGAGCAGCGATCGAACTGGAAATGGCTTTCCGAGTACATTGCGGGCACCACGCAGGCCGTGTTTCCTCGCAAGCCCCAGACAATGAATCTGTTCGCTCATACCGGCGGAAGTACTTTCGCGATGGCTGGTGCTGGAGCTGAAGTCGTGCATGTCGATGCCGCAAAGCCAAACGTGGTGGCAGCCAAGTATGCTGCCGAAGTGAGCGGCATGAGTGCTGCAAAGATTCGATACATGGTCGACGATGCGATGAAATTCACAGCTCGTGAAGCGAGACGCTTTCGCGTTTACGATTTAGTGGTCCTCGATCCGCCAGCCTATGGACATGCGCCGGATGGGAAGGCATGGCGTATCGAGCGAGATTTATGGCTGTTGATCGATCAGGTAATGTCGTTGCTAGATAATGGGCGTGGTGGCATCTTGATCACGGGCCATACTGCGACGATCGATGAAGCGATGGTTATCGAATACCTTGAAAAACACCTTCTCATTCGCGGAGGGAATGCGTCTGTTCGATTCGACGCCGGAAGATCACAATTACCGGACCGCTTTGGGCGTAAACTGGATGCGGGTTTTTACATCCGTGCCACTTGGGCCGCCTAACGAACGGTTTGAAGGCGAGACAATGACGAAATGGCAATGAACGAACTTGAGCGAGATGCAATCCGGCTGGTTGATCGGCTAGTGGATCTAGGTCCCAGCGTGATCGCATATTCTGGCGGAGTGGATAGTGCTGTCGTCGCCGCGGCGGCATGGCGGGCCGATAAACTGCGCGCAAGCCTCGCGTTGTCCGCTTCGGAATACTTGACCGAATCGATCGCGGTGACTGCGGATAGTCCTAGCGTTGCCCGCGAACAACTGGAAACCGCAAAGGACGTGGCGTGCCAAATAGGCATCGCTCATCAGATTCTCTACACCGATGAAATGAGCCGCGAGGAATATCGAGTCAACGATCGACGACGTTGCTTCTTCTGCAAAGAAACACTTTATACAACGCTGCGTCGATTTGCAGACGAACATCGTATCGCCGTCATCGTGTCCGGAACGAATGCGGACGATCTGGGCGACTACCGACCTGGCATTGAAGCGGGGCGGCAGGCAGGTGTCATTTCGCCTTTAGCTGAGCTCGGAATGACGAAACCGCGAGTGCGGCAGTTAGCATTCTTTTGGAGTCTTTCCGTTGCGGATCGCCCAGCGCAACCCTGTTTGTCCAGTCGCATCGCCTACGGGATTGGTGTCACGCCTGACCGCCTGCGAAAAGTTGAGTTGGCAGAATCGTTTTTGCGATCCCTTGGGTTTACGCCACTCCGCGTACGGATCGTTGGCGGGGGGCAAGCCAAAATCGAAGTGGCGATTGATGACATTGATCGACTGCAGCGTAAAGATGTTTACGATCAGGTCGAACGTTACTTGCTTTCGATTGGTTTTCCGTCGGTCAGCGTCGATCCCTTTGGATTTCGAAGTGGTTCGCTCAATGAAGTTGTCGCGTTGGTTGCGCCCACGCCCGAGCTTTAGAGCGTAAGATGGGGTAACTAGTAAGCATCTGCCAGATCGCCAGATCAGTCGTTCTTACAGTAAGTTTGCATTGCACTGATGAGTGGATCAGCCTTCGTCTTGGATGGGAAGGCAACAAGGTAAATGACATGACGCCGCCGGATGAAACTGACTTTGGTGACCAACACCCATCGCTCGATAACAATGATGCATCGTCGGCGGCATTGTCGTCAAACCTGATCGGCCGAAACCTTGACGAGTACCACATTCTGCGTCGGCTCGGACGCGGAGGTATGGCGGACGTATACGTCGCGTTTCATCAAACGCTTGAACGGCAAGTGGCACTGAAGGTTCTGCGTCGAGAGTTGGCTCGCGATGCCGGTTATGTCGAACGTTTCCGACGCGAGGCGCGAGCAGCGGCAAAATTAAATCATCCAAACATTGTTCACGTCTATCAGGTCGGTCGAGCGGACGAGTACCACTACATCGCACAGGAGTTGATTGACGGGGGTAATCTCAAGGACGAAGTGGAACGCACCGGTCCGCTCTCACCGGACGCGGCGGCGGTCGTGATGCGTTCGGTTTGCGAAGCGCTGGGCGCCGCCCACCGAGCGGGTATCACACACCGAGACATCAAACCTGAAAACATCCTTCGTTCCCTTCGAGGCGAGGTTAAAGTCGCGGACTTCGGGCTGGCAAGAGTTGGTTCCGGCAATGATCTGACCCAAGTCGGTCTGACCATGGGGACGCCGCGATACATGAGCCCTGAGCAGGTTCAAGGCAAGCCTGCGGATTCAAGAAGCGATCTGTATTCGCTCGGCTGTACGATGTATTTCTTGCTGACCGGACGTCCCCCTTTTGAAGCCGATGATGCGTTAGCGATTGCTCTCCAACACCTCCATGAAACGCCAAAACCACTGGCGACCGCGCGAGGGCGCGGAGACATACCCGGTTGGATGGAGGCCATCGTATCTCGTTTGATGGCAAAAGCCGCGACTGATCGTTTTGCTGATGTAGAGCAGGTCATTGCTGCGATGGAGGCAGACGGTACCCCAGTCGTACCGCTTCAATCGGTGGCTGGCACGGCAGCTGCGACGGTACTTTTGCAACAGGCGATGCGAGCGGAATCCGCCAAGCGTCGTACACGGCGTATGAAATGGGCGGTTATCGCATTATTGCCCGTTGTCGCATTCGTTGCAGGCTTCGCGTTCCAGTCACGACGCAAGGCTCCCTCGATTTCTCGCCTTCTCACGCCGGATTTGGTACCGCGAAAGCCGTCCGTGGAAGAGCAATATCTGTCGGCCGCAAGTCGCGACGATGTACCCGCTTGGCGAGCCATTAGCGAGTATTTTCCTGCATCGGAAAGTGCCAAGAATGCGGCCTATTGTGTCAAAGCCGACATCCAGCTCGCACGTCTGCTTCACCGAACCAGCCGAACGGAGGAGGCATTGCCGATTCTTGAGCGGATCGCAGATGACGCTTCAACCGACAAGCTTTATCATGTGATCGCCATTGCCGAGCTTCTGGAGATGAATGCGATCGATTCCGCCAAGGCGTTGTCTCTGCGCGAACGATTGCGACAATCTTACCGTGCCTTAGTCGATCACCAACCGGAAATGGTCCGCCTGTTGCCGCAGATTTTGAAACCAGAGACTTTTCAACGATTAGAATCGTCTTAAATAACCCATTCCATCAAACCCTCTATTGAGTCAACAAATGTCCAGTCGATCACCGCGTTTTACTTCGTCCTTTGCGTTGCTATTGTGTGCCGCGTTTCTTTCGGCAGGCATTTTTCAATTTCAAAACGCAAATAGCGAAGAAAAACCACAGGAGCAAAAAGTGCTAAGACACGTCGTCATGTTTCAATTCAAAGAGTCAAGCAGTGAGGCAGATGTACAAAAGGTGGTGGATGCATTCCGCGCTTTGCCTACAAAGATCCCGCAGATCGCAGACTTCGAGTACGGTGTCAATAATAGTCCAGAAGGGCTTGCCGATGGTTTGACCCATTGCTTCCTAGTCACGTTCAAGAGCGAAGAAGATCGCGCCGCCTATTTGCCACACGCTGAGCATGCGGCATTTGTCGAAGTGCTCAAACCCCATCTCGAAAAGGTTGCAGTGATCGACTATTGGGCTTCTAAGTAACCCGCTGTTCGAATCTCTCAATTCCTGTCGCGCGGCCTGTGGCCGCGTCGATATCAACGATCGCACCACAAAGACGCACATCTCCTGTTGCGACATGAAAATGAACAGGTTCAAACGAGATGGTCGTTAACTTGACCCTTGCAATATCACGTCCTATCACGCTGTCATAAGGACCGGTCATGCCAACGTCGGTTTGGTAGGCCGTGCCCTCCGTAAGAACCTTGGCATCTGCTGTCGGGACATGAGTGTGCGTCCCTAATACGGCGCTTGCTCGTCCGTTGAGATGAAAACCCATTAGCTGTTTATCGCTGGTGGCTTCGGCATGGATATCGACTAGCCGTATTTTAACGGCTGCTGGGATCTCATTCATCACACGGTCTACCGCTGCAAACGGACAATCCACCGGTCGCATGTAGGTTCGACCGAGCAATGAGACCACTGCAACATCGACGACGGGTTGCGATGCTCGTACCGGTGTTGATTTGAGCACTGTCCAGCAGCGTCCCGGAGCGGCAGTCGGATAATTCGCAGGTTTTACGATCCGGGGATCGTGTTCAAGAATAGGCTTTAATTCAATCTTTTTATAGATGTGATCACCCATCGTGATTGCGTTCACGCCAGCATCGATGAGGCCTTTGAACTGGCGAACGGTTAATCCCGAACCATCCGCAGCGTTCTCTGCATTGACGAAGACGAAGTCGATTTCGCGATCGCGGCGAATCATTGCAAGTTGGCCTACCACGGCAGAATAGCCGGGCCTCCCAACGATATCTCCAAGAAATAAGACTCGCATCAAACTCGCCATCGGCCAAAAATTCCGTTATAGACCACCGTAGTCCTCGTTCCACAGCGACGTTTTAACGTGAAATCATCCCGCGTGGAATCGACTAGGCAGATAAATCGGATTCCTGACATTCCGCCATGAGGCATTTAAGCGGCGGGCATTACAAGCGACGGGCTCAACATTCTGTCGCCCTATCACGGGACCCCAATGCATGGGCAGTCTTGATAGTGGGCACTGATTCGCACGTGCGCTTGACCGTCAATCCTGATCACGGCTGCAGCGAGTCCACCCGAAGGTAACGCCAATTCTTGAGGTACGCGACAAGGTCGGCCATATCGCTTTCATTAATCAGTCGCTCAAAACCATCCGGCATCAGACTTGCACCCGATGCCTGCAGTCGATCGAGTTCATCGCGTGGTATGAATACATTCAGTCCACCCTGCCTTCTCAGGGTCACACCCTCAGAGCGATCGTCGATCAATAGTCCTTCGAGCACTCTTCCATCGGTCGTCAACGCCGCGTAGTGGAGATAAGCTGCATCGATGGCCGCGTTAGGATTCAGGATCGACGTCAAGATCGCTTCCGGCGTCTTGTCCCGGCTGTCGCTGATGTCGGGTCCTACATTGACCCCTACACCATCCACCGCATGGCAAGCGGCACACGTTTGAGCAAAGATCTGTTTACCATGGATTGCATCGGCACCTCGTAGGGCATCCGAGAAGCGGTCCGCACTTTGGTAGCGGGCAATGGTCTGGGCGCGATCGGCTGAAATCGAGAATAACGCTTTCGCGCGGGCAGCGATCTGCTGATCACTGCTTTGCATCAATCGATCGCCCTGCTGCGGTTGAACCAACGACGGTTTGTATTTGCCCGCTTCAATCCTATCGAACAGCCAACGCGTAGATTCTGGATTCGAAACCAGCAGTTCGATAGCGCGAGCTCGCACTCCGGGTGGAAAGCCGAGGACCCTGTCTTCAAGCCATTCGCAAGTGGTGGTGACATCGCGATGGAACCAAGCGGTCAACGCTTCATTTCGGAGTTCCATGGGCTCTACGTCGTCAACGAGCGTCCAAAAAGAATCGGGCAATTGTCCCATGGCGACGCTGACGCGAACCGCTGCGACGCGAATGCCGGAGGGCCGATTGCGGTCGGTCGCAACAGTCTCGGATACTTTGCGTAGTGCATCGCCAGGTTCGCCCGTCACGACGGATTTCATCGCTTCCATTGATTTGCCTTTACCACCAGCAGAGCGATTGCCGTTCAACCAGCTTTCAAAAATCGCGATCAGTCGATTTTCTGTTTCCATTGCTCCGGCTTTCGGAGAGGCTTGCTCCACCAAATGAGCAAGGGATTCATCGGGGGCCAAAGCCGCCCAGCGGGTCCACCAATGGCTCGCTAATAGAGTCGAAACATCCATTTGCCAGATGGTCCGGCGGCAAAGTTCGGGGATATAGCTTGAATCGACGCTTCCCAGAATTTTCCGTGCCGCTTCGGTGTGACCATCTCGACGAGCGATTTCGACGACTGCCTCTGCAGCCTTGGGAGTTTCCAGTGGCCTTGCCGCCAAGGATGACCCGACCGCGAGTCTTACGATGGGATCGTCGTTGCGACTAAGGGATAGCAGTGACTCGGTGGCTGCTTGACTTAATTCGGCGTTGCTCTGGCATATTGCCGACCCGAGTGCAACGACTCGGACGTCATGATGACCGAGGATCTTCTTTATCGATTCTTTCGTAATCAGATCGCGTGAAGATAACCATTGTGAGATGCGAGCCACTGCGTTAGGTGTAACGGTTTGTTCTTGGAGTGCAGCGTTCAATGAGGCGATGACTGTATTGGTTTCTGATTCATGGAAGTACTGTGACGCGACTTCACGAATCCAAGGATTAGGGTGCCCCAGCCAACTCGCGTCAGGGCTTCCTGTTGGATCGGCCTGTACTGTTCGCTTGGGCTGTAATTTCCAAATTCTTCCACGGTCGTTCCCATTCCAGGTGTCTGGACGATTCTTTAGCTCCTGTGGCACCCAGTCCGGGTGTTCAATGACGGCGCGATACATATCGGCGACGAGAACCGATTGTTCCGGACCTGCCACCAGGTCGACCGGACGAAACCAAGTGTCTTGAGACGACATGAACTCCTCAGCCCGGTCTTCACGCTTCGATCTCCACACTCCGTTCTCAGTGGCGAGCCATTGGCGCTGAATCAGGTAGGCCGTTGGCTCGCACACCAGCAACCACTCTCCTCCGCTTGCGTTTTGTCGCTCACCGTCAACAGTGGATTTAAGTTTAAACCATCCGGGCGCGGAAACACCACATGCGGCACTGAATTGCCCTGCGTGGAGATTGCTGGTGGTCCAAGCAACGGCTCGCGGAACGACTCGTGAAGCCTCGCCGCTGACAGCGATGTTTTCAATGGCCGCACTCGGAGCCATCATCGAATCTCGCGCGATCGCGCCGTTGTCCAAAATGCTATACATCGCAGGGTTACGGTTGCTGCATCCGATTCGCCTTCCAAAGTCGTCGATCGTCAGTCCGAATTGGCTGTTTCCAGTGACCGCCTTCCAATCGCCGCCATCGGGGTCGAAGCAGAAATCGCGATCTCTTAAATCGACTTCGCCGACGCTTGCATCAAACCTGGGATCGGTAGTGCGGATTCGACCACCACGAAGGCCACCGGCAACGTACACCATCCCGTCTGGGCCAAGGATCGGGTGATTGGCACGGAGCTGCTCGTTGTCCATCGCAAATCCTTCGAACCAAACGGCCGTATGATCAGCAACGGAATCGTCGTCCTTGTCTTCCAGCCAGACGATTTTCCCCGCGAGCGTGACAATGGCACCATTGCGCCAGGGTTGAACACCGGTCGGAAACAAGAGCTGATCGGCGAAGGTTGTCGCATGTTCGAACTGACCGTCGTGATCGCGATCTTCGAGGATGCGTATGCGGCCTCGAGGCGACTGGCCTTCAGCGGGGCCGGTAGGATAATCCGCCATTTCAACCACCCAGATTCGGTGATGACGATCAACACGAATCGCGACCGGGTCGATAATCGTCGGTTCACTCGCGATCACCGCCGCTGACCAATCCGGATGAATGACCGTCGCGGCTACTGAATCCTGAGGACTCTTCGCATCCGCGGCCACGGCACCATTGTCACCACTCAATGCCAAGCAAACGATACCGCACAACCACCTCAAGTGGATTGCGTTTTGCATGCTAGTTATCACTCTCTCGTCCCCTTGCGCTGCAGAATGGTCGTATGTTCTCGCACATTCTACTGAATCAGCTTGGCGGTTGCTTGTTTGTGGGGGCGAATCGACGATGATTAGACCACCCCACGTCCCCTTTCGCTTCGTCTCAACTTTGTTCTTTCCCCCAATACTCGTTTCCACGGCTGCATTGCATGTCGACTCAAAAATGCGTTCGATTAAGTGTCCTCCATATCTCTGCGGTCACCTTGGGATTTCTTATTTACTCTTCATCCATTGCATTCGCCGAGCAAGAGTCCGACGACATTCATGTGATGAGTTTTAATATCCGCTACGGCACCGCAAACGATGGCAATAACCATTGGGACCGAAGAAAAGAATTTCTTGTTGAAACCATCCAGGCGTTTTCACCTGACCTGCTTGGCACGCAGGAAACCCTTGGATTTCAAGCCGATTACTTGTCAGAAAAACTCCCTGAGTACGGTTGGCTTGGTGTCGGACGCACCGATGGTGGAAGTGACGGCGAGATGACTGCGTTGTTCTATCGAAAATCGCGGTTCGAAAAGATCGACGGCGGGCACTTCTGGTTAAGTGATACGCCCGAAAAAGTCGGCAGCGTTGGCTGGGATAGTGCGCTACCGCGTATGGCGACTTGGGTTCGCTTGCGAGACCGGTCGTGCGCTGCAGCTAAACCCATCCTTTTTATGAACACGCATTTCGATCATGTGGGCGCGGCCGCACGACTTGAGTCGGCAAAACTCATGCGAGAAAAGATCGATCATCTTAAGGCGGATGGAGCGGTTGTCGTCACCGGGGACTTCAACGCCGGCGAAGACAGCCCCCCTTATCAGGCTCTGTTTGCCGACGTTTCAGGGAGATCGTCGCCCGTCATCGATAGCTATCGCCTGGTGAACCCTCCCCCTCATCCCGAAAAGGAAGGTACCTTTTCTGGATTCCTTTCGAATGCGATCACAGGTCCGCGAATTGACTGGATCGGACTATCGAGAGACTGGACTGTCAACGAAGCAAGTATCGATCGAACGGAACGCGATGGACGAACACCGTCGGATCATTTCCCGGTGACCGCTGTCATTCGTGAAGCAGTGCCTGCGAAATGAACAAGCCGCTTGGCTCGCCATTCATTTCCACGACTCGTCAAAGAATCCCGCGGAAATGATCCGTCCGGGAAGTTGTGACGTTGCGCCGTCGGTGACATCCACAATCGCCCAGTCGGGTAACATCGGTATTTGTCTGGCATTGTTAAGGTAAGCATATTCGCGAAAAGTAAAACCGCTGTTGATCACAACGTATCGGTCGTTCGCAAAGGGGCTCGGATAGATGGCGACGATCGCAGCCGATGGAGATGGGTGCTTGTTGCCCTGCACTGTAATCACCGATTCATTCCAGACAAACGGGAAGTTCTCCATCACCTTTGCAATGAACGGATTGGTCTTGGGCGTACCAAAAAGAACAAGGTTTTTCGAAGCCATGTCATCCGGCGTGACTTCGTTTGAGGACTTCGCGATTACATCCCCCCGAAAGTGACTGCGCCATTGCATTGTCGCGTGAGCAAATTCCGAAGCGACCCAGCGATCAACAGCAAGTGGCGATTGTACTTCGTCGGGACGCACAAAAATGAATGGCGTCATGAACGCATCGTCAATCGGTCCTTGAAGTCCAGGACGTTTGCGAAGTGAGTTTGGCTCATCGACTTCTGTCGCTTCGATAGCCGACCATTTTGCGTCGATCTTGATTAGCTTCATCGACGGAACCGATTTATTCCAGGGAACGCGATTGCCATCGATTGAAATCGTTTTGATCTGCGGACCGTTATCGGTTTTTCCAAAGGGTCCTAAAGTTAGTCTCGTTACGTTCTGTGTCTTGGCGACGATTTGATCGCCGTCCCTTTCGGCTTGAACCCGTGCCTCCTTCCAGTGATGCTCCAAGCCTTCCATGCTTAGCCAATGATTTCGATGGTAACGAAGCGTATAGGTTGTGAAATCGATTTTTTGAGGAACACTCCGGTGCGCTGTCGAAGCTTGTTGCGATAGGCGTTCGAGTCGCGTCTCAATTTCCGATTTTGCATCTGGGTGAATCTGATGGGCCGTCTGTGGGCCGATTAGATGCACTAACGGAATACCGAGTTGTTTGAGAGTTTGTTCCATCAGGTCAGCCGCCTGCTTTTGTTTGTCGAGTTCGCCACTGTAGGCGAGTGTTGGTAAGTACCGCAGGTTGTTTCCCCAATCCGGGCAGTCGTACCAGTGCAACATCGATTCTTGGTAATCGGTTGGCAAAAATTCTTCTTGCTGAAAGCTGCTTAAGAATTGACGAGTTTCGCAGAATCCAGCGCCAGGAGTTGCCGCCATCCACATGTCTGGATAGTGAACAGCCATTTGCCAACACCCGGCGCCACCCATCGAAAAGCCGCGAATGTTGATCTGCGCGTCATCGATGGGGAACATTGTTTTGACGTGAGCGATCGCTTCCAGGATGTCGATCTCGCCGGCAAACTTGAATGCATTGCTATAGCGACCAAACGGATGGAGTACGATCGTGCCTTGGGGCGAGATTTCACCAACTTGATGCAATCGCTGGTGAAGAAACTGAACTTCAAGATTTCTTTCGCCCCGCCCGTGTAGCCAAACATCGAGGCGAAGAGGCTTGGTGGCGTCCGGTTGAATGGACTTGGGTACGACTAGGCCGTAGGGTTGAACGGAACCGTCGATCGCGGAACGAAATCCACCGACGATGAGTGTCGATGTGGACTGCGAGTTTTTTTTCTCATCGCGAGCTTCTGCTTCTGCCATTTCCAATTTCAGCCAATTCGGCTTACCGCTCGACGAAGTGCTCGTTCGGACTGCCTCGGCTCGCTGGAGG
>JANOBM010000232.1:0-1633 GCA_031411655.1 Planctomycetaceae bacterium
AGGAGAATCAAGAGATGTCAACAATTCCCATTGAGTTACCCGACCATTTGCAGTCGTATGTCGACGAAAGTGCTGAGCAAGCCGGATTTGCAAGTGCAAGTGAGTATATCGTGGCACTCGTAGCCGCTGCGAGCGAGAAGCAGGGAGAGATTGAGCAGGCGTTGATAGCAGGAATCAAAAGCGGTTCAGCCGAACCATGGACGGACGATGAATGGCAGGCGATCAGGAGCCGTGTAGTCTCGAAGGCCTCGAGTAAGTGAGCAATTTGAAGCCGATTATTCGGCGTCCCAAGGCAGCCGAAGATGTCGAAGGGCATGCGATGTACATAGCTGATGGGAGTATCGATGCGGCACTTAGATTTCTTGAACGCGCCGAACAGACGATAAAAGGATTGTCATTGTTTCCAGCCAGCGGCGCGCCGTTTCCGAGTCATCATGCCGAACTCGTCGGGTTGCGAACTAAATTGGTGAAGGACTTTCCGAATCATGTCGTGTTCTACATCGAGCGAGATCATGCAATCGAGATAATTCGAGTTCTACGCGGTGGTCAAGACATGAGAATCGAAGTACAGAAAACCTAGCTACAAGTCACCGTTCGTGCCCCAGGTCGAACCGTCCTGTGTCAGTTGTAGATTGCCAGCCGGAATGTTGTCGTCACCGGAGGCTTTCAGGGGGGCAGAACCCAGACCGCCTTTTCTCATTCAATCGCCGCTTGAATAGCGCTGCGGGCGGTTGGCGTCTGGGATCATCCAGTTGAGGCGGCGCAGTTGGTCTTGGATCGCTTGCTCGGCGCTGGTTTTGGTCGTTTCGCTCATGGCTGTTTTTCCGTTTCGGAAGGGGAATCGAATCGTTTACGTGATGACACACATGAGCCATGCGGTTGCGATAACCTCAAGCCGAGCCGGCGAGAATTTCAGCAGGAATTATCAGGTTTCTTTGTTCTTCGCGGTGTTGCACCAAACGCCCCGTGTTGCGACAAGCGATGCATTGGCCCTCTACCTTTGAACTACGCGAAGTCGGCGCACGTTGGCGAAAACTGGGGCCACAAAACGAAAAAACGCCGGGTTCAATCTTCCGGCGTTATGGTGCGAGATGGGTTATGCGACCCGGTCGTATTTTCGGGCGAGGTCAAGAAGCTTGGTTTTGAACTTTTTCATGTCGGGTTTGGTTTCGCCGGCGATTTGTCCGTAGACCTTGTCGCGAAGCGTTCCCTTGTACCAACCCTTCGTCCACGCCAATCGGTAGAACAACCGGTTGAGTTCCGTTCCGCCAAGGCCGGCACCAGGCCGATCCCAGCAGCTCTTGGTGCCTTCCTTCTTTACATAGTCCCAGTCGCTGCAGCGTTTGGTATTGAGGGCGAGTTCGACCAAGCCCAAAACCATCATCAGGTATCCGACCACCTTGGTTTTGTTGAGGGTGCCCGCGAAGGCGCGGAATTCGATTCGGCTCTTGCCGCGGGCGAGGTGGGTCAGGTTCAGCATGTGGTAGCGGTCCGATTCGCATCGCATCTTGGCGTTGTCTTTGTTGCCGTACTGTTTGATCCGTTTTGCGTACGAGACCTGTTCGCGGTTACGTGTTCCGGTCGAGGCGTAGATCGCTCGTTCGTGGTTGGCTTTCATCAGCCGCTTCGCTAC
>JANOBM010000233.1:0-2331 GCA_031411655.1 Planctomycetaceae bacterium
CACGAGCCGAATGCTCCAACCATTCTAAACAATTTGGCGGTCGCCATCGCCGAAATGAAAGGTAGCGATCTAGAAAAAGCTCTATCGCTAGTTGATGTCGCACTAACGAAGTTACCGAATCATGCTTACTTCTTAGAAACTCGTGGTCAGATTCTTGTAAAGTTAAAACGCTGGCAAGAGGCGATTCCCAACTTGGAAGTTGCACTGGAAGCCAAAGAACTTCGGCCAGCTATCTATCCCAGTCTTGCGTTGGCTTACGAAAAAATTGGGGCAACAGACCTAGTGCAGTTTTACCAAAACCTGGCGAAGGGAACATGGTCGCATTAAACTCGCAGTACCTTTGTTCTTCGATGGATAGCGTGAAAACAACTTCTCCGGTCGTCGATAAGGAATGGAAGTACCCGAAACGAATCACGCCGCGCCGTCTGCTGCAGCGACTGGTTCGGCGTCGGATATGTGGACTCCAACGGGCCTGGAGACCTCCAGCGCTTCGCCGGCGGTCCACAACGCGACGCCGAGCAATACGATGTCTTTAAGCACGAATTGCCCCGGCACGACCGATAGCGCCGGGAACCCCAAACTCGGCTCCCATCCCGGCGTGGTGATTAGGAAGCTCAGCGTGACGAGGAACATCCCCGCCGAGAGACCGCTGCCCACGGCCGACACGAGCGGCAACATTGGTCGGCACGCGATCATCACGCCGAGAGCGATTTCGACAATACCGAGCAATGCCGCGAAGGTCGTGACACTCATCACCCCGTAGGCCCAACTTATGAACGGGCTATTAGTCACCAGGGGTTTGATCCCCTCGGCCTCATATGCGGTGAACTTCATGCCACCGATCCACAGGAGAACCAGCACCAAGCCGTACCGGCTAACGTGCATGCCGATCCGTTTCAACGCTTTGCTCATAACGATCTCCACCTGAGTAAGGGCACCCTGGAAGTCACGACTCCCTAGGCCTAAAACGAAAACTTCTGCCGCCGAGCGATTAAGCTCAGCAGAGGTGTGGTTGAGATAAAACGAATCATCCCGCCGAGTCTGCGAGATTACCTTCGCGGCGCGACCGGTTCTCCGGAGTTGAATTTCTTGGGGAAATCCAGAGCGTTGCCAGCGTCGTCGGGTCGAGATTCGTTGTGTACGAGGCGTTGCTGATCCCCTCGAACTTCTCGTGCAGGCCGTTACTACCGTAGGGGCCGCCTAGGTCTTGGCGGAATAGCGGTGTGTTCTGGACGGGATTCCCGATGCCGTCTTGAGTTTCGTCGAACGTACTGCGCGGGTAGAACTGGGCGTTCTTCAGGTAGGCATCCACCTCCTCTTCCGTCGACTCCTTGCGGATGCCCTTGGGGGCTCGGCCGATGGTCTTGCCGTCCAGTTCCAACTGCAAATTCGGATAATAGGCACGGGAGTTCGCAGCCATTGCAAGCAACTTGACCATGTCGATGGAATGGGTCGCCCGGCCATCGAGCCGACGTCCGACAGACCCCTTGAGGGGTATCTCGAAGACGGAATTGTCAGTGATGGTGTGGCAGATGGCGCAGGAGATGCCCACATTTTCGCCCTTAGCCATGGCCCTACGGGACTGGTACATGACGATTTTCCTTCACGTAAGCGAGGGAGGTGCGGTTATCGGATGACAGATCTGAGGCGACGCGTAAAGGGCGGCAAAAGCCGTGCCAATAAACACAGTCGTGCTCTTGGACTTTGATATGCCGGGCATGAGCGGTCTTGAGGTCGCGAAACGGATTGGCCAACAGTCCATATTGAATGACATTGTCTTGATCGCCATGACCGGGCATGGGGACGACGAAGATCGCCAGCGTTCGACTGAAGCAGGCTTTGATTTTCATTTGGTCAAACCGGCTGATATCAAGATTGTGTATGAAATCTTGGCGACCATTAAATAAAAGTAAACGCAAACTAACCAGGGCTTAAACGGTCAGCCAAAGAAAGTGCTGTGGAGTTTGAAGATAGATGGTAAATCTTTCACTCATCAGGTTTCGCAATTCTATCGGTGGAACCTCCCCCAAATGGGATGGCGTCGAGCAAGGATACCGTTTTCGGGGAACAGTAAATGCAGTACCCAGATATCAAATTGGGGCAAGTTCATATGTTGGAAAAGGCCATCGGGTAAAAATAACACCGTAGGAGTTTGGCATGAAATATCTCATCGTGCGGGACGAGAACGGCAAAACAGAAACGGGCGGCGGACAGGAAAGGGCCATAGTTTTTGATGTCAAGCTATTTCATAAGCAAGTCGGGAGTGTACATTGTGCTGGGGCGCTGACGGTCGTGTCTGCAGGTTTTTGTAAGATTAACGGTTGTAACGTA
>JANOBM010000234.1:0-7578 GCA_031411655.1 Planctomycetaceae bacterium
CGTTGCGAGGCCGATAGAACCTGCTGCGAAGTCACTTGAGTTACGCCCCGACGATGCGTCGCGGAGGGCACCGTCTGGACTGGTAAAGGGGTCGCATGTGAAGGTGTTCATCCCAAGCTTGCCGTACCTTTACACTTCGCACTCGGTAAATGGGGCGCTCATCAAACCGTCGGACACCGCGCAAGGCTGGGAGTACGACATGGCCACGTCGCACCGGCAGATTGATGAGACGACTTACGAGTTTACTCTGCGCCAAGGCGTGCTTTTTCAGGACGAAACACCCTTTAACGCCGACGCCGTAGTACTCAATATGGAGTACTTCAAAAAAGCGCCAGTGAAATACAGCAAGATCAACAAGGTTTTCGATCGTGTTGAAAAGATAGACGATTACACGGTGAGATTTCACCTTACTGAAAAATATGGCTCGTTTATGAACGACGCCATTTGGATGCAATTCTATACAAAGAAATATCTAGAAACGAACGCTGATCCGGAGACCGGCGAGCTCGTTGGTTGGAATGGAAAAGCGAATTGCCCCAACCTTTCTATGCCGGGTCCGTACGGTCTGGGTCCTTATGTTTTGACGGATGGTTATATCGAAGGCGATCGGCAAACTGCCAAAGCCGTTTTGAAAGCAAACCCGCACTATTGGGATCGGGAGAATTACCCGAAGGTGGAAACCGTTACGGTTTACACCCAGTTGGATTCCGAAAAAGCGAAGGATATGACGCTCTACCAGGAAGGGGCATTGGATATCACCGTGATACCGCCGGAGGACAAGGTTGAAACGATTGTCGCGCCGTTCAGCAAGCTCATCATCACGCCGTCGACCGACAATATCGCGATCCATATGAATCTGATCAACGGCAACCCACGGCTTTTGGATCGGAAAGTTAGGCGGGCATTAAACGAATCGCTCCATTGGAGGAATTTATTGCATTTCGTCTACGAAGACGAGGGAGAACGCTCGCCGTTTTCGCCCTATTATCCTGGGGTCGCCGAGGTCAGTAAAACGCTGTTGCCGGTTTCCAATGATCACGATCCTATGAAGAGCAGACTCAGAAACAGTTACACGAAATACTCGATCAGTTGACCTTAAAAGTCCTTACACAGGATCGCTATAAATCGTTATGGCGAGGTATCGAAACTCAGTTAAATAAGGTGGGTGTAAAGCTCGAGATTGAGTTTACAACGAATGAAAAAGAGATCTTCGGACCGCTGTTGCAAACCAACGCTGGAAAGAACGAAAAGCAATGGGATTTGCTAGTCTGGGGGAATGATGACTGGTACTTTAACCACCCATTCACGGCGTTCTTTGTCTTTCGGACAAACAATGTTTGGAGCACTATTTACCCTGATCCGACGATGGACCAGTTGATCGAAGACTTGTTTCGAACGTCAGTCGACGACCCTGAGTTTACGCCCGTTTGCGAGAAAATCATGCGTCGCGCATACGATGAATCCTATATGCTGTTTGTTCCGACGCCGAATAAGGTCTTTGCCGTGAATAAAGAAGTGGTTTTCCGACCTTATCGCATGGCATGCATTCCGCTATGGAAGATTCAGGTCACGGATCAGCATTGGTCGGTGAGGTCGGGGGCGTATCCGGAGGATTTGAAACGTCCCGTGCAAGTCACAAGAACGATCGCAAAGCAATAGATCAGACCAGTCAATGGAAACCGTGAAAATGACAAGGACTACGGAATGACCAATCGCGGCGTCCGTTTCAAATTAGTTTGCTTAATCGGCGTTGCCATTGTCGCGTTCGTTGGTTTGGGAATTTATGGGATTTCCAACACCAGATCGACATTTGCTTGGGTAAAGAACGTTTTTGAAACGGCTGAAGACTTTCGCCTCGCGTCGTCGAAGATCACGCGGCCATTGAGTGAGCTCAGGCAGTTGTCGCTTTCGATAGTGTTGGCGCCAAATCCGAAACTACAAAAGGAACTCGCGAATCGACAGCAGGCACTTACGGACGAACTCGACCGCAACCTAAGGGATTGGAGGATTGAAAAGGGTAGTGTGACAGAAAGCCTCGCGTTTCAATCCCTCCTCGACGAGTGGCAACTTTATAAAGAAAGTAAAGATGTGACCGTCGCCAAGTCGCTACAACGTTACCGCGAAGAAGCCTTTATAAATGCTACCGGTGCAGAACAAGAGCAGTTCGACGCCGTGAATCGTAGCTTGAATGAATGGATGAACGCGAAAATTCGAAACGCGGATCAGGTCTACCAAGACGCTAACGAACAGAACGTAAAAGTGCTCGGCATCTCGTCTCTTGTGATTCTGCTGCTCACCCTCGCCGTCGGCAGTTTGGGGTACTTTACCACTCGCAGTATCGTCCAGCCCATCGACGTGCTTAAAGCAGCTGCAGCTCGTATCGCCAACCGAGAAACCATCGAAGACATCGCCGTTCACTCCGAAGATGAGCTCGGTGAGTTGGCTCGTAGTATGGAGGTCATGGCGGCCGAAATTCAGAACTACATGGCGAAACAACAGGCGAATGAAATCGCGGTGAGGCAGCTCAATATCGGACTAGAAAAGCGAGTCGAGGAGCGAACGGCGGAGTTGGAGCAGGCTATTGCCGAATTGCTTGCGGCTAAAGAGTCAGCCGAGCAATCCAATCGAGCGAAGAGCGAATTTCTCGCAAACATGAGTCATGAAATACGCACGCCGATGAACGGAATCATTGGAATGACAGAATTAACTCTGGATACGGAGCTTACCAATGAACAGCACGAATATCTTGAGATGGTAAAAAGCTCTGCAGATTACCTGCTGGCAGTGATCAATGACATTCTCGACTTTTCGAAAATTGAAGCAGGCAAGTTGGACCTGGATCCGATTGAGTTTAATTTGCGAGACCAATTAGACGATACGGTCAACGCACTGGCTCAGCGGGCTCATAGTAAAGGGCTTGAACTGGCTTGTCATGTTTATTCGGATGTACCCGATGCATTAGTCGGAGATCCCGGTCGGCTGCGGCAAATCATCGTCAACTTGATGGGCAACTCCATCAAATTTACTTCCGAAGGCGAAGTGGTGATGCACGTTAAACTGCAATCGTTAACGGGCGACCAAGTCGTGATCGATTTCTCGATCCGAGACACAGGGATCGGGATTCCTGCAGACAAGATGGATCGACTTTTCAAAGCGTTCTCTCAGGTTGATATGTCGACGACCCGAAGGTATGGCGGAACCGGTTTAGGCCTCGCCATCTCGTCACAGTTAATTCAGATGATGGGCGGTGAGGTTTGGGTAGAGAGCGAGGAGGGGAAGGGCAGCACTTTTCATTTCAGTGCCCAATTCCGCGTTTCGCCTGAAGCTGTGCCGCGCCGTACACCCGCTGGTCTAGCCAAAGTTCAGGGCGCCACAGTACTTGTCGTCGATGACAATGAAACGAACTGTCGAATTCTTGAAGATCTACTAAGTAATTGGGGGATGAAGCCAACGATCGTGCGCAACGGCAAAGATGCGATGGAGGCGTTAATAAACGCATGGCGATTGGGAGAGCCGTACGGCATCGTGTTATTGGATAACATGATGCCTGAAATGGATGGCTTTACATTAGCAGAAGAAATACGAAAAAATCCGGTCCTTGCCGGCTCAACGTTAATGATGTTGTCCTCTGCAGACCGTCAGGCGAATGCGGCTCGATGCAAGGCACTGGGAATGCAAGGTTACCTGACCAAGCCTATTCGGCGGGCCGATTTGCTCAGCACCATCTTGTCCGCCGTTCATGCAGATCCCAGCTATATCGCCGGTGCTGTTTCAGCACCCACAACGATCGAGCCATGTAGCAAGGGACTGCGGTTGCTGCTCACCGAGGACAATGTGGTCAATCAAAAGCTTGCACTGCGTCTCCTCGAAAAGCGTGGGCATACGGTTGTCATCGCCTCGAATGGTCTACAAGCCGTCTCAGCGCTCCAGCAACAGCGATTCGACGCCGTGCTGATGGATGTGCAGATGCCGGAGATGGACGGACTCGAAGCGACACGCGTGATTCGTAGCCGCGAACGTGAATCGGGTGGTCGCGTTCCGATCATTGCGATGACGGCACACGCGATGAAGGGCGATCGTGAGCGTTGCCTTGAAGTTGGCATGGACGGCTACATCTCCAAACCGCTGCACCCGACCGAACTGTTCGAAGCGGTCGAGGGGCTAGCTGGTTGTATCGAGGTATCTACACCGAAGGTCTCGACCATCCCCGCTCACTTCGAAGACAGCTCGAAGCTCCATTTCGATCAGCAGATCGCATTGCACAACGTCGGCGGAGACGTCGACATGCTGCGCGAGATCGTTGAATTGTTTTTTCAACAGTCTCCTGGCTGGCTGGGGGAACTTCGCGCTGCGGTGGCTCAAGGTGATGCCGCGGCGCTGCGACGAGTCGCTCACTCGCTCAAAGGTGCCGTAGGGACCTTTGGACCGACCTTGGCTCACGAACTCGCACAGCAACTTGAAAACATGGGTCGGGAAAACAATTTAGCTGGCGCGGATAAAGTTTTGCAAAATCTTGAACGAGTGATTGATGCGCTTCGACCAGCTCTTCAAGCGATGGTTTGAAACGGCTTCTCAGTCCATTCAACCGCTGCACAACGGCGGACAGCGACGTCCGTTGTATTAACTTTTCCGGTCGCAGTGCCCTGCGCTCACTCGCTCCCCTGGGAGCGCGGTAAAAAACTTTAGCCGGTAAGGGGGCATAGGCGAATCTGAGATTACGCCAGCGGATGGTCGTTTCCCTCGATAGGGGAAACGGACCCCATTCATGGTAAGTAGGGACCGGTGGCTGGATATAGAACCTATCTGGAAACCGAAGAGAACTGCGGGTGCGCCAAAGGGGCAATGGTTTTCGCACGGGTTCTCAATAGGCGGTTTCGTATGAACCACGGGATGCGTCTAGCCGTTTTCTTGAGCGTCGTGATCTTGGGACGCGTCGTCTTCTCCGAGACAATCGACGATAGTGCCACGACGCTGCCAGCGCAATCCACTTTTGCACCCCAGTCGGAGCTTGACGATTCTCCTGATGCAGGCCTAGCCACTTGCCGCGCAGGCTCTCCTCAAGACGGCCTTCCGACGGTGCTGTTTCCAGGAAGCTTTCCAGAGCGTTGGTTTGATTCTCTTCACGACTTTAAACAAGATCGTGCGGTGCCCCTCAGCCTTGAGGCTTGGCATTGGCAGCACCAAAACAACGGCGGTCCTATCGGCAGCGGCTATGGTATTCCCACCATTCGCGGTACTTATTTCTGGAGCATCAAAGCAGATCCCGAAATCAAACTTAAATCGGACGAATTCATTAAAAAAGTGGGCGTACATTCGGAGTTGCGGCTACGCGAGCAGGACCAATTTCGCAGTTTCTTCGCTGATAAAGTCTGGTTCTGGGAGTTATATGTCTGGGCCGATTCATCGGTGGGGCGTTTCAAAGCTGGAAAGATATGGCGGCGATTTGGCCTGGACTGGGATGGGTCCTTCTTTGGAAATATTGCGTATTTCGACGGTTTCAAACTGAACCCTGATTACGGGCTAAGTTGGGAAAACACTTGGTCTGAAAGCGATGCATTCCACCTCGTTTCCTTCACGCAATTTTTCATCCACGAGGATGGAATCAATGGCACGCTTCCCGGTGCCGATTCCGAAAGTGTTGCGGGGTCAAGTCAACGGAACACCGGAATGGTTAGGCTTATCCCAACTTGGACATTGTCCGACGAGTCTTCGCTTGCCTTGGGTATGTCCGGACTTACCGGGGAGATCGTTAACAATCCACTGCTGATATCGGTTCCGCATCAAGTGATTGGGGCTTGGTGCTTCGATGTGACTTATACGAAGTCGCGTTGGAAAGTCTTTGCCGAGGTCTTGCAGGCATACGGCGTTCGAAACCCCAATCGGTTTGCATCCGGTGGACCAAGTAACCGTACGACGGATTTACTTACCGGAATCCACTATCGCCTGGGGGCAGCGACCGTCCGCGCGAACTATTCGGCCGGATTTGACGACAATCCCTACGGCTGGCAACAAATGTGGGTACCGGGGGTGACTGTTGCGTTGACGAAGAACGTCGATTTCTATGCCGACTGGGCGCGTTGGGACGTATACAATCACGGAGGTGGTGTCTCCGCCGCGAGCGGTCATAAAGAAATCGAAGACGCCTTTAGCTTCGTGATCAACTGGCGTTTATAACGCAGGCGTCCCTGCGTTTTCCAAATCATATCCTTCAAATTCCCGGTCCCTCGTTAGCATCTCTTGATGCGGAGACCGTTGGTCCGTGCAAAAATGGACTGGTCCCCGGGGCGAAATTGCGCGGCAAACGTGGCAGGTTCGTCGAATTTCTATGAAAATGTCGTTTTGCGATAGGTGGTTGTCGCTGCCCGTCATGGCAATGAGACGATCGTTGGTCACAATATAGGGAGGAAGTCTCGAACTCTTGCGAATGCGAAGCACGATGAAAGTTATGCCCGTAAAATTACTGGCGCCGTTTGGGTTTTGCCTATTTCTGTCGCTTTTGACAGTACGGTTGGCAGCGTCGCAGGAAGAAGTGGTCGAAGCTGTTGATTTTGCGAAAGACCTTCAACCTCTTTTAGCCCGCCGCTGTTATGCATGTCATGGTCCCGATGTCGCCGAGGGCGGATTGCGTCTAAGCAGTCGCGAGGGAGCCACTGCGGAACTCGAATCCGGTGAGTTCGCGATCGTCCCCCATCATCCCGAAGAAAGCGCTTTACTAGCGAGAGTCGCATCCGAGGAAGAGGACGTACGGATGCCTCCTGAAGGCAAACCGCTTACCGAACAAGAGCAAGATTTGCTGCGTCGCTGGATCGCGTCCGGCGCGCCCTGGAAACAGCATTGGTCTTTCGAGCCGATTGTGCAGCCACCTGTCCCTGACGCCTCTTCATCGTTAGTGGCGTCGCATCCCGTTGACGCTTTTATCGATACGAAGTTGCTCGCCAAGGGGCTTCACCGAAATGAACCTGCGCCGCCTATCGCGCAATTGCGCCGGCTGTATTTCGATTTGATCGGACTGCCACCCACGCCAGCGCAGGTTGCTGATTTTACGAACCGTGCCGCTGCCGATTTTGAGCAGGCATACAGTGACGAAGCAGACAGGCTGCTTGCGTCCGAGCACTACGGTGAACGATGGGCTCGGCATTGGCTAGATGTAGTTCGCTATGCGGAGACCAACAGCTTCGAACGCGATGGTGCAAAGCCGAACGCTTGGCGCTATCGAGATTATGTCATTCGTTCATTCAATGAGGACAAACCCTATGACCAATTCCTTCGCGAACAGCTTGCCGGCGATGAACTTGCCGAAGTCACCAAAGACTCTCTGGTTGCTACCGGATTTTATCGATTGGGTGTATGGGATGATGAACCGGCGGATCGGGAGTTAGCCACCTACGACGCATTCGATGACATCCTAACGACAGTAGGCCAAGGTTTGTTGGGACTTACCGTCAATTGTTGTCGCTGCCACGATCATAAGATCGACCCGATTCCAGCGACTGATTATTACAGCATGCTGGCGTTCTTTCGAAACATCACCCCAAACGGCTACGGGCCGCAGGTGGAGCGTCCATTGATTGCGACAGC
>JANOBM010000235.1:0-5637 GCA_031411655.1 Planctomycetaceae bacterium
CGTTATCTTAACATTCGTTAGGTGGGGGGGGGGTCGGAGTTCAACCTAAGCCCGTGCAAAAGTTCCGAAACGCAGAAAAGGAAGCCCGCAGAGGATCGTCGCGGAAGGACCCGAAAGGCCGCGCGCCATCGTCGATAAGACACGACGGCCCCAACCCCAAACCCTCGGCACCGCACTAACTAACTCGGCCGAGCTCGGGCCTTGAATCTACCGCTCCGCTGTATCGACTCAGGAAGGGACCCAAGCACAACGCCCCCTCACCCCCGAAACAGCGAAGAAAGCAAGAAACTCTCAACTTAAATCGGGGCTATTGGTATCGCGCAAGCCCGCTTTCTTCCGAACGGGACCCGACCGACACGGCCCCCCTGACCCCCTTCGAGTTCGATGACGGACTGTGTCCGCCTTCCATCGGGGCTGTCTTGAATCGCGTATTAATGCGATTTGAAAAGGGACCCAATAGCCGTACGCCCGTCATCATCGCCCACTATTGGCAAGGGTGCAAATGCAAGCCGATTGCAAAAGTTCATTTACTGGGTTCGTTGGCGTATGCGGGAACGATAGGTCGTGGGCCTTACCACCGGTGCTTTTTACCCGCCTGGGGCCCGTTTCGACATGATGCCAACCGCCAGAAAAACATCAACACGAACAAGTCAGCGGGGTGACTTCACGGTTGATACCCTTCGCGTTACAACCCTACATTCCCGACTTTTCCAAAACCTTGGTAATCTGTACATCAACGCTATCCGCCGGACTGTATGCCCGAAGCCTAAAGCCTTCCCCAGCCTTGGTGACTTTCGTTTCGCCTGGCCTTATGCCGGGGTCACTGTCGAAACATGCGTAAATCGTATAGCTATTTTTTTCAATTGCTAAACCACGATCGAAGCAAACTATCTTCGCGTCCACTGCCCGAATCGTCGTTGTTCCGGTGTTTTTCCACGCTACGACGACCTCACGAAAAACCTCTCCATCGACGTCTTGGAGATGTGCATAGATTACTGTTGCACTTGTTATGCCGACCGGTGAGACGGGTTCATCGACCGCAATCGGCACTTCCGCTGATTGATCTTCCGATTGAATAACGGACATTCTGGGGGATTTAGGCTTTGGCTTCGACGTGAGTATTGATGCCAATCCGTATATGCCAATAAAGCCAACGAAGATTGCAATCAGGAATCTAGACTTAGAAGCGGTCGAAGGTGTCGCCACTGTCACCAGCCAACCACATGACACACATCTATTTGCGGTGGAACTAATCTTGTGTCCGCATTCTGCGCACTCAATAAGCGACATGCATTGAATCCAAAATAGTAAAGAATGGGGAGAGTGTTGGTTATATAGTCGCCGCATTAGGGATGCATTCATTAAAGTCGAATTATCATCCGGTCGTGCGAACTAGCCCTCGGGCAACGGCCAACAGATCACGACGGGCCGCCTCATCCATCGCAGCCCATAGCCGCAGCAGCTCAGCGCCATTGGGGGCCATTGGCTCGAAATGTACCCCACTACATACCCCGCAGCCTTCGCGATGGTGGGTTTCGCCGTGTTCTGGACAAACAACGGTCAAAACATCGCTTTTAGCGATCCCCTGCTTGCCCAATTTAACAATTGCCACTGCTTTCGCGCTCAGTACTATGGCGCTACCGAATGGCATCGGCACGAATCCACGCCCGGCCGCACTCATCGCAGCCACAGCAGGCACCACCATATCGGGTCGAAACAGCCAACGATTGCCAGCCCGCATGGCTTTGAGCTTCTAGCCAGATGACACGGAAACTTGCGTCACCTTGGCTCCGGCCGAAACTACCGGACCTGTTTTTAGCGTCAAAAACTCCGGGGCGAACCTACTATTTGATTAGACTTCAAAGGGTGCCCGCCCCCATCGACCACGGAGATCCAAAGGATAATCGAGTCATCAGCCAGCAATTTTCAAGCGTTGGAAAGTCTATTTCTCGTTGGAAGCAAGCCACTCGTTAATAAAAGTGTCTACGTTTCTCAATGCGACGTCCTCAACCCCCGACCATGGAGTCCCCGTCCCGAACGCGGTAAGGCCATAAACCCTTGCCATTATCATTTTGAGTCGCGAAAGTGCTTCAACCCCGTCACGGTCCTTATGTTTTTGACTTAGGAAATACTCGCCGTCCACTACTACTGGTACTGCAATAAAACAAGGACGGTTAATTTCAAGTCTAACCAAGTAACAATATAGGTCTGATGACAACAATTCCGCGTCAATCAATAGTTCCAAGCGTTCATATTCCTCAGCAAAATACGCAGCCCTGTCAACTTTGGGATCTTTCAACCTGATTGATCTTTCTTCCGAATACGCGCTAAACTTATCGCTTGTCCCCGATTTCACTCGGAAGCCGGCCTGTCGGAGACGCAGTTCAACCTGCGTGATTAGCCGATTGTATTGAACGCTTGTTACATCATCGGGCTTATCCACTACCACCCAAAGTTGCCGAGAAAAGCCCTTCAACGCCTCCACCCGAAAGTGAAAGTCTTGGGCGGATGCCACTAGGCAAAAGACCGACGCAAAAGCTGCAAATACCAGGAGTCTGAGAGTCAACATCTGAGGATTCCGTTCGTGCTACACTGTTAAAGAAGTCGCGACGTGCTTTTCTCATTGCAACCACTATAGCTAAGTTTCCTAAACGCCGGGTTCTAGCGGTGACTCCCGTGGGCAAACGCCACTTCTGCATACTGGCCTGCCGTCGGTTAAGTTGTCGCCGCCGGGTCGGAATAGTTACGAGTCTAAAGAAGCCAAATTTCTCGCCAAGGTCAGCAGATCACGACGGGCCGCCTCATCCATCGCAGCCCATAGCCGCAATAGTTCAGGCTCCGATGGCAAGAAGGCAACCATCGCCCCGCGCCCATGGTCCCGGTTCTTGATTGGCCGACAGTCGTTCAACCAGCCAATCGAAATAACCAGTCGCCGCCGTCCTCGCCTGTTTGCTTCGGGTTACTCCCGCAGTAACTCGACCGCCAACCGCCGCCGCTGGTCAGCATCCAACGCGTCGCGCAACACCCCGGCAAAGTGCAACAAATCGCCGGCGAGGTGCAACCAATGGTGCAACGGGTCGGCGACCGCGACAGAATCCCCGGCGATTTGCGGCAAAACTGAATCGGTGCCCATGCGTTCGGGACGCAGAGGTCGCAAGTTCAAATCTTGTCGCCCCGATTCACCTTGGTTGACGAGTCACCTTCCCGGGTGACTCTTGCCATGATTTCCACGGATTTTGCATCGCCGTCACCCGGAGTTCCGATGCGATCTGTGGTGGCTTCGTTCGGGCCTGCGGAACACCCGCAGTCACCCTCTGGTCGGTTTGGGTCGCAGTTGTCGCGACCATGGATCGCGATCGGCAGCTTATAGCCACCGATCGTAATGATTCCTGAGCGAACTTTTCGCACGCTCCGCTTGCCCCATTGGGCCTCATAGAAGTCAAGTCCGTTCCAAATCCCCAGCTTCTTAAGAACTTCGAGCAACCGCGTCCTGGCGTCTGGGATCGTTGCTAAGCGTTCAAGACTGTCGAGAAGAGCCAGCGCCTTTTGGACCTGGGATTCTGGACTATCGTCCACGGGGACCTTTTTAATCTCAAGGGAGGTGAGCTTCGACTGTATCAATGCTAGCTGCGATCCTTTCGAATCGAACTCCTGACGGAAGATATCTGAAAGGGC
Source organism: Planctomycetaceae bacterium (assembly GCA_031411655.1). Classification (GTDB taxonomy): domain Bacteria; phylum Planctomycetota; class Planctomycetia; order Pirellulales; family Pirellulaceae; genus UBA6163. Next base: position 3,676 of record JANOBM010000235.1, read on the forward strand.
TGGATCTGACTCGACAGCAAGCTTCTTTCCAATCGCGAGTCGGTCTCTTTCCAGGATGGTCGCTTGATTGGTTAATGTTGAGACCAGCCCCTCGCTTTGCGGATTTGCCGGGTTATTCCGCGACGCAAGATGGTAGAGTTTTTGCGTCAGTTCGGACCTGACTCCCGCCCGCCTTACCATGTGCTTGATTGACCGAAGTACAACCTCTAACAAACGCTCACCGTTGATTTTGTTGTGGAAGCATTCGCTTGTCTTCAAATACCTTCCACAGGCGTAGTAAGGCGTATGTACAGGTTCTTTCGATTTTGTCGTTCGATGTGTAACTCCGTACATTGTCGAACCACATCCGTTCGTCAAATCGATCACACGAGTCGAGAGTGGATACTTCGCTGGATCGCTTGAACGGCGCACTCCACGCTGCGATTTGGCACGTTCGTCCATTTGTAGCTGGATGGCGTCAAAGCGTTCACAAGCGAATGGAGGTGCAAATTCCGCATCGATGCGGATGCGGTCCTCAACCGGATTGATTACCGTTCGCACATGGTCGCCAATTCGTTCATCGTCGCGTAGCGCGCGACTTCCCATGGTTGCGTACCGACGATGCTTGCCCTCGGATCGTGTTCCGTGTTGCAGCAAGCCAGTGATAATCGGATTTTGACAAAGCTCCTTCACCGTGTTGGCGTTCCACTTACCGCTCACACGATGCCGCTCGCCGCTGTCAGTACGAGTTCGTCCAGCATCGGGACTTGGGATTCCCAAAAGATTAAGTTGATTCGCTATCCGTTTTATTCCAAAGCCCTCTTCTTTCATTTCCAGTATGGAAATCCAAACGGCAATTTTCTCAGCCTCTGCCGGCAAATGAACAACGTGATGCCCGGCTTGTCGAACTCGCCGCCCGTCCGGAAGCGATGTGAGTTCCCCCGTCGGCGACTTCAAGAAGCGACCGAATCCGTAGGGCGCACGACCGCCGGTGCTATTGCCTTGCCTCGCTAATATCTTTTGCACATCGAGAATACGCCTGCTCAAATCCTGCAAGAATTGGCCACTGCGGTGGTACTCAATCGTTGCCGTGATAATCTGAGCGATATCCGCTTGCCCATCTTTGGTTGGCTCAACTCTCGCGTCACTGAAGACAATCGTGATACCGGCTTGAGTGAGCTTAAATTCTTGTGAAGCCGCCTCCGACGGATTATCCGGACGGGCCAAACGATCCCGCTTGTGGACAAAAATATGGGAAACCGTGCGATCAACCATCGCTCGTTCAATGCATGCCGTTAAACCGGGCCGATGGTTATTCGAGCCAGAAACCGAATCGTCAATGTACAGGTCGCCATCGAATGGACTGTTCGATGCCTTTGCTCGGCTCAAGATTTCACGGCTAACCTCAAGCGGGACATTTTCATGAACCGCTGCTTGAATGGACCAATCGACTTGTGATTCAAAGCTGCTCTCTTGTTGGTCGGAGCTACGGCGACCGTAGAAGATGCCACGACCTTTCTTGCGCATCGTCATCTATTTATCCTCTTCTGGATGTGCGACTTCGGCCTTGTCCAATGTCCCGCTGAACTCAAGCAACAAGGCAGCGAGCAAATCCAAACCATCCGGTTCGGGAGCGTCGCTCACCATCATCACGCTAGAACCGGGATCAAGTTGATCCATCGACATCGGTACCAAAAACTTGCCTTCGAACGACGTTACCGATACTCGTAACTGCTTCCCTTCATCGCTTAAGTATTGATTGACGTCCGCTGACATGACTCGGTCCATGAATCGCTGAAGAGCAAAGTCCGATGTGATGATGTGCGGCGCGACTGACTTATCGAAACCGCTGTACTCCCACATTGCGATGGATGTCACAGCGCCTGCATGTTCAAGCATGTCGTTACTGATGATTGGAAAGCCTGATCCCTCGCGGACAGGAAGCCCTAGTTTTGTCCAGAGCGGCTTAAGCCAACTGACCGT
>JANOBM010000236.1:0-28070 GCA_031411655.1 Planctomycetaceae bacterium
TCTCCTTAGACGTATCGATGGATTATTCGATCGGCGTGATGCCGATTACAGTGGCTGCGTTGATGACCCCGAAATGGTTGCTGCGACATCTGGAATTACCACCGCAAGCAACGATATTGGTGTTGCCTGGCTACCTCGCAGACACACGCGATCAAATCGATTCAGCGATTCCAATCGAAGTCATCTATGGGCCTAAAGACTTGCGGCAATTGCCGGAAATCTTCGGCAAAAACGTGTGTCGCGAGGACGTACTTGGTCGTTTCGACATTCGTATCATCGCCGAGATCAACCACGCTCCGCGGCTTTCAATGGAAGACATTATTGACCGCGCCAATCGACTGCGAAAAGACGGCGCTGACATGATCGATATCGGCTGCGATCCATCGATTCGCTGGACACAAGTTGGCGATGCCGTCGCACGACTAGTGGACCTTGGTTTCAGGGTATCCATCGACACCTTCGACACATGGGAGGCCGAGCAAGCGTGCATACACGGTGCCTCATTGGTATTGTCGGTGAACAGTTCCAATCGAAACGCGGCGTGCGACTGGGGCTGTGAGGTGGTGGTGATTCCCGATGTCCCTGGGGAACACGAAATTTTTTTTTCGACGATCGATTTTTTGTCGTCCAAACGTGTGCCCATGCGACTGGATCCTATTATTGAGCCGATCGGGATGGGATTTGCTGAAAGTCTTTTGAGATATTCGCAGGTGCGAAATTTATTTCCGGACGCCGAGATGATGATGGGGATCGGCAACCTGACCGAACTGACGGACGTCGATTCCGCAGGAATCAATTTTTTGCTGCTCGCGATCTGTCAAGAACTATCGATTCGAAGCATTCTCACGACCCAAGTCATTAACTGGGCGAAGTCTTCGGTAAAAGAATGCGATCTCGCACGCCGTTTGGTCCATTACAGTGTGACTCATCAAACACCGCCCAAGCGGCTCGATGGGTCGCTTGTAATGCTTCGCGATCCGAAGCTTCGTCCCTATTCGCAAGCGTCGCTTGAATCCCTTGCTGCGGGGCTGCGCGACAACAACTACCGACTTTTCGCCCAAGATGGAAAGATCCATCTGTTGTCTGCAGGTATCCATTTGACGGGTACGGACCCATTTGAATTGTTTGGGCAATTATTGAAGTTGCCACAATCCGACAATGTCGACGCAAGCCACGCATTCTACCTTGGTTTCGAAATGGCAAAGGCGATGACAGCGCTGACTCTCGACAAGCAGTACGAACAGGATCAGGCCTTGTGTTGGGGTCACCTCACTCGGCGCGAGGAACACCACCGGTTGGAACGCAAGAGCCGTCATCGCCATCCAAAGGGCGATCGATGAGCTTGCCTTTTGTACTTGCATTGCCATCAGAATTCTCCATTTCGGACGCGTTTACGAAACTACATTCCATTCGCGGCCGCGTCTGGTTCGATTCCGCGTCACGAGGCCCAGAATTGGAACCCGGTGGCGATCATGCAGGGCGCTATAGCTTCCTGAGCGCTGACCCTGTCGATCGAATCTCGGCTTTTCCAGGTGACCCGACGCCGTGGCCTCAACTCTCAGCTTGGTGCGATGCATTACCAAAGTCAAAGATCGCTGATCTGCCACCATTTCAAGGTGGCCTCGCCGGACTTTGGGGATATGAAGCAGGGAGTTGGTTGGAACCTGTTGGTCATGCACAGATTAACGACCTGCCAACACCGGCAATCAGCGTGGGGCTTTACGATTGGGTGATCTGTCATGACCGTTTGAAGGGCAAGTCCTGGCTTGTGAGCTGGGGATTCAACTCACTTGATTTCAAACCTTGCGCTAAGAAAGCTAAGGAACGTGCCTCCAGCGTTCTGGACTGGCTGAACCAATCGACGTCAACAACGCTCGCTTCCGATTTATTGAGCGACGACTCCTTATCGAAACGAGAAGTTGCGGACCATTCAACTTTTGGTCTGGCACCGCGCTTTGGTACCCATTGGCCCGGTGTTTGGAGTAATTTTTCATCAGCGGATTATCAAAAGGCGATTCGAACGATTATCGAATCCATTCGCGACGGAGATTCGTTCCAAGTTAACTTGTCGCAGCGTCTCCTCACCAAAGCAACCTGCTCTTCGGAAAGCCTGACGCTGCAGTTGCGCCAAGCGAACCCGGCACCCTTTGCCGGTTACTACGACGGAGGCGAGTTTCAGGTCATCAGTTCGTCGCCCGAAGGCTTCTTGCGACTGCGTAACGGCGTCGTTCAAACGCGTCCCATCAAGGGAACTGCACCCCGAACTGGGGATGATATGGTCGACGATCGCTTGGCTATGGAACTCGGCAACAGTGAAAAAGATCGTGCGGAAAACGTGATGATTGTGGACCTGATGAGAAACGATTTATCCCGTGTTTGTGAAGATGAAAGCGTTCGCGTCAATCAGCTTTGTGGTACCGAACGTTACGCACACGTCCAGCATTTGGTCTCGGTGGTGGAAGGCCGGCTACGCCCCGGTGTCAGTGCGATCGATATGTTGGCAGCTTGTTTTCCGGGAGGCTCCGTTACCGGTGCGCCTAAAATCGAGGCGATGCGAGCGATTGCAAGCCTCGAACCAAACGCCCGTGGGCCTTACTGTGGATCACTCGGATACATCTCCTGTGGCGGTGACGCGGAGTTTAACATTTTGATCCGTACCATCACCGCAACTCGTGATCTATGGCAAATTCCGGTCGGCGGTGGGATCACGCTAAAAAGCGATCCGCCGTCCGAAGAGCGCGAAACGTGGGTAAAGGCAGAGGGAATGTTACGCGCGATCCGCTACTGCGATAATATGTCCCCATGATTCTGGTACTTGATAACTATGATTCCTTCGTTCACAACCTTGCACGCTATTTTCGTCGACTCGGCCACACAACCGAAATCGTGCGCAGCGATAGGGTGAGTGTGGAAGATTGCGCTAATTCGGCACCGGCGGCGATCGTGATTTCACCGGGCCCCCGTCGGCCAGAAAACGCTGGGATATCGCTCCAGGTCGTCAGACAATTAGGCGCCACCATTCCAATTCTTGGAGTTTGCCTAGGGCATCAAACGATTGGACAGGCATTTGGCGCACGCATCATTCGCTGCGAAGGCGTACATGGTCGTGCAAGCGAGTTGTCTCACGACGGCACGGGTTTGTTTCACGGCTGCCGCGCGCCCATGAAGGTTGGGCGATACCATTCGCTTGCGATCGACGAGGCGACGCTTCCTAAAGAGCTCATCGCGACGGCGCGAACAATTGCGTGCGACCAGCCGTCGGTGATCATGGCCGTTCAGCATACACTTTGGCCAGTCTACGGCGTACAGTTCCATCCGGAATCCGTACTCACCGAAGAGGGGTCCGAGGTTCTCTCCAATTTTTTGCGACTCGCATTGGCCTGGCGCGATGTCGACGCCCAAGGACGAACAGACTCATGATTTTGGAATCCATCGTTACGACAAAAGGTACTGACGGCTCCGTCAACATCGCTCCCATGGGTCCGGAAGTGGACGAGGCTCTGACCTTGATGACACTCAAGCCCTTTCGCTCATCACAAACATTTTGCAACTTACGCGATACGAATTGCGCCGTTGTTCATGTCACTGATGACGTGGAACTGCTCGCTTCGGCAGCGATCGGTAACGTCATTCCCGATCGCATCGTTGAAGAGGTTTTGGGGCGATGGATCAAATTGGTAGACTGTTGTCGCTGGTTCGCGATCGAGGTTACCACTTGGAGCGACTGTCCCCACAGCGGATCGGAATCACGTCCTCAGGCACAGTGCAGAATTATGCATCGCGGAGAACAACGGCCCATGTTCGGTCTCAATCGTGCAAAACATGCCGTCATTGAAGCGGCCATTCTTGCGACCCGAGTGCAGATGCTCGGACGTGACCATGTGAAACGCGAAATGGATTCATTGCGCGTACTGGTTGATAAGACCGGAGGCCTTTCGGAACGAAGAGCCTGGCAGCGACTCGAGAGATTCGTCAATGAATGAGCAATCCCCGAATGCGCAATCGCTTCAAGGAAAATCCTCTCAAGGCAGCACGGCCGTTACGATAACGACGGGCGCGAGATTGCATTTCGGGTTGTTCGATGTCCGGGCACCCTTTGGCGGCATCGGCATGATGATCGATCACCCGCGCACGACCGTAACGGCTTCGCATGCGGACGAGTTTGAAATTGCCCCGGTTTCGGTCGAACGCGTGTATAGCCTCGCCCAACGGCTAGCAAGATTTTTGCCGGCTACGCATGTCAACAATGGATTGCCGAGGGCGAAGGTCACCATTAATGCTGTAGCTGATTCGCATTGTGGTCTTGGGTCCGGCACGCAACTCGCGCTAGCCACTTCACAATCGCTTGCTCAATTATTTTCCATCACCTGTTCACGGCATGAATTGGTTCAAGACATAGCGAGCCGAGGTCGTCGCTCGTCCATCGGAAGCATTGGGTTTTTTGAAGGCGGTCTGATTATCGAAGACGGCGCCGTTCAAGAATACGAAGGGGATGATACGTGGCGCCGCGTGCTGCTGCCAGACTCATGGCGCGTTGTCATTGCATGTCCCCCTCAAGACGCGTCATTGATTTGCGGTGATGCCGAAGGAGCTGCATTCGCATCGCTTGCCGGCGCATCGGCGAGTGAACGCGAATCCCTTAAGCGATTGGGAGAGAAAATTGTGTCGAGCGGCGAAGCGGGACAGTTTGAAGCTTTTAGCGTCGCTGTGACTCAGTTCAATCAACAAAGCGGGGATTTGTTTTCGGAGCAGCAGGGCGGATGCTACAACGGGCCTTTGGTCGCGAAGCTAGCCGAAAGAATGAAACAGGCCGGTGTTCGTGGATATGGCCAGAGCTCGTGGGGTCCAACGGTGTTCGGCTTTTGCGAAGACGATGAATCGGCGGACGCCGTGCGCAACCAGCTTGCAGATTACGATTGTCGAATCGTTTCGCCCCAACGCCGGGGTTATGTGGTGGAGCGGAGCCCGAGCACTTCATGTAAATGAACAAACGACTTCCCGAGTCGACCGCCGTAGTTTCCGGCACTGATCCGGAGCAGTCCCGGCGTGTTGGCAGCGGCGCGAATCGCTGCTGCGGTTGCAACATTGAGCGCTTCGAGGTCACGTCCGTTGATAATGATCTCCTGAATCGAAACGACGCCATCCGGAACCTTTGACGCGGCGCCTAATTTCGCTTTCAAGGTTGGGCAGTATTCGGCATAGGTGCTGGCAATAAGGAAGTCATAGCTGCTGCCCGCTTTGGATCCACTGGCCGCGATCCCACCGGGAAACGGGAGGATCGTATTGGGCGTTAGCGCGACCGCAGCCGCCGCTTTTTCCGCAGCGTCGATCGCGGCGTCCTCGGAGGCACCAAAGAACCATAGATTTCCGCCCATGATGCCATCTTGAAACCCAAAGCGTCGCGACAGAAAAAATTCACCACCCAGTGTCGGTATCACCCAGCCCGGCAAACCGTGGCGCTGGTCACGAAATTGATGTCGATCTCCGAACAGTGCAATCTTTCGACCGAGTTTAAAAAAGTCGGGTGTGTCGAGGCGATTGAAACAGCGAATCGTTGGGCACGTCAAGGCATTTTGGCTGATCCGAGCAAGCATTACCTTTTCCAGGTGCTCTCGCCGATCCTTGCGAAAACGCGGCACATGGAACTGCACGACAGCTCCGATTCTTCCGTCAGGAGTCTCCGAAGGCATTAGCATTTGGGCCACGCCTGATTCGCAGTCACAAAGAATCGTGCTGCTACTGTGTCCGGTAACCGCGTTGACACAATGTCGCAGCCATTTTTCGTCACGAGCGGTCAGCAGGATCTCGCCATAGATGCTTCGAAAGCCCTCGGCGTAGGTGTCAGCAACGAGTTGTCGCAGGTCATTCATAGCAGAACTGGAAAGAAGGCGAAGCGTTTTTTGTGATCAAGAAGCGACCGTTGGCAAGGTTATAGCATCCAACGCAAACGATGGCAGCGAGGACTTGGTTTAACGTGGTTGTGCCGGCGTCGTTTTGCGACCATGGGATAGGCGGCGTGATTCGACAGAACTACATTAAAGCGAGGGTAACAATGGTTACCACGGTTTCGGGCACGCGGTTGACACCGCAGGTTTCGGTTTCGTTGAAACCGCCCTTTCAATCACGGTTTTTTGGCGGCGATCGCAGCCGAGTTCAAAATCATTCATGGCTTCAGCAACCGCAATCGACGCGAACGATTCGTCGTTTTTCGTGCGTCATGAATTTCTAATCCGTCGCCTCCACTCCCTCACCGGGATCGTACCGCTTGGCGCCTACATGGTGGTGCACCTGACGACGAATGCGAGCCTGCTTAATGGGACCGCAACGTTTCAACGTGCGGTTTACCTCATTCACTCGCTGGGAAGCTTATTGCCGATCGTTGAATGGGGCTTTATTTTTGCCCCACTATTGTTTCACGCGATTGTCGGTGTTTGGATCGCCAAGACCGGGAAGTCGAATCTCGATCGTTATAAGTTCGTCGGTAACAAACGGTACGTCTGGCAACGTGTCACCGGACTGATTGCATTCGCCTACCTGATGTTCCACATCTTGCACCTGCATGGATGGGTGCATTTATCTCCGTGGGTGGCTCTGGGCGAAAAACTGGGGTTTGCGCAGTTCCGAGCCTACAACGCAGCCAGTACGCTCGCACTTGCGATGGATGGCTACTTTTGGCCAGCGTTTTACTTGATCGGTGTCCTGTCATGTGTCTACCACCTCGCAAACGGACTCTGGACCGCAGGGATTACCTGGGGACTCTGGATTTCTGCTCGTGCCCAAGCCCGAGCGACAAAAGTTTGTGTGGCGTTCGGACTCGTCTTAGCGGTTATTGGAACAAGTGCATGGTACGCAGCGATCACTGTTGATCCTGTTGCCGCGAAGGCGGTTGAGGACGAGATGTATGAAGCGAACTTGAAAACCGGAATGGTCCCTCGGAGCGAAGAAAAGCGAACTCAACCCGATCCCATTCTAGAGACCGAAAGCAAGCTACGCGTCGAAAGTAGCAAAACGTCGGAGTGACCTCGGTAGAGTCGAGGATACGTGAGTCCGAGCGTTCAGGCCGGGATTTACATGTCGATACGATAGAATTGAAATTTCCAGCACAAGCCGCGACGAACCGCGGCCGTAGAGGATAGTTGAAAGATGGCAGAACAACGTGTCGTGGTCGTCGGTGGCGGATTGGCCGGGTTAGCCGCAACGATGAAACTCGCGGAGCTAGGTGTCAAGGTTGACTTGATAAGCCTCACGCCGGTGAAGCGTTCACATAGTGTGTGCGCCCAAGGCGGGATTAACAGTTGTAACGACCAGACCCGCCAACTCGGCGACAATGAGTGGAAGCATTTGGACGATACCGTCTATGGCGGCGACTTTCTCAATCACCAGCCTCCGGTAAAGGAGATGGCGTACTGGGCACCAAAGGTAATCGACCTGATGGATCGCTTGGGCGTTCCTTTCAATCGGACTGGCGAAGGATTTATCGACCGTCGTCGATTCGGTGGCACGCTCTACAAACGAACCGCCTTCGCCGGAGCAACCACTGGGCAACAATTGCTCTACGCGTTGGACGAGCAGGTTCGCCGCCGCGAATCCGAAGGGATGGTCAAGAAGTACGAGTTCTGGGATTTCCTTGGACCGATCCAGGACGACTCCGGACGTTGCCGAGGTGTCGTTGCCCAAGACATGGTTTCAATGGAAATTCGGGCGTTCCCCGCTGATGCGGCCATCGTCGCTACCGGCGGCTGCGGGCTGCTTTACGGCAAGAGCACGATGAGTGTCTTTTGTACCGGTAGCGCGGCAAGCCGCTGCTTTCAAGCCGGCGCAAAATACGGTAACGGGGAATTCATTCAGGTTCATCCAACCGCCATCCCTGGCGCGGACAAGCTTCGTCTGATGAGCGAGTCCGCCCGGGGAGAAGGCGGACGAGTTTGGGTCCCTCGCAAACCACATGATTCACGATCACCAAGAGATATTCCCGAAAAGGAACGCTACTATTTCCTTGAAGAGAGGTACCCAAAGTACGGAAATCTCGTTCCGAGAGACATCGCTACTCGTGAAATATTCGACATCTGCGTCAACGAGAACTTAAGCGTCGAACCCGATCGAATGAGTGTCTATCTCGACCTCACGCACATCCCCAAGGCGGAGCTTGACCGCAAGCTGGGTGGCATCCTGGAGATCTACGAAAAGTTCCAAGGTGTGGATCCTCGCGTTGAGCCGATGAAAATTTTTCCAGCGGTCCACTACAGTATGGGTGGGCTCTGGACCGATTACGTGAAGTCTGCCGACGGAGGACTGCTACCAGGCGCTCCAAAGAACTTCATGACCAATATCGACGGGCTGTACGCGATCGGTGAGTGCGATTACCACTTCCATGGTGCCAATAGGCTTGGCGCGAATTCGTTGCTCTCATGCATTTTCTCGGGATTGTTCATGGGGCCTTCCGTGGTCGCCCATGCGTCAAATCAAAAAGGTGGTTTCCGAGAATTACCAAGTTCGGTCGTTGAGAACGCATTGAGCGCTCACACCCAGCGTCACAAGTCGCTGCTGAACGGTAGTGGAGGCAATGAGAATCCCTATCTGATCCATCAAGAGCTTGGGGATGTCATGACTCGAACCGCGACCGTAGTACGACGCAACGATCAGCTTCGCGTCGCTCTGGATAAGGTCGATGAATTGCATCAGCGTGCAATGAAAGTCAGCTTGTCGGACACTGGAAACTGGACCAATCAAAACGTAATCTTTGCGAAGTCCCTTCAGGACATGATTCCCCTCGCGAAGACTCTATTGCACGGCGCGTTACTTCGCGATGAATGTCGGGGTGCCCACTACAAGCCAGACTTCGAAAAGCCGAGTTTGACCTCTGAGGACCCCGCCGAGCGAAGGCGGCAAGCGGAGTCCTGGTGCGACGAATTCGAAGCAAACAATCGTCGTTTTTTGAAAAGCACGATCGGCACGTGGGATGCAAATTCCAATCAGCCTGTTATCACCTATGAAGATGTCGATACATCACTCATCCCGCCGCGTCCAAGGCTCTACGGCCTTGTCGGCGCGGAGACGATTGAAGAAGTTTGGAAAGAACGGTCGGTAGCCAAGCAAGGAAAAGAGCAAGTCACTTCCGCAGCCCACTAAGATTGTTTTTAGGATGTCTCGAGTTTGACGTCTGAACCAAAGAACCAAATTCTGAAACCCGTTACCTAAACATTACCAAGCCATAGATTCCCATGATCGCCCCCGCACCCAACCATAAGAAGCGACCCAGTCAGATCCGCGTTCGTGTTCTTCGCCAAGATGGACCCGGCAAAGAAGCGTATTGGGAGCTCTTCGATGTCGATTATGAACGGGAAATGAATGTAATCAGTGTGCTCCAGCGAATCGCGGCAAAGGCCGAGAACGTTGACGGAAAAAAGGTCTCCCCAGTCGCATGGGATTGCGGTTGCCTGGAGGAAGTCTGCGGTTCATGCACGATGGTTATCAATGGACGGGTACGGCAAAGTTGCAGTGCATTGGTCGACAATCTGCTCCACGAGAACTCCGATGAAATCGTGTTGGAGCCCATGAGCAAGTTCCCCGTGGTACGCGACTTAGTGATCGATCGCCAGCGGCTGTTTAGATCGCTGGAGCGAGTGAAGGCCTGGGTGCCTGTGGATAGCTACTATGACATGGGAGCCGGCGAGCGGCAGTTGCAAGCCGATCAAGAGCAAAATTATCCACTGAGCCAATGCATGAGTTGCGGTTGCTGCCTGGAAGCATGCCCACAGTTTAAGAAGATTGAGCTTGAAAGATTGCCGAATGAATCCGCCGAGGCTTTTGAAGCCAGGAAGAAAGCGGCCTTCGATGAAGGCTTCGTGGGTGCCCATGCACTTTCTCAGGCGATGCTCTTTAATCATCACCCAACAGGAAAATCGCTGGCATCGGATCGGCTGGATGCTTTAATGGGACCCGGCGGCGTTGCAACTTGCGGCAACGCTCAAAACTGTGTCGCGGTCTGTCCCAAGGAAATCCCGCTGACAACTTCCATCGCTCGTGCCGGACGGGCGACTACTTTCCATGCCATCAAAAAGTGGTTTGATAAGTAGCGTGATGTTGACAGGGGGGCATACGGACGCGCAATGGTTGTGATTCGCTTCGGCAAGGTGACTTGATCTCAAGCAATCATTCGCGGTTGCTTTTTCGCTGACGTCGGACGACTTCAATCGTTCGTTGCTGATCGTCAGGCGACATGGATGATCCGCTTGGTAAGCACAGCCCGTCCCGGAACAGGCTTTCCGAAACGCCGTTTGTTATGGCTCGGCAATTACTGAACACCGGCTGCATGTGCATCGGTTTCCACACGGGCCTTGATTCGATATTCTCAGCCTCCAGCGCCAAGCGAATGTCTTCCCGGCTCGCGCCGAACTTATCTTCATCAACCAATATCGAAGTAAGCCATCGGGTCGAGAAGAACCCCTCGGGTTCCGGCATGAATTCAATACCGGGCATACCGTCCAATGCTTCTACATACCGCTGAAATACTTCACGGCGAGTCACGACGCGATCACCCAGCACTTGTAACTGGCCACGGCCGATCGCTGCCAAAAGGTTGCTCAGGCGATAATTATATCCTACAGTCGTATGCTCATAATGCGGTGCCGGCTCGCGCGCTTGCGTCGCTAAGTATCGAACCTGATTGGCGTAAGCTTCATTTTCTGTTACCAGCATTCCCCCTCCGCTTGTGGTAATGATTTTGTTTCCGTTAAAAGAAAAGCAACCCATCGCCCCAAAATTTCCAGCCGATTTTCCATCGAGCGAAGCACCTAATGCCTCTGCCGCATCTTCGATAAGCGGTAACTCATATCGATCACACAGCGGCCTGATCTCTCGATAGTTCGCACATTGACCGTTCACGTCGACGACCAAAATCGCTTTTGGAAGTCGGTTTGACTGGGCGGCACGCTTGAGCTCATCGGCAAGCAACTGCGGATCCATATTCCATGTTGCGTGATCGCTGTCGATGAAGACGGGCTTCGCCCCTTGGTAACAAATTGCGTTCGCCGTCGCTACAAAAGTCATACTCGACGTCATCACTTCGTCGCCGGGGCCAATGCCAAGGATGCGAAGCGCTAGGTGAAGAGCGGCGGTTCCGCTTGAAATCGCGACAGCAAACTTGCTGCCGACATTCTGGGCAAACTCTTTTTCAAATGCATCGACATGCGGCCCAAGGGGTGCAATCCAATTGCTATTGAATGCTTCCACCAGCAGAGTCAACTCTTGCGAACCCATATGTGGAGGCGACAAGTACACGCGTTTTTGATTCATGATTAAAAAATTTGTTTGCTAACGATCTCACGCCGCTCGCTTATAGCGATGGACGACATCCCATCAGGATGGCGTTTTTAAACGTATCGAAAACCTAATCTCACTTAGAACCTATCCGAAAACCAAAGAGAACCGCGGGTAGCGCCAAAGCAGCTAATGGTTTTCGGATAGCTTCTTAATGTGTCGTCGGGCGGGGACACCGGTCACAACCCAATCGCCCGGAACATTCTTAGTGACAACTGCACCTGCACCAACAATGGCCCAGTCCCCAATCGATTTCCCGGGTAGCACAGTCGCACCCGCACCGATCAACGCACCCACTCCTACGCGAACCGCGCCCGCGAGAGTGCAACCGGCAGAAATGTGAGTGTAATCACCGATGTCATTATCGTGATCTAAAGACGCAGAAGTATTGATAATGCAATGGCATCCGACGCGAACGTCCTCCGTAATCACCGTTCCTGGTAGTACAACCGTGCCCTCACCAAGCACCGAAGTAGGACTAACGTAACTACGAGGATGAATCAGCGCGATACTCTGAATTTCGTGCGACTGAGTAAACCGCTGGCGTAATCGATTATCACCCAGCCCTAACACTGTACGGCGTTGGGGAAAGGATCTGAAGTCATCGAGCGTTCCCACTACACTCCCATGACCGACCGTAGTACCAATCGGAACGTTGTCGTCAAAAACCCCTTCAATAACAAGGTTTAGATCTCGTAGCAGACCCGCGACGATTCGCCCGTGTCCTCCGGCACCAATCAGGTACACGCCTTCCGCAATCATTGCTTAGGCTCCTGGGATGTGTCTATAAGACGGCAATCGCTTCCGAGAAAAGCAGGCATTGTCACATGATTGTCGGCGCTCACACCGGACTGCGAGAATACCGTCCACAGCGTGAGAAACATGATCTTCAGATCGAGTAGGAACGAGCGATTATCGACGTACCATACATCCATCTCAAATCGGTCTTCCCAACTCAGCGTGTTCCTACCATTTATTTGAGCCCAGCCTGTAATACCCGGCTTTACCTCGTGTCGTCGCGACTGCCTTTCATTGTAAAGAGGCAGGTATTCCGGCAACAAAGGACGCGGACCAACAATGCTCATATCACCACGAATAACGTTCCATAGTTCGGGTAATTCGTCCAGGCTTGTCTTTCGTAAAAATTTCCCGAACCGTCCTAGACGCTCCGTATCAGGAAGCGGCTTTCCTTCCTTGTCGAATGCCGATTTCATGGTGCGAAATTTAATAATCTTAAACAAACGCCCCTCTTCACCGACGCGCGTCTGGACGAAGAAAACGGGGCTGCCCAGAAATATCCTCACCATCGCCGCAGTCAAAAACAGAAGCGGCAACAAACAAACTAAAACGCATGTGCACACACAGAAATCGAAAAATCGCTTTCCCACGGTTTATTTCGCCGCCTTTTCCAACACGGTCTGGAACGCATTGGCCAACACACTCCTACTAAACTGCGATTCCCCAAGCGCACGGGCAGCCAGCCCCATTTTTTTTCGCTCCTCGGGATGGTCCGCGAGGTAAACCAATGCTGAAGCGAAGGCGTCCGGATCGTCGGGCGGTACCGCGACACCACAGCCGTGCTCTTCAATCAAGGACGCAACCCACCCTGGATAGTTATTTAACACTGGTAGGCCAGTCGCAAGATAGTCAAAAAACTTATTTGGCGACGTTCCAAAATAGAAGGCCGGCACATTCGCAAGGATCTGCATGCCCACGTCTGCTGACCTAAGCAAGTCGGTTACTTTCATTTTACTGATAGGGCCGTGGAAGAGAACGTTGTCGAGACCTTCCGCATTTGCCCGTTCTTGCAATTTTGACTTTAGCCCACCGTCGCCAATCAATAAAATCTTAATATCAGGTCGACCGCGACGCTTCAGCACCGCTGCCGCATCGAGGACCGCATCCAAACCATTGGCGATGCCATGAGCACCGGCAAAAACTGCTAAAAACTCGTCGCTACCGATCCCCTCCGGTCTCCAGCGACCATTTGCAGTCGGATCAAACAAGTCAAGGTCACAACCATTAGGAACCAGCGTGACCCGACTCGTCCCTATATGCTTTGCGATTCCGTCCACGATCCCGGGTGCAAGGCCAATGCAATGACGGGCCGACCGGTAGCTCAACCATTCCAGCACGGACATCGCACCCAATATGACCGGGTTCTTGATGACACCCATCGCACGGGGCAACTCGGGCCATAGATCGCGAACCTCGAATACAAAACGCTTTCCTCTTAACCAGTGCGCCGCGATTCCTGGGATCGAAGCCGTCAATGGTGTAGAGGTCGCAAAAACGACGTCGTATTCCTCGGTCACGGACACCCAAACGCTGCGCATCGCAAACTTGAGGAACGTCATCGCGCGTCGTACGAAACCATCCTTATTGGAATAAGGCAACTGAAACTCAATGACTCTGATTCCGTCAACGAACCCATCGCGCCGAGCATTCTTAAAATCCCCTTGCAAACCTGTCTGAGCTCGGCTGCAAGAGCCGCAAACAATGGTTACCGAATGACCAACGCTCGTCAGGTGCTTGGCCATCTCATAGGAACGAGTGCCTCCCATGCCGGAAGGAGTCGAGAAGTGCTGATGAAAGTATAGGAACTTCATTAAATCAATTCACTTTGCTTTTTTCCAACACCACATCGAGACAACGCAATGTATGCATTGCCTTTTGATGAAGAATATCGCTCAATCATTGCGGTCGATTACGAACCCTTCAAACGAACCGTTTACTACTTCAGGCCCAACACTCATGTCTACTATCGAATCGCTCGCCGATCGCAACCAGGCGGGCCATCACGAAAGAACGTACAAAAGGATGAGAAGCTGCCTTGAAAGATACTTAATATTCCAACAACAGCTAGAAAAAACGATAGTTTTTGGTGGATAACCCGTTAGCGTACTAACGCTATTTTGGATTTTGCCCTGCAGCATTCAATCATCGTTACAATCGCAATCACGTGCGGAATCCGTCCAACCGGATTAAACAATTCGTCGGACCAAAAAAACTCCTATAAGGCGTTTCGTTTTGGATGAGATCGTCGTAAGAGTCGAACTCGTCTTTTCGTGTTACGCGTCTTTGAATGATTTCAAGGCACAGGTAAGCACGGCTCTGACGCACAGGCCCAGAAATTTAAAACCTCAGATTGTTTCATCGGTTGCCAAATCGAGTCGAAGTCTCCGTTTAACGGTAGGTGGTTGTACCTTCCGCAATAATTGCCTTCTACCGTGATACGAAATCCAGCCAATCATTCGAATGATTGCAATGATTGCAACGCCGACGACAGAGAAAATTGTGACCAAAAATACAATATCATAAAGCTGGCCCCGCACGGACATAACGGATATTCCGAAAATCGCAGGGTTCACGATGAAAGCTAAGTCGCTGTTTGACTGCCACAATCGACTGGCGAACCGGAAAAGCACTGCGTAAATTGCACCCGATAGAACGCTCCCCAGTAGTCCGAAATTAATATAACCTTCGCCCGGAACTGACGGGGGAATTGTAACGCTCTGTTCGCCTAATCTGAAATCAACTGCTTCGGCGAACCGAAGATTCGTATCCCTCGGTTTCAGCCCAAAAGAAAATTTTTCTGGAACAAAGGCAAAAGCAATTCGTAAATAGGAGTCTCCCCAGAACCAGTCTCGTGGTTCCTGAAACGCTTCGGCGGCGATGATCATTTGCCGGTGATAATCAAGGGGTTCTGGGATCTCGCTGGTTGAAATGGAGACCAAGCCCGTTTGTAATGCTTCGACATAACCGTACTGCGCGAACCTTCTCGCCTGATAAGTCACGATCACGAAGAACCCCATGAAAAATCCGGATAGCAAAAGGATAGCCAAAATTTTTCTCCAGGTTTTCACATGCAAGATGATTCCAGCAACGATTGACCCCACAACATAAACAATAAATAGTCGAGTGCCTGGATAAGCAAAAGTGAAAAACAGCAGCAATATGACAGCAATTAACCCCGCTATAGAATACCTACTTTCTCGGGCGTAGTACCATGGCGCAACCAAGACGAGAAATCCGGTGTTTACTAATGCTGCGGAGAGAAATGAACTTTCACTGCGACCAGCAAACCGATCAATGTCAATCGAAACATTTCCCCGCGTTAGATACACAGCGGCGATAAACGAAAATAGACCGACGCCGGATAAAACGATTGCCTCCAATCCCGCCCGTTGTTTCTTGTTTCTTACCGCTTGATCGCCATCGTAATCTCGAAGCATTAAAAACCGCAGGAACTGCCGTGTGAGCAAGAATCCGCCCAAAGTGCAAGCGACAGCCAGTGCAGCCTCAAGATGAGCCAATGGTGCTGCGGGGAAAATTCGCCCTGGTCCGAACGCGAATGGTACGACACAATGAATAGTCAGAAAGCAGATCAAAAATAATTCTTCGGGGACTCGTTTGGGTAGCGAATTCAACGAAAGTGCAATCGCCAACATGCCGCAAAGCAGAGCGATGCCATGCGTCATAATGCTCAGAAATTCGATATGTTGGTAGTTCAACGGTCATACTCCTAATCGAATAAAAAAAACAAATCTTCTTCAGTGAAATCGCACGTCTCGAATTTGCAGGATGCTGTCAATTATATTATCTCATTTCAGGGAAACGGAAACATTTGCAAGCGAGCTTCTTTTATCCAGAACTGAATCAAGAAATGACTAATGAGTCAGATAGTTGCAGTGATGTCGCTACGGTCGTTTTCCGATAGCTGGTCGATCAGACGATCGATCGACAACCTCGAGAGTCTCGTAGTGGCACTAGGGTTCGAAACTGCCTGACTGTCACCTTCTGTCAGGGCTGTGTCCAAGCACCGAAAGAAAGCTTGCTGATCCCCAACGGCATGGACGACAATGCCCTCGGCTCGCTCGCATGCGTTGGAAGCAACAACCTTTAAATTCCGTTGAAGGGCGTCTCGGGTTGCCATTCCATAGCTATCAGTACTTGTAGGCCGAATGTAAACCTTGCAGCGAGCCAAGACCTCATCAAATTCATCGGGTTGAAGCCCGTAAACACATTTCGCGTCCCCACGGTCAGCGAAGAGCTTTTGGAGCTCGTCTAAAGTTTCAGTTTTGGGTCCATAGATACAAAGTAAGTATCGCCCTTTCAGCTTTTTGCTGGCATCAAGAAAGTCGATTCCCCAATGGTGATTGTAATAGGGAAATGCATAGCCCGACGCAATGAATACGGGAGTCTCTGACGATCCAATCCACTGGATCACGTCACACATCAACGGCGACGCCGTCAGAGAACCGCTCGGTTTCGATGGGGGAAGGTACGTTTCGACAAGGACAAGTCGCGAATCGCTAATGCCAATTCCGCGATAAAATTGTTTTTGGGTCTCGCTCAGGCAACCTATTTGCTGATAGGGTTTGATCGCTAGCCTCACCAAGCCCGTCAACCAAGGACGCTCAATAAGTGACTTTTGGAGGTCTCCGTGGTGAAGTAACAACGCGGTTTTACCACTCCGAAAAAGCAAAAATGGCAATAGTGCTAAGAGTCCTTCTGGGCGGGATCCGTTGATCAACATCGGAAACTTGCGCAGTCGCAAGAGTTGTAGCATTGTCAATAATTTAGCGAGCAATCCCGGGCGCTTTGCGCATATGTGATTGATGTTGAGTAAGGGTTTGCCGATTGCAAAGTAAGGGTCAACTAGTCCAGCTAGTTTCGGACTGCAATTGTCGATCAGGCGACTGATAAATACCGCCACTCCCCCAACAGGCGGTGGGATTGTACCGTAGATCCAAACTTTGGTTTCGTGCATTTATTGCCCACCTTCAATGAGTCGCCGATTGAATCGAATGTAGGTCACGCCTGACACCGCAATCGCAAGATTGATCAAGAATATTGCGGCTAGTGCATCGTCGTTTTTTTCAACCAGCAGCCAAAGAAAGACTGCTGTTATGAAAATCATTGCGATCAATGGCGGGAACGCTTTAGCAATCTTACCGGATTGAACATAGTCAAGACAAGAAAATGCAATCACCATCACAGCAATCGACCTGGTGATGAGTGCTGACCAAAGTAGAAAGCTTATTGACTTAGGAATAGCACCCGTCCATTGCAAAACAGGAAAGACAAGAAAAAGTAAAATTGCTGAGCCAAAATAAAAGAGCATCGTTTTTCTAGAAAACAATATTGCGCCCGAAACCCAGGTTTTATTTTGGAATACATGTTTTCGAGCTAAATCGAGCGATGCGTTTAGTAAACTTTGGACGGCGATCGCATATGACAGCACTAGCAAGTAATCTGCATGAAATTGTTCATCACCTTTATTCGTTATTCCGAGTACAAATCGATCTGACATGATCACTATCGTCGTGAACACACCATAGAGAATCGTTGTCACGCCTTGACTTGAAAATAGTTGGTTACGAATCATCAGGTGATTCGATAAGCTTTGCCGGCCATGCGATATCAGTTTTAGAAGATAAAACCGCGATGGTTTGAAAAGGCAGAACAAAAAAACAAAGAGCACCGCCGGTGTCAAAAGTCGGGAATAGATAGAGTTAGACTTAAAGGACCATTGCACTATCACTGCAATCAATTCCACGAAAGCAAACAGAAGGGGAATGAGCAAGGCCTGCCTAAAACCAACATCGAAAAGTACTTGTCCGTAGACGAAGCGTTCTAGAGTGCGTGCGAAGGCGTATGTTGCTCCAATTGCAACTACCGCAACTGCCGGAACAAAGGCGATACCGCCACTCGTGGCGGCAACAAAGGAGAAGCAGAATAGAACAACGACGATCGTCAACCACGTCCACAGTACCGAATCGATAAATACGGGTATGCTGTTTGCTGCCCAGAAATGCCTATTAATCGGTGCTGCCGCAGAGGCGCCTACGGCAAGTGCGAATAGAACGAGTGAAAACGTTTCAAATCCGGCGGGTGTTAACGTTGAGTGCGTCAATTTAACGGCAAGCAAACCCAGTGCCGCGGTAAGGATGCGGATGGTTACGGATGCGATCGCACTATAGCTAAGCATTTGCATGACGATTCGGATCGGCGAGGAATGCGATCATTTGGACGTTGCATTCTTCTCAAACAAGTGAAATTGAGCAAAAGATCCGTACTCCTTGCTGTCATGCGGCTTCAGCAGCGGGTTTGGATAGACTGTGATTAGCGACCATTCAGGATGGAATTTCGCAATGTGATCGACAAAGTTGCGATGTCTCACATGGGGTAACGATGGTTCATATAGGTCGAAGTTACTCGCGTAGATAAGCGAATATTTCTTAGAAGCGCCCAGTAAATTTGCGATGTATTCTGCAAAGATCGCGTCTTCGACAAGGTGATAGATTACGTCGAGCGAGAGCGAAAGATCGTATGCAGACAATGTCCTGCTATCAAGATAATCTTTTAGTAGCTTGAACTCGTAACCACGTGGGCCGAGCATCACGGTGCATTCGTCTACGCATTTTTTACTTATGTCGATGCCTGTGTAAGATGGTAACTGAAGGAGCGATGCTTGGTTTCCATCTCCACATCCGAACTCGATCGCTGTCTGAATTCCCTTTGATTGTGCGAACGAATTAATGACATCTGCCTTGTATCGAGCTAGTTTTCCATAGCTTCCCTCACCGCTATCACCGCCTTTTTGATAACGTTGTTCCCAATACTGCTGTGAATTGCCGAATTCAATCGGTCTTGGACCAAATCCAAGTCGATTTTTGATTGCAGTCAGCAGTGAAGACCGACGTACAGTTCTCGCGAGAAAATGGCGAATGGCGTTGGATGCTCTCATTTGTTTTCGCTTGATGATCAGTTGGTGCACTCGAACTACGTTTCGGGGCGGCCTATCCGCGGGAAGGTTGTTACCGAGGGTTTTCTTGGGCAACGGTACGACACCGCCAGAATCGATCGTTAATGCGGTGCAACAACTACCTACTTAATTAAACGCGAAGTAGTAGGACGCACATTCGATGAGCATCTGACGAACCTTCACAATTCCGCATGCTTGCAAATGTAACTCCCTTTACATTTTGTTGCGATTGAAAAGGCCTTAAAGAATGCCTTTAAGCGGCCGATAACACAAACATTGCCTTCTGCTTCTTTTGTAGTCATCGAATGGAATGTGCTAACTTTTACATTTGAGCAGATTAGTCGTTAAACGCCGGTTGCATCATTTAGATGGCTGCAATCCCGTTTCGGTTCCTCACGTCATCGAAGGCCTTGGACAAATTGGCCTGGGATGAAGAGCCACTGCATTTTTGACGGATAAGCTGAAAAGCTGCCAGACGAATTAAAAACCATTGTCCAACAGATAGACGGTGCAGACGAAAAAAATTTGAAAACCTTTAGTTGTTTCGGCGCTAGTCGCGGATCTCCTCCGTTATGGATAGGTTCTAAAATTGAGTAAAATTTATATTGCGCCTGCAGTGCTTGCAGAAATGCTGCCTTACCGAATAGATGTCAGCGATGTAGTACGCGTTTATTTTGCCTTAAACAAAAGTTTTTTTGCATTTTTTGAGTTAGCAGCCATCCCGCCTGCCATAAAACAGATGAGATTTGCGAAAGGCGAATAGCTGAAGTTTGGCTGAAAAACGCTGCTAATGGATGCTACTCCAAGAATGATCAAGAATTTATAGGGAAAATCATTTGAACCGCCGCACAGTGTCCGCGAGTGATTGGCAGCAGAAAACATAAACCAAAAAGGAGCAAAAAATACAATTGCACCGACCAATCCGCCTTTGTAAAGCAATTCGAGATATTGCGAATGGGGGGTCGCATACTCGTGGTTATAGTGCGAAAACGGTTCGAATAAATATCCGAATATTGGTTTTTCCAGGATCAAATTAGCTGTAAAGTCCCAAAGCCCCAGGCGTCCCGACGTAGGGTCTTCGTATTCGAGCGTGCGTTCTATTTTTAGCAGAAGACCTTCAGTGGGAAGTAGAGAACCGAGGTCAGCGAAGTAGGCGAAATATGAAAGCGGTACTGAGATTGCAGCGAGAGCCCAAAGCACATTAACAACAAGACGTTTGTCTTTAATCAGGTATGTAGCGAAGACGATTAAAGCAGTGACAATAAGCGATAAAACGCCGTTACGTGAAAGCGACATCACGACCCATAAAACACCCAAACTACAAACCGCGTTGCCGAAAACACGTTCCCAGAAAAGTTTTACATTTGATGGATAGGCAATAATTATCAGGACAACAAGAAAGAAGACAGACGAGTTTGGGAAGCCAAAGGTCGGTAGCCCCAAGAAATTACCGCCCCATCTACCGGCAGGAAAACTGCTGTTTAGCAGTAGGTCTGACGCAAACGTAATAGCCATGACCGATTGGGCTGCTGATCTAAAGTTCGATGACATTACGTCTAAGCTTGTATTTCGAAAGATAAATAATCCGGCAAATACAAGTAGTAATGGTTTACTTAATCGAACAGCTGAAAGAAGCGATGTAAAACTGCCGTGTGACGATATGACTCCTGCCCCGCCTTCAAATAATAGAACAACGATAGCGACAACAGATGCAACGAAGACCTTATTCCACTTAGCGTCGCAAACAGCGAGGTAGTTAAGACCTGTTAAGCCTAATGCAAAAAAAAGAAGGTCTGACACGACTAGTTCTATCGGCTTGTCAGAATCTGGTGAAACAGCAAGTGCGATGGGTATTAGAGAGGTCCAAATGCAAAAGAGTGTGCCTCTTCCAATCGGTGAATCGACTTTTTGAGGTTTTAAATTCACCGATACATTGGTCCCGGGTTTTTCCATGACAAGGTTTAATGCGGATCCTGAGGAGGTATTATCGAAAGTTGTGTTCTTGAATGAATGAAAAAGGTGGCGCATGCTGCTGAAACTTCAACACCTCAGCAGCCCGAAGTGGGCACAAGGACACGCCGTGAGCCAGACTAAAACAGACAGGCAAGTAACGCCAGTAGACGACCAGCTCGATTCCGAAGTGATTGCGTTCAGAGCTCAATTTGATCAGAAAAGTCCGCTCGATGAACTCGTTCGCGAGGGAGCCAGGAGAATGCTGCAATCGGGGGTCGCCGGTCGCGGAAGCACTAGCTGCAAATCGATTTTTGCAGAGGCCAGGAGATAACGGTTTGAATTTTCGAGCGTTTTTCAACGGTGAATTCGATAGCCGGCATGCGATGCTGATGCCAATAATATTGAGACTCGATTCGCGAGACCAATTCGCAGCGAGTAGGCACGACATCGCTCAATATGTCAATGTGAATGCCGTTTTCATTCGTAAAAGTTTTTCCGTTTTGAATCCAATTTGTTTCAAACAGGTTCCAGCGGACAGTTGCTTCTTTTTTCATACCGTCAATTTCGTCATCGACGACAAGGCCACCTGGAGATAGTGAAATCCGTCGTGTATGCGATGCGCCAAGCCAGTCTGTATAGGAAGCTGAACAAGAAAGTGTTCCAGACTCAATTTTTTCAATGGTTACGGGTCCACGAGTCTTTGGCCAACGACCAAAAAGAAATCGACTTACCCGTGGCATTTGGTCTCGATTATCAAAAGTGACCGTATTATGGGAGCGCGTCCCAAATAGGTATGCCATCAAGCCGTCTGCAGCATTGTAAGAATAGGTCCCGCTATCTCGAAGGACATTTTCAGCGTTGATCCATAAGTCCACATGGAGAGCGTCAGCATGCGACGGGCGATATCGATATCTGGGATATTTCAATAATGCTTTGATTCGCACGAGCGACGGAGGCTCGCTTGCGTTGGTGATATCAATAGCGTGCCCTAAGACCGCGTACCCACCGTTGTCAAAAAGGTGTGTTGTCGCTGGAGGAGAAAAGCTTGTTGCGTCGTCAATTCCAAGCCATTGACCGGGCAAATCCCATGACCCTTGATTGCAGTATGCACGAACTCCATGATAGAGGTTGGATGCTAATTGGACGGTTGGCCGGAAATCTCGATAGTCCGTATCGGTCAGTGGCATCAATCTTGCGCCATCATTGTGTCCAAGATTTGGTACATCCCCAGTCGTAGGTTCCGTCATGGTTCCGAGCCAGTCAGTCGCGGCTTTCGCCTTGGCATAGAAATCGTCGCTAAAGGGAGGCAGATCTAATTTGCGTCGCCAGACCTCTGCCATATTTAGGAGATCGAGGGCCATGCGATGATAATTGACGCTGTATTGGCTAAAGCTTCCATCTTGTTCGAAAAGCTGACTTGTACGTTCTTCAAGCAACGTGCGTCCAAAGGCGGCCAAAGTATTTGAGCGTTTTGAAAGTGTTGTCTGTACAAGTCCCAGCCACGTTCCCCCAATGAAGAGAGCGCACGCTTCGGATAAAGCGTGATTGTTGTTCTGGGCAACGGCGTACAGAACGGTCGGCCGAATTCTTTTTAAGTGCGCTTCGATAAAACAAGCCGTTGCGTGTTTTGTTTCACGGAGCCATTCCCCGTTTGCTTGATCGCTTCCGTAAAGGACAATCGAAGCCATGGCCAAGTGAAGTACGCGAATGGATGCTTCCTGCGCGCATTTCCAATTTGGGCCTAAGTAAGGTGGATTGTGTCTGCACCAGTCGGCAAGCCAATGATTCAATGACAAAAGCTCCGCCGAACGATCGCTACCCAGGTTTTCCACTCGATCCGCAAAGCTAACGGCACGTTGTGCCTTGGCGAGGGCCCAATCCATTCGCGAGGCTTCCCAAATGCACTTAATATCCTGTTCTTGACTTACAAAATCAGGTATTTCCCACCATGGCGATAACGCACTCTCTGATTCTCGATCGTGAATGGGATCAAGAAACCAATTGGGTGTTTGGTTGTTCAGAGGTTTCGAGAACCAGCCAAAACACCACTGAGAATCTTTCCATCTTTGAGAAGGGGCGAGCGAACATTGGCGGTTCGAAGGACCAAAGAATTCGCCGTCGGGAATGTTTCCCGTGATGGAGCGAACTGAATTTAAGCCAGTCATCGTCCCCAATCGATAGAGGCCCACTTGAAAAAGGCTCTTTAACCCGAGTCGTCGATACGCATCGATCTTATCAAGTGTTGTTGACATGGCGGATAGTGACTCACCTACGCTTGATGAAAGATGAACCTTTAGGTGACTGGCAGTTGCCGATGGCTTTCTACGGCTAACTGTGCTTCATCGAGTCGCTCCCCAGTAGAAATAGTGCTTTGCAATGACATGGGAATTCCCTCCCTTAGACTCATGACCGCAGCAAAGGTGGCAAGGGTAGTTCGGTGAAGTTCATGCCATGGGATAGGCCAGAGTCCTTGGCGTAGATGGCTCGCAAATTCGTTAATCTCCTCAAGATGACCTTTGCCGCTCGGTGTCTTTAGCCGCTTAATTACGCCTTGGCTCGCAAGTTCAACAGTTCGATAGTCATCGATCACGGCCATTTTCCCACCTCCCAGCACTTCGATTCGTTCCTTCGAAAATGCCCGATCTCCCCCGGCCAGGTAACCGATTGAACTTACGGAACCGTTTTCGTGACGGAGAGTGATGAAAACTTGATCATCGACAACCATTGGAGCATGTGGGCCACCGATGCAGGACGCGTAAACCTCGACTGGCAAGCTTCCCGTTAAATACGTGACCAGATCAATAGCATGGCAAGCCTCGCCAATGATTCTTCCGCCTCCCTCTTCGCTTGCTTGAATCCAACTGTCTGCAGGAATCGAGCCGGCGTTGAACCGATATTGAATCGTCAATGGTGCGGGAGAGTTTTTGAAATGATTCTTTACACATTTCGCTGCGGCCGAAAAACGACGATTGAATCCGACCAGAAGCACTTGATTAGGGTTCTCGTGAATGGCTTTCTCAACCGAGGCAAGTTGATCCTCGTTGATGGCTAACGGCTTTTCCACAAACACATGCTTTCCGCTTTGGAGCGCCTTCACGACCTGAGAGGCGTGGAGATCATGTCGTGTAAGGATCATGACTGCGTCCGTGTCGCTCGCTTCGATCGCGGCCGACTCATCGGTGGTTGACATCAAGAAGCCAAATTTCTCGGCCGAATGGTGCGACGACAGACCGTTTGCAGAGCAGACGGAACGCAGTTCAAACTCAGCACATTTTGCGAGTTTCGGAAACATCGTGACTTGGGCGAAATTACCGGCGCCTAGTACGCTCAGGCCAATGCGATCCCGCGAAACGACTTTGGATTTGTGCTTTATGTAATGTTTGCCAGGCCCGCTGTCGCTAGATGGATAATTGAGAATGACTCCAAGGTACGGCTCGCTACCTTTCGCAATGATGTCGTAAGCACCCTCAGCGTTCGCGATGTCAAAGCGATGTGATATGAGATGATCAACAGGGAGTCGCCCTTGGCCAATAAGATCAAGAACGGCTTGGATGTTTCGTTGCTCGGTCCATCGTACATAGCCAATCGGGTAATCGATTCCACGATCCTCGTAATTGGCATCGTAACGGCCAGGCCCATAAGAACATGACACTACGAATTCCGCTTCTTTGAAGTACATCGGTCGCCGTGGGATCTCGAGTCCGACGACACCGACTAATACAATCCGTCCTTTGCTTCGAACGGCTTCACAAGCCAAATCGATTGGCTGGTTGCTGCTGGTGGAAGCTGTGATCAAGACTGAATCGACTCCTGCGCCGCGAGTGTAAACTCCACACTGCGAAGCCGAAATTGCAGGCGCGGCATGAAACGCGCCACTTTTTAAAGCAAGTGTACATTTAGCTGGATCAGGGTCCGTTCCGATGACTCGGCAGCCAGCCGCAGCCAACAAGCCCACCGCAAGTTGGCCAACCAGTCCAAGTCCAATCACTAGCACTGTCTCGCCGATCGTAGCATGAGACAGCCTAACGCCTTGCATCGCGATCGATCCTAATACGGCAAAAGCTGCCTGCTCAAAGGTAATCGTGTCATCAAAACTAGCGCAAAGATTGCCTGGTACCGATACGATTCCGGCGTGCGGGCCATTACTCGCGACGCGGTCGCCAACCTTAAACTGCCCGACGCCTGCTCCGACAGCAATGACGACTCCCGCCGAGCAATATCCAAGGCCGAGAGGTTGATCGAGTTTCGCTCTTACCTGGCGTAGTGTCTCAAGGACACCCTCCAATTTCATCTTTTCGACAACGCGTCGAACTTGATCTGGCCTCTCTCGCATTTTGCCGATAAGGCTCTTTTTCGACAGATCCATCACCATCTTCTCAGTCCCAGCCGAGATGAGTGAGCAATGGTTTGCGATGAGTACCTCGCCCGAACGAGCGAGTGGATCCGCAACCCTTACGACGCTCGTCTTGCCGTTATTAATATTCTGGTGAATTTGATCCATGATTCCAACTGAATGCGTGTCGCAGGCGAGAGTGGCTGTATTGAATGCAATGCATTGATTCGGTTAGGTCAATTGAACCGTCTGTTCTTGCATGGAAGCACGGTCGACCACGGATCGCTTTTTGAGCCTTAAAATAAATCGCTCTATCGCGAACCACGAAAACAAGGCAAAGAGAGTGCTTACTAAAAATACGCTCAGAATGCGTTGTGCGGGGCTTTTAAGTTCGTATTCAAGAACGAAATTAATGACCAACATGTGGTAAAGGTAAATACCGTAAGAAATGTCGTTCCCTCGCAGCAGAAATTCTGCAAGCCATCCATTTGAGAATGCGAATGAAAGTACTAGCCCTGCTAATGGCAAATAGCGAATCGTAGACATTTGGTTCCCCGTCGCGCCCCACCCCATGTGGTCACAAAACAACGACCAAACTGCATAAGCCGGAAACCAAAAGAGAACTTTTCCCTCAAACAGTTTATGGATTTGTGTCCAATAAATCTGGCTCAAGATTCCGACACAGAACAAAGCAAGGTAAGGAAAGATAGAAACGCCGATGAGCTTTGTTGCGATATCGTCGGTATGTGTATTCCGAAACCCAATAAACCACTCCCTAAAAACAAGGGTTAACAAAAAAAGCACCCAAAGACTTTGATTTCGAAACTTCTTGGGGACCGCTGACATCAAGATGGGCAATAACAGATAGAACTGAAGCTCGATCGAAATCGTCCAGAGGCTTCCATTCACCACCCCGACTCCAATGTCTCGAAATGCATCGGGGTTATAGAATTGTAAAAACGAGGCCTGCGCAAAAACCCAAGTAGCGGCGGACGGCGTAAAAAGCAGTGAGGCAGAGCGTAGGAAGGCGATCATTACCAGCGTCAGTAGTAGGCATGCCCACAACGCAGGATAGATTCTTAGTAGTCGATTCGAGCCGTAGGTGCGGATTACTGGGCATCGCTCCCATGACAGGCTAATCAGGAAGCCGCTCACGAAGAAAAAGATCGGTACTCCTGGGAAAATACCAATTACTGAGGCGGGTCGCGATGCCCATTCACCTAGCGACAAATGATCGACAGAGTGAATGAAAACCACCTGTAGGGCGGCAAGCAGACGAACGAGGTCGAAATTGTTTTGGCGGGATATCATATAGGTCGTCGCCGCATGGCGGTGTCTCTCGCTGCCACCTCCAAAGTACTGGAAGGCGTACGAAGCTCGGTAGCGTGTCGATTTGACAGTAGGGCGTGTCTCGGCCGAGCAATTACGATAGTACTACTAGTTGCCGAGTAAAACGCCGAGTTTTCACCTACATAACCGAATTAGGCGCTTCGCTCCATCTTCACTTGCGAAAAGGGCGAACGGTAGCGAACACCAGCGGGATCAATGACTATTTTCGCATCAAGATCGGCGTCAGTAATCGCATGAAATTCGGTGTGACTCACCAAGAATACAACAATATCAGCCGTTTCCATTGCCTCTCGGCATGAGACCAATCGCACACCGTCGATGCGGTCCACGTGCGGTTCGACAGCGACGACCGTTCCTATGTTACGAGACGTTAAATCATGAATGATTTCGAGCGCGGGGCTTTCTCGCAGATCATCAATATTTGGTTTATAGCTGGCGCCCATGCAAGCGATCACCGGATTTTTAAACTTGCCTGCGACTTCAACAACCCGATCAGCGACCCATTTCGGTTTGAAGTCATTCACGTTGCGAGCCGTTCGCATCACGGGAAGATCAAGCCCAAAATCAGAAGAAGCTTTTTCGATCAAGAACCAAGGATCAACAGCTATGCAATGTCCGCCAACACCGCAGCCGGGCTGCAGGATATTCACTCGCGGGTGGCGGTTTGCTAGTTCGATCAATTCACGAACATTGACGCCTAGTTTATCACAAAAGATTGATAACTCATTTGCAAACGCGATCTGATTATCGCGACTTGCGTTCTCCACTAACTTTACAATCTCAGCAGTCCGACTGTCGCAGGTGAAAATCTGCCCTTTGACAAATCGCTTATACAAAGCAACGGCAGCTCGAGTCGATGCGGCGTCGATACCACCGATTACACGATCGTTATGGATCACTTCGCGAAGGATCGACCCAGGGAGCACTCTTTCGGGAGCATGTGCGAAATAAATTTCTCCAGGATGAAAGTCGGTACGATCGTATACCAACTTGGCGAGCAGTTCCGTGGTTCCGGGAGGGCTTGTCGATTCCAGTACAACCAAGCTTCCTCTCTTTAGATGGGGAATGACCGATTCCATCGCGCTAATGACGTGTGACAAGTCGGCATGGTGACCGTCCTTGACTGGGGTTGGGACACAAAGCAAATAGGCATCTGCTTCGGTTGGACCATCAAAGGCTTCCAACCGGCCGACGTCAACGACGCGGCTCACCAACTCATCCAAATCGGGTTCGATAATGTGACACTGCCCACGATTGATCGTGTCCCTCACGCGGGGATTAGGCTCGAACCCGTGGACTCGAAAACCATGGTCGGCGAGAACCGCAGCGGTTGGTAAGCCGATA
>JANOBM010000237.1:0-6797 GCA_031411655.1 Planctomycetaceae bacterium
TTGAGGTGGCCCGCATCCCATTCGTCCGCTTCGCGTACATCAATCATCACAGCTTTACCGTCAGCGATATTCTTCTTGATCGTCTCGATTGAATCCTTGGACGGTTCGACCGCAATGAGGGGCAACGTCAAAAACAACGAAGCGGCGAAGACTAAAGCGACAAAGGCGCTGCGTGGCATCGGCAATAGCATCGATTGATAACTCCCAATCAGTAATGAAGTGAACATTCTGTAGCCCCGATTGTAAGGGAACTTGGACGAACGATAACGATTTGGATCCCTAAAAAAAGCATTTGCGACAGTGGGATGGAGTGAAAGTGCTTGCCCGGGCAATAAACTCTCGCAGAATTCGTCGGTCGTCCGTCGTAGAGTCCGAAATTGAGATTGAGCATGAATCAGCAATTACTCGCGGTAACGCACCTTTTTGCGACGCTGTTTATGGTGGGCGTCATCTGGATCATTCAATGTGTGCACTATCAGTTGTTGGACCGGGTCGGTGATGCGAGTTTTATCCGCTACGAGGTGGATCATGGACGATTGATTTCGCCCATTGTAGGCCCAATGATGGTGATCGAGCTGATTACCGGGATTTTATTGGTAGCCGGCTTTGGCCCGAGCTGGGTTCCCACTTGGGCATGTCGGGCGGGGTTACTGGCGATTGTTGGTATTTGGTTATCCACATTTTGTTTGCAAGTTCCCTATCACAACCGTTTACTGCTTGGTTTTAACGAAGACGCGTACCGCGGATTGGTGCACACGAATTGGATTCGAACCGTCCTTTGGACGGCACGAGGCACGTTATTCACTTATCTCTTGTTCCGTGGTCTACAAGAAACGGCGGTCAGTTAGGTAGAATCGGGCGAACTTCTTTCCAGTCCTCTTGAAATCACCATGTCATCTCAACCACATTTGCCTTCGTCGCACGAGCCCCCCATCGTTGGCGTCATCATGGGTAGCCGCAACGATTGGGAGACGATGAAGTCGGCATCGGAAATGCTGGATTTTTTTGGAATTGCGCATGAACGGCGTGTCGTCTCGGCGCATCGCACTCCACTTCAAATGATGCAATACGCATCATCGGCGTCTCATCGCGGATTGAAGGTAATCATTGCCGGTGCGGGCGGTGCGGCTCACCTTCCCGGCATGGTTGCAAGCGAGACGATCCTTCCTGTGATCGGCGTCCCGATCCAAAGCAAGGCGTTGCAAGGGTTGGATTCATTGCTGTCGATCGTTCAGATGCCCGGTGGTGTCCCTGTCGCGACGATGGCGATTGGAGCTTCCGGGGCAAAAAATGCGGCTATTCTGGCTGCCCGCATTTTAGCGATCCATGACCCAGCGCTCCGAGATCGACTTCAAGCATTCGTCCTACAACAAAGTGATGACGTTTTAGCGACGGCGGAACTATGAACCAAAGCAACTTGCGATCGACGTTTCGACCCGGAAGTACGATCGGCATGTTAGGAGGCGGGCAGCTAGGGCGAATGTTCGCCATTGCGGCTGCCCAACTTGGCTATCGTGTGGTCGTTCTCTCCGAAGTCATGGAATGCCCGGCGGCAGCAGTCGCAGGTGAGACGCTGGTGGGTGAGTTAACGGATCGAGCGTTGCTAGATAAGTTTGCGAGTCGGTGTGATGTGGTGACGATGGAGTTTGAGAATTTGCCTGTGGATGCTGTGCAATACTTGGCAACCAGCGTCCCTGTCATCCCCGGTCCGGACGTTTTACGCATCGCGCAAGATCGTCGATTAGAAAAACAGACTTTTGCGGATGCGGGCCTTGCTGTCACTCCCTTTCGCGTGGTGAACGACCATGCAGATCTCCAGCGAGCGGTACAGGAGTTGGGGTTGCCACTGGTGCTCAAAACCGCGAGAGATGGATACGACGGGAAAGGGCAGTGGAAGATCGGATTAGAACAATCCGAAGCGCTGGATCAGTTCGTCATTGATCGTCCGATGATCGCGGAGGCGTGGATTACCCACCAAAGAGAGTTGTCGGTGATCATTGCACGTTCCCAAGATGGCGAGGTCGCTGTTTATCCCCCTTTCGAGAATGTACATCGCCATCACATCTTAGACATCACGCTTTGCCCGGCGAGAATCTCAGCTCGTACTACGGATGCAGCCGTCAAGCTCGCCAGATTGGCAGCGGAAGCTATCGGCTTGGTCGGTTTGATGTGTGTGGAGATGTTTCAAGATGAAGACGAGAGTTTGATGATCAACGAGGTGGCACCCCGGCCACACAATTCGGGGCATCTCACCATCGAGGCTTGTCATACCAGTCAATTTGAACAACAGGTTCGTGTCGTCTGTGGCTTACCGCTAGGAGCTACCACCTTGAGACCACCATGTGCCGCCATGGTCAACTTGATGGGCGAGCTCTGGGAACATGGCGAGCCCAATTGGAGCGCGGCATTGAAGACAACAGGGGCTCACTTACACCTTTATGACAAAAGCCAGGCGAAAAAGGGGCGAAAGATGGGACACCTGACTGGGACGGGCGACAATCTTCAGGCATTGACCGATAATCTCATCAGACTGCGTGCGTCCGTCGCTCCTGCAGCCTGTGATTTGACGGTTTAAGTCCAAGCCGGCGCCCTCGATGGGTTCGCCGGCAAGCAGTGTCTCCGGCTAGCAGTGGATCATGAGCCGGCGACCAACGTCACGACGTTCACGTGTGTCGAACCACTGCGGTACGACAATAGAATACCGCCTGAAAAGATAGCTTGTCCGATCGAAGACACATTAGCGGCTTCTTGCGTCGACCAATACCAGAAACGCGGACAGGTAAGTTCGGATCGTTTCAGCGTCGACCGCCTGCCAGCCAGTAGCCTTGTGCCGGACGATTGCGAGCTTTAGTAGTTCCACGGCATCGGCAAGATCATCCGGTAGGGGAGGCAGGCCTGCGAATGGTTGAACGAGAACACCGTCGACATTGTCATCGTCTACCGCTTGGCTCGTTTGAGGTGGTGCGTCCGATGAAAAACGGTTGAGCGATTCCTCGTCACCAAAATCGGGACCCTCGCTGGTTGGTCCACTGGAAATCGTGTTCGGTTCATCGTCGTATTTTTTCGTTGTGCCACCGCCTTGTGCAGGCTGAGTGGAATTGGCAAGCGCCATTTCGTCTGGTGTTGAACCTGCAGCGAAGTCCTCGTCGATGTCCGTCGTCACCAGGTCGCTATCGCGGGGTTGATCGTTCGGATCTCCGCCGGTTGCTTCCCACCGTTGCTTTCGCATTCCCGAGATGCTCCATCCACCATCATTCGCGCCCTGGAGCCATAGCGGTGCATCGTCCCAATCCATTGCGGCCAAGAAGTGAGTCCAAGACAGTTGCGGATAGGTTTCAAAAGTCGCGTTGAACCGCTCGAAAACTCGTCGCAATCGGCCGACATGAGGCGCAGTAACGCCCCCGACGCGATTCGCCCAAGCTTCGTCCGAATAGGCGGAAGAAGGTGCCTCGGACGCAATCAGCGAAGTTCGCCACTGGTTGATGATCCTTCCCTTTTCCCAGTTGGTTTGGCTAACCAAACGGTTCCACTGGCCAACAAACTCGATGCTTTGATCGACCATCGCCGTCGATCCGCGACCCAGTTCATCATCTAGCCAAGCCTCCGTTGCTTCGACCAAATCGGGGTCGGTAGCTTCTGAGTCAACGTCAAAGGGAGCCTGATAGTTTTCGTTGCTTGCCATGCTTTCCTATTTCGTAATGAAACGATTTCCTGAGATTGAGTCTGTAGACGGGGGCGCCGTGAAAGGACATTGCGACAAAAAAAAGTTCGCCGGCGATGATCGTCTGCTACGTGGCGAAATTCGACGATTCGAAATCGGGGTGTGAGATAAAGCCTGAGAGCATCACGCTAACGAACCGCACCGCGGAAGGAAAAGGGTCTGACGCGAATGATCCAACCATCATCAAAAAATCGGTGCCAATTGTTACGATCCGGCAAACCTTGACCGTGGAAAAGATCTTGATGGATTGGCTTGAACGCCTGCGGTTCGCTTATTTCGTCTATTTCAGTACAATGAATGTCGGCAATTCGGTTCCCTGAATTGCGTCCCGCCGTTCGAACAACGCCACGACGACCGATCAAGACCGTTCGGTCCAGTCGTTTTGCGTTCCCGCCCATTCGATTCAAACTCGTTTTGCAATGAAATTCAAAGTATTTCGTCGACTCAACGAAACATTTGTCATTCCCATCGCTTTCGCGCTGAGTTGCCTATTGGGGCAAACTGCACGATGCGAGGAATCGCAAGCCGATTTTTTCGAGTCGAAAATCAGGCCCATCCTTGTGGAACACTGTTACGAATGCCACTCGAATCAGGGCGGTGAGGCAGGTGGCAACTTGCGTCTTGACAACGCCGCGTCGGCACGCAAAGGCGGCGACCGCGGCCCAGCGGTTGTGCCGAGTAAGGCAGACGACAGTTTGCTCATTCGTGCAATTAGTTATGTGGACCCTGACATGGAGATGCCGCCGACCGGGAAGCTCCCTGACGGCCAAATCGAGTTGCTCCGGCATTGGATTGTTTCAGGTGCCTTTGACCCGCGGCAAACGTCCGACGAAGATTCGTCCAAGCAGGCCGCTTCCCCGCTTGAACGAGACCCGAAGTCACATTGGGCTTATGTAACTCCACAACGTGCGCAATCGCCCAAGCACTTGGCGAGTGATTCGCAGGACTTTGTTGATGCTGCTATCGCCGAAACGGCTGCCACAAAAGCGATCGCCCCTACCTCGGTAGCTGATCGCGCGACGCTGATCCGTCGAATCTACTATGACCTCACTGGACTCGTCCCATCGATCGAAGAGATTGCAGGCTTTGTTAACGACAAGCCTCCCGCTGCGTACGAACGATTGGTTGATCGGTTGCTTGCGTCACCCGAATTCGGTGAATGGTTCGGCCGGCATTGGATGGATGTTGCTCGTTATGCCGATACGGTTGGTTACAACTTCGGCGGACGTGAGCGAAGGCTAATTGGAAGTGAACGATTTCGTGATTGGACCATACGAGCGTTTGGAAGCGATATGTCCTACGCGGATATGATTCGGCACCAACTAGGTGGAGACCGTACGGATCCTGACAATGCCGGTGGTAACCTCGACGCTATGGGATTCCTCACCGTCGGTCGACTTTTTTTGAATCATTTGGACGGTGTGGACGATCGCATCGATGTGATCACTCGAGGTTTACTTGGTATGACTGTCACGTGTGCACGGTGTCATGACCACAAATTCGACCCGATTCCGACAAAAGATTACTACGCCTTGGCAGGAATCATCCTCAGCAGCACGAAGCCCGATGACGGTCCGTCGCCATTAATGATGAAAGATGTCGACAAGCCATACGACGAAACGGTGATGGTTCGCGGCCAACCAGGTAATCGAGGTGAGGTGGCACCACGGCAATTTTTGTCGGCTCTTCGGCGTGCAGATGAACCGCGTTTCAATGACGGAAGCGGCCGCGTTGAACTTGCTGAACGCATCGTTGCTCCTGACAATCCCTTAACCTATCGTGTCATGGCGAACCGTATCTGGACGCACTTGATCGGCGTTTCACTTGTCGAAACGCCAAGCGACTTCGGTTTTCGCACGAAACCTCCCCTAGTACCTGCCGTTTTGGACGAACTTGCCCTCGACCTTGCGTCCCACCAGAGCGTCAAGCGAGTTGTCCGGCGAATCGTTTTGACCACGACTTATCAGCGTTCTTCGGTTGCAACCCCAGATGCAATCGAACATGACCCTCACAACGACTACGCCATGCGAGGTAATCGGCGACGGCGTGACTTTGAATCTCAACGCGACGCAATGTTGCAAGTGGCGGGATTGCTTGAGGAAAAGCAGGGTGGTGACCCCGTCGAT
The DNA here is from genome assembly GCA_031411655.1 of Planctomycetaceae bacterium. Taxonomy (GTDB): domain Bacteria; phylum Planctomycetota; class Planctomycetia; order Pirellulales; family Pirellulaceae; genus UBA6163. The sequence goes on from JANOBM010000237.1 coordinate 5,848, forward strand.
ATCAGTGTGGTTGGGTCGCGACCAAGACGCACTGTTTACGCCTACATCGATCGGCAAAACCTTCCTGGGGTTTTCCGTACCTTCGATGTCGCCAGCCCCGATACACACACTCCGAATCGGCACTACACCACGATTCCACAGCAGGGGCTGTTTTATCTGAACAGCCCGATCGTGATTCAAGCAGCGGTCAGTGCGGCCCACCGCGTGGGGTCAGAATCGCTCGACGACCGAGGTTGGACGGAGGCCGCGTTTGTGAGGATATTGGGACGCATGCCGTCGCAGCAGGAGCTTGATTATTCCACAAAATTTTTGAATGAGCCATTGTCGCCGACCGGTCCGGCTCCTGATCCAAGACGAACTTGGGAATATGGATTGGCGACGATTGATTCCACTGGTTTCATTCGTCGTTTTGACCGCTTTTCGACATTCGATAAGAGTTGGCAATTCAGCTCGACTTTTCCCGACCCAACTGTTGGGTACGCCCAGATTAGCGCTGAACGCGGACATCCCGGCAACGGCGGATTAAGCGGCGCCGTCGTCCGTCGATGGACGGCTCCGGAAGATGGTACGGTGACGGTCACAGGCGTCATCGGTCACGCCGCCGAACAAGGCGATGGAGTTCGTGCGACGTTCGCGATCGGTGAGTCGGTGCTTTGGCAAGAAGTTCGAAAGTCCAGAGACGGGGGATTTGGCCCATTGAGTTGGCCTCTCCAAAACGGTCAATCACTCGACTTGATTGCGGACGACAACGGAACTCCGAGTTATGACTCGTTCACATGGCGCACGGATTTGCGTTTTGTGGGCACCAGTGGCCGGATTTTTGAAAGCAGCTCGGTAAATGATTTTTCAGGCCCCCTGCCTCAAGAGATGGATTCCATTTTGACACGGCGCGAACAATTGTCGCAACTGCTATTGATCAGCAACGAATTCGCGTTTGTTGACTAGCGTTT
>JANOBM010000238.1:0-21147 GCA_031411655.1 Planctomycetaceae bacterium
ACGAATCGCACGCCTCGCTCAACCATGCGTCGGGCAATGAGGCACTGGCGAGCAAACGGAGCCGCCCCAACTGAAAGCGGATGTTCGCCCTTGGGATCGTTCATCCCATATGATTCTTTGATCGCCTCGGTTTCTTGCGACAGGTCCAATGCGTCGGGGGCGGTGGTCTGAAGCTGGAAGGCGAGTTCATAGCTTGCGATTCTAGCTTGTAGTTCGGAATATCCTGGATGAGCTTCAAGGTGCTTTGCATTGAGTCGGTTGAGCGTGTCGATTTGATCCCGTTGCATTTCGGGCGAAAGTCCCGATGAAGATGACAAATTCAAGATCGGTTGGCCGCTTGATCGAAACACCGTACCCTGAAACGCAGCCGGCATGTAACCGCTGGCCCAATTCGCTGCGCCGCTGACGGGGCCGCCGCGAGGATCGAGCATGACCACGTAGCCAGGAAGATTTTCGTTTTCGGTACCAAGTCCATACGCCAGCCAAGAGCCCAACGAAGGGTGTCCTTGCAAGACACGGCCACTATTGAGTTGCAGCATGGCAGACCCGTGGGCAAACGAATCAGCATAAAGCGATTTGATAACGGCGAGCTTATCCATGTGTTTCGATAGGTGGGGTAACGCATCGGAACACCATTGGCCGGATTCACCGTGTTGCTCGAATTTACGGCGACTGGCAAGTAGCTTTGACGGCTGCATGCTTCGACGCCTGATCTCCATCTGCACCGACTCGCCATCTCGCTTTTGTAATTCCGGTTTGTAATCGAATAGATCCATCTGCGATGGACCGCCGTACATAAACAAGAAAATACAGGCCTTTGCCTTAGCAGGAAAATGAGTGGTTTTTGGCGATAACAGGTTTGCTGTACCGATAACGTCCTTAGCCGCGACAAGATTGGACAAACCTCCCTCCGACTGGAGCATGGCGGACAACGCGACACCCGCGAATCCTGCTCCCATCTGCCAAAGAGCTTCTCGTCGATTCTGTCCACACTGGGACTTCAATGGGTAGTGCATCGGTGTTTCCTCCTCACAGGTGGACGAAGGTGTTATTCAATGTAAACGACTTCATTCAAATTCAAAATCATTAAACAGAGCTGCTCTAACGCACGCTGCTTGGAAGCGTCTTGTTGCATTCCGTCGATCGCAATTCCTTCGACCATTTGGTCTGATACCTGACTTCTTGCGATATCCACCGAGCGTTGCGGCAAGTGCAAAACGGGATCAATAAGCGTTAAGGAGGAACCCCATGTACTGATACCAAACCCACCTGGCGATACGATAGGATTTGCATCGATCACGTCGATTTGTGGTGGTTTTGTCTGGTCGACTGGGGCCTGGTTTCCCGAAAACCAAACTTTGACTCGTTCATCGGCCAACTCCACTCGAATCGAAATGGGATGATCGATCGCGAGTTCCTCTTTCACGGTCGCCAGCGTTGTAATGACAGGTTGAAGTCGGCGCAGATGGACCAGATTTTCATGGGGGATGAACGCAATTTCATAACCACGTGCCTGATCCGCCTCCATCGTCGCTCGTAACAAAAGCCCGGCCTTTTCTAAGCTGGCGTTAAACTGAATTGAAGTCTCAAGGCTGGCGTTTGTAAAAACCGCACCACGCCAAATTGCAGATGGCGCTCGATCGACATCCAGTTTCTCTATCGATTCATACCCAGATCCCCAGACCCCACGACTGTAGTTCCATCCTGACACTGGGCCAATCAAATAGTCGCTCCCCTGGAGCTGGCTGCGATACCCACTATGCAAGGAAACCGGCACATTGGGGCGAAAAGAAATGCGATTTTGACTACGTACAAATTCATTCACTTGGCGGCGCCAATATTCTAAAGCCGCACCTAGTTCATAAGGTGTCGGCGGTCGCTGAAGCGCAAGTCTAAACGCCAGATCAACGATCTTTTCTTCATTATCACCAGACTGTTGAACCAGCCGATTTGCAAACCGTTGGCTTTGTTCTTGCATGAATGGATCATTCAATAGCATCAGTGCCTGCGGAGCGACGGTAGTGAGCGGTCGTTCACCCATGGGGGAAGTCGTATTGGCATAATCAAATGACTCCATCAGCGGCGCCATGATAGATCGCTTGACAAACGAATAAACACTTCGTCGCTGGCGATCATCCTCCGACGATAGTTTCCATCCATCACCGGGCCGAGAGCCGCCTGCGAGCATTTCACCTGCCAGTCGCGGATAAAAACTTGGTCCGCCTTTACGGGAATTCAGAGAGCCGTTGATGGACAGCACGCTATCACGAATGGCTTCAGCCTCCAGACGACGTAGATTCTGACGCCAGTGGTAATCATTGGTAGGATCTTTCCCGAGTCCTTGTGCGTTATTCGTGTCCGATGAACGTCGATAAGTTTCCGAAAGCATGATCGACTTGTGCAGTCGCTTTACCGACCAACCGTTGTCCATAAACTCCGCTGCCAGCCAATCCAATAATTCAAGATTGGTTGGGGGAACTCCTGCTCGTCCGAAATCACTTGTCGTCTTCACAATCCCTTTGCCAAAGTGATAATGCCAAATGCGATTCGCCATCACTCGCGCAGTCATTGGATTTTCCTTGTTGGCGATCCATCTGGCGAGTTTTAGACGGCGCCCACTCGTTGGAAAATATTCGGTTCGCAGCCTTGCAAAAGGGGAGAGATCGGCCGCAGCAGGATGCTCGGCGCTGGCTGCAGACGGCTCTTGTTTGCTTGGGCTAGTGGAATGCGGGGTTGATGGGGCGTCATTCTGCCTGAAGGGAGAACGCAACGATAGGAGGTGATCAAAAACCTGAAGCGCATCGGGTTGTACTAAATCACTCTCCGTCGCGGGGTTTCCTCGGATAAGTACGCGAGTTTCTGGTGGCTCGCCGCCATTCTCGCGGACCGCCATCGCCCAATCAGCATGATGAATGAGTTCCGCCTGATGCTTCGCTTCAGTCAGTTGCTCCCGAGTTTTCTTCTCATCCTCTGCATCACCTTTGATCGCATCGATCTGACTTTGGAGCGATACGAGTTTCTGGTCTCTTTGTGCAACCGATTCGCGAAAAGCGACCAAGTCGCCGATTGGCAAGGTGGCAGCGGAGTCGAGTCGGTTGTCAGGCGCACTATAGCTTCGAACATTGCGAAAGCAGGATAAGAGACGATAGTAGTCTTCATGCGCAATAGGGTCGAACTTGTGGGAGTGACATCGAGCGCAACCAACGGTCAGTCCCATGAAGGCTGCCCCCGTGGCGACCAGCATGTCATCTAGCTCATCAAACTGGGCTTGGCGACTGTCATCGGGCTCGTCGTCGTGCACACCCAAATGAAAGAATCCGGTCGCAGTAAAGCTATCCTCCGTCGCATCCGGTAACTCATCGCCCGCGAGCTGCTCCATGACAAAGCGATCATAAGGCTTATCCTGGTTAAACGCTTGAATGACATAGTCACGATACTTCCAAGCCAGCGGCTTTTCGCCGTCTCGTTCGTAACCATTCGACTCCGCATATCGCACCACATCCAACCAGTGCCGGCCCCATCTCTCACCGTACTCAGGAAGTGACAATAAGTGATCGAGTAACGCCTCATAGCCAGTATCAGCTTCTTTTTCGAGTCGCGATTGCCACAGGGACATCTCTTCCGGGGTTGGTGGAAGGCCGATCAAGTCAAAGTACGCGCGTCTGATCTGCACGCGAGCGTTTGCCCGCGGATTGGGCACGACACCCATGGCATTTAATTTTGCATCCACCAATTCGTCGATCGGATGTTTGGCAACCGAGGAGACTGCTGGCGATGCCGATATTGTTTCCAATAACGCCTGCCTTCCGGCCGATGGACGTCGGATAGGTTGAAAAGCCCAGTACTGACGGTCCTCAGCGGTGATTTCAAAGCTCTTGCGAACGGAAACAATCGCTTCACCTTGGTTGCCAGGCCAACGCGCACCGTCCTCGACCCAACGCTTAATCACGCCGATTTGCTCGGCAGGAAGTTTGCCGTTGGGAGGCATTTCGTAACCGTCGTAATTGAGCGCTCTCAGTAAGATGCTCTCTTCAGGATCCGACGGAACGATTGCAGGGCCTGCTTCACCACCGGCGAGCAACGCAGAAAGTGAGTCGACGCGTAATCCGCCACTGGTCTTTTCGGAACTGTGGCATTTGAAACAGTGCTCCGCGAGTAGAGGCCGAACTTGGTTTTCAAAAAACTCCGTTTCTTCTTCCGTCATCGGTTCCACCGATGACGCCGTCGTGGCCGTGGACGTTGGATCAGACTCATTCGCAAACGCTGCCGGCGTGACGGCCAGCCAGTAACTTGCGATGCCTATCGTCATCGCAAGCATTGGGCCAAACAAGAATCGCAGTTGAATGCGCATGTCGCACTTGGTCGATTACGGATTGAAATACTTAGGCGGGTGGGGCAATGCGGCAGGCCTGCTGCAGGGACACACATTATTCACTCAGCGTGGATCGTTTGCCATCCATCGGAGCGTCTAACCATGCACGAAAGCGAAGGTATTTTCACGGAGCACGATATTGCGGTAACACCATTCAAAGCGCCTTCAGGCAAGAAACGAACCGCGGGCCCCCCATGAACGTCTTCACTAAACCGTAATGGTGTATCTAATACGATTCATGAGAAAGCACGACCGCTCGCTGATCGAAACCGACATTCGTAGCGCCGATTCGGTGATTTACGCCGTTCGGCCGAATAAAACCGACGAACGAGGTTGGTTGGATAGTGCGCCGGTTTGCCCGTTGCTCACGAACTACCAGATTTTACACCTTGGCGTTGGCAGTTATCCTCCACCGTTTGAGATTGTGCGACTCAAGCTGGGTGGAAGCTATTTTTTGGCGTCGTTATCAGGCCTAGGCGAGGTCCTGGTGGATGGACGGTGGCAGCCCTGTGCGCCTCATCATGCTTTCTTGTTGCCACCAGGTACCTTTCATGCATTTCGGTCACGCGGGGAAAGGCCGTGGCAGTTTGTTTGGGTGCGCTACAACGAGCAACCTGACCAGGTTCCTATTGTGGCCGCTAATTCTCCCGTCCTAGCCTCCTTCGACGAACGTCCACTTCATCATGCGGTTTTAGGGTTTTATGAAGCCTGCCAGGTTGGCGCCGCCAATACGCCCTGCGACCTTTGGCTTTCACTGATCCAAAGCTACGTTGCGCAATTTGCAAGGCCTCATTCTTTGGATCGGCGGTTGGTAACCTTGTGGACGGATGTCGAAGCAGACCTGAGTCGGCCCTGGAGTAATTCGGAGATGGCGTCTCGAGTCCACTTGAGTGAAAAGCAACTGGAGCGATTGTGTCGCCAGGGGCTTGGCCGTACACCGCGCCAGCAATTGATTTGGTTGCGAATGCGGCGCGCCGCTCAATTGCTTCGAACGACTGACCTCAATATCGAAATGATCGCGCGTAAGGTGGGTTACCAAAATCCTTTCGTTTTTTCGACGACATTCAAACGTTGTTTTGGTTTGTCGCCATCGTTTTATCCAGGACATCCGTAGGAAATCGATCCTTCGCTTGTGACGCTAATTCCACGGAAGGGTTCTCGAATTTTTCCAGTCCGGCTACATTGAACCTCTGTACATTGAATCTGAGTGGTAGGAATCTGAGTGGTAGCACCGCACCGAAAACTCTCCCGCGTGGGAAGCTATCCGCGCCGGAGGAGCGCGCCACGCCGGCGCGTTAGATAGCTGCGTTAGGTGACGCCTTAAGTTAACATAGGGACCTCATGAATAACACGCCTTCATCGAATGTCCCCGCGCCAGACCGCGAGGTCGGCATCATCGGTTTTCACTTTGATAATAGCTACGCGCGATTACCGGAGTCCTTTTTTTCTCGAATTGAACCAACGCGGGTGACCAACCCGACTACGGTAGTACTAAACCATGGATTGGCGAATCAACTCGGCCTGCGATTCGATGAAAGCGAGCAGACGCGGATCGCCTCCCTATTGGCTGGGAACGAAATGGCGCGCGGCGCCGAACCGATCGCACAGGCCTATGCAGGCCATCAATTCGGCGGCTTTACCATCCTTGGTGACGGCAGAGCGATTCTGCTTGGCGAACACCTGACTAAAACAGGTGAGCGGTTTGACATTCAGTTAAAAGGAGCAGGCAGAACGCCCTACTCACGCGGCGGTGACGGACGAGCAGCGTTAGGCCCCATGCTTCGCGAATACATCATCAGTGAGGCGATGGCAGGACTGGGCATTCCCACCACTCGAAGCCTCAGCGTTGTCGCGACGGGCCAACCAGTCTATCGCGAGTCCGCCTTGCCCGGCGCGATTCTTACGAGAGTTGCGGCGAGCCATATCCGCGTTGGCACATTCGAATACATGGCAGCACGTAACGACAATGAAGGGCTAAGAGTGTTGGCCGATTACACGATTGCCCGGCATTTCCCTGAGATACTTGGCGTCGACCAACCCTACGTCGCACTCCTTCAGTCAGTGTTGGTGCGTCAAGCATCGTTGGTCGCTAGGTGGCTTCACGTCGGGTTTGTCCACGGCGTAATGAACACCGACAACATGTCAATTGCTGGCGAAACAATCGATTATGGACCGTGTGCATTCATGGACGTGTATGACCCGGCAACGGTGTTTAGTTCCATTGATCACGGCGGTCGGTACGCTTATGCCAATCAGCCCAACATCGCTCAATGGAATCTAGCACGGTTTGCGGAGACTCTATTACCCCTGCTGGATGCTAATCAAGAAACCGCAGTCGCGATGGCTATCGAAGTGCTCGAAACATTTCCCACGCACTTTCAGCAACAGTGGTTGGCGGGCATGCGTCGTAAGTTAGGACTTATCACCGAAGAAGAAGGTGATCTTACTATCATCCAATCCCTTCTCGACTGGATGCGAGTCTCGAAAGCCGACTATACGAATACTTTTCACGACCTCAAGTCAGAATCTGCTCTTCGCCAATCGATTTACCAGACTGAAGCCTTTCGAACCTGGTATGGCGAATGGCAAAATCGCCTTGCACGAAATGGGGTGCCATTTCAATCGGCAATTAGCTTGATGCAAAAGAATAACCCCTGCGTGATCGCAAGGAATTTTTTTGTCGAAGAAGCATTAGAGTGGGCGACCGAGCGTCGAGACCTGTCTCGATTCCATCGATTAGTAGCTTCCCTTTCGGTCCCGTACGATGATCTCGCGGAACATCATGAATATCGCAATCCGCCCCATGAATCGGACAAGCCGTATCAAACCTACTGCGGTACCTAATTCCGAGATTTGTTACTCTCTCGGTCGGTAAAAGCTAGCTCATGCGAAGTTCCGCTTTTGTTAATCGTGGTGCCAGGGTGCCAATAAAGGTCGTCCAATGAGTCCTAAACGAACGGTCCCTGAAACTTTTCTCTTGATACTCGGGGGCATTAGTTTGTTAACTTTTCTACAAATGTCCTTGAGGCATGAGTATCTGGGAACTGGAAACCAAAGTGTGATCGCCATGCGTGCAGGACTGCCAAGTTCTCCTTGGATCACTTATAGGCGAGACAGCCGAGACGATACCCCGCCCAAGTCCGAGTTTCACGTGTTCGCAGGCTCTTGGTCGTGGCCATTTCTAGTAGCGAGTCTTTTTATTTTGCGATGTGCTCATCAAGCCAAGCGTCGACGTCAATCGATTGAACATGATGCCACGACGTCAACTCTCCAACCGAGGCAACCGAGCGGCTCGGAATCCAGCCAAAGCTGAACCGGGGAGATTGTTGAACGGCTTGCTCTCCCGCGCTTTTTAGTGCTTCACCCAATCTAAGAACCTATCCGAAAACCGTTAGCCGCTTTGGCGCTAGCCGCGGGTCTCTTCGGTTTCTCACAGGCGCTACGTCACATGGCTTGTTGATAGATTTCAAGTATGTCTTGCTCGGTAGGACACTTGGCAGTGAGGAGCATTAGGCGTGTGATGCCGTGAGCCTTCTTTGCTAATTGCGGCAACTGTTCTGGTTTTACGTGTAAAGCGGAGAGATTGCCGGGAACCCCGATCTGGTCGCGGAGCCTAACAATCGCTGAGATGGCGGCATCGGCGGCATCCTTGACTTGCATGTCGCTGGTGTCGACACCAAGAAAAGTTGCAATGGATGCCAATTCAGTAGCCCTGGTATCTCGCAAGTAACGCATGACATGGGGTAACAAAAGTCCGTTTCCTTCACCGTGTGTACAATGGACGGCGCCACCAAGCGGGTATTCCATCGCATGGACCAGGGCGACGCCGCTGTTCGAAAAAGCCATGCCGGCCAGTGTCGCCGCTAGTGCCATCTCTTCGCGGGCAATACGATCACTTGGGGATTCCAGTGCGACAAGGAGGGAGCGATGGATCAGACGAATTGCTTTTTCCGCGAAGATGTCGCTGAGCGGATTCTTGCCCTCATAAGCAAACGGCTCGTCTACAGGGATCGCAAGTTCATGGGAGCGAGTGTTCGTGAAGCCTTCGATGGCATGAGTAAGAGCATCGATTCCGCTATCAGCCGTCACCTTCCGTGGGCAGCTGAGTGTGAATTCTGGATCGACGATCGCAAGCAATGGTCGCAGGTATCGACTTTGCGTACTGACTTTCACCGAGTTGATCGTATCCGTAAGGACCGTCGAATGTGAAACCTCGCTTCCAGTGCCTGCCGTTGTCGGAATGGCAATCAACGGCAAAATCGGTCCGGGCACTTTGTCAAAGCCAAAATAATCCTGTGGCGTACGACCGTGACGCGCCACCACCGCGGTCATTTTGGCCAAATCGATATTGCTGCCTCCTCCGAACGCGATGATTGCGTCGGGCTGACAATCAAGAGCCGCTTCGATACCAAGTTGGGCCGCGGCGAGCGAGGGTTCTGGTTCACCCTTATCGAATAGGACCGAATCTACTCCTGCGCGACGTAATTCCTCGCTGACCTTTTCAAGCATCGGCAACTTGGCGAGGACAGGGTCGGTCATGATCAGGACACGGCGCCAGCCGAAACGTCGCACTGCCGCAGATAACTCACGGATCGCGCCCCACCCGAAGGCGAGCTGAGTGCTGGATGAAAAACACCAGTGACGAGTCGCAATATTCATATCGTTTTTCAAAAGGGAAGGCAACGAAAGATCGGTAACCGAGTTCGCAGAGATACTGACTCATGGATTCGGGTAAGATAGGCTGCAGTGAGTAAGGTGACTACAAGAAATAGGTAGCGTTTTTAACGCGATAGGGTTGGAAGTGGCACTGGTGAAAACAATGAAGAAGCTCCTGATAGTTGTAATAGCGTTGCTTTCCTCTCCTTCGATGGCAGGCAATCTTTCGTTGCATCCCACCAATCCTCACTATTTCCTGTTTGATAACAAGGCTACGGTGCTGATCACCTCAGCTGAGCATTACGGCGCGGTACTGAATCTCGATTTTGATTACCTAAAATACCTCGACGCGCTTGCCGCCGATGGATTGAACCTCACTCGTACGTTCAGTGGTTCCTACGTCGAGCCTCAAGGGGCGTTCGGAATCGCGGAAAACACCCTAGCCCCCAAGCCTGGTCGAATGATCTGCCCGTGGGCAAGAAGTTCGCAGGCGGGAAGTTTAGTGGGTGGCAACCGATTTGATTTAACAAAATGGGACGAGGCCTATTTTGCCCGGCTCAAGGATTTCGTTGCGCAGGCGTCTAAACGGGGTATTGTCGTTGAGTTCACGCTATTTTGCCCCATGTATGAAGACATGCAGTGGAGGCTTAGTCCGATGAATGCTGCCAATAACGTGAACGACCTCGGCGCGATCGATCGCAATGACGTTCACACGCTCGACAAAAATGGCGGTTTGCTTGCGGTACAAGAAGCACTTGTGCGAAAAGTAGTGACCGAACTCAAGGACGCTGGGAATGTTTGTTACGAAATCTGTAACGAGCCTTACTTTGGCGGCGTAACCATGGATTGGCAATATCACATCGCTGATGTGATCGCGGAAGCCGAGTCAAGTTGGGCGACGAAGCATCTTATTTCGCAGAACATCGCAAACGGCTCCTCGAAAATTGAAAAGCCGCATCCTGCTGTTTCCGTTCTTAATTTTCACTATGCGAATCCGCCCGATGCGGTGGCCCTCAATTTTAACCTTAACAAAGTTATTGGAGACAATGAGACCGGTTTTAAAGGAACAGGGAACTCCTATTATCGAATGGAAGCATGGGAGTTTATTCTTGCCGGCGGAGGACTATTCAACCATCTCGACTACTCTTTCTCAACGGGACACGAAGGCGGCACATTCCAATACCCTGCCACTCAGCCAGGCGGCGGGAACGCCAGTTTTCGGAAAGAAATAAAGGTCCTCAAGAACTTCATCCATACCTTTGACTTTGTGCGGATGAAACCGGCTCGCGAATTGCTTCGCGGAACCATACCCACCAGCGCTCGGTTTCAAATGCTCGCTGAGAAAGGCAACCAGTACGCAGCCTATTTTAAGGATGCCGCGAAATTTTCATTCTCCTTGGAACTCTCTCCCGGCGTTTACGACGTCCAGTGGATAGATGTGGTCAGCGGTGGCACTGAAAAGCAAGAAATGCGATCGCATCCCGGCGGGGAATTTCTTTTGCAAACTCCCGAAGCTATCGATGAGTGCGCACTCAAACTAAAAGTTGTTCGCTAACAGCCCATTTTCTTTTGTCAGCGTCTAGAATATCCACTTCCCTCCCCCACCCTGCTAGGAATAACCTTATGAAGATCATGAGCCATCCATCTTTGTCGCGTCGTCGACTGCTCGGATTGACCGCTGCATCGGTTGTCGCGACCGCGCTGAGTAGCCGAACTACTTTTGCCGATTCGGGCAATGACTTGAATCTCGGAATCCAGCTGTATTCGCTCCGTGGGTACAAGGTAAACGAAGCGCTATCGCATGCCAAAGCACTCGGATTTACGCACGTTGAGTTCTACAGTGGCATGTTCGATACCAAGTCGACACCAGAACAAATCGCGGCGATGAAAAAACAGGTCAGCGATCTTGGACTGACAATTTCAGCACACGGCGTCAATCGATTCACCAATAATGCGGATGAAAATCGTGCAATCTTCCAGTTCGCAAAAGATGCAGGGATTGGCGTTTTGTCGGCCGATCCCGACCCCGACTCTTTCGCAAGTCTCGATGAGTTGGTGAAAGAATTTGACGTTAAAATTGCGATCCATAACCACGGGCCGGGACATCGATATAACAAAGCGGTGGACGTGTTGCACGCGATCGAAGGGCATGACGAGCGAATCGGCGCATGTGCTGACTTAGGGCACTACATCCGTTCGGGTCAAAAACCGGTGGAAGTGATTCGCCTACTTAAAGGTCGACTGTATGGGATCCACTTGAAGGATTTTGCCACGATGGAAGACAAAGCCCAGGGTGTAATCCTAGGACGTGGTCACTTGAATTGCTTGGAAGTCTTTCAGGCCTTGAAGAACGTTGCTTTTCCATCCGATGGTGCCCTTTCGCTGGAGTATGAAGAAAATATGTCCAACCCGCTTGACGACATCCGCCAATGCGTTGCTGTCGCTCGCGAAGCGCTTGCTCAAGTTTAAGGGCGTTGGCACTGCGGAAAAAGAGAAGCGACTCATCCATCACCGATGAGTTGCCTGAAACGGTTGCGGTAAGCCGCAACCCGTTTCGAACAGAAGGCGCCGGTAATGGATGCTGCTATGTATTTGCATTCTTATAATCGCGACTTCTTGACGATCAAAAGGCATGGATCATCTGATGGGATTGAACTCGCCTGCAAGCGATTCCACGCTTTATCGGTTCGCCTTTCGTAGGCAAAAAACCGTGTGCAGTGTGCTGAGATTCGCTATCCTCTAGCGTTGTACCTATCCCAACGACATCGAGGCTTGAACGTGGATAAAGACTTACCTAAAGACAAGACATCGCAAATCGGCTTCGCGATCGGGCTTCCCGCGCAACCGGGACAAGCAATCGTTACAGCGCGTCAAGCAGGAGGCGTGACAGATCTCGACCTACCAATTTCTCCCCGTACGAATCCGCCTAACGTTGCACTTCGCAATCTCGCGAAGGCGCTCAATATCGCGCTCAAAGTCGACTTCATCGAGTCTGAACTGGACCAGATCTACAAAGCAGCACGCGTTCATCGCGGGCAGGTACAAGTGCTTCACATGGATTACATCGGACTAGGCGACGGCGTGTTTGCCAGTGTTGGGAAAACCATCCGCTCCTTTCGATTGACCTTTCAAGGGCCTGATGCAGGGTCACCCGAAGGACAAGAATGGATCAAATCCCACGGAACCGCACCCGCTCGAGGTTTGTTCAGTTTGATTGGACGTAAGCTCGATATGCTACAAGAGTTTGAGGACAAAGTGCCACTCTATGTCGAGCAAACTCTCGATCGACTCGAATCGATGCGAATCATCAAGGAATGGAATCGAAACGAATGGAAGATCGAAACCGCGGTCATTGGCCTCGATGTCATCATCACACCATTGCTTCAGGATGAATCGGAATAGAGGCATGCATCGAATCAAACGCTTTCAAAAGCAGAAATACGCATCGCTGCATCCCTCGTGTATCGCTTTTTAATCGAACGGTCGTTACTGCTTCGGAATACGGCAATCGCGTTTCACTTCCACAGCAAACAATGTGTGAAGATCTTGCCATTCAAGGTCTGATTGAACGTGGTCGCGAAAGATCCAAAACTGACCTGATGCCTTCGTTTCAATTCTCATGGCCGAATCGGTTGAATGCACGTTAGTCACTTCGTCACGAGCGATACAGAGACCTTTTTCATTCGAACAAAAAACTAAGTTCTTAGCGTTCACCCAACCATACTGGTACGTCGTAAGCTCGCGTACCTGATAGTAGTACTGGTGCCATAGATTGATCATCGACAGCGCACTCATCACGCCAAGCCCGATAAAGGCCCACAACAGGTAGGGACTGAGATCATTCCAATAAAACGCTACCATGATGAATATCACGGCGGACACGGTATGAATCGCCGCGGTTTGTTTGACTTCAATCGATTTCATCGGCACCCGCGTTGTCAGGTACCCCTTGAAAGACACCGCGTTAGCAGGTGTTTGAGCGGCGACGTCCCAGACGCTGCGTGCCTCGTCGACGATCGATTTTTCGGCGATAGCTGACAGTCGAAGCCAAGTAGCCTGAAACTTCAATGCCGTATCGAGGTCAAAGTGGTCAAAAAGGCGCGATGTGATCGCCAAGTAACGGTAGGGCGATGAATCAACCGGAGTTCGAATCCCCGCTCGAGAGACAATCGCGTGCGCTAGGATCGATGGGCCAAACCAGTGCTGCCGCATGCCATCGTGAAACATCAGTCCACTCGCGTTGAATTCGCCTTGCGCTGCTCCAATTAAATCGGGATATCGACGGAGAAGCCGTCGAGACCGTTGCCGCGGGCTCATCGACCAAACACCAACCCAAAGGGACAAGAAAATCGAGAAGAGCATCGTAAAAACTGAAAAAGCTACCAAACGATCTCCTGGAATGCGGCTAGTCGCGAGACCAATCGGCAAAGCTAAAATCCCCACTAGCGTTAATGGCAATAACAGTAGGACAATACCATACTGCATCCACCTTACTAATGTCCTATTGGGAAGCAGACTCGAGTAGTCAGTCGCTTCAATGACGCCATCAAAAATCAATCGATCGCCTGATGATAAAGTCTTTTCACTCAGGGCCATCGGTTCGTACGGATTTACCGACATGGATTAAGAATCCAAGGCGTCTCTAATCCAAGTTTTGTATGAATCTCAAATGCTTGCATGGGGTCTAGCCACAGAAGGTGGTGTCTCGTCCGCTCCTAAATTCGCATCGAAAAGCGAAATGCGTTTTAGATAACTGAAAAAGACCAACTCGTTTTAAGTAACCCCTGAAAATAGGGTTTGAGACGATTGAGGCTACTGCTGGTTTGGAAATAATTCGACAGCAAGCACTCCAAAAGTAAGACCGATTGAGAATAGGGTTCCCAAACTAAACATCAGCCAACGTGGCCAACTCTTGTCGTAGCCCAACCAGCGGATATAAGTTTCAAGGGCTGGGCCTGCAAAGTAGGCTATATTTGCGAATACAGCTCCTTCGATGATGACGAGCAAAAGTGTCCAGTTGGGGAACCCGCCGACCGCAATCAATGATAACGTAATAAGCGTTAGGATCATGACGTAACCGATCCGCAGTTTTTCCCAGGCGAGGAAAACGTTTCTGGCGATGCTCAGAATCGGCTCTCCCGCGGTCTGTGACTCGTTTGCGGATCCCACGGTAGGCAAATCGTTTGCCTCGTAAGGGTTTTCATTCATTAAGTTATTCTTGATGACAAGTCACGTTTGTTTTGGGTGCACACCATTCGTCCATGTCAACAGATTTGAACTCACCGGAAGGAGACCATGGCTATTTTCCATCCATCGGGTTGCCGAATGAAAGAAATCTCACTCGCCTCCCGTTCAGTATGCGCTCTCAGGCTGACGGGCAACAATCGGTCTTTCAAGTTTGCAAGTGCCGATTTGCCATGGCTTGTTGGGTTCCAAGTTCCCGAGGCGACTTCGTCCTGTACCAGCGCGTTTGTGTCGCGCAGTCGTGCTACGATCATTCCTTTCGCTGTGTCGTGCCTGATCTCGAGATCCTTCACAGCGTCAAAGGTATGATAGTCGAGATGGGACACAATTCCTGATTGACTAGGGTGATGTGTGTTTTTATGGCGGGCGTAATTTTTCAAAAAGATTGGCTGGAGTTCGTCGATCAGTCCCGCCCAATCGATATTTAGAGGTTGAACCTCTTGTTGCCAACGCTCCATTCGCAACTTTCGTTCACTTGCTTGTGCATCCAATACGGCTTGAATCTGTTGATCATCGAGATTCGCTCCAAGATCCACCCGCATGCTTGGGAATCGATTCAGTAAGCCACTTGGGATTTGGAAGTCTTGAAACAGACGAGCTACTTTAGGAGCAAGATCTTTTGAGTCGCTGATTTCCCGCGTACTCACCATGAGGTGATACGTGAATTGAGCTTGCTGGGTTCCGGTGTAGCACTCGTACTCATCTCTCCAGCGTCGATGCTTCACCGCATTTCGGAACGTACGGATGGTCGCTTCTGGAGTTTCAAAGCGGTTGTCTTTATCAGCCGAACCGTAGCCAACGATGATTGCGCGTGGGTCGTCGGCAATGGCAAGTGTGTTTGATGCGATGAAAACCAGACATGCCGCCACTGGGCGAATGACTAGAGGCAGAAAGCGTGGGACCTTCGTGAGGGAACGAATTGCCGAGTGCATAATCTTTGCCTGCTAAATCGCCGGAATCAGTTTCTTTGTTATCCCGTGTGGAAACTCCTCTGCCGGTACCAAAATTACCGGCGTCCCACTTTGAGAAACTAGTAAAGTGGAAATTAGCAGAACTGGGCGATCGAGAAAACTTCAATAATTCCGATGGACCGTCGCGTGCTAACGACTGTTCAGTCGACCTTAAGCCTGTTCGCGATCGGCAACCGGATCGGCGTAGAGCTCATCGCCGCGAGATTGCGCTGCATCTGCCAGAACCGAGTTTTATACGAGGTTTGACGTAAGCGATTAGTAAAGCCGAGCAAGCTTAGAATCGCTAGCGACCGTGGAAAGCCCCGGGAATACCATTCCGAAAAAGCTCTCCTTGTTCGTTCGCATCAACGCGAAATAAAACAGGCAGCAAAATGTAAGTCCGGCAGCGATCACCGTCCAGATTGGCTGGTACTCCGGTCCGCCAGGACTGCTTTTGATGAAAAGGTCTATTCCCTGCCAGTCCCATTCAGCGATACGTCCCATCGATACCGAAAGTGCGTTGTTTGTGACGTGAATCAACATGCCGGGTAAAACGCTTCCCGTTCGAAGCGACACCCAGCCAAGGATGAATCCCATACAGGTCGCGGAAATAGATTGTTGGAGAACCCCATGCGAAATTCCGAAGACGACGGAGGTAACCAGTATTGCCCTTAAGCCAGCACCCTCACGAACCAGTCCACCAAAAATAAACCCGCGGTAAGCCAGTTCTTCACAGATCGCTGGCAACACAGCCATAAGTAATACGACATAAAGCCATGGAGCCGCAGAAATCTGCTCTGCAAACGGCTTCATCGCGGTCGCAGCGCTATCGCTGATCGGATAGATAGCGCTTACCCATGATGCAAGTAGAACATAAAGCGGATGAAACGTAATACCTAATAGCAATGCAACCGGTAGTGCCAACGGAGACTTGGGAATGACTAGTCGCAGACTAAGGCGAAGCGAGCGCGTGCAAATGATTGCCATCAACAGGGTCGGCGCCAAGATGAGACCGATTTGGGGAACCATAATTAATTGCGCGATGCCCGCAAACGTATTCGGCATCGAGGTAACTGCTAACTTACCGAAGAACAATGCGATGAGCACGAGTGCCGCCGCAAAGTAGGATTGCATCGGTGTCGTGTAAGGCTCACGGTCCAGCCACAGTCTTTTTGCCCATTGAGTAAACTCCCATTGCTCGCCGCCAGCGAAGAGCACACCTTCGGATTCAAACTGCCTTCGAGCCCAACGGGTGGCAAGTAAAAGGGCGCCCGTAGTGACACAGAAAACAATGGGTAAATGCATTAGCGCCGCACCGTACTGGCCTTCAATTAAGGCTCGCACCATAAGAAACATTCCGGTGACCGGAATCAAGCTGGTACCGATACCCAGCGTGGTACCAGGCATCAGGGGAAGCAGTACCAAAGGCAGTGAAACCATCATCAATGGCATCAAATAGTACTGCCCTTCTTTGCTGCTTTTGGCCATCGCTGCGACAGCCAACGCGACCGCGCTGAACAGTGCTGCGAGAGGTACCAATGCAATGATCAACCACAACAACGGAATAAATGGTGGCGCGGTAAAGACACCGTTAGCGCCCATCGACATTTGCCTAAAAACAAGCGTACTGGTGACCAGCATACTTCCGACGTTTAAGATCGCAGTCATCATGCTGAAGGTCGTCACGGCAGCAAGCTTGCCCCAAACGATTTCGCCGCGAAGCGCTGGGCTGCACAGCAGTGTTTCGAGTGTCCCTCGCTCTTTCTCGCCAGCCACCATGTCGATCGCAGGATAAAAAGCCCCGGTCATCGCCCAGACAAGCATGACAAACGGTAGCATTTTGCTCCAAAATGCAGCTTCTCGAACATTGACTGGCGCGATATCTCTAGGCAGCACGCCGAACGGTTGGAGCAACGAGGCATCGACCTTGCGCGATGTAAGTATTCGCGACACCCATCGGTCGCGCCAACGGCTGATGACTGCAGCGATGCGATCCCGCCCCACTAACGATTGGTCCGACGCCACATTGAAAACGACTTCAACGTTGACGTTAATAGGCGAGATATTCGGTTCACGATCACTGGTAGCTTCGGTAGCTCTCGCCTCGTCAACGTCAACCGTGGGGTCCAATGCATTCGCCATTTCCGGCGGAAGGATAACGACGACATCGTAAACACCGTCGCGAACCCACTTTTCTGATGCAGTGGCCAAATCGTCGCGGTTTTCAAACTCGTTCCAACTGTACTTGACCAATTCCATCGGTTGCTTGGATTCGACCAAGCCCTCGGAGAAGCTTTCTCCGTCGATCAGCGCTGGAAGCCGCTCCAGATGTTCGTTGCCCACCACGCATACGCCCATCGGGTACTCATGACTGAACTGCGCGATTTGAAGTAGTAGCGTCCCAACCAGCGGATACAAAAGAATCGGGAGAACGATGATCGTGAACAACGTGCGTCGGTCGCGCAACTGGTCTCGCATTTCGCGAGCGTATATCAACCAGACGTTTTTCCATTTGGGAGTTGCGATTTCCACGGCGCTTTCGACGTTCCCAATTTCTTCGTTTTCGAGGGTCATTCCGATCCCTCGGATACTACAGCATGGCTTGAATTTTCCAGGTTATGAGTATCAGCAAAAGCACGGCTGTCTGTTACGAGAAAGTCTATACTCCCATCTGGAGTTGCCTCATGCCGTGACAGCAATGCGAAAAATAACTCTTCAAGACTTTCTTCGCCATGCGCTGAACGCAATTGATCGAGCGTCCCAGTATCGAGGATTCGTCCTTGATGCATGATGGCAATGCGGTCGCATAACTTTTCCACTTCACTCATGATATGTGTTGAAAAAATCAAACACTTTCCTGAGTCACGAAGCGATCGAACGACGGCGAGTAGATTTCGTGCGACCATGACATCCAGTCCGAGGGTCGCTTCATCAAATACGAGAACCGGCGGATCGTGAATGAGGGCGCGAGCAATCGAAACTTTTTGCTTCATCCCGGTAGACATTTTCGATCCGGGACAGTCTCGAAAATCATTCATACGGAGTTGTTCGAACAGTCGGTCCACTCGCTCGGCCAAAAAGTCCCTGGCCATTCCGTGCAATCGACCAAAGAACTCGACCATTTCGGTCGCTGTCATACGATCGTAAATCGCGGTGTTATTGCTTACAAAGCCGATTTGAGATCGCACCTCGGATGGTTGGCTTACCACGTCATAGCCACGAACGCGAACCGTTCCCGAGGTGGGCTTTAAGACAGTGCTGAGAATCCGCAGTACCGTGGTTTTACCAGCTCCATTGGCACCCAGGAGTCCGAATATTTCGCCGGGACCGACCTGAAAACTGACATGATCGACAGCAACGAAAGTGCCGCGCTGCAGGTCGGAGTAGGACTTGGTCAGGTCGACGACATCAATCATGTAAGATGTTACCGGTTATGCCGGAATTACAGCGTGTCATCGTTTCCGTACCAACGAAGACACGTGCGAACGAACTTTCGCCGCTCCCGACTCTACGACACAAACAGCGCTCAGGTCGACCAAATCGTGTTTCAGAAAAGTTTAAGGCTCTGGGTGGCGGGGTTGCAGCTGATAAAACAGAGCACGTTTCTGGTCTGGAAGCGCGTAGTCGAACCCGCATTGTTTTAGGAATTCTTCGCTGGCACTGATTGCCATCACTTCGACAACGCCCAATTCTTTCGCTCGGTTTACGCATCTTGCGACCAATTCCTTGCCGACTCCGCGTCCCTGGTATTCGGTACGCACGGCCAAACACTGAACCTCAGCGAGTTTCCGGCTATAGACCTCGACCGCGGCAAACCCAATGGCTCGTCCGTTTACATGGGCGATAAAACCATGTCGTGTTAATTCGATGACCTCGGCGTCCGTTCGAGCAAAAAGCTTGCGGTTGGCGACATAGGGGCGCAAGATGGCATGAATCATATCTGCGTCGTCTGGCGTCGCTTGGCGATATTCGATGCTGTCAATCGCCTTTAAGGCCGACGAGTCTGTGACATCGGTTCCGTCATTTTGTCGCTCGCTCATGTATGGTTGAGCCTCACGGGGCTGGTTGCTTCTTTGATTGCGCTTCGCATCAGAGTGGTCGACGCATCCCGACCGGTGAATAATTTGAACTGATAAGCGGCTTGTCGTACGAACATGTCGACTCCCGTGATGACTCGTGCCCGACATTCACGCGCGTTCTTGACAAGCAGAGTATTTTCAGGGTTGTAGACGGTATCAAAAACCACCATGAATTCGTTGATTGATGATTTCTCGTAGGGCGTGGCATTGACGTTTGGATGCATGCCGACGGGGCTTCCGTTGACAAGCAGTTGGGGACCTTGAGCATGTCGCTCATCCCATGGGACGGCTCGTGCGGACAATTCGTTAGCGAGCACAGCAGCTCGGTCGAAACTTCGGTTCGCAATTGTTACTTCCGCACCTCGTTGCTTCAGGCCCCAAGCGATTGCTCTCGAAACGCCGCCCGCGCCAAGTATCAGCACTCGCAACCCTTGCATGCCGTGGGCGCCCGTCGAGGTAGCCTTATACGTTTCGGTGATGCAGTCCATCGCGGCGCGATAGTCGGTGTTGTATCCAAGTCGGTCTTCCTTGTCGAAGATCAAGGTATTAATCGCTCCGATCCCAGAAGCTGAGGCCTCGGCTTGAGTGCAGTAGTCGAGAGCCGCCTCCTTGTGCGGGATCGTAATGCTGATTCCATGAACCCCTATTTTCGGACATGCTTCGATAAACGAATTTAAATCGTCTTTGGGAACGCGAAACGGTAGGTATCGTGCGTTGACGCCAGCCGCTTCCATCGCTCGGTTGTGGATCAATGGGCTATGACTATGGGCAACCGGATCGGCTACCACGCCGAACAATTCGGTGTCCGGATTGATTTCGTCAAAACGATACAACTCGTTCATTTGTTTGTAATTCAACTGTCCGGGCGCCAACGTCTTTTCGACGCTGTACGTCGCGTAAGTGAATGGCGACCCAAACCGACTGGCTAGAATCCGAGTTGGTTGACCAATGTCACCCATGCAAATTCCGATGGTGGGCAATTTTGACTGACGAACCATTTCCATCATGCGAACATTGTCGGCGAAGCTGTTCGCCATGGTTGCGATTTTAACAATGTCTGCGTCCTCGCCGGCCATCGCCTCGTGCAACCCTTCGAGGTCGTCGGGCGTCTCCTGGAAGTTGTGATAGCTGATGATGCGTTTTGTGTTGCCGTAGCGTGGGATATTCCCGGCGATGTCGGCCTCAAAGTCAACGTATTCAACGCCAGCGACGACTGCAGCTCGCAAAAGCATTTGACGCTCGGACTCGCTTCGCATCCAACGGCCTCCGTCTTCCCGCCGACGAATGGCGATCACCACTGGCGTAGGGCGATTGGTAAGCAAACGCTTTAAGTCTGGAGCCCGACCAAGCATATCGAGTCGAAGCTCCACCAGCTTTACGCCGTTATCGGCCAAATGCTGGTGCTCAGCGAGCATATGTTTGTGGCGGCTTCGGCCGAGGCTAACGCAAATCATGAATTCACAGAAAAATACGAATCGAAATGGACGGATATCCGGAGGTTTCGTCCCTACTCGCCCCGGTGGCTATATAATACGCTGGATCATTCGCTTGCCTACGTCGTTGAGCAACCCCTCCAAAAATGATTTTGAACTGCAAACCAATCTGCCTCGCTTTGACCGTGGCAATCGCTGTTTTCTTACCGTTTCAATCCGTTTTGGCGGACGATTGGCCGCTGCCTCGAGGGAATAAAGCCTCTACCGGGGCGACAAAGTCGCAGTTAGCGAATGATTTAAAGGTTATTTGGGAATTTAAAGCCGACGAAACCATTGAGGCGACCGTCGCCGTGGTTGGCGATACGGTTTACGTCGCTGACGCGGCGGGGGCGCTCTATTCGGTCGACGCGAAA
>JANOBM010000239.1:0-29819 GCA_031411655.1 Planctomycetaceae bacterium
TCGCCATGTCCGCAAAAATCGCCTGCAATTGTTCGTAATCGGTCGCCGCCGACAAACGTTCAAGCCAATCGTGATTCGAAGTCATCGGAATACCTCAAGGATCGTCTTTGCCTGGAGCTGTTATCGTATCAGATTCACCGAACAATCGGCGCAGTGATCGATTGTAAAAGCCATCGACAGCCATACCCGGCGATAGACCGGTTGCTTCTTAGCATTGCCTAACGGGTACTCTACTACAGATGATTTCGTGCAGAATGAGGCAAGGGCAGACATGACTGAAACCAAGCACTTAACGCCTGCGCAGATTGACCGCGTCATTCAAATGGCCTGGGAAGACCGAACGACATTTGATGCGATTAAAGTGCAATTTGGGCTGACGCCGGGAGATGTGATTCATCTGATGCGATCGCGCCTGAAGGAATCATCTTTTCGACTTTGGCGAAAGCGGACCGCGGGACGGCCCACGAAGCATCAAGCGAAAAGAAACTTCAAAGTCGGACGGTTTCGCTGTCCCGATAAACCGCCGGCTCATTGAGTTAAAGGCGGTAGCGTTGCTGAGGCGCGGGCAGCTACCAAGCCGCACGGTACAAACTGGATGCCGTCGCGGGCTCCGTGAGTCTTGGTTGAACATCATTCAACGGACCGCTCGCCGCGGATTTAGGAGAAGCGTCATCCGGCATTCGGACGCGGCGACACCAATAAAAAACCTCCCTCGTTTTTGACGAGGGAGGCAAGTTTTTCAGCCCTAGCAGTGAGGACGTCTAGACAGGTAACTGACTAGAAATCAAATTTCGCCTACCGGGGTTTCCTTCGAAGCGCGAGTTCCCAATGCACCCCAAAGTCCGAATGGGCTTTGAGTTCCGGGAGCTAGAAGGCCAGCGCCTTCACCGACGTGCGCACTTTGGGTGTTACCAGCTTCGATCGAATCGGTAACAAACTTGACTGCGCCGTCGCCCATCAGCACATGGCAGCCACCTTGGTGACGGCTGCTTGGTGGGGCGATGCCGCCGTTGAACGTGTGTCCTTCAAAGCAAAGCTCTGCGTTCGGAGGCGTAATCGTTGTGAAGTGACCGTGAATTCCACGACCAAGTGCCCACTTGTAACCGCGTCGATCTTCGGGAGCGGTGATTTCCGGAGCGAACGTTGCCGTCGACAGCCAGAACTTAGGGCGAAGAGGATCGATCATCGTGCGACAAATGGTAGTCCCAGCAACAACATTCGTTGGTGATGGTGCCAGAGCGGCGCGGGTTCTAACGTCGTTATCACCGAGGTCGGTGGTCACTTCGCCCATGCAAATCGTGTTTGCAAGTCCATCCAAGACATCTCGGAACTTCATTCGTTCGCGGGAAACGAAGAATCCACGACATCCCGATCGAGCCGCAGTCGTACTCCAGTTTGTTCCGTCATCGTTCTTCTGTCCGTTTAGTGCATAAGACGAATCGCCCGCACAAGCGATGTAGTTCGTTCGCCCCTGGGCAGGAAGACCAACACCTGGATCACTTGGGCAGCGGTACCCTGGCACTTCGGTCATCCAAGGGGTATATCGCAGTGCATTCTGTGCCGCGAGGTTACGACGTGGATGCGGTCCCATCCCAGGAAAGTCGACCGTACCGTCGGAGTTTCCGTCGTTGGGGCTGCTGATGATTTCCCACAGCGCTTGCTGCTCAATGAAGGGGGTCAAACCAACCAGCATATTCAACTCAAGGTTGTTCGTCTGGTTGGCAGTGGCACCCGCCCTGCCTGGGGTTCCGCCGTTGTTCATCGGCAATTGGTCGTAAGCAGCGTGGTAATTATGCACTGCCAAGCCGATCTGCTTGAAATTGTTACCACAGCTCATTCGACGCGCTGCTTCACGTGCGGCCTGAACTGCTGGAAGCAGCAGACCCACCATCACACCAATAATTGCAATTACGACGAGAAGTTCAACCAACGTGAACGCTCGCCTACTCTTCAAAGTAGCCATAGAAAACCTCGTATTGAAAACCGACACCAAAGAATAGGCCAAACGGCCAAACAACAACCTCAATGCGTTACAAACGCATTTGATTCACATGCCACGATCGCTAAACGCGATCTGCAAAAACTAATTAGCGGCACCCTCAGGCGGGGCAACGGGCTCTGCCGTCGCTTCGGGATGCTCGGCGACGTACTTTGCAAGTTCGTCTTGGTCAGCGACAACTGCAGGCTCCTTGGAGCCACCACAGCCGGTCATAAAGGGGAGACAGCAAGCAAAGGCTAGGAACAAAAAGGACTTACGCATTTAGAAGCTGGGGCACTGGGGGAGGGGGATGAGAGGGCAGGCTCCATACCCATAGTATACGCAATGGGATGAAAAGCAATCATTGAACGCGCCTACCGGCAAAAAGTATCGCAAAAAATCAAAATTATTTCAAAACGTACGCAACAGGTCAAACGCTCTGTTCAATACGTTCAGTCGGGCTCGCCATCAGGTTACAAGAGAAGCGATATTTGACATCGAAAACGAACAGGTCGTTTATCGATTGACCCGATCGGTCGCTGCAGTGGGTTCCCGGGATCAGTCCGTTGCGATAAGCATCTTCTCGCATCCACCCAAATGGAGCAAAGCGGCTCAGCCAGTTGTACACCTAAAACGACCAACACTCCGGCTAAACGCTAAGGCTCGACGCTACGGCTCAACGCTAAGAACCTATCCGAAAACCGAAGAGACCCGCGGCTAGCGCCAAAGCGGCTAACGGTTTTCGGATAGGCTCCAAGCCTCAACGCTAAGGGAAGTTGTATTGCTTGTTATCTGGATCAAAATCAAGGTCTGACAGCGACACGTTCACTTGAACTTTCGTGTAGGTGTATTCCTCTTGCAACGTCGGTTCTGTGCCAGGTTCTTTTGGCCAGGTCCATGACGCGTACCTTATCGGTAAGTTCAACTCGTCATCGAAGAAAACTTGCGCTCGGTAGAATTCAAAGTTGGCGTGGGGTACCGGATGCGTTACTTGAACCATCGTGCAGGTTCGGTCGCCGACTCGGGCGTTTCGCGACAGCTGCACTTCCGCATCACCAAACTCGCGTTCTCGTTCGGCCGTCGCGACTAGCTTGAGCAAAAGTTTTTCGAAGCCAATCTCCGTGAGCGGATAGCGTTGCCCCCGCATGGCGAGATAGCCACTAGGGTCCAGGCTCACCCGCAGAATGTTCTTGAAACCCGATTCATGAGCAACAAGCTGGCCACCGTTTTGGCCCTCCACCCAAATCACTTCGCGGCCTTTCACGGAATCTGGTTTAAGAAACTTGACGTAAACCCCCATCGGAATTTCGATCTTCCCAGCCACTTGTTTTTGATTTCGGATCTTCACTTCCATGAACTGATAATCCGAAAGCTCGTCATTGACCCTTGTTCGTTGGATCAGAATGGCCGTGTAATCCTGGATGCTGTGCTGGCTATGCAGCAGACTCTTTCGAGCCATTTGAATCGCAGGATCGAGCGGATGAGAAGCTGGCGTTTGCCCAGAGCAGTAATCAGGCCAAGCTAGCCCGACGAGTCCCCATCCAAAAAGGGCAACGATAATCAGTCGCTGGATCGAATCTCTTACAGTCATTTAACTTGAACTCCCTTTCCCATCTGACGCGAGCGATCCCGCAACCGATGGCGAGATCGAACGCAGTGATCATTCCCTTCAAATCCGTTCTGTGCGTAGGCAGGCGCGGGCGCCGCTAATCGACCCTTTTGCCAACGACACCCAGGCCGCCATGACACGCTTTCATCATAATGAATTTCACCGATCGGGGAAAACGGCGAAAAAGGGTGTTAAGAAAAAAGGGTATCAAGAAAAGTCAGCGGACAGGGTCAAAGACGTCCCGTCAAAGCGAGACCCACGTCCGCAGGGCAGGTGCGTCCAAGCGGTCATAAGCGACCGCTTTTCGATAAAATCACCGTCCAAGGCAAATGACTTGCCAGAGGCCGCTATTCCTGCCCTGGTACTTCTTTGCCAAGCATGATCATCATCGTCGGCTGCTGTTGCGCCTTGCCATTGAAACTGTAGCTAGCTTCAAGGGCTCGCGCAATTCGCTCCTGCGATTCGGTCAAGTGCGCCACGGTGTAGGCGTCCATCTTGTTGGCACAAGTTGCCAATGACGCTTCGATTCGACTCTTCAGAGAGCGCAACTGCATTCTGGCCAAGTTTCCAATGGGCTTGTGCGCGGCGGTATCGTCCGAGTCCTCCAGCACCAAGTCGAGGAGCCGCTGCAAATGCTCTCGCTGCAGATTGCGGCGCAAACTGCTGATCATCGGCTGTCGATCATTCCGCGCATCGGGGCAAGGGGCGCTGAGCTCTGTCCAAACCGCCGTACTGATCGTGTCCAACAATTCGGGCAGCGTCAGCGTTTCGGTCTCTACCGGCAAACGCATTTCGTTGTCGAACACCCGGCGTAGGGTGGTAGGATTCATCAGCAGCGTCATCGCCGAGGATTGAATCCCGAGAATCCGATCATGGATCGGCCATGTCCCCTCGTCGGACATGCTCATGTGCCCACCGCCATCGAGCCATTTATCAACTGACATCCGCTCAAGCAACTTTGGATTGAGTCCATAAGCAGCGTCGTTGAAAGTCGTGTCGATAACAAACTTAAGCGCGTCGCGTTGACGTTGTGCCGAGACAACTTCAACGGGTGGACGATTTCCCGGATCGCCTTTCTTGTCACGATTAATAAACGCGCCGCCGACCCAATTTGCCATCATGCTGACCGTTCGCATCTGCAAACCAAGGGTCAATTCATAGCCTCGACGAGCCTTCGCCCAACTGTCGCCATCCTTCACGAATTTTTCTAGAATGCGTTCGCGATACACGGTGACCAGTTTCATCTGTTCTTTCGCGTAATCGAGCGGATTGGAGCTGAAGTCGTAGCGTGTCGCGAGCGGATCAGGCCCGCTGGTGTCCTCATCGGTTGCGTACTGCAAGTCCGGTTCGCTGCAACGCTTCAGGATCTCGGGGAGGTTCTTGTCTTCGAACGTGTATCCATACTCGATCGCCCAGTAATCGTAGGGGCCGATATCGATCATGGTGTAATCGCCTTGAACCGTACCCGATTCGTATCGATAGTTGATCGGGATGTAGTCCATGACGGACGCGGTCATGGTTTTCTTGCCTTTGACCTCTTCACTGTTGACCTGATCAAGCGTCATCGCACCGGATGCCTTGAAGTTATGTCGAAGTCCGAGGGTGTGTCCCACTTCGTGTGCGACCAAGTCAGCCAGTAACGGCCCAACAAACCACTCGGGAATACCATCGAGCAAATCAGGGTCCTTGGAGACATGAGGATCTTTCTTCGCTTCGTCTGTCTTTGGGGCAGCGTCTTCGGCAGGCTTATCCTTTGGCTCTTCCTTTTTCTCTTCCGGATTGTCAGACGGCGATGGAGCAGGGGTTTCACCCTTGGCCTCCGCAGCGGCCTTCGCCTTTTCCTCTTCTTCCTTCTTTTTCTTTTCTTCGTCGGTCAACGGCTCATCGAGCAATGCGAACGCCCAGTTCATTCGCGCAAACGCAAGATCGAGCTGGAGGCCATTGGCAGCCATGCAAAGTCCGTTTTTCTGGCTGATATTACCGAAGAGCCCATCGTATTCGTCATCGCCAAGCAACGACGGATCGGCATCGGCCATCAAGAAACCAGCCATGGGTTCCTGCGACTGTCGCGCGAACTTGTTGCGGAGGTGGTTTCCTTCCTCTGCTGGGGCCAATCGAACTCGCGGATCCCAACTTGGGCGTTTTCCAAGCCAAGCAAGCGTTTCGGCACTGACGCCTTCCATGGCAAGCTTTGGCATCAGATCGTTGTAATTGAAGTTGTAATGCCGGATCCATCCGTCGGTCAGGATGATGTCGGCATCAAGAATTTCGCCAGTCTCGGGATGAACACGGCTAGGTCCGATCGCCGTCCCCACGTCGTTATTTAACCAACGGATGAAGTTATAACGAACGTCTTCGGGATCTTTCTCCATGTGGGCGCCGCTTTCGGCGTCCTGATACTCCACGACAATGGCATCGATCAGCCCAACTTTTGCAAAAGCACGATTCCAGTACTCGACGCCTTCTTTGACCCATCGTCGGTATCGCACCGGCGTCGTGTGTTCGATGTAAAAACGAATCGGATCCTTCGGAGGGCTAAGCTTCAATCGCGGATCACGTTTCTCTAAGTGCCACCGATTGATGTAACGAATGCGTGTCTTGTCATCTTCGTATTTACTAAGGTCAGAGAACGCCGTTGTAAAATAGCCGACTCGTTCGTCGGCTTCACGAGGCTTGTATCCGCTGTTTGGTTGCGGTACTTCACTGAACGAATAATGAAGGGTTTGTAGTCGTCCACCATTGCCAACAATCTCGAACGACAATTCGACGTTATTCAAGAATACCTTCGCGGAGGGAACGGAAAAGAGTCCCGGATTGGTGATGCGCACCGAAGGCCCGAAGAACTTCGACGCATTGCTGATCAGGAGTTGGTCCAAGTCAATCACGGGTCCGCCGTTAGGGCCCATGGTGAGGATTGGAATGTCCATCAGGACTTGATCGGTAAATAACCTCTTGACCGAAGCCTTCGCTTCCGCTTCTCCATCTGCTCGGATTTCGAGGTTCGGCACCACGATTGCGAGTCGATTGTCGTAACGACGCCACTCGATCACCCATTCGCCGGACTGAAGGCCTGCGTACTGGTCACCGCTGCTAAGCGTCAACGCGACGAAATATCGCTTGCCCATAAATGCCTTGGGCAACTCACCGATCAAGTTTGAATCGCGTTCCCTCTTCCAAACGTTGTACAGCCCTTTAGGGTTCTGTTGGTCGGGCGTCGCGATCGCAACATAATCTTTGCTGACCTCAGCAAAGGGCGGGAACTCGTCTTGCGATACCGCAACTTGGGGCAGGGAAACGAGTGCCAGGGCACAAAAAAAAGAAGCTTTGAGTTTCATCGGCGATGCTTTATCTGTCGCTAGCGTAAGTGGGCACGAAAACGAAGGTGCGAGGCGTAGGCGGGTTAATCGTATTCCGACGGTTGTATCGAGCCGTAGGCTGGATGATGACTATTCAAGGATGCCTTCAAAGCGTGAACGCAACGATTGTGCGGATCATCGCCTACTCAGCCTAGCTCAGAAGACCGCCAAAGGAGGCGACGCAAAACGGAACCGCTTGGATTGATACGCAGGAACATAGCGAACCGCCCAACAGAATGTTTTACGCAATTTTTGCTGAATGTACCACTTATTCTAGCAAGGTGCCAATCTTTTGGCCTTTTCACATTATGCCCTGGGAGTCATGCAATCGAAGAAAACGGCCTTCGATCGCCGCAAACCGCGGTCAATTCCCATCGGATCAAGCTTTTCACCCCCGCAACGTGGCGTCATACGACACTTGTGAATCGCGAGAAATGACGCAGGAAATCCAATCGTCCGATTCGTGCTCGACGGTAGTTGAATCACTACAACGAAGCGTGGGCGTTACGATAGTTAGAGCGTCTGGCCCCTTCCTCCCGTCGCTACAACCACTCGCTTGTCCCCACAAGGTTCGATAGATGCGCAATATGGATGCTGCTATTGAATTGCTCGTATCCTGGGCAAACGTGAACTCTGGTTCCGGAAACCTATTCGGGCTGGAACGGATGCGAATATTACTGAGCGATGCGTTTTCCAAGGTTCTCGACGCGAAGATTCAGACTATCGTTCTGCCCGGTACCGACGCACTTGCGCTTCACATCGATGTTCGCCCCCATGCCAAGCGACAAGTCTTGCTGAGCGGACACTACGACACGGTGTACGGCCCTGACCATCCGTTTCAAAGTTGCACATTTTTAGATGGGAATGTACTGCAAGGCCCGGGAGTCGCCGACATGAAGGGTGGGCTCGTCGTGATGCTGGAAGCCATTCAGGATTTCGAGAACTCGCCAGTCGCCAATCACCTTGGGTATGAAATCGTTATCACCCCCGACGAAGAAACCGGGTCCTTTCACTCTCGATCTCTGCTGGAATCAATCGCTCAATCGAAGCGTCATGACTTTGGATTGGTCTTTGAACCGGCTCGACCCAATGGCGATCTGGTGAAGTCTCGAAAGGGCGTCGGTCGGTTCACGGTGACGGTGCACGGCCGAGCGGCTCATGCCGGACGAGATCCCGAATCGGGGCGGAATGCCATTCTCGCGTTGGCTGAAATTCTTCAACCGATCCATGACATTCAGTTAGGAATGTCGGGCTTGCTGATCAATGTGGGCACCATTCGCGGTGGAGGTGTCTTGAACGTGGTGCCCGATGTGGCGAGCGCTGACCTCAATGTCCGAATCACGTCGCTCGGTGACTCGCAAATCTTTCATCAGCGAGTTCAGGAGATTCTTGATTCCCTCCCTGCTGCACGTGGCTGCAGCGCCGAAATGACTGGCTGTTTCGATCGGCCTCCCAAAAGCTGCACCTCATTTGAAGAATCTCTCTTCGCCTCTTGGCAGCAATGCGGGCGAGAGCTGGGTGTCGATTTTTCATGGCAGCATGTCGGTGGTGGAAGCGACGGGAACCTTCTGTCATTCGCAGGAATGGATAATCTGGATGGACTGGGCCCGATCGGTGACCACCTGCACAGTGATCGCGAGTGCTGTCTCATTTCAAGCCTCAGTGAGCGAGCTGCGGTAGCATCGTTGTTCCTGCAGCGAGTCGCTGATGGTACGGTTGACGTTTCCACTTCTCCATCGTCTCGAAAGTGAGTCGCGATGCTTGTTCTTAGGCCCATCCGTGAGACCGAACTACCAGCGCTGTTCGCACTTGCGAAGAGCATCGAAGGAAGTCTTACTAGTCTTCCGGTCAACGAGGAGTTTCTTGAAGACCGAATTCATGAATCGCTACGGGCCTTCAATCCGCGAGTGCGCAAACCAGGTGGTGAGAGCTATCTTTTTGTCCTGGAACAGACTGAGACGGGAGCCCTTTGCGGAACGTCGGGAATCGCGTCCCGGGTGGGTGGGTTTAATCCGTTTTATAGTTACGTCATCCATCACGAAAAACTCGTCCACAAGCCATCCAACACCGCGCGAGAAATATCGGTATTGCATCTGCACGAAACGCACAGTGGACCCTCAGAGATTTGTTCACTCTTTCTTCGCCGAGACTTTCGCCGCGCCGGTGTCGGGCGATTGCTTTCACTGGGGAGATTCCATTTCATGAAAGCGTTTCCCCAGCGATTCGACACAACCGTCATCGCTGAAATGCGCGGATTCATCGACCAAACGGGGCGTTCACCTTTCTGGGAGGCCGTGGGACGTCATTTCATCGACTACGATTTTTATACTGCGGATTTTCTTGCCGGACTTGGCCAAAAAGATTTCATCGCGGACCTCATGCCCCGGCATCCGATTTACATTCCACTGCTACCGTTGGAGGTGCAGGCCGTCATCGGCCGAGTCCACACCGAAACCGAACCCGCATTGGCAATGTTGGAAGCCGAAGGGTTTCAGTTTTCCAACGAAGTCGACATTTTCGACGCTGGCCCATGCATTCGGGCAAAGCTACAAGAAATCCGTACGGTTCGCGTCGCACAAGCTGCGTTCATCGCGGACCTCGCTTCCTTGCCGCATGACTCCATGGTTCGCCTACTCTCCAATAGCCGCTTGGATTTCCGCGCCTGTCTGGGACCGATCGTCACACACGACGATGGCCGGGTGACGATTGAACCTGAAGTGGCGGATGCATTGCAACTCAAACCCGGAGATTCCCTACTATGGTCACCTCTGAAATGAGTGATTTCGTTTCGATCAATCCGGCAACGGGCGAAACGATTTGGTCCGGACGTGCTGCAATCGAGGCCGACGTGGACGCGGCGATCGATCGAGCACGCGGTGCTTTCAGCCAGTGGTCAAGAACCACTTTATCGGACCGCGAACGATACCTCCGCAAGTTTGCTGAGATTCTCGAAGTCAACCAGCAAACATTGGCCGAAGTGATCTCTCGAGAGGTTGGCAAACCGACTTGGGAGGCACTCGCGGAAGTCCGCTCGATGGTGACCAAGATCGCATTTTCAGTGCAGGCCTATGCAACTCGGTGTGGGTCCTTTGCCGGCGGTGCGGCGGTGACTCGTTTTCGGCCGCACGGCGTTGTCGCTGTTTTGGGCCCATTCAATTTCCCTGGCCATCTCCCCAATGGGCACATCGTTCCTGCGCTACTTGCTGGGAATACGGTGGTCTTTAAGCCGAGTGAATTCGCACCTCAAGTTGCGCAAACGACGTGCGATTTATGGCATCAAGCAGGCCTACCCGATGGCGTACTCAATCTTTTACAAGGTGGCAGGGAAACAGGTGCATTACTGGCGAAGCACTCGGGGGTCAACGGTCTGTTCTTCACCGGCAGTAGTAGGGTCGGTCTTTGGTTGTCAGAACTTTTTTCGAAAACACCCGAGAAAATCTTGGCCCTCGAAATGGGAGGAAATAATCCACTGGTAGTCTGGGACACGGAAAACCATCCCGCCGCAGCTCTTCTCACTATCCAGTCTGCCTTTTTGAGTTCGGGCCAGCGCTGCACCTGCGCCCGAAGACTTATTGTTTCCGATCGTTCAGAAGGCGACGCCTTCATCACCGAGTTAGTAAGGCGAATGAAACATATCCGCGTTGGCGCTTTCACCGATCGTCCAGAGCCATTCATGGGACCAGTGGTCTCTTCGCTGGCAGCGGGCAGCGTCCTTCAAAAGCAAGCGGCACTGATCGCTCGAGGAGGCCGATCCTTGGTCGAGGCCAAGCTTCTGAAAGAGTGCACCGGTTTGCTATCGCCTGGGCTGATCGACGTAACCGATGTCGACGGTCGCGATGATGAAGAGATTTTCGGCCCTTTGCTGCAAGTGATAAGAGTCGCGACTTTTCCTGCGGCAATCCTGGAAGCCAATCGAACGCGTTACGGATTAGCAGCAGGCTTACTGAGCGATAACAAGTCGTACTACGACCAATTTGCTGACCAAGTCCGTACCGGAATCATCAATTGGAATCAACCACTCACCGGTGCAAGCGGGGCGGCACCGTTTGGCGGATTGGGGCGAAGCGGTAACCATCGCCCAAGCGCCTTCTTTGCGGCTGATTATTGTTCTTATCCGGTCGCTTCGATCGAAGTTTCGAAGCTTGACCTTCCATCGCAAAGGATTCAAGGGATGGATGATGAGTAGAGTCATTGAAGTAAACTTCGATGGAATCGTTGGTTCAACCCATAACTACGCTGGGTTATCCGCCGGAAATCTCGCTTCGATGACACATCGAGGTGCGTTGTCCAACCCCCGCGAAGCAGCGCTGCAGGGACTTTCAAAGATGAAGTACCTCGCTGATCTTGGACTAACGCAGGCAGTTCTTCCTCCGCACGCACGTCCCGCCATCGATTACCTACGGCGAGTCGGCTTTTGCGGTAGCGATACGGATGTCTTGGGTGCAGCCGCAAAAACAACGCCCCATTTGCTGGTCGCATGCTATTCGGCTTCGAACATGTGGGTGGCAAATGCCGCCACGGTGATCCCCAGCGCGGATGCAAAAGATCAACGTGTTCATCTCACTCCCGCAAATTTGACCAGCAAGCTTCACCGATCGATCGAAACCAAGCAAACGGAGGTCATACTTCGGGCGATCTTCAGTGATGACTCAATCTTCCAGGTTCATGCTCCAGTGCCTGGCGGGCAATCGATGGGCGACGAAGGGGCGGCCAACCATACACGTTTCGCCGTATCGCATGCAGGTCGTGGGCTACACCTCTTCGTCTATGGCCATCGTGCCCTTGGCAAGCAAACGACAAGGCTAAAACCGGTGCGATACGAATCTCGCCAGGCAATCGAAGCATCGCAATCGGTGGCCCGACTAAGCCAACTGAACGAGACGAATGTTATCTTTGTCCAGCAAAACCCCGACGCCATTGATGCAGGCGTATTTCATAATGATGTGATCGCGGTGGGTAACGAGAATGTTCTGCTTTACCATGAGCAAGCATTTGTACAAACGTCGCGTGTCATCGCCGAACTTCGTCGTCGCTTTGCTGAAATCAATCTCGGAGCGAAGCTGATTGCCATTAAAATTCGAGCGACGGAAATCACACTCTTTGAGGCGGTGAAGTCTTATCTCTTTAATTCTCAACTGGTGACTCTCAGCCCAGACCACATGCTCCTTTGTGCTCCCAGTGACTGCCAGCAACGGCCTCGCGTGAGAAAGTGGCTCAATAATCTCATCGCAAGTGAAAAAACTCCCATTCGCGAAGTGCGTTACTTCAATCTCCATCAGTCGATGAGCAACGGCGGGGGCCCCGCTTGCCTGCGTCTTCGTGTCGTCTTGAAAGAAACGGAGTTAGCCAAGATTTTACAGGGCGTAATCCTGACCGAGTCCCTCCACAC
Source organism: Planctomycetaceae bacterium (assembly GCA_031411655.1). Classification (GTDB taxonomy): domain Bacteria; phylum Planctomycetota; class Planctomycetia; order Pirellulales; family Pirellulaceae; genus UBA6163. The sequence goes on from JANOBM010000239.1 coordinate 12,333, forward strand.
GCGATTGGTAAACTGGGTTACAAAGCACTATCGCGACGAGCTCTCTGCCACTGATCTAGCCGATCCGCAACTCCTGAGTGAGTCCCAATTCGCGTTGGATGAGCTCACTCAAATCCTTGGCATCGGCTCGATTTATCCGTTTCAGCGCTAACCGTGCAATGGTGTAAGCGATCGTGAATTCGCACGCACGCCGATCTGAGTTAACAGGCCCATCTACGACAACAAGTCAGCCGCCCACATGCCTATTCCAAAGAATGGATGGTATGGTCAATTTTACCAACAATGACCTGCCCTTCAGCCGATTGCAGCTTGTATTTTATTTCCATACACCACGTCGGCTTCAAATCGGGGATGGTCAGACGGACCGTCCGGCGGTCTTCAAGCAACTCCGCGCTCGCTGCCTGGATCTCCTCGGTATCAAAGTGGTCGGATCCATAATTATTGGAGCGAAGGAGCGACCAGCGACTCATTTCGAATTGGCTCGGCTTCACTGATGACGGGTCCATTTCACCAGAGAACCGCAGCGTGAGCGTGTTGCCTTTTGCGTTCAATCCAAGCGGTACATGGATCGCCTGATCGGTGTAACGAACGCGATAAAAGCCGCCATCTTGCTCCTGCGTTCCGGCCCATGCAAACATGCCGGCAAGGTAAAGTTGCCCGTCTGCGGGATTGAACCGCCCTCGCATCACACCGGTCGGAAATTGCGGAATGGGAAGCTCGCACATTCCGCCTTGCATTCGATCTCCTTTGCGTTCATGAGGCACGATGTAAACCTTGCCGTAGCCATAGGAAAGATTTAATAGCGACCCGGCGAGCGGTCCCCAATTATTTTTAGGAACCCACAAAAGCTCGGCCGGTGAACGATCAAATGCGTTAGTGATCCAACAAAGCGGTTGCTCCATCGCCGAATCGGACGTATCGGTAATGTCATGATATCCCCACATGTTTCCGTAGAAGCCGCCTTGGCGCACCCAGTTGATCCGGTTCTTGGGATTCCAGTGGCCTTCCTGGTCCGTCACGAAGAATGTTCCGTCATCATTCAAACAGACACCATTGGCAGCACGAAATCCGGTCGCAATGATTTCGGTTTTGCTACCGTCTTTGGATACCTTCAGCAAAGTTCCATGATGCGGTACTACCGCAACTCGCGCATGACACGCCGACTTGGCATAGTAAAAATTCCCATCGCCATCGGTTTGTAAACCCATCGCAAACTCGTGGAAATGCTCGGTGACTTGATGATCATTATTAAAGTTCTCATAGAAGTCAGTTTCTCCATCACCATTGAGGTCGTGCAAAATACAGATCTGATCTCGACAACTGACAAAGATCTTTGAATCGACAATCTTCAAGCCCAGTGGCTGAAACAAACCCGATGCTATTCTTTGCCAAGTGACTTTGTCATTGGATAACCCGCGAACGAGCCAGACATTTCCGTCCCAATCACAAACGGCCGCGGTTTGACCATCCTTCATGAAATCGAACCCTGTCAGACGCATTCGACAGAACCAGGGATTGTTTGCGGGATAGTTGATCGTATCAACCGCCAAAGCTTTCTTTGCGACACTGGATTCAACCGTGGTTTCCAGGACGCTTGGCCAACGCTGCGTACCTCCATGTTGCATCGCAGCGAGGTCGATCGATTTAGCAGTCGACGCAATGTGCTTCGTAGCAACGCCGGCATCACTGTTCCCAACCATCAATGCATGATGCATGGTGAAACTGGCACTGTCCTTCTGGCCCGAAATGTTTAAGCAACACCGCTTATTAGCGATCTCAAGCGACAAGCCTGCCGTCTTGCCTGTGACGCTAACCAAGATTGTCCGCAGTTCGCTCGATCCTGCTAACTTGTGACGAACCGTCGCTGACAGCCCGTCTGGGCTCACGTCTGTTGACAGGCCTTCGAGCTTCGAAGAGAACTGCATGACTTGGAGTTTGAGATCCGTGGTCGAGCCTTCGACCTGAAAATTGCGTTGGAAGTCAGTGAATTCTGCCCGCACATTGACGGCAGGCATTTCCACCACATTACGACCGCCTACCGAGTAACTCAAAAGAGTATCGCTACCCGATGCGTACATTCCTCGGTAATGCATCCATTCGTGAGGAAGTGGTCCGTACCTTCGACCATCGCGTCCGACTAGCCGAGTGTCTTCAAAACTGCCAGATCGGGGATCGGCCCAGCCTGGGCCTGCAAGGTTTTGAAAAATTACGTCACCCACGATTCGAGGGTGAGTGCCGTGGCTTCCGTTGAAGTTAATCCCATTCCAATCAATGAAGCCGTCTCCCGAATAAGCAGCGGCAACACGCATGGTATCCAGATCGTAGACGAAGCGATGCTTGCCTTGGCTGATTCCTCCGGGACCCGCATCCAAACGGATCGCGTTTCCTTTGTACGCAAAGTTTGAACCATCATCACCTATCTCGTAGGTCGCGATTAGGTTGGGCCCATAGTCCATTTGTTGCCACGGCGAGAAGTCTACCGGTTCGGGACCAAAGGTGTCGCCTGTAGGCAGCGATGCGAGATACGTATCGTTTACCTTGGCGTACTGCGTCGGATTATGTTCCTTGAGGTAAGCCGTTCGGATGTAGTGAATCACATCGTATTTTTGCATGGGAACCATCCAACGCTGCGCCGTCATCAAACCAAATCCATGCGTCAACGTCTGATACATGGCATACGGTCCATTGCCATTCTTGAAGACGCCGCTTGCAAAACGAAGGGACGTTGGCAAAGAACCCTGCTCAGTCACCGTCCCATGGCAGTTGATGCACAACCGTTTGTAAATCACCTCCCCCCGATCGAAGGCTTCATCGTCAAGCTGGCGAATCATTCCCGCATGATCGACTCGCTGTTCGTATTCAGGGAGCGGTTGAACCGCCAATAGGCTGGCTTCGGGTTGCAACGCGATCGCACGTTCGATACCGCCCTCCTTGATTTCTATTAAATATCGAAGGAGATCCAGGAAGGCTTGGCGGCCTGCCAATTGATTGACGAGCCCTGCCGGCATGATCGAAAGTTCACTTTGGACAACTTCTTCGATATCATTGGCAGGGAACGTGATTTCTTTGTTAGTAGACGGGTCTCGCATGACGACGTTTTCGTCGGTTTGAGTCACGAGAATCCCAGTAATTACCTGTCCCTCACTCGTTAAAAGCTTCGTCGTTTCGAAACCCTTTTGAATTTTATGCGATGGTCTTAGAACTGACTCGACCAACTCTTCATCGCTAACCGGCGGCACAAGCTCGGCTAGGTTTGGCCCCACTCGCCGTACAGTGGTGTCTCCAGCCCCGTTGGAATGACAGGTCGCGCAGGCTAACGCCGGCGAATGAAAAATCATCGCCCCAGCCGCTGCATCACCGCGCCGTCTCGCTTCTTTGGCGAGCACGGAAGGCGATTCGTCAAGCAAGACCGCTTCCAGTCCCGTTGGTTTAGCAACCTCCGCGGCATGTCCCCAGGTCGCAAACGCAGGGAACAATCCGATGAACAAGCAGTAAAAAACAGTTGGCAGCGATTTCCTGCACATGAACGATACCTAGGCAACGGATATGGACGAAAGCATGAACAAGTCGATGGAGGCCTAAGGCTCTCCCTGGCGAGTCGCGTAACGAGCAGCTCCGAGTAACGCCGTATGTTGGTTTCGTATCGCCATGATCGGAATTTTTTCGACGATATGACTCAGCTTTCCCTTTGCGGTGAAGCCCTCAAGGAAGTAGGGTGTGCTGACAATCAACGGCATGATTTTTGGCACAATTCCGCCACCGAGCCAAATCCCACCAGTCGCCATCAACTTCAGCGCAAGGTTCCCTGCTTCGGCGCCGAATATCTTCAAGAAGATCCGCATCGTATCAACGCAAATCGGCAGCTCATCATTGAGAGCCGCTTCGGAGATTCGGGCGGACGGATCCGTTCGCTTCAGTTCCTCGGCAAACCAGTCGGGCTCCTCCGCGCGGGCGGAGTTACGCAGAAACGTGTAAATGTTCAACAGGCCTGGTCCGGACAGTACATTTTCATAACTGACACGTCCGAAACGCCTTTCCAGATATCGCGCCAGGTCGAACTGAGTGTCGCTTCGCGGACCAAACTCAGAATGTCCGCCTTCGGATGCGAATGGGCGATACCGACCGTCGACACAGATCATGCCTGCTTCGCCCAGGCCTGTGCCTGGCGAGATCACCGCGCGATTCCCGGTCGGATCGGGATGGCCGTCATGAAGACTAACGACGTCATCCGTCGTAAGCCAATCAATACCCCATGCGTTGGCGACCAGATCATTGATCAGCGTTACCCGGCTGGATCCGATGACGGATTGCAACTGCTTGACCTCCACCTGCCATGGAAGATTCGTCGTGATGCACTTTCCCTCGCTAACCGGGCCGGCCACGCCGAAGCAGGCCGCTGTCAGCGCGGTGGGATGCCGCAGACGAAACTCTTCGACAATCGACTCAAGCGACCGATACTGGCCGCTGCGGAAAGTCTCACTCCCAGCCATTACCGCTCGATCGGCAACCGGTTCAAACAACGCCACACGCGTTGAAGTTCCTCCCACATCGCACGCCAGAATCATGCCGTCCTCATTTCTCGGTACCAGGTTGAGCAGTTTCATTCAACGGAAACGTACTATAACCTAGCCACGGGGAGCTTGCGACCGACGGAAAGTTGAAACTCGTGGGCTGTACCCTTTGTTTTGAAACCCTTTGTTTTGAATCTCAATTGTCAGCCCGGATCATTGACCATGCTTAGCCAGAATCTCGCGATTACCGTGCAGAGGTTGTTTTTAGTTTGTGTCGTATGGTGGAGTGTAACGACTCGGGCTGATAGGCCGGTTCATGCCGCCGAAGGCATGATTCCCATGAGCGAATTGGGAAACCTAAACCTTATGGAGCGTGGTGTCGCCCTCACGGCCGATCAACTCTTTAATTCCGAAAAGATCAGCTTGGTTGACGGGGTTTGTCGGGTGAATGGTTGCACCGGATCGTTTGTCTCTAACCGAGGGCTGATCATCACCAACCACCACTGTGCCTATGGAGCGATTCAAAAAGCCAGTTCTACGGCGAATGACTACTTAGCCGATGGGTTCAATGCCAAAACGCTGACCGAAGAAATACCCGCGCCCGACTACACCGTACGGGTCACGGAGAATTACTTCGACGTGTCGAAAGAAGTGCTTTCCGTAGTCGTGAAGGGAATGCCGTTTCTCGAACGAACCCGCGCGATCGAAAAACGAAGCAAGGAACTGGAAGCGGCTGCGGAAAAGAAGCACCCTGGACTCCGCGCCGAAGTCGCTGAAATGTTTGTCGGCAAGACATACGTGCTGTTTCTTTATACCTACCTCAAGGACATTCGGCTCGCGTTTGCCCCGCCTCAATCAGTAGGCAACTTTGGAGGTGAAGAAGACAATTGGATGTGGCCCCGTCACACAGGAGACTTTTCTTTTATGCGCGCTTACACGGCACCCGACGGATCATCGGCGACTTATGCAGAAAACAATATCCCCTATCAGCCTAAACGGTTTATCCAAGTGGCACCGGAGGGCGTTGAAGAGAACGACGTCGTTTTCCTTTTGGGTTATCCCGGCAAGACTGCACGCCACAAGACAGCCTCGTTTCTGAAGTTCGAACAAGATGTTCGCTTGCCGACCATAGTCGAGCTTTACAACTGGCAAATCGGCCTCATGACCGAAGCGGGAAAGGAGGATCGCTCGGTCGAGATCAAACATGCGACACGTATTAGAGGTCTCGCCAACGTTGAAAAGCGTTCTCGCGGACAACTCAAAGGCTTGCGTAAAGCGACCATCATCCAAACCCGATTGGAACAGGAGTCAGAACTGCAAACGTTTATCGACAGCGACCCGGAGCGACAAACAAAATACGGGGACCTGCTGCACGACCTCGATGCCACGTACGCAGAGATCGCCGCAGTCGCCCCGTTCGAAATCAACGTCGACCAACTTCGCTCCGCCAGTCGGGCCATCGCGTTCGGTTTCTCCATTTACGATGCTGCCGTAGAACGTCAAAAGCCTGACTTGGATCGTGAACCTGACTACATGGAACGCAATTGGGTCCAAACGGTCCAACAGTTGAAGACGTCGACAGCCGACTATCACGCCGATACCGAAGTGAAGTTGCTTGCCGGTATGCTCCACCGACTCGCCAAATTTGAAGAGGCAAAATCGAATGCCGCTTTAGCTCCCCTGCTCATCCGACCGTCGGAAATCGGCGGTGGGGCAAAGGACTTGATCCAAAGCACTCGACTAGGGGAATTAGCGTTTGTTCAATCTTGCCTCGAAAAGACTCCGGATGAACTAGCACGTCTCCGTGATCCAGTACTCGAGTTGGTCATTGAACTGTACCCGACTTACATCGCCTTTCGCGAAACCAACAAAGCTCGCGAAGGCCGATTGAGTCAACTGTACGGATCCTTGATGGACATCAAACAGCAGTTTCTCGCCACCCGATTTATCCCCGATGCGAATGGAACATTGCGATTCACTTCAGGAAAGATTCGCAGTTACTCGCCAGAAGATGCAATCATCAAAACGCCAATCACTACGCTTACCGGCGTGATCGACAAGACAACCGGAACCGATCCATTCATTACACCCGAGGCAGTGTTAAAGAAGTATCATGCGGGCGACTTTGGGGCGTTCCAAAGCCGCGAATTAGGCGATGTACCCGTTGCGATCCTCTATGATACTGACACGACCGGCGGTAACTCGGGAAGCCCTGTCTGCAACGCGAAGGGTGAGCTGGTCGGTGTCAATTTTGATCGCTGCTTTGAGGCAACGATCAACGATTTTGCATGGGACCAGGCCTACAGCCGATCAATTGGTGTTGATATCCGTTACGTCCTCTGGATTACGGGAATCGTTTACGGAGCCGACCACCTGCTTAAAGAGATGGGCATTCCCTAACCATGGCATCATTATGACGATGCGGTCATGATGAGGATGGCGTCAAACGCTGCCGTAAAGCTTCAAACATCAACAAGGCCGCAGAGACCGACGCGTTGAGGCTATCGGCCGTACCGTTCATGGGAATGCGCACGGCTTCGGGCGCCGATAGCGATGCGCTGTCAGAAGAGAAACTCCATTGCTCCCCCAATCCATTGGCTTCCGACCCAACGACAATCGCAACTGCGCGTCGAAAGTCAACTTCCCAAAGCGTCGATTGGGCATCCACCCGGGCTGTAATCGCCTGCAAGCCATAGTCTTTCAGCCAACGGAGCGTCGTGGGACGATCGGCCTGTGCACAAGGCACCGTGAAGACGGTACCGAGGCTGGCACGGATCACGCTTGGATTGAACAGATCGCAAACGCCTTCGCACAAAACCACGCCATCGGCACCAATCGCATCGGCAGACCGAAACATGGCGCCGACGTTACCAGGCTTCTCGATCGAATCAAGTATCAGCACCAGTGGTAAGGTGCCCAGGCGAATGCGGGACAGTGACGTATCGGGTTGCTCAAAGACTGCGACGGCATCGCGATGATGCTCCCCAAATGCAATTTTTTCCAGCACCGAGGGGGTAACGCGAATGGTTGCCGCTCCGCCTCGATTAGCCAATTCAATTATCTCCGGCGACTCTTCAGGCCCCACGAACATAGATTTGAGCGTAAGGTTGCGATCGAGTGCTTTGGTTATCTCGCGGACTCCGTCGACCACCAACAAGCGTTCTCGCCGCCGAAATCGATTGTCTCGCAAACGCACGACATAGCGAACTGCCGGATTTTGTAAACTAAAAATGGCGGGGGTCTCAGTCACGGCGGTGAAGTCAAACGAGCTTGTTGTTATCTTGTGCCAGTCAATCAACCCTGCATTGTGACATAATCACCCTCAATCCTCCACGACCCACCAAAGTAGGATTCATGCCTTTACTCGTCCATCCTTGCACCACCTCTGCCGATCGTCGCGCTTTCAATCAGGTCGTCAGGGATATCTATCGCAACGAACCCAATTGGGTGCCACCGCTTTGGAGCGTCCAGGATGAGTTAGTGGGTTTTCGCAAGCACCCGTTTTATGAGCGAAATCGTTGCCAGGCTTTCATCGCGCAGAAAGACGGCAAGACGGTCGGTCGTATCCTGGCAATTCACAATCTAGGTCACAACGATCGGTATCAAGACAAACTCGGTTTCTTTGGCTTCTTTGAGTGCGTTGACGACGAAGAGGTTTGCCGCCAATTAGTCAACGCGGCGAGCGATTGGCTACGGGAGCGAGGGTTGACCGACGTCCGTGGGCCAGTCAATCCAAGTCTCAATTACGACTGCGGGTTGTTGATATCAGGATTTGACACGCCGCCAACTTTCATGATTCCGTACAATCGTGACTACTATCAACGACTGCTCGAATCGGCTGGCTTCGTGAAGGTTCAAGACCTGTTTAGTTACGATGCTGAGATGAGCATGCTGGAAACACTCGATCCGAAGTTGGCGTTTGTGATTGAGGAAGCGACCAAGCGATTCAATGTCAAGTGTCGGCCAATTAATCGTAAACAATTTGGAAAGGATGTTCGGACTTTTCTCGATATTTATAATCAATCATTGCAAGGAACGTGGGGCTACGTTCCGATGAGCGAAGGAGAAGTCGACCACCAAGCCAAAGGCTTGAAGCTCCTGATTGTTCCAGAACTCACCAGCATCGCGGAGATCGATGGTCGTCCGGTAGGTTCAGGATTCGGCCTGTTGGACTTCAATCCGATTATCAAGCAAATCAATGGAAAGTTATTTCCCTTCGGTTGGTTTCATTTGCTGACAGGTAAAAAGAAACTCACGCGATTACGATTGATCAGTACGAATGTACTACCGGAGTATCAAAAATGGGGATTAGGGTTGGTGACCTTATCACGGATTCTTCCCGATGCCTGTGAGTTTGGAATCGAGGTAGGTGAATTCTCGTGGGTCCTAGAAAGCAACTCGTTGAGCCGAAACACGATCGAGCGAGCCGGTGGCAGACGCACAAAAGTGCACCGTATTTTTGACAAGTCGATTTTAAACGGATGAACGTAAACGACGATGCACCCTGCAGCGATTTCCCCGACGACGATGACGATGCGCAAGTCGATGGGTTAGAAGCAGCGGTAAGTGGCCCGCTGAGCGATACCGACGATGCACAGAAGACACAGGCTCAAGCTGAGCTTTTCGGGCGACGGCTCGACAAACTTGCCAAACACTTGCGGCGTTATCCTACCAAGCAAAGGATCACCTGCTATCGGATCTACGAACGCGATATCATTGAAATACCGCTAATCGTGGATCGCTACGAAGATCACCTCCATCTGACAGAATACTCAACCCCGTATCAGCGAACCCCATCGCAACACGCGCGCTGGCTCGATCGGATGGCTTCAACGGCAAGTAGCGTTCTAGGTGTTGCCCCAGAAAAAGTGTTCTTCAAGCGACGCCATCGCCAGGTTGGAAACACTCAACATGAACACATCGCTGAGCAAAGGTATGAGATCGAAGTCCGCGAGGGCGGGCTCAAATTCATCGTCAATCTTTCCGACTACATCGACACCGGACTGTTTCTCGATCATCGCATCACTCGCTCGATGGTACGCGATGTGGCACGTGGCAAGCACTTCTTAAACTTATTTGCCTACACCGGTTCATTCTCGGTTTATGCGGCGGACGGGGGCGCCGCCAGTACGACGACGGTTGATTGGTCAAATACCTATCTTGAATGGGCGAAAGCAAACATGGAGCGAAACGGATTCGATGAAGACCGACACGCCTTCGTGCGAGCCAGCGCTGTGGATTTCGTCGGCGAACATAAGATCAAACAGTATTACGATCTTGCCGTCGTCGATCCACCGACGTTTTCAAATAGTAAACGCACCGAAAGTCTTTGGGATGTACAGCGCGATGCCCTGCCGCTATTGCAAAAGCTGATTCCGCTCATGACGCGTGGCGGCATTATTTATTTCTCAAACAACTTTCGCAGTTTCAAAATGGACGCATCTCAACTTCCCGTTGCACACGTCCATGAGATCAGCAACCAAACGATTCCGCCCAATTACCGCAATCGTAAGATTCATCGCTGTTGGCGGATCGTCGTATGACGTGTCATTCATTGCGTCAAAAGTTGATGAGCTCAGTTCTTTAGCCCCAAAACGTCAAACATGTCGTACATGCCAGGGGATCGAGATTGCAACCACTTTGCAGCGGCGATCGCGCCAACCGCATAGCAATCTCGATTGCTCGCCGCGACGTTGAGCTCAATTCGTTCACCCAACATTCCAAAAATGATCGTATGCTCACCGGGATTGTCACCCACTCGAACCGCATGGTAGCCAATCTCATTGCGCTTTCTCGCGCCCGTTTTTCCTTCTCGACCGTGAATGTGGGCGACCTCACGACCATCGTCTTTGGCAAGTTCGTCTGCAATGATTTGGCCAAACTTTAATGCTGTCCCGCTCGGTGCGTCCTCTTTAAACCGGTGGTGTCGTTCAATGATTTCGACGTCGATACCACTGGAAAGGTCCTTCAACGCAGCGGTGACTTGCTGAGCCAAACGCATCGTCAAGTTGACCGCAAGCGACATGCTCGGAGCCCAGCAAACAGGAATCACTTTGGCTGCTTCGTTCAGCAATTGCTTTTGCTCCGGCTCCAAACCGGTCGTGGCAACAACCAGCGGAGTTCCCGAGCGAACACACGCGGCGGCACAGCCTGCGACTGCCATCGGAAGCGAAAAATCGATCACCGCGCCCGCGCCGGTAGGCCATTGAGAAGACAAATTCACGCCAACTGGCCCGATTCCAGCAATCGTACCAATGTCGGTACCAATCAGCGGATGCGAAGCAGAGTCGATGCCGCCAAGCAGAGAAACAGCCTTGTCTTCCGCGGCTAACGCCACGACACGGCGTCCCATTCGTCCTGCGGCACCGTGAACTATGATCGAAACAGGAGAACCAGACATGGGTGATATACTGCCGCGCGAGGGTTGAAAGAGGGTTGAAAGAGGGTTGAAAGAGTCAGCGATTAAAAAGGCAGCGGTTATAAACCACTAAGAGGTCGTTGGTTACGCCGGAGTCTCATGGTACTGGCCGGTCATCATCTCGGAAACTACCGGTTCTCAGCGCTGTCGAACTGCGTCGATAAACGGAACCTACGGCGGACGAAAGGGTTGATTAGAATGTGGTTTAAACTGCTTCTGCTCGCGACTTATCATTCGATTTGCCGAGCCCGCGCGTCTTGATTGAGTTCTGATACATGAAAACTGCATCGCTATTGAATTCCCGATCATTAGTCGTGGGCTTATTTGCATTCGCCTTTCCCGTTTTCGTGGCGGCACAACCGCCGTTTGGTGGTGGTGATCGGGGCGATCGGGGCGGCGGTCCTCCTGGTGGCGGATTCGGTGGTCCGCCTGGCGGATTCGGTGGTCCGCCTGGTGGCTTTGGCGGACCTCCCGGTGGAGGATTTGGCGGACCTCCCGGCGGTGGTTTTGGAGGACCTCCGGGCGGCGGTTTTGGAGGACCTCCGGGCGGCGGTTTTGATCCATCCAGCTTCATCGATCGACTTGACCAAAACAAGAATGGAATGCTTGATCCCGAAGAAATGCAGGGTCCTGCTCAATTCATGGTTTCGAGATTGCAGCGTGACGATCCGAGTATTCGTGCAGACCGGCCGATTCCCATGTCCAAGTTTCGCGAAGCATTTGACCGAATGAGGGGCGGTCGCGATGGCGGCGGCGATGATCGGAGTCGTGGGGACGACCAAGAAGCCGAACAGCGAAGGAGCGAAGCAATGGAAGCGGCGCCTCTGGTACCGGGTTTTGGAAGCGTTGAAGAAGAGTTCTTGGAACCCGTGCTCGGTTTCGGTCCCGCCGCAGAACTGATGGCTGTCGAGGTCACGGAGGCAGACCGCCGAGAGGTTGAGGAGCGAATGCGACGTTATGATCGGAACGGAGATGGCGTTTTGTCGGGCGACGAGGTGAGTAGCCGCTGGGATGGCAATCCATGGGATTTCGATCGAAATGGAGACAAAAAGCTGTCAGTAAACGAACTAGTTATCCGCTCGGCGCGAAAACGCGTCGTTGAAAGCGACCCCGCGATCAATGGCAAAGGCCGAGATGATCGCAGGCGAGATAAGGGTAAAAGCGGAGAAGCGTCGGCACCGGTCGAAATGCCCAATGCCTATAAAGGCCGAAAGTCCTATTTGGCGAACGTATCGAAACTTCCCGATGGGCTTCCGGGTTGGTTTGCTTCCCGCGATGCGAACAGCGATCGCCAGGTTGAAATGAGCGAGTATGCAGACAAATGGACCAATGAGCTTGTGCAGGAATTCGCCGGGTTTGACTTGAATGGGGACGGTGTCATCACTATCGGCGAGTGCCAGCGGGCCGTCGAAAGTGGCGCGACCGCGGGAGCCATGGCCTCAAGTAGCGCGAGTCCTGGTCAAAAAACAAACGACGCTTCTACGACTGCGGGAACCGTTCCTGCCGGGGCAGGTGCTCCACCAGCCGCACTAACCGGCATCGTCCCAGACGAAAAATCCTTAAAATATGCTGAGAAAATCATCGGCAGAAATGACAAGAACGGCGACGGAATGCTTACTGCAAGCGAATGGACAGAAATGTTGATCGATCCCTCTCCGGCCGACGCGAATAAAGATGGGAGGGTCACAACGCTCGAATACGCGCAGTGGACCGCGTCTCGAAGTAGTCGTTAGCTGCCAGGCAACGGTCATTCGCTGCGACTAGCCAACGTTGTAGGTGCAATCGAGTTGGCGTGCCTCGCATGCCTGTCTTGACGAATCTGTACCGAACGGCGAACATATCTGCTCAGCGGTTGTCGAATGATGTCCACCGCTGGCATTCGGAGGATAAGCGAATGGCTAGCAGGCTGATTCGAAATCAGTTGCCCAGTAATGGGTTGCGGGTTCGAGCCCCGTGTCCTCCGCTCTTTCAGACTGACCGCAAAAAGCTCTGTGTTTTGCGAGTCATTGTCGGTGGCGTCGTCATGCGAGCCAATCGCGATCCACTTGTGCGTCATACTTGGATGCTCACCCGCCCATTCCGCCAGTCCTTGCGTTCGAAACCGCAGCCGGCCCGCAACTGTTTCCAATTATCCTTGACGGACCATCCAGCGTCCTCTGGGAGCACTTTAGTGACTCCCTTTTGGGATGAGACTGTCTGGCAGCTTTGGTAAAAGTAGTATGTTCACCGCGCGGCGAGATTGTCCTGTCTTGTGCCATCCCAGCCACAGTAGGGCGGAAGCGCAGTGCCGGCATGCCGCCACCATTTGCCCAAAAGCTAAAACCTCGATCAATTCACCGAGTGAGGCGGTGTGTGCACGCAATCTTGCTCGTTCAAATGTGTCGCGACGTAAACGAGCGGTAACGGTGCACGTTTCTCCCTACAACGCCTGGTTACAAGTCGACCAACCACTAACCGCATTTGCCATTCGTCAGAACGCTCTTTGAACTATTGTGCATCCGACTGCTTCAGGAAGTCGTGCTCATGGGCGCGAACGACCATCACGGGACAGTAGCTTTGGCGAACGACCCGTTCCGCGACGCTACCCATCAACAGATGCCGAATACCCGTTTTGCCGTGAGTACCGACTATCAAAAGATCGACTTGATTGTATTTCGCATAATGACAGATCTGTTCGACAGGATCACCAAGTCGCATCGCCCTGATAATCGATAGCCCATCCCACCAATCCTGGGGCTCGGTCTTTGTGGAGGTATCGGCGTCTTCCTGCTCTAGCGACGAAAGAAATTGCTTGGTTTTGGACAACGCATCCACTTCGCCCTCACTTGTCAATTCACTGCGCATACGGCGAAAGTATTCGCGTGACACTTCACCGCCAGCCGTAAAGTCAGCATGCGTTAATGCATCGGTGAAGTCATGGACCACATGAACAAGGTGTAGCTCCGCACCATGCAACCTTGCAAATGCCGCACCGTAATGAATCGCGACGTCCGCGGCAGCACTGAAGTCACTTGCGACACAAATCTTCTTGACCGAGATTCTCATTCTACAACCTCTTCATTGTGGTTACCAAATAGCCGTTATCGTCGAATTGTACAACATCCTCGATGCTGGCATTCGCGCCGTCCATGAGAACGTTCATGAAACATTTTGGCTGGGCCGCAAGACTGCACACAGCCCGCTCCTCATCGACGTCAGCGTTACAGATCTGTCACCGACGACTGCAAGTCCGTCGTCACTTGTACCCGGCAGCGGCTTGTTTTCATGCGTCGTCAAACTGGTATATCGGACATCGAACGATCCGTTGTCCTCCCCCGTGACAGCAGACGACTTAGCCAGCTACCGCTCCTAACCCTAGCCACCGTCTAACCGGCGAGATTCGGCGCAGCACCGACCATTCCATCACCAGAACGGCGAAAAGCGACGCCCCAAAAACGGGAAGCAAGATCGCAAGAACGGCAATGAGTCCCCACAGCAAAAGCGATAATCTTGAATTCGCAAGCGGGCGGCTAGCCCCGAGAAGCCCAGACTTGCGCCGTCGCCACCAAAGTACTGACGCACTAAGGCATAGCAGCATTAATCCGATGATGGTGATTGCCCCGATTGCTTGATTCATCGAACCAAACAGTTGACCTTCATGTAGTGCGATCCCGATACCAACCATCCGATCGATCACATGTCGATCTTCAAATCGTTCGCGGCTGACAATGACTCCAGTGGCACCCGCGACCTTGACCGTTGCTCGCTGGGGGCGGTTGCCGGTCATCGAACGCACCGTCCATTCAGGATCTTGTTTCGGCGGTGGCGAAATGATGATTGGATCGGCAAGACCCAGAGGTCGAATCGTTTCAATCACTCGGTCGATTTGAGAGAGATCAACGTCAACCCAGGGTATAGCGCTGACGCCAGATCTCCCTTGCGGGTTCTTGCCTTGTACTGCTTGGCCAGCACGGTCACTGTGGTCAGCATTGCCACTGTGGCCAGCATGATCACTGTGGTCAGCGTGGCCTGCGGGTCCTGAATGCTCAGCGTTTCCACTTCCACTTTCCGGAATACGAACCTTTGCCTCGCTTCCAACAGACCATTCCTGGCTGGCGACCGCTGTCCCAGTCGCACGCCGAATTGATTTCAGATAGTTGCCCCAAAACGCTGCCCACGGCAAACCGGTCAGTATTAAAATCAGAACAAATCCGCACACCCAGAATCCGGTCACCGCATGCAGGTCGCGCCAGAAGACCCTGGATCCTTGTCGCAGCCTCGGGAACACCACACCGGCCATGCCCGATTGTGTTCGAGGCCACCAAATGAATAAACCTGTCAAAACGAGGACAATCGTCCAGCATGCAGCTAGCTCGACGATATATGAACCAACGCTGCCAAGCATCAGCTCACCATGAATTGTTTTCGCCAAATCCACCAATCGATTGCCATCATGGCCGCGGTACAACACGGCGAGTGATTCGGGATGTACGAAATACCGGTACGATTGCCCTCCTGTGCGAACGACAATGCGACCAGCATCGCCTGGCTCTGGCGGCATCTCATAGCTCACAAAAGCTGCGGAATCGTTCGTCGCCAATACCGCTTTGATTTGCTCAGAAGCTGGTTTTGCACCATCGACTGACGCAACGTTGCTATACGGGCGCACAGACCATGCCTCGATCTGCGGCTTGAACAAATAGATGAGCCCCGTCAGCGATAATACAAGCACAAATGGAATGCAGAACAATCCCGAATAAAAATGCCAACGCCAAACGGTTCGATACTCAGGCAAAAGACGCATGTCAGACCCAACTTGGAGGCGAGGTTCTCGCGATCGTTCGACGCGAAAGAGCAAAATGGAGTGAAAAAGGCGAGCCTACTTAAAGTCCTGAATGACTTCACGGCCATCGCGACTGTGTAATGAGCGATGCAAATTGGTGTCAGTGCTATCGGATAAAAAGTGAACCGAGGCATCCGCCATCAACACATGGGCACCACCGGTGTGATAGCTTCTTGGCGCAAAGTAGCCGGTAAAGTGGGTGACCAAATCGGGTATCCGATGATTGGGGGAATGATACCCATTCGTCATTGAGTTGATCGCGCCAGTGAATGCCCACGACTGCCCGCGTCCACGAAGTGCCGGACTGGCTCCGCCTCGCCAGCTTGTGAACGTCTTCCAGAAGACTGACAACTCGGGATTCGCGATCAGGCCAGACCCGTTGACGTATGACATCCAAGGGCCGCCTGTCGCCTGAAGCCCCTGACTTGCCTGCAAGCCGGCGCTAACGCCGCCCGAACCGTTCAGAGTAAACGTGTAGGGGAAACTTGGCGTTTGTCCAGCTGGCAACGTCATGTCTGCCCCTTGGCTGCGGACAGTCTCACTCATCAGTACTGTCGTGGATGTTCCATCCAAAAATGCGTTGAAGCCGCTCCCTCCGATCGCATCGAACGGTCCGTCCGTGCGCCAGCGAAAATCATAGTTTTGATTCTTATTGCTGCCGTAACTGGCCATGTAGTTCAGCCCACCATAGGTATAGTCTGTTCCAGAGACCGTAACAATGGTTTGCGCCGGAGCAGGATCGCTCGGACACAAAAACGTTTGGATGGGAGTTGCGAAAGCCTTCACGAAAAGCGGGTTGGGTAACTTCGCGCTAAAGCTTCCGGAGAAGGCTGGCTTGCTGAAGTCGAGCGTTTCGTAAAGTCCAGATTGCTCAATGAACGGGAGCAATCTTGCCTGCACCGAAAAGTCCGCGTCGAGTGTGCCCGCACGTGGCAACACCCGATACGCCGATTCATAGTTATGAACCGCAAGACCCATCTGCTTCAAATTGTTTCCGCAACTCATGCGTCGGGCCGCTTCACGCGCCGCCTGAACGGCCGGCAACAATAACCCAACCATAACACCGATGATGGCGATTACGACAAGCAGTTCTACCAGCGTGAATGCCGCGATAAGCGACCGCGAGTGTCGCCTTGATTGCCAGGCAATCGACCTTGAACGGAGTGGGGTGTCCAAAATATTAACCTCTGTATCTCTTTGTTTTTGATTCGTATGTGATTGAGCGATCGCGGTCGCAATGCGACGGTTTGCTGTGCCCGTGTGCCAAACAGGTGCGATGCTAAAACGGGTGCGATGCCTAGAAGACTGCGTTTACAGATTCCCTAACGACATCCACTGCCACGGAGCCGGTTGACAATGTTTTCCGTGCCACTTGGATTCTCACGGCAGTACTTAGTCGCCCTCACGAGGGTGCGGAACACGCAATGGTGAGGAGCGAGCCCTGGCCACCCCCGCGAGAGCGACTGAGACTGCCGATCGAAAGACACGACGCAACATCAGCCTGCCAACAACGCGAACGGGCGATGAAGATCGAAGTTGATCAAGAGACGCGTTAAGGAACCGGCGGATCAACCGATAAGGTTCTCGAAACGAGAACGTCATCGCCGGTCCGTAACGCGAAAAGAAACAACGGCTCAACGGATGCCGGCAATATTCGCCCACGGCCCACTACCGAGGACGAAAGCAATTTGAGAGTCAGCTCAATCCCTTTGCACTTACGAACCGCATCAAAAAAT
>JANOBM010000240.1:0-9980 GCA_031411655.1 Planctomycetaceae bacterium
CAAAGAGGCGATGGCGAACGTCGCGACGATTGCGGCTAATAACGATCGTGAGATCGGTAACTTGCTTGCAGACGCGATGGACAAAGTTGGCAAGGATGGAGTCATTACTGTCGACGAAGGCAAGAGTCTGCAGACTGAGCAGGAGTGGGTCGAAGGAATGCAATTCGACCGCGGTTATCTGTCGCCTTACTTCGTGACCGATCCGTCGAGTATGGAAGCCGTTCTCGAAGACGCTTACGTGTTGGTTTTCGAAAAGAAGATCAGCAACATCAAGGAACTTGTTCCCGTTCTCGAGAAGGTTGTCCAACAAGGTAAGCCGCTTCTGATCATCGCTGAAGATGTCGATGGCGAGGCACTTGCAACGCTTGTTATCAACCGACTCCGCGGAACCTTTACGTGTTGTGCGGTCAAGGCCCCTGGCTATGGCGATCGTCGCAAGGCGATGATGGAAGACATCGCGATTTTGACCGGAGGTACGGCGATTTTCGAAGCCGTCGGTATCAAGCTTGACAGCGTCGATTTAACCTACTTGGGCCGTGCAAAGAAGGTGATTGTCGACAAGGACAACACCACCATCATCGAAGGTGCTGGTAAGAGTGCCAGCATCAAGTCGCGTATCGATCAAATCCGTCGCGAAATTGAGAACACGACCAGTGATTACGATCGCGAAAAACTCGAAGAGCGTCTCGCAAAGCTCGCTGGCGGCGTTGCCAAGGTAAACGTCGGTGCGGCGACCGAAAGCGAAATGAAGGAAAAGAAAGCTCGCGTCGAAGATGCGCTCCATGCAACCCGTGCTGCGGTCGAGGAAGGCATTCTTCCTGGCGGTGGCGTTGCATTACTCCGCGCCAGCGGTAGTGTGAAGCCAGCGGAGACGCTGACTCACGATGAGAAGATTGGCTACGACATTATCATTCGAGCTTGCCGCGCTCCGTTGACCATGATCAGTCAAAACGCGGGTATGGACGGTGGTATTGTCTGCGAGAAAGTACTCGCTCTGAAGGGTAACATGGGTTACAACGCGTTGACCGATACCTACGAAGACTTGGTAAAGTCGGGTGTCATCGATCCGACGAAGGTAACTCGTACCGCTCTTAGCAACGCAGCCAGTGTGTCAATCCTGTTACTCACCAGTGACGCGTTGATTGCTGAGCGCCCGAAGGCTGACAAGGGCAAGAAGGCCGCCGGAACGGGTGGCGATTACGACATGTATTAACGGTCGCTCCTCGCGACATACGTTAAATCCACGACGGCCTGCGAAACATCGCAGGCCGTTTTTGTTTGGCCTGCCAAGCGTGACAAGTTCGTGGGTGCGAGAGCTTTGATTCCTTTCGCTCGCGTCGGCCCCAATCGCTTGACGCGGCGGTCCTTGCGGGAGCTGTTCTATTTCCCATCATCAGGGCGGGATTGGTATCTGCGTATCATAGGTGAAACCGATTCAGCAGGATGCCGGTTTGGGCTTGCGAGGCTTGTTTACAACACAGCTGACATAATTATCTGGAGACGTGACTCGCTAGCAAGGAATCTGCAGTGTAACTGCGAAAGCCCGGAGCAGCGTCCAGTCCAGGCCTGTGAATTTACGATAGTCGTCTTTCGCTCTGCGAAAGTAGCGTCCGTTAGAGGAACTTTTGCGGAGCAAAAGTCGACACTCTTCGTTGACCAAGCAGTAAATTCACAGCCTATCCGCGTTAGCTCACCGTAAGGCACCGTGAGATGCTGGCAACGACGGAGGATGAGTTTAGTCCACTCATGTCTTAAGAGATTTGATGTGCCCGATTATACTCGGTAGTACAGAACAAAGGTGTGCACCGCTAAAGTGCCGAGGCCCTCGTCAGCCCTTACGCAACCCAAGAATTTAAAAATGAGTTCGTGTGATACATACCATAGGCTCACGGTCCATGGTTGCATCACAGCCACGTGCTTACCTCGGTGAAGACACTGTCCGAATCCGTTTCAGTGACGGTGTCATGCTGTGCAGGCACGGAACCTGACAGGTTGCGCAGGTACCAGTCCCGACCGCTTCCACCGATGAGCGTATCAGCAACGCTATCTTCTTTGACGGTCGTCGGGGTGAGCGTGAACATTCCGTTGTTACCGCCGCCCAGAGTTCCGAGCAGATGATCCACTCGATTCTCATACGAATTAGCGGATGTCCATTCGCCACGGAGCGCCGTTAATGCAGCTTGATTCCTTTCTTCGGTGTAAGGTGCCGCGATCAAAAGATCCTGGTTCCCGCCGCCGGTGAGTCGGTCCGCTCCTGCACCGCCAATGAGAATGTTTCGACCTTCTCCTCCAGTCAGCGTATCATTGCCGGCTCCGCCCGACAAAACATCATTGCTGATGCCACCAAGCAAAATGTTCACGTTGGCGTTGCCAATCAGTACGTTGGTCCCCGCACCGCCATAAAGATTTTCCATCGATGAGCCTGAGTTCAGCGTCAGGGTCAAGTTACTGTTGACCGTTTGAGCGGTGGTCAAACCAAGGTCCACGGTAATGCTATTTGTACTGCCGACGAAATAGAGCGTATCGATGCCTGCGGGGTCGGTGACGTTGTCGGAGTTGAGCTGCGTGTTGGTGAGGAACGAGTACGAGTCATTCCCAAGACCGCCGTTTAGCGAGTCGTCACCTGGGCCGCCCTGAAGGATGTTGTTAAGCGAATTGCCGGTCAGCGTATCGTTCCCCGAACCACCGGTGAGATACTCCATGGAAGTCGCTGAGTTGAGCGTCAGTGTCAGGTTGCCATTGACTGATTGGGCAGTCGTCAGACTGAGGTCGACGATAACGTTACTGATGCTTCCCACAAAGCTAAGCGTGTCGATGCCGGCGGTATCAGCGATGTTGTCGGCGTTGAGTTGCGAGTTTGTATTGTAGGGATAGGTATCATTGCCAGCGCCTCCGTTCAGTGAATCGTTGCCGAGTCCACCGACAACTGTGTTAGCGAGTGTGTTTCCGGTTAGCGTGTCATTTCCCGAGCCACCCGTGAGATTCTCAATGGACGTTGCCGAATTCAATGTCAGCTTCAGGTTGCTATTGACTGTTTGAACAGTGGTCAAGCCAAGATCAACAGCGACGTTATTCGTGCTTCCCACAAAGCTCAGGAGGTCAACGCCAGCGGTGTCGGTGATCGTGTCCGAGTTGAGCTGCGTGGACGTATTGAAGGAATAAATATCGTTTCCAGCGTTGCCGTTCAGCGAATCATCGCCTTGCCCGCCGATCAGTACATTGGCAAGTGCATTTCCAGTCAGTGTATCGTTGCCTGACCCGCCGTACAGATTCTCCATCGACGTGGGTGAGTTCAACGTCAGGGTCAGGTTACCGTTAACCGTTTGAGCGGAAGTCAGACTGAGGTCCATGGTTATGTTGTTTGCGCTGCCTACAAAGTAAAGCGTATCGATACCAGCCGGGTCGGTGATGATATCGGCGTTGAGCTGCGTATTGGTGACAAAAGAGTACGAGTCATTTCCAAGACCACCGTTGAGCGAGTCGTCACCGGGCCCGCCCTGCAGAATATTATTGAGCGTGTTTCCGGTCAGCGCGTCATTGCCTGAACCACCGGTGAGATACTCGATTGACGTCGCTGAGTTGAGCGTCAGCGTTAGGTTCCCATTGACCACCTGAGGCGAAATAGCGCCTAGGCTAACGGTAATGTTATTAGTGCTACCTACAAAGCTCAGCGTATCGACACCGGCAGTGTCAGTGATACTGTCCGAATTGAGCTGCGTGGTCGTGTTGAAGCGATAGGTATCATTGCCAGCGCCTCCTCTCAACGTGTCATTGCCCGCTCCGCCGTCAAGGATATTCGCGCCTAGTCCGGCTTGCATGGTATCATTGCCAGCTCCTCCTAATAGCGTTGCATTGATGGGAACACTGACATCGATCGTGATGTTATCGTTACCGCCGAGCCCATCAAATAAGATCCTAGTGACGCCCGTGTTGGGAACATTCAGCGTGCTGGTACCGGTGCCCGTCGCTCCGCTGATTGCGGTCGTTAACAGTGATCCGGTGGAGTCGGTGATCGTATAGTTTCCGGCCACGTGACTGACCGTTAAATGGTCATCCGACTCGCCACCATTGGTGTCGGTGATTGTCAGCACTCCGGCGACAAGCGACACCGTTGTTTCAAAACGCACCGCTTCGGTAATGGTCACATCGCCTTGTGCACCACTTGGATTGTAGTGAATGCGGAAAAGTGTCGTGCCGACGGTGAAGGTGTCGTTATTGTTAAGCGTCGTGCCCGCGAACTTGAAAGTACCGCTGACCGTCGAACCGGTGCCTGTACTGTCAATAATCTTGAAGATGTCGCCACTTGCTAGGACGGGGACGGAATCCAGTGTGATCGCCAGGTCGGCACCACCGAGGGTAATCGTGCGATTATCACCCGCGACCACCAATTGGTCGTAAGCACTGGTGCCGTTTAGATTGACACTGTATCCGGCGGCTGGGTCAAAGGTGACCGGTCCATCCACATTGACGCTGCCGGTGCTGAAGAGTCCCGGAGCCAAGCGGCCTTTGACGATTAATGTATCGCCCGAAAGCGCGGTGCCAGTGAAGCTCTGGGTGATGTCACTACCGGTAGTCAATTCCAAAGTCGCGGCATTGGCCAAATCGATGGCGGCGCTGAGCGTGATCGTGCCGCTGTTAGTGTCGCCTATCTGCACCGTGCCGGCCGTGATGTGCGTCAGTTCGGTGTTGGTCAGGCCAAGGTCGGCGCCGTCGGCGCCACCGAGGTTGATGGTCTTAGTGTTGGTCTTCTGCTTGAGCGTGGCGGTGTTGAGGCCGGCGTTGATGGCGTTGGGTGCCTCGAGGTTCATGCTGTCGCCGATCAGGGTGATGGGGGCGGCAATCGAGGTGAGCGTGGCAGTCGATTGCAGGTAGATGCTCCGGGGGCCGTTGCCATCGGGGCCCGCGGTGCCGGTGACCGTGATGGAGGCTCCGGCCACGGTTCCGGTCGAGGAAACGTGCGCGCCCACAATATAAGCTCCAAGATTGTTGACCGTAGTTCCGGTGCCGCCGGTCCCGGTAATGCCGATGTCGCCGTCTATCGACGTGACCATGGCGTTGCCAGCCAGGAGCGCCCCGTGATTGCCGTACGTACCATTGCCACCCGTGCCCACGATGGTGATCTGGGCGGCGTTGGACCCGGTCCCCGTGGAGGAGATCGTGGCCGCGTCGATGTCTAGTCCGCTGTTGGCGCCATCGCTGCCGTCGCTGCCGCCTAGGCCGGCGATCAGGATGGCGCCGTCCCTGGATGTGATGAGCGTCGCGGCACTGGAGATGGCGATTCCGACATTGAAACTCACGGCCGCTCCGCCCTCGCCGTCGAGTGTGATGGAGCCTGCCGTAGCGCCCATCGCCGTCGATTCGACCCTGGCGCCGTTGAGCAGGTGGACGCCGTAGTTGATCGAGCCGGTATCGCCGCCGCGGCCTTCGAGCAGGACGTCGCCAATGCCGGTGGTGCTAATCGCGGCCCCGTCGAGGACGACGCCGATGAAGCTGCCAGCCGTGGGGGTGATTTGCTGATTGGCTTTGATCGTAATTTCGCCATCGACCGTTGCGATGCTCGACCCGCTGGCTAGGGCGATGTTCTTGCTGGCTGTGAGCGTCGCCGCACCGCTGCCAGACAGAATAAGAGTTGCACTCGTACCGACGTTGATAACGTCTGTGCCAGGCGCGACGTCGTCGTTCTGCAAATCGACTTCCAGGTGGTTGCCCGCCGCGAACGCGATATCCGTGTTTAGGTTAACCGTGTCGCTACCCGTGCCGCCGTTGATCGTCAGAGACGCATTGAATCCCCCTCCGCTGGTGCCAAAACTGGTTACGGTGATGGTGTCGTCGCCCGTGTTGCCACCATTGATATGCAGTGAATCGGTCGGATTCACAAATGACACTGCTTCGCCAGCGACATTGGAATCGGCCTTGGTTAGCGTGGCGTCTGTCCCATCCTGCGTCACCGTGATCACTTCCGTGGTGGTGCTGTAATTGAGGGTCACATTAGCAGCGGTGATCGACGAGCTGATCGGCTCCAAGCCCGTGTAGTTGATCGTCCCTGCGATCGCGCCGGCCAGAACCACACTGCCATCGTTTTCGTTCGTGAAGCTGAAGATCTGCGAAGTCGTCGAACCACCAGACATGCTCAGTTTGTCGCTGCCGCCGGTACCGCCGTTAAAGTCTAGGATTTTCCCCAGCGACGTTGCCGACGAGGCATCCAGCGAATCGTCCCCGAGGGCACTGTTGATGATGATTTTCGTGCCGGTGATTGACGCGACGGGGACCGTGAGCGTCTTGTTGCCATTGGAAAGAACGGCACCAGAGATGCTGCCGCTACTGGCAAACTGCTCAACTGCATCGGTGATCACGATGTATCCCGAACCGTCATTGCTGATCGTCAAGGTGTTGTTCTTGCCAGTGCCATCGGTGTCGGTGATGACCAGGTTACTTGATTCGTCCAGGGCGGCGGAAAGCGTGCCTGTACTGATTGTAAGTTCACTGGACGTAGCGTCGCTCGCTTGAGCGCCAGAACTGTCTATAGCAAGCACTTCAACATTATAGGTGCCCGCCCCTAAATCGCTGAGCGTATCGTCAGGCAGCGTCCAGGTACCGTTGGCATTGTTCGTAGCCGGAAGATAATGTGGCGAGATGAGCGTGGCGTTGGAGGCGTCCGGATTTCCGGCACCAACCGCCGCGAGTTTATTGAACACTGAAATGCCGTTGTCAAATTCGACGCGAACGGTGGCACCTGCTAATTCATCGCCCGTTGCGACCGCTGCGAGTGATTCATCGAAGATAAAGATATCCCAAACGAAAGATTCGCCCGGATTAAAATCGTCGAATGTTAAAGAAATGAGATTTGTACGGGACCGGACGTCGCCGTCGTTGAGGAATGCGTCGTCTTGCGGCGAAATTAACCCAACCAACGTGGCACCGCTGATCGAACGAAAGTCGCCATTGTTAGCAGAGTCTGTGTCGACGAAAAACGCATTTACGTCCTCCGGTAGCATTAGATCGACTCGCACCACTTTCGCGGAGGACGTCCCAGCATTTGATACGGTTACCGTTCCGTTACCGAAGGCCGCACCAATGGCTCCATCCGCGAGAACGGTAACTGTATCAAGGCCATGTGCATCCGGCAGACGAACGAAGACTTCCGCAGTCGGTTCGCTAATCGTGCCTGTAAGTGCCGGGGTCGTATCGGAGGTTGTTAGAGTATTGATTCCAACAGTGGGCCTCGCGCCGTTCAATGGGGAGGTGTTATCTTCCCAGTCCCAGCCTAGCAGACCGAAGATGCGCAGATCGGTTGAAGTAACAACTCCTACGGTACCGGTGGAGAGTGTCGGGTCCATGATTCCAATTTGTGTACCCGTTAGCTCGTTCGCCTTTAAGTGACTTGCCTGATTCCCGTCCCCCAGCGTCGTCGTGTTCGCGGGTTGCACTCTATTGGCCCCCGTGGACATTGGAATGTCGCCCACACCGAGACCGGCCAAGCCGCCCGAACCATTCATCGCGGTCAAATTAGTCTGGCCGTCGTGCAAAACCTGGATGGGTACATTGTTACCGGTATTCAGAATGCGATTGGCGGTTGCAAAGTTAACGCCTTGCCCAGGTGCAAGACGGAATAAATCCATTGTGTTTGGAAAAACATCATCCGCGGTTGCTGGGCTACGAGTCCGAAAGAAATCAACCGTATCGACAGCACTGGTAAAGCCAAGAGCGTGTCCAATCTCATGCAACGCTACCGCCTCGAAATCGGTTTGACCTACTGTAATTCCATTGGATTTGTCGAAGTCGAACGTGAATGCGCTGTTGAAACTGATTTGCGCATCAACAGGACTTCCACCGGTCAGGGAGGCACTTCCCGCGAGATTGCTAAAGCCTAATGCGTGTGCATTAGCTCGATTTAAAGACATCAATGGGTTCGTTGGCGTGGTTGTGCTGACTAAGTTAGAAGTCTCAGCAAGCGTAATGCCGGGAGCAAGATTAAAAGCAAGTGAGCCAGGCGCAGGAAGCGAGTTGACGATCGACTCGTCCGCCGATGCGTCGACCTGCAGTGACGTCAAAACATCGCTGTAAGCCAGAAGTGATCCTGTTGAACTAGCCGATCCAAGCGTCGTTGCTCCAAATGGAGAACCGCCGAGCGTACTCGTTCCAAAGTGCGCATCGATGAAAACGCTGATGGGGTCGGTGAAATGGCTTTCCCAAAACGCTGCGGCACGATCGAACGCAGCCGACGCTGCCGCATTCGAAGCAAGGGCTGCGCTCTTTTGCAACACAATGTCAAACGTGCCACCTGCATTGTCAAAGGTCGCGTTCGTCAGATTCAGCGGACCTGGCACGCTCCCTTGAGACTCGGTTCGCGAAGGGTACACTGTCGCATGCTCCATAAACCCTCCTGGCACCAGTTCATCGCGCAGTACTGGTGTCTGTGGGAAGAAGAATTCCCCCGTCAAAACCATGCGGTGCTCCAACGGTTCCACACGCAGGCATCGATAGGCGTAGGTAGGACTAACGGCGAATGGAAGCTCGGATTTGAGTTTTTTGTTTTTCGGCTTGTCTTTAAGAGAGATACCGAAGTATTTGGCGGAGCGTCTCTTGAATTCAAATGTTGGCTGTGACGAATCTGATCCATCTAATTGAAACCAGTGCCACAGATTTATAAGAAGTAGCTGACGCCGCTGAAGAATACGCAAAATTTGGAGGCGCTGGTTTTTCGTTTCGCACATACGACTACTCTATCTAGGTCGAGAGGAGGTTCGTCGCGGATTGCGACCGTCCGATACTTCAGAGAAAATACTGGTAGGGCGTTGCCGTGAGCAAATACAGCTTCCAAGCGGATCGGATGATAAATCTTTTAGAAAGTAAATGCGAGAAAATAAGACGAGTAGAAAAAGACTTTTTCATGGATCGGACGTTTTGAGGTAGAGAAATCGTCTTGCTTTTCCAATCGGGGGCAACCGACGTTGAATTCAAAATCGCTTTGTAGTGAAGTGGGATCTGGGAACATTTATCGAGCGGAAGTGGGGCTCTGTACTGTAAGCTTGGTGCAAGAGCAGACAATAATGTCGTACGACGTTTGATTCGACACCGAAAACTTTTTGGTATCAAGGTGCAGCCACATACATCTTGGAACGATCTCGACTCGGGGACGGATGAACTAAGAACAATTTGGATTTGAGTGCATGCCTGTAGTGTGTAGAAAAACACCTGTGACCATTTGATCAGCGAATAAGTGGTCTATGCTAAAAAACATTTCGTCGTCGCTGACTTGCATTGGCTGTTCGTAGTAAGAAATTGCGATTCTTCGTCGCCCCGCGATCTTTGCTGATGTTTAATCAGCCACCCTATTTTCCGATAAGAGCCACTCAACCGCCATGAATCGCCAGCACCTTTTCAAAACCATCGCTTTCGCAATCATCGCCAGCGTCATGTCCAGGCAAGCTCTTGGAGCGGAGAAGCCCGGGCCGCGAATCTTGCTCCGCTCATCGTGGCAAACTGTAAACATCGGCGACATCGCGCATACGCCCGGCGTGCTAGCGCTCTTAGAAAAGTATTACCCGGAAGCAGAGGTGCGTTTGTGGCCGAGTAATATCGGAAACGGTGTGGAGGAAATGCTGAATGATCGGTTTCCAAGAGTGCAAATTGTGAAGGGCGCGGCAGCCCTGAAGGCGGCATTTGAGGAATGCGATTTTCTTCTGCATGGGTCTGGCCCTTCGCTTGTCGCAGAGAATGAGGTGTTGCGGTGGAGCAAGGAAACGGGCAAACCGTATGGCATTTTTGGCATCACGTTTTCGATGACCGGTTCTACGGCGACGAAGCCAGCGGCGGATAGCGCGGTGTCAAAGAGTGTTGACGTACTGAGTGGGGCTAAGTTCGTTTTTTTTCGCGACTCTGTTTCACTCGATTTGGCAAAGTTGAAAGGCTGTACTTGTCCCGTCATGGAATTTGGCCCGGATGGCGCCTTTGCGACAGATCTCAAGGATGACGCGAAG
>JANOBM010000241.1:0-3834 GCA_031411655.1 Planctomycetaceae bacterium
TCAAAGTGTCAGGAATTAATGTGTATTCACTCAGTCCTCGTTGCTTGCTTTCGCTGATGACGATGGTTGTGCTTGATGCTTCGCCAGTCGTGGCCGAAGTTGACACCAAGTCACATCAGTCGTTGATTGCCAAGATTCGACCATCGGTATTGACCATTCGTGTAAGCGGTCGTGATGGCGACGCAATCGGACTGGGAACGGGATTTGTGATTGACGCTGCAGGCTTGATTGCAACGAATTTTCATGTGATTGATGAGGGGCGTCCGTTCACTGTCGAGACTGCTGAAGGAAAAACATTACGCGTTATTTCGGTCGAAGCATCCGATCGCACGAGCGATTTGGTGCTACTTCGAGTGGATCCTGGCAACGAGAAGCTTACCGCGCTCAACTTCGCTGAACCAAACACTTGCGATCAAGGGACGCGTGTGCTGGCGTTCGGCAATCCTTTGGGCCTTGAGGGCAGTGTCGTCGAAGGCATCGTATCCGCTCAGCGTGAAGTGGAAGGCAAGCCACTGTTGCAGTTAGCGATGCCTGTACAACCCGGCAACAGTGGCGGACCATTGGTCGATTTGGAGGGTCGCGTGCACGGTATCATCAACATGAAATCGGCTATCGACGACAACTTGGGATTCGCTATTCCCATCGACCAATTGATCACCCTTCGGGAAAATCCCAATCCAGTCGCCATCGATCGCTGGATTCGCCTGGGCAACGTTAACGAAGATCATTGGACAGCGCTACACGGAGCCGTTTGGCAGCATCGCAATGGGCTCATCACCGCGCGCGGGCTTGGGAGCGGATTTGGCGGCCGATCACTCTGCCTTAGTAAAAGCGAAGTACCAAAAAAACCATTTGAAATGTCCGTAGAAGTGCGGTTGAACGACGAGACTGGTGCCGCTGGGCTAGTGTTTCACTGCGACGGCAACGATCGTCACTATGGGTTCTATCCCAGTGGCGGGCGTTTGAGATTGACCTGCTTTCTCGGGCCGTCCGTCTACACATGGCAAGTGCTCGAAGAAGTTAGCTCGCAGCATTATCTGCCGAACCAGTGGAACCAATTGAAAGTTCGCATCGATACGAACAGGATCCGCTGCTTTGTCAACGGACAACTCGTCATCGACTCGACCGACGCCCAATTGACCGAAGGGCAGGTGGGCCTGGCAAAGTTTCGTGACACCAAGCCAGATTTCAGACGGTTTCAGGTTGGCAACGAGTTGGCCAGCGAAGTGTTATCTGCATCCGCCCAAAAGTGGTTGACGAAATTGGAGATGAATCCTATCGATGTCAATAGATGGGGTTCTGAACCGGTTCGAGACTTAAGCGAATCGAGCGAACGGGCATCGAGCGAGCTGATACGGCGAGCCACGTTGCTCGAGCAGCAAGCGAAACAGTTCCGTCGAGTTGCCCACGATGTTCAGCGTACCGCGACGCTCCTGCGGCTGAGGGAGCTGATGGAGGTGAACTCCGATGAGCAGCTATTAGAGGGATCGCTTCTCATCGCGGCGCTTGACAATCCCGACATTGATATCGAGGCTTATAAAAATCGCATTGAAGAGATGGCCAAAGAGATCAGTAACGTTCTTCCGGCGGATGCAAGTATCGTTCAAAAACGAGACGCCCTCCACCGTTACCTGTTTGATGAAAATGGTTTTCATGGCAGCTTGAGCGAGTATTATCACCCTGCGAACAGCCATCTGAATCGCGTGATCGATGATCGGGAGGGCCTGCCCATTACAATGTCGATTTTGTATATGGAGTTAGGTCGACGATTGGGTCTCAGCGTCGAAGGCGTCGGCCTGCCAGGGCACTTTGTGGTCAGGCTTGTAATGGATGAGCACGAGGAGCAACTGATCGATGTTTTTGATCGTGGGAAATTGCTGACTCAGGCTGCGGCTGCTGACATGGCTGCACTTCATGCTCGACGCCCAATAACAGAAGAAGACCTCCGCGGATCGTCAAACGCAGAGATTCTCACGCGAGTTCTCAATAACCTGCTCGGCATCGCTGATGAAAGCAAAGATGCCGAAGCGATGTTGCGTTACACCGAGGGGCTAGTTGCGATCAATACAGAGATGAGCCAATATCGATTGATGCGTGCACAACTGCGTGGCATCACTGGTCGGTATGTCGCGGCCCGAGAAGAACTGGAGTGGCTACTCGAAAAAAAGCCACCCGATATCGATCTGCACCTCGTGGAACAGATGCGTGAGGCGCTACCGGCCGAAAAATAAAGCGGGATCTGCGCGGTGGTTTAAAAGACGACGAGAAGTTTCTTTCCAAGGTTCTCGATTTTGTAACCGAGGGACCCAACCGGTACCTTGACCGAGTTTAGGCCGCCGCCGGGCTGACCCTGATGTCAAACCGTCTTTGAGCAGTCGATCCGCGAATTGCGGTAAAACTAAGGTATTTAAGGGTTTGAGTCCGGTTCGCTCGCACGTTCTGAGTGTGCCGCGTCACGGAAAATCTGCTTACGGTCCAATGGTCCGAGAATCAATCGATCTCGATTCACGATGGGCGCGATCCAGTCCATTCTTGCTTCGTTCAAAGCGTGCGCAATGATCATGCATGGCAAAACGACGGAAAGCACTCCAAACCGAGCGAGATCTTTGCACAGGGCCTGTACTGATTTGGCATCACTTATGTCTGCAGCATCGCCTAACTCCTTTCGTTGGCTTAAATCCGACTTTAATGAACGTGACACTCGAACGACACGCGTCATCGAGACATTAGGTTGTACACCCTCGCATCGTTAATTGTATAATCTGTAAGGACGATGCTCATCGTCCGAGACTTCCCGTTCTGTTTTGTCGACTTTCAAAGTCCATCGTTCTTACCATTTGACGGGTAGCCTCGGATATCCGAACTTCACTCAGCGACCAACAACAATATCTGTGACGCGGAAGACCAACGAAGCTTGGATGACTGAGTAAGTGGAAGCATTTATTCGCCACACGAATTCGGAGCAACTTCCATGCTAGATACTGATGCAGGCCAACGATCGTATACACTCCAAGCGAATACTGCTCGACCCAATTGAACCAAAGTGCCGATACAATTTCCGATGGGGTTAGAATGCGAACGAGTTCTTTTCTAGGAAAGATGTTGACTGTCGTTTACCTGGGTTTGCTGGTCACGAGTATGTGTCGATTGGCAAGCGCGGAGACGTGGACCGATCGTACCGGCAAGTTCTCGGTGCAAGCTGAGTTCGTCCGCGTGACGGACAGCAGCCTGGTGTTGCGAAAGCCAGATGGCAGCAATGTTACTATCCCCATCGATCAACTTAGCGCGGATAGCCGTGCGCTGGCAAAACGGCTGTACGAACTCCAGAGGTCAGTTGGCAAGTCGCAGCCGATTACCGATGACAAAGAATCGCTACCACGCGATGAACGTTGGCAGATCGAGTTTGAAGTGAGGGATCTCAATGAGTATGCCCAGACGCTTGACTATTTTCGGATTGAACTGGGAGTAATCGGTCGGCCCGGTAGGAAAGGCATTGATTACGCCGCTAGACTAGCGAGTTCGCCCAAGACGCGGCGTGGAGAGACGGAAAAAGAGAAGCGACTGTATTTTATGGCGACGGCATCCGGCCCGCTGGAAAAGTTCGACCGTCAGCTTTTAGAGAAAGCTGGCGTTCCGCTCACCGGTGGCCAGGTTCTGAAGTTTATTAATGCGGAATTGGAAGATCTGCTGGCCACAGTCGAACGCGACTACGCCAAATCCAAGGACCACCAGGTTGGCGAAATTGTGAAAACCACGTTTAGAGTCGTCAAAGCCGAACCTGACTTTCAATTTGTAGTCCACGAACAACGGTATCGAGCAGCTAAAGGTGATTTA
>JANOBM010000242.1:0-20097 GCA_031411655.1 Planctomycetaceae bacterium
GCTCTGGTCAAGAACGAATGGCATCGCGTGCTGACTCGCTTGGCCAGCTTGCCATATGGCTTGATTTTGATTTCACACGCTGTCGACAAGACGATCGAAACGCGAACCGGTGAATACACCAAGACCACACCGAGCTTGCCCGATCGTGCTCGGAATGTCGTGTTGGGATTGGTCGACATAATCCTCTATGGCGACTCGGTCTCACGCAAAGACGCTGCCGGCAACCTCGTTGTCGATCGTGTTCTGAGAACCAAACCTCATCCAACGTACGAGGCAGGTGATCGCACGGGTCGCCTCCCAGATGTTTTGCCACTGGAATACGCCGCTTTCCACTCGGCATTCGTTTCCAACGACACCAAACCAACCGCACAGAGCCCCGCGCCCGGCAAAGGCCCTGCTGCGTCTTCGTCCACTCCGGGCAATACCCCATCAGGAAAGGCTGTAAAGCAATGAGCGATTACGAAGAATACGAAACCACCAACCAATCCGTCGATCTCTCCTCGTTCGATGATGATTTTGCAACTGCGGAAGCACCGGAGTATGACGAGGTCCCCGATGGCAAGTATCAAGCTCGCATTGACTCAGTGAAACTTGAGAGCAGTCAGAAGGGCGATCCAATGATCAAGTTCGATTTGGAGGTGCTGTCTGGCTCGCAAGCCGGCCGTCACATCTTCAAGAACTCGGTCATTACGCAGGCATCGATCCCCTATGTGAAAGGCGATCTGAAAACGCTCGGGATTGAGCTTGCCAAGTTTAGCGAACTAGCTGGTCGACTTGAGGACTTGCTCGATGTGACCTTGGAAGTCACAAAGCGGACGCGCGGTGACTACACCAACGTCTACTTCAATCGACGCATTCGAATCGCAGCTGTATCGAACGGCAAAGCTCCAGCTGGGGATATGCCGTTCTGATTCGCTCTGGTTCGAACTCGTACGGGTGCGGCTGGGACGGAACAAACGAATTCGTCGGTGAAAATCGACTATTCGCTCCGTCCCAGCTTTTCTATTTCAGTGAAAGGAAGCAAGGATGGTTACCGAGTTCGAACTCCCCTATCCGCCCTCGGTGAATCATTACTTCAGCTATTACCAGGGGCGTCCCGTTCTCTCCAAGGACGCTCGCACCTATCGACATCAGGTCCGTCGTATCGCGATCGCCAAAAGCATCAAGCCATTGATGGGTCCACTTGCGATCCGCATCGACATTGCACCGCCCGATGATCGTCGTCGCGATTGTGACAACGTGCAAAAAGCTGTGCTCGATGCCCTGCAACATGCAGGCGTGTTTTGGGACGACTCACAGGTCGTTTGGCTGCTATCGATCAAGCACGAATCAAAACCGAAGGGCCAGATCAAAGTGCAGATTGATGATGCCGAATCACAGGCGTTTTCTCCCGCAATGGAGATCGCTTAGCCATGTCGCAGCTCACCCGTTTCAGTCGCCCCATCATTCGACATTTGCCAAGTCTCAATCTCGTTGTCCGTTTCGATGATTCGGGCATTTCCGTCCGCGCGTATCGCGGCCGCAATTGGAAAAGCGTTACCTGGGCTCAGCTTGCATCTCTGGCAGATGACACCGAGCCGGTAGTCCAGTTTTGTGAAACTGACCACGGGGCAAGAGTTTTGAAAGCGATGGGAGTGCGTCTAACGTTGAGTGAGGAACCAAATAAAGGTGGCACAGCTTGAGTCATTCAGCGATCACTTTATTAACTACCTTGTTTGAGCCGTCGGACCTCATTCTCTTTCGCCCCGTGGAATCGTGGAGCGAAGGTGGACGAAAACGCAGCCGTGTCGATTATAGCAACGTATGCTACCGGCCGGCCAACGCCACGACGCTCGAACAAACGCTAGCTCGGCTGGAAGCAAGTTCTGAGTCGGAGCGTACGAACTTGTTTTTCGGCGTCTGTCCACGAGTTGGTAACAAGGGACGGTTTGACCTAGCGTGGCAAATTCGTCTTGTTCGGTGCCTCTGGGCTGATCTCGATGGATGCAATGTTTCTCAGGCAGTTGAACGGTGCACTTCACAGTCGATCCCTGCGCCCACGGCGATCGTCAATAGCGGGAACGGCGTGCATCTCTATTGGCTTTTGGATCACCCCCTTCTGATCGATGATGTCGGCGATCCACCTCCAGTCGAAACCGAATGGATTATTGGCAGCGACGGGCGCAAGAAACCAAAACGATATGTTCTTGATGGTAAAGACCGGGTCCTTTTGGATCGACGCCATCATTTGACCAAAACAAGCCCAAAAGCACTGCTGGCCCAGGACCTACTGGCAGGCATCGCCGATGCAATCCACGCCGATCACACAACCGACCTCACTAGGTTGCTCCGACTGCCAGGAACATTAAATCGAAAAGACCACCGCAATGGCCGCGAGCCGGTTAAGGCGGAGTTGGTCGAATGCGATAGCGCTCGCCGATATTCGATTGACGCCTTTCAGAAATTTGCTAGATCGTGTGAAGCGACAAAACGTCAGCTGCAGATTGATGTAATGCCGTTGCCGTCCGTTCGTAAACTATCGGCAGGCAAGTCCGACAAGCTTTCGGAGCTAATCGCCGCATGTTCGATTGCTCCCGATGGTACTCGCTCTGAGGCCGACTTCTCAGTCTGCTGTTATGCGATTCGAAATGGAATCGCGAAGGATGAGGTCTGGACACGCCTGCAATCAGTCGGCAAGTTCGCCGAGCAAGGTCGCCGCTATTTCGACTTAACCTGGGAAAGTGGCGAGTACGATGTGCGGGCCAATTTGTGCGATCGCTTGCGGAAGCGTTTGCCAAACGAAAGCGCCGCGGTAGCTGCCCCTTCCGGTGACCAACAGGTAGAGGAGTCGGAAGAAAGCCGAACCATTACGATCGACTCGCGATCAACGCCTGTGGCCTCGACCATGGACCAGATCACCGAGCGATTGCTTGCCACCGGCACTTGTTTCAATCGAGTGGAACAATTGGTTGTGGTGCGAGAACAATCGATCTCGCCGGTGCTCTCATCTGCGGAATTAACGGGACTACTCAATCAGCACGTCGAGTTCTACTTCGTCAATGAAGATGGGGGCGAGTACAAGCCTTTGCCAACTTCTTATGCTAACACCTGGCTGAACAACGTTGGCCAGCGTGAGCGATTGCCTGCGATCCGACTGTTTAGTCACAATCCGATCTACACGGAAGACTGGCGGCTGATTAGTCCAGGATTCGATCCACAGTCTGGTTTTTACTATGCGGGACCACATATTGAGCCAGT
Source organism: Planctomycetaceae bacterium (assembly GCA_031411655.1). Classification (GTDB taxonomy): domain Bacteria; phylum Planctomycetota; class Planctomycetia; order Pirellulales; family Pirellulaceae; genus UBA6163. The sequence goes on from JANOBM010000242.1 coordinate 3,238, forward strand.
CGAAGGGACCAAACATCTCGACGCGTTGTTGCGAGACTTCTGTTGGCGGAAGCCGACCGATCGCACCAATTACATCGGTATTCTGTTAACGGGTTTGCTGGTCTCTCGCTTCATTGGCTCCAAGCCGGCCGCGCTGTTCAACGGGAATCAACCTGAGCTTGGTAAATCGGTTCTTGCACAGATTTTGGCAATCCTCCGAGATGGCCATCATGTGGAAACCGCATCGTACAACGCGAACGACGAAGAGTTCGAGAAGCGTCTGGGAACAATCGTCAGGCGTGGCGTTACGACAATCATCATCGATAACGCCAAGGCCCGTGGCCGCAATCCCAAGATCGACTCCGCCTGCCTCGAGCGGTCGATTACCGATCCGATCCTGTCCTTTCGTTTGTTGGGCTTCTCGCAAGAGATTCGCGCCGAGAACTCGCATCTGTTTTGTATCACCGCCAACTCGCCTGATGTGAGTCGCGACCTTATCACTCGCTGCGTGGCCATCAATCTGGAATACGAGGGAGACCCGTGTAGACGTTCATTCTCGATGAACGACCCAGAAGGTTATGCGCAAACGCATCGACTGCAACTGCTCGGTGAATTGGTAAACATGGTCGAACGCTGGAAGGCCAGCGGAATGCCCCACGCCAACGTGCAAACACGGTTTAACAAGAAAGGCTGGGGTAGCATCGTTGGCGGCATTCTGTATGCCAATGGCGAACCGGATTTCATGGCGAATGCCGAGGATGCCGCCAGTGAGATGGACGAAACTCGAAGGCAATTCGAAGAGTTCATCTCAATTCTTGCAGATCATCCACAGGGCATTTGGACTGCTTCTGAGTTAACAGACCTTGCCAATCGAAACTTCCTATTACAAGCAGAACTCGGCGATGGTACAGCCCGGTCGCAAACAACGCGCATGGGAAAGCTCGCCGGTCGCTTTGTGAATGAGAGGTTTAAAATATCCGAAGACACCTTCGCCAGGTTCAAACGAAGCTACGACGGCCAGTATACCAAGTATGAAGTCTTCAAAGAGTCGGTCCAAGACGGCGTTGCGACGGGGTCGGACGTCAAGAATGGAATTGCAGTCCACGTCCGTGGGGAGGAGCTGTTTCTGTAATGTTCAAAGACATTAGTTCATCGGTTTCCTCTGTTGCCCATTCGAGTGAGGTCACATTACTCAAGACTTCCGGACGTTCAGCGACTTTCACGGACTTACAGAATTGCAAACGTCCGACTTCGAATCCCAATGAATTCATTGGTCGGCAAGAACGTTCCGAACGTTCCGGACATTTACTCCGAGTTAACTGTTGGGAGGGAATTTAGTCACGAAATTCACACGTATGTAATCGGTATAGGGAAACGTTCGGGACGTCCTGATGTCCGGAAAGCCATCGAGCAACCTTTTCATCACTTCAAACAGGAAAGCAATTCACAACCATGAGCACTGCTATCGCAAACCGCCGAATGTTCTATGGCGGCATTTGGTTTCGTTCTCGATTGGAAGCACAATGGGCGTGCTTCTTTGATCAAGCGAAATGGAAGTGGGACTATGAGCCTATGGACCTCGCTGGCTGGACGCCAACCTTCCGTGTGGAGTTTCCATGCGGCCACACCGAGTGCTCTGAGTCCCACGTGCTTTTGGTTGGCGTGCAACCGTTCCATGACATCTCCCAGTTCGCTGGTCAATCTTGCATGGACTTTCCATACGGCGAGTGCCGAAAGTCAACCGGCGAAGTTGAAACCATACCCGCTGATGCATCAGCCGTATTCGGAATCAACCCCGACGTGACCTATTGGGAAATGGCTCACGGTGCCGGCGGTGGTATCGATTCCGTCAAGCAATGGATATCAGCTTACGTCGTCAATCAACTCTGGAAGGCAGCAGGCAACATCATCCGAGGCTACCCATGAGTTACCAATCAAGAACGCGATTCATTGCACACGTTAGCGCCTGTCGCGACTGCAGAAGCCAGCGCGAATGAAACTTCGCACCAATGAGTGGACGCGACAGTGGGCAACCAGTGGCCACACGTGGCGTCTGCCAAAGTGGCACTTGCACTCCGGTGTAACCACTTGCAATAGGTACTTGGCCGCAAAAACCAATACCTTTAGGGCTGCGGGAACAGGGCCAATAGGACACAGAGTTTGTTTCACGCCGGATTTTTAGTTTTATCGCAATTTCAAGGAGGTTTTTCATGACAGTTCAAGAGATGAAGATCGAAATGTGGGCGCTTGATCGCATCAAGCCGTACGATAAGAACCCCCGAATCAACGATGGAGCCGTCGACGCGGTCGCCAAGTCGATTCAAGCGTATGGCTTTCGTCAAGCCATCGTTGTGGACACCGAAGGCGTGATCATCGTTGGTCACACTCGTTGGAAAGCAGCCAAGAAGCTTGGCATGACGGAAGTGCCAGTACATGTGGCTCGCGACATGGAACCGGAGGCGGTGCGAGCCTATCGCATTGCTGACAACAAGACAGCGGAACTGGCCGAATGGGATTTCGACCTGCTACCGATCGAGCTGAAGGAACTTGGCGACGTTGGCTACGATCTCAGCATGTTGGGTTTCAACCAAGAGGAGCTAGCGAGGCTTCTTGATCCAGGTGTGATGGATGGATTAACCGATCCAGATGATGTACCAGAGCCGCCCGACGATGCAATTACACAACCCGGCGATTTGTGGATTCTTGGCAACCACAGACTGCTGTGTGGAGATTCTTCGAATCCCGAGCATCTTGATCGATTGCTCAACGGCGCACCGATTCATTTGTGCAATACCGATCCCCCGTATAATGTGAAGGTAGAGCCACGCAGTAGGAATGCGATCGCTGCCGGTTTGAGTTCGTTTAGCAATGATGCGGCGGCAACAAAGCTAAAAAGTGATCAAGGCAATGCTGCATTCACCGCTGCGATGCAACGCAAGCACGCTAAAGCCGGAGGTAACGCAGCTATGTCGGAACCACCGAAAGAGAAACGCAAGATGCGGGCGAAGGACCGACCGCTGGCCAATGACTTTGTGAGTGACGACGAATTCGAACGCTTACTGGATGCATGGTTCGGAAACATTGCCAGAGTACTGCTGCCCGGTCGAATCTTTTATATTTGGGGCGGGTATGGCAATATAGGAAACTATCCTGGCCCGCTCAAACGCAACGGGTTGTATTTCAGTCAGGCCATTGTGTGGGATAAATGTCACCCGGTACTTACAAGAAAAGATTTTCTTGGCGCGCACGAGCTGGCGTTTTATGGATGGCGGGAAGGTGCTGGCCACAAATTCTACGGCCCAAACAACATTACTGACCTATGGCACGTCAAGAAGATCCCACCGCAACAGTTAGAACATTTAACGGGCAAGCCCGCGGAGTTGGCTGTGCGAGCCATGCAATACTCTTCGGTCGCGGGCGAGAATGTACTCGATCTGTTCGGCGGTAGTGGTTCAACGCTTATTGCCGCCGAGCAGACGGGTCGCAAAGCCTTTTTGATGGAACTCGATGCTCCATATTGTGACGTTATAGTCGACCGCTTTCAAAGATTTACGGGTAAGCCCGCGATATTGGAACGCACGGGGGAGTCGCACATTCCGATGGGGCCGCGAGAGGAGAACATGCGATGATCGTTGCTTCAAAGGTCCAGGGGACTGTCACTCGCTTTGGTTACCGTCGCATTCACTGCAAAGACAGGAAGTTCCGATTCGAGCATGTAATTGTCTGGGAATCGCATTTCGGTTCGGTACCCGAAGGCAAGGAGATTCATCACGTTAATGGCAACAAGCTTGACAATCGCATCGAGAATCTAAAGATTCTGACGCGATTGGAACACAAGAGACTGCACAGTGGCTGCATTCGAGTAGGCAATGATTGGCTAAAGCCGTGTCGTCGTTGTCATTGGTACCGGCCTATCGATACCGATTACTACGAGTATCCGGGGCGGAGCGGTGCATTGGGTACGTGCAAGCGATGTCTGGTAGACCTGGCGATTGAGGCAAAGCGACGGCGGAACATCGAGCGTAAACGAAAGCACATGCGATGAGATCCAATTGGCAAAGGACACGAGATTGCTAATTCACTATTCGTTATCGGAGACGATTTCAATCTGATCTGGCGGCACCGTCAGCATCAACGTTCGGCCATTGTCCCAGGCCACTTCGACCTGGGACCAATCGCCATGAGCGTGAATACGCAAAACTGTACCCAGACTGCCGACCGGAATCGGATCAGGATCCATCGGCATGGAGATTAAGCGTATGTGATCACCGAGCTTCAATTGAACCATGGATGGAGTCTCTCAGCCTTGAACCGTGAATCGACCGCGTTCGGTTTTAACAAATTGGGATTCAGCACCCTTGGAAAGCTCCCGCAAAATGGCGCTGTAAAGCGTTGCGTGGGGAGTCTTGCCACCGGGGCTGGTCCAATAGCCTTTCGACTCCATAGCTTCGATCATCTCTTTCGTATTCAACGGATCAGTCGATTCACCGAGCACTTTCAATGCCGCGGCAATGCAGCTCAGCTTCTTTTCTCCTTCCGCACTCGCCTTGCTGCGCGATACTCGCTTCGGCACACCCGTTGGCGCTTCGGCCGCGTTGGGGTCAACCACTTCCAAAGTGCTGGTGTCAGTCGATACTGGCGAACTTTCCACTTCAGCTGCCTGAGACCGACCTTTGCGTTTGCCGACTGCACCGAGCAATCGCTGTGCGCTTTTGACAAGAATCTTTTTGCCTGTGGCCAGATTGGTCGCATTCCAGCCACCATTCGCCTTCTCCGAGTCGATTTGTATTTCTACCCGTTTGCCCGTCACGTTCGCATAGTACTTGCCACCGATTTCTACTTCTGCCTTTTTCATCTCAATCTCTCCAAATTCGTTTCTATGGTTGGCTGCCATCATCAGGCCGATCGAACCACCGACCGGCGACGCGGAATCCGTCCGCGTTTCGGCTTAACGTTCTGTTCCGTCAAGAAAGGCAACGACCTGGGAGAGCCGTTGATTGACTTCGTTGATCGATCCGACGTGACCCCAGTTGATTGGGTGTTCGTCGACACCGGGCGCCGGCATGTCGGTGAGCAGCTCGCGAACGCGCTGCACCAAGTCTTGAGCGACCAAGTGTGCATTCTCGTAGGCGGCTTCGGCTTGAAGTCGGCTGGTATGCTTGCGTGTGGTCATCGTTTTGGTTCTCCTTGCGGGTGTGAAGTTGAATCTGCTGTCGCGCTAACACACATTTGCCATGCTTATTGCACCGCATCAAGCGCTGCTGCGAAGGATTTCAGAGAATCCCTTCTGCAGCGTCTAACAATCTCGAGCCGTCTCCCAGGCTCGTTTGCTGCCGTAGCAAATCTGGCCGCCTTCGACGATGTAGACGGTCGCATCTTCCGCCACATCGTCGTCATCTTCTGTTTCGTCATCGGCCGCATCATTCATCTCTTCGCCCGATGTAACTCCGCAGATACGGTTCTCGAACGGCCAGTTTTGCTGGGTCATCAACCGCACTTCGGCATCGCCGCCCAGTTCATCGCGGTAGTCGTTAAGGATTTCAATCAGTTTGTCCAAGTTCATAGTTGTGTCTCCGGTGCAAAAGTTAGTGGTTTAAAGGATTCGTCCGAGCAGGCTACGTTTCATGGCGTCGAGCGCTTCGCAGGCGATCAGATGTTCATTAATCAGTTCGCCGGCTGGTTCTGGTCGGCTGGCATCGGCAATCTCAAGAGCGTCGGCCAAGGTTCGCAATCCCTCGACCGCGTTGTAATAGGCTTCGCGAATCTCCTGAGCCGCGTTGCCATCCATGTGGCGAAAGATCTGCCGAAGCTGTGTTTCTCGTGCTTTCAATTCGTCGGTGGTCATCTGCGTCCATCCATGTTTAAGAAAAAGAAATCGTCTTGCGACAACACACATGGAGCCATGCGGTTTACATTCCATCAAGCCGATTCCAGCAGCTTCTTGAGATCTTTCTGCAGGTTTGTTTAGCCCTGGAATAACGCATCAGGTTGGCCCACTGTGGCAAGCAAATACGTATCGCATAGACAGGCGAACAGGTATAGAAAACGCGACTAGTTGGAACGTGTCGCGAACTGTGGCATCAATTCAAATCACGGAGGAGAGCGATGAGTGACGGGAACCAAGTCGACCCGGCTCGATTAACGATTGAGCAAGCAGCCAAATTGCTTTCAGCCGCGTTTCGTGAGCGTATCGAAATAGAGACACTCCAATCGGATTTAGACGATGGTGCGCCCACGAACACGGATGGGACTATCAACTTAGTGCACTATGCCGCATGGCAAGCGAAGGAGTTAGGACATGACCGCTGATCCAAGAAAACTCAAACCCAGCGAGTTATGCCGCTTGCTCAATTCGACACCTCTAGGTGAAGTCATTAACGAACGACAACTGTATCGTCATCGCGAACGTGCGGGAAACCGTATCGGTGATGGCAAGACAGTCGACTTGCTGCGGTACTGTGCCTGGATGCACCGGCTGCGACATACACCGCGACCGCAATCGGATGTCGATCCGTATGAACGCATGAAGGAATCGGCTCGGGCACGTAACGCGGCGATGGCTCTGGCTGGTCGCGACATTGGTGAATTGCCGGCGGTTGAGAATGCGGAACGTAAAAATCGAGCTGCAAAGGACTTTCGCTACTTCTGTGAGAGTTACTTCCCGCTTACGTTTCACTTAGCATGGTCACCGGATCATTTGAAAGTTATCGAGAAGATTGAAAACGCAGTTTTACATGGTGGACTATTTGCGCTAGCGATGGCTCGCGCTACAGGTAAAACGAGCCTAGTTGAGTGCGCATGTATCTGGGCTGTAATGAACGGACATCGGGACTTCGTGTGCTTGATCGGTAGCGACGAAGGTCATGCCTGCGACATGCTCGATTCGATCAAAACCGAACTCGACGGCAACGATCTTTTGCTGGCCGATTTCCCTGAAGTCTGTTTTCCGATCCAGTCCCTAGACGGGATCTCGAACCGAGCGAATGGCCAGCTTTACAAAGGTAAACGAACACAGATTGGTTGGACCGCGAAAGAGATTGTGCTGCCCTCCATTACTGGGAGTATTGCCAGCGGAGCAATCATTAAAGTCGCTGGTCTTACAGGTCGTATTCGTGGGATGAAGTTTAAAGTGCCAGATGGTCGAACCGTTAGGCCTTCCCTGGTCATTTTGGATGACCCGCAAACTGACGAGTCAGCGCGTTCACTTTCGCAGTGCGCCAATCGCGAGAGTATTCTCGCTGGTGCGGTTCTTGGTTTAGCTGGTCCCGGTAAAAAGATCTCTGGCATCATGCCTTGTACTGTGATTCGACCTGGAGATATGGCTGATAACATTCTCAACCGTGACAAGCATCCGGAGTGGAATGGTGAACGAACGCGTATGGTGTATGCCTTCCCCACCAATGAAAAACTGTGGCAGCGGTATGCGGAGATTCGCGCCGAAGGCTTACGCAATGGCGACGGTAGTGCGACCGCGACGGAATTCTATCGCCACAACCGTATGGACATGGACGAGGGTTCAATCGTCGCTTGGCCTGTGCGATTCAATCACGACGAACTGTCCGCCATCCAGCATGCTATGAATCTTAAACTGCAGGACGAAGCTGCGTTCTTTGCCGAGTATCAGAATGATCCACTGCCTGTAGAAACTGTTCGAGACGATATGCTCACAGCGGATCAGGTTGCAGGCAAGCTCAACGGCCTAGATCGAAGCCTGGTACCTATCGCCGCTAACCATCTTACGGCCTTCATCGACGTCCAGCAAAAGATGCTTTTCTACGTCGTAGCTGCTTGGGAAGATAATTTTACAGGTTACATACTCGACTACGGTACATACCCTGATCAACAACGCAACTATTTTACTTTACGTGACGCTCGTAATTCGCTTGCACTCGCCGCTGAAGGTACTGGACTGGAAGGTTCGATTTATGCTGGCCTTGAAAAGCTTACCGCGCATTTACTGGCACGCGAATGGCAGCGTGACGACGGTGCCGCGATGAAAATTAGTCGCTGCCTGATCGACGCCAACTGGGGACATTCGACCGACATTGTCTACCAGTTCTGCCGACAGAGTTCTCACAGCGCCGTGCTGATTCCATCGCATGGTCGGTTTGTGGGTGCTTCGAGCATGCCGTTTAGCGAGTATAAACGCAGGCCGGGCGATCGCGTTGGACTCAATTGGCGGATCCCAAGCATTCATGGCAAGCGGGCCATTCGTCACGTGATCTATGACACCAACTGGTGGAAATCCTTTACACACGCTCGACTTGCTGTGGCCATGGGTGATCGCGGTTGCCTATCGCTGTTCGGTAGCTCTACTGAAACGCATCGTATGTTTGCCGAGCAACTAACGGCAGAGTACTTCGTCAAAACCGAGGGCCGCGGCCGCACTGTGGACGAATGGAAGTCACGACCCGAGCAGCCTGACAATCACTGGCTGGACTGCTTGGTTGGTTCAGCTGTTGCGGCATCCATGCAAGGCTGCGAGTTGTTCGGTAATCAAGCAACTTCCCGCGTAAATCCTAATCGAGTCAGTTTCAAAGATCTTCAGAAAAGGAAACGGGCGTGAGTACCATGGTTCACCCCACTCGCGACTCTTCGAAGCGAATCAAGATCGGCATCACTTGTCCCACCTGCGGCGCCAAGACAGGGGCTTATTACACACGTCCCGTTGATGGCAGTAAAGTTGAGCCGGTTAGGATTTGCAACGAGTGTGAATGGCAGATCATGACTCATGAAGTTATGGCGGGTTCAGGTTCAAGTAATCGAGCTTCCAGCAACGACTAATGGCACGCCCTGCCAGTCCCTGTGTGGCTAGTTGAATTCATGATTCGTGCCTGAAACGCCAAAATATTTGTTGATACGAGCGGTGGCATTTCAAGTCAGTAAGGTTCATTTTCTGGAACCGCAACTTCGGAAGCCAGACACCGGGCAGGTCGCAGCCCGGTAATCCGAAACGAGTGCATCAAATCCCCCTCAGTTCGTTGATCGCCGCGAACACGTCGTTGGCCCGGGTACGCAATGCCCGCTCGGTGTCGGAGATCGTGCCGGAACCGTCCAGGTCGTACAGCAGCCCGTTCGCCGTCCGGTCGCTTACTGCCAGCAACAGGTCGAGGACCGAAACGCTGACGTTGTTCGCCACCCCGAACGAGGCCCCGTTGCCGCCGACGTTGAACGTGGCGGTGCCGACCCCGTCCGAGGTAACCAGGAACCCATATGCGACCGCCGTCATCCCCGCCAAACCCTGGTTGGTCACGTAGACCGCCAGCGCGGTCGCGAGGACTTGGGCGTCGAAGTTCGGCGGCCCGCCGGGTGATGTCTGACCAGTCCGCTTGAACAGCTCCGTAAACAGGGCGGCGACCTCGACGTTCGTCTTACCCGTCAAGTTGCGTGAGCCGGACATCGCGCCGTACATACTAGGGAACGTGGTCGCCAGCCAGGAGGCCAGCTGAGTCGCGCTTGGCCCGCCGTTGAGCGCATTGATCAAGCTCTGGCCGTTCTTGTTCTGCCAAAACCCGATCCCGGCCGTCTGACCCGCCTGGACCGGGCTGCCCGGCAGCGGCCGCTCGCCAAAGTTGTAGTTCATGGCGTCAGACCCCGGATTTCCCAGGACGATGCCGCTGAACTGATCGTTCACCGACCCGTTACCGGTAGTGATGCCGTTCACGGTACCGAGGGTGTCCTTGCCGTCCCGGAAGCCAGATGGCTGGTTCTCGACGAGCTTGTAGTTGCCCGGCCGGAGGATCACGAACTCGACAATTCCGTGAGCGTCGGTCGTCAGTGGCAGACTCACAGTGTGCCCGCGGTCGTCAGTGCCGGTGAGCGTGACGGCGACCCCGGCGATCGCCTTCTCCCCAAAGTTGAGCTCGCCGTCGTCGTTGAAGTCCACCCAGACCAGCGCCTGAATTCCGGACGGCCGGATCTTGGCGAAGTTGTACCCTGTGCCAATGTCGCCGGCTTGGAGGACGATGCCATCGATCGTGTCCCAGTCCTGCGTGTTATCGACCGTGCCGCCGAGGGAGCCAGCCGTCTCCTTGCCGTCGAGGAATCCGGCTGCTTGGCCCGCGACGATCCTGTAGGTGCCGGCCACGAAGGTGCCGGTGAATTTGTACCAGCCGTCGGCGCCCGTGATAGCAGTAGCGACTGGGACATTGCTTGCGTTGAAGAGGGTCAGGAGCACGTTGGTGAGACCTGTGTCGGCTCCGTTAAACAAGCCGTCGTTGTTGCGGTCATCGAATACACGGCCCGAGAGTTCGATCTTTGGGATTTGGCTAAACTCGGACGTATTGCCGAGAAGGTCGGTCGTGGTGGCAGTGATGACTTCGCCCGTCGCTGACGCCGATGGAAGGATCGCGTCGAACGCGGCATTCCCGGAACTGTCAGTCCTGACCGAGATCGAGCCGAGGTAGCGTTCTCCCTCACCGAAGCCTGACGGGTCGGCCGTCGCATTAGCGTAAAAGTCGAGTGTTAAGCTCGTGTTCGGCGTGCTTTTAAGCATGCCATGAACAGTCGTGGTCAAACCGCCAAGTGCAGAGGTGAGGACGGGGAAGTTTTGAAAGTTGTTGGGGCCAGCGTGGCCGCGCGAGTCGTTGGCCGTGACACCGTCGTCGCCCAAATCGATCCCAAGACCGGCGTTGGCGAAGATGACGTTGCCGCGGATTTGATTGCGGACGGCGCCGCTCCCTACCACCGTGACGCCGTTACCCAGGTTACCGCGAATGAGGTTACCGGTGCCCGCTTCGGTACTGCCTATGTTATTGCTGGCCGCGCCGCCAACGATCCGGATCCCCTCACCATTCGGTACGAGGATGGTTCCGCTCGCGTCAGTGCCGATGTAGTTGCCTGCGATGGTGTTGCTTTCGGTGGCTATACCTGCCACTGGGAGAACGAGCGGCTCGATGCGTCCCAGCGAGATGCCGGCGGAAGAATTACCGGAGATAATATTCCGCTCGGCATTGGCGTACGGGGCGCCACGGGTGCCGATCCGGTTAAATTGGGAATTGCCGACAATCGAGACGCCCTCGTTGCCGCTTCCATTGCCTAGGGCAACTGTGCCCGTGGTGTCGAGGCCAATGTAGTTGCCAGCGACGACATTGTACACCGCATCGAAGATCAGCAGGCCTCCCAGGGCGTTGCCGCTGATGACGTTTCGCTCGGCCGCATCGGCAATGCCATTGCCGTCTGTGCCGATTCGGTTGTTCGATGCGTTCAATAGACAAATCCCTGCCATGCCGTTGGGCAGGGGGGTGGTGCCCGCCGCGTCCGTGCCCACATAATTGCCAGCGGCGACGTTGCCGGAAGCGCCGTTGATGAGGAGGCCATTCATGCGATTTCCGGACAAGACGTTCCGTTCCGCGGCATCGCCGGTGCCGTTCCCATCAGTACCCACGCGGTTACTGGAAGCCCCTCCGGCAATTATAATTCCCCACCCGCCACCGTTTGGCCACCAAGCCTCCGTGCCGTTTCCGAAACCCGGAGTGGCAGAGCCGTTCGCATCGGTGCCTACGTAGTTGCCAGCGACCACATTTCCGCTGGTGCCGGATCCCGAAAGGATAATGCCATTATCTCGACGGCTGGCGGAAATGACGTTGCGCTCAACATCGTCGTGGACTCCGTCGCCGTTCGTTCCGACACGGTTGTTCGACGCCCCAGTGGAGATGGTAACTCCACTGCCCAAATTTCCCAGTGGAACGAGACCTGACAAGTCGAGTCCGATGAAGTTGCCGGCGACAGTGGTTCTGCTCGTCCCGGTCCCGGCTATAGTTATGCCGGCTCCGCCATTGCCGGAAATGACGTTCCGCTCGGCGTCGTCTGCGACGCCATTTCCGTCGGTCCCAATGCGGACGTCGACCGCGCCGAGTTGCACAAGGACGCCGCCTCCCGCGTTACCCATCGCGGCCGTGGCGTCCACATTGGTCCCTATGTAGTTCCCGGCGATGGTGGTCCGCTCGGTGAGCACGCCGACGGCCGGCTGCGTGCCGTTCCACTGTGGCGTCTGGACGATGATCCCCCAACCATTGTTCCCGCCAATGACGTTCCGCTCGGCGGCGTCGCCCACCCCGTCGCCCTTTGTCCCGATGCGAGTATCAGCCGGGCCGAAGCGAACGTGGATGCCCGTCCCGTTCGGGACGGCGGCCCCTGCCGCATTGATGCCGATCCTGTTTCCGGCCACGACCGTGCGGTCCGTACCGTCGCCATCGATGAGAACGCCTTCGTACAACCCCGCCGCGATTACGTTTGCCTCAACGGCGTCGTTGATACCGTCACCGTTCGTGCCGATGCGGGTATCGGAGGACCGCGACGCCACGACAATCGCGGCCGGGGTGCCGAAGATACCGACCGTCCCACTAGGGTCAGTGCCGATGTAGTTCCCAGCAACGGCCGTTCGCTTGGCGCCGAGTTGGACAAGGACATTGTTCCCTGAATTGCCGGCGAACACGTTCCGCTCGCCTACGTCGTTGAATCCATCGGCGTTGGTACCGATTCGCGAGTCGGCGGCGTTGACATTGACAATGATGCCGTGGATGTTGGGGATGGCAGCAGTGCCAGCTGCATTCAGGCCGACCACATTCCCGGCGACAATGGCCCGGGCGCTTTCGAGCAGTTCGATGCCCCAGAGTCGGTTGCCGCTGACCAAGTTCCCGGCCCCGGTGGCGCTTCCGCCGATAACTGTGTCTGCAGTGCCTTCGAGCCGGATACCGACCTCGTTCTTTAGGGCCCCCGTCCCGGCTGCGTTCGTCCCGACACGGTTTCCGAGGATGACGTTGGAGTTTGAGTTTGTCCCGTTCACTAGAACGCCGTACCGAGCGTTGCCAGAGATGACGTTGCCCGTCCCCGCTGCCGTGCCACCAATGGTATTGCTCGATGCGCCACCAAAGATCACAACGCCGTCGTTCCCATTGCCGCGAGCAGCAGTCCCGTCTGCGGTCGTACCGATGTAATTACCTTGGATGGTGTTGCCAGACGTCCCGCTGCTGTTGATGTAAACGCCCGCCTGTATGCTACCACTGATGATGTTGCGGGCTGCGGCTGAAGTTCCACCGACTGTGTTCATCGTCGTGCCAAATTGAAGCGCTACTCCATAGCCGTTGGCTAATTTTTGGGCGCCGTCTTTGTCGAGCCCAATGTAATTCCCTTGCACTGCGTTGTTCGTCGTGCCGCCGCCATGAATGGAGACGCCGACAATTACGTTTCCCGATACCACATTGCCGGCGCCTGGGGCGGTGCCGCCCACCCGGTTGCTGCTCGCGCCGTTGCGAATGACAATACCATCGAGTCCATTGCCCAGTGCCGCCGTCCCGCCCGCGTCGGTGCCGACGTAGTTCGCGGCCACAACGTTTTCGCGTGTTGCTGTTCCTTCAATCGTGACGCCGCTACCGGTGTTACCGGATATGATGTTGCGTTCACCGGCCGTCGTGCTGCCGATCGTGTTCCTCGACGCGCCGTTCTGAATGGTAACCCCGTTCGTGGTGTTGGCGACCTTGGCGGTACCGGTAGCGTTCGTGCCGATGTAGTTGCCTGCCACAACGTTGCCGTAACCGTACGAACCTGTTAGGAGGATGCCAGTGTCGCGGTTGCCGCTTATCACGTTGCCCGCTCCGGGTGTTCCACTGCCGACCCGATTACCGAAGGACTCGTTGATTACGACACCCCGAAAGTTACCCAGGGCCGCCGTGCCACTCGCGTTTGTGCCGATGTAGTTTCCGAAGATTGAGGTAGTTCCTCCATAGCCTGAGACCTCCACGCCGATGTTCGCGTTTCCGCTGATGAGGTTCCCGGCTCCGGCTACCGAACCGCCGAGCGTACTACCAGGGGACAGCCATACTCCGTTGCCATTTGGAACGGCGGCGGTTCCAGCTATGTTTGTACCGATGTAGTTCCCTTGAATAGAACCTCCGCCTCCATAGATGCCTGAGATGCGGTGACCTGAGATGATATTGCGCTCCAAAGGAGAGGTTCCGCCTATCTGCTCCACCCCTCTGAAGATGCCATGGTTTGTGGAGGAGCCGATAGCTGAGTCGCCATTCTTATTCAGTCCAATCAGATTTCCTTGAATCACACCTCCCCCACGCGGACCGGACCTGATATTTGCTTGTGCAAAGACCGCAGCCTGACCGTTGCCACTGATCAGGTTTCCAAGGCCGGTACCTGGTATGACTGTCTGCCCACCGATGATTGCGGCTCCTTCAAGGTAAATACCATCTTCCGTGTTCCCACGGTTCTGCATGCCAGTCGCGTCAGTGCCGATGTAATTCCCCCTCACATATGTTGGGCCGGCCCCGAGGCGGAGCCCTGTTCCGCCATTCGCCGAAATAATGTTCCGCTCACTGATCGTGCTTCCTCCAATGAGCGTATCTGCAGGCCCCGTCACGCCCGAGCCCCGAAGATCGGGCACACCAACGATCTCCACGCCATTTCCACCGTTCCCAAGAACCGTATTCCCGCCAAAAGCAAGACCGACCGTGTTGCCCTGGATCTTATTGCCAAGTGTGTCTTTACCGTATAGCAAGATACCATTACCAGTGTTTCCACTAATCAGGTTCCCTGCATCTGGCGTCAATCCTCCAACCGTGTTGTAGCTTGCTCCGTTGCTAATTTCGATTCCAAGGCCGTTGCCCATGGCGACGAGCCCGGACGTACTCGTACCGATGAAGTTGCCTGTGATGACATTTCTATTCGCATCGGAACCGGTGATTAGGATCCCGTGGTTGCCGAAATGATTGATGACGAGGCCCTTGATGGTGCTGTCCCCTGATGTTAGTGTCAGACCATTGACAGCCGTACTGCCATTCAACTCGATGATCGGGAAGCCTGCGAACCCCGGCTGTGTCGTGCCATCGATGACCACGGGATCGGTGATCGTCGGTAGCGCCGACAGCGGCTGGAGCGTGTAAGGTCCAGCGCCGGGTATATTGAATGTGATCGTGTCGGCGCCCGAAGTAATGTTGGCGTCGAGGATTGCTTGCCGGAGAGAACCCATGCCGCTATCCGCAGTCGTCGTCACGCCGAACGTCGTCGCTAACACCACCCGTTCTTCCAGAGCTTCGAACCGCAACTTCGCTCGGAGGCTCCGCAACATTGGCCGGCGGCGGTCCCGCCGCGACATCACACTCCACAGTCCGGCCAGCTGACTAAACAAGTTCGACGACATCGGGCGGACTCCGTTGGAGATTAAGTAGAAGGCTAGCGGAATGAATAGTGGTTTTTCCCATCGTTCCGCCTAGCTTTAGTCGGGATAGCGTACTATGCGATCCATTCGTGATCTACCCCCAAATGGCAACGTTCAGCGATAATGATTGAGGTATTGCCTGAAAGCGTTGAGATTTGTGACGAGCTCGGTAAAACATCGAATTGATGTCAGCTCCGATGTCCAAGCTTAGAGGCGGTACCGGCGCAACGTGTACAGGAACAGGGGTTCTGAATGAACGACTGCGTCGAGCTAAGTTCCAGTAGCGTTTACTCTCTCAGCTGCCTGCCTTGCGTCGGTTTGGAACACCGACACAGTTCGAAGCTTGGCGTTGCCTCCCACCCACGGCTATCCGACGTCAGCGGTCAAAGTTTCGGTGCAGTCTTCGGCATTGAATTTACTTGCTACGCGCGCCAAAACGCCGAATCATCCAGCAAGTTGCGGAGCGGCACATTTAGGATCGTTGCTCCACGGGAATACTTGAGCGCGGCTCTGTCACCGTCAGTGGCTGGAAGTATCAGCCGCTCGCCGCGAACTTAACAGTAGTTGAGTGGCACTTGTTGTCCAGTTTGAAAACGTGCGACTCGATGCGCTGCTCCGCTTCGGCTTCGAAATCAATCATCTGCGGTTTGCGTGGCATGAGTCAGACTCCTTTCTAAGAGTGGAGTCGTAGCTTCTCAAAACCCGTGGACACGTTTGGTCAGTTCCATATATGGAACTATCGGGAATCATTTTTTCTTTGCGCCGCCAAATCGCACTTCGAAAGCGTAGTAATACATATAGGGGAGCACTACCTTCGATTGCCAGCAGGAGCGAACAGTGGCGGACGATCTTCAGAACGAAATTCGCGAGAACGCGCAGGGACCGACCAAGTTCACTAAGCGCTGAGCGAGCAGGGAATACTTAGACGCAAATTTTGGAGTTTTCCTGCCGCTTTTCCGTCAACTCGCGGCCCACTGGGGTATTCCTACAGATAGAGGGAAGCATCTTCAACGAAAGGTCGCTATTAAACATGGCAGAGAATCTTGAAGACAATATTCGCGAGAACGCCCAAGGACCAGCCAAGGTCAATGGCGACGCAGGCAGCGTCGAGCAGCATAAGCTCTCGGAGCAGATCGCTGCCGACAAACATCTGGCGAGCAAGGAAGCGGTCACTCAACCAAAGCGTGGACTCAGGTTCAACAAGTTGATTCCCCCAGGCGCGGATTAAGACTTTCCCCCTTCACTGGTTATGGCTGTCGGGTACGACAAAACGGAACAGACACGGATGTCATTCAAAAACCTCTTGTCACGGATACTGAGCAATCAACCACAGCGTGCTTCGCGCACGCCAGCGGCTGGATGCTCGACCCGACAGCCGTTTTCTCTACGCCGCCTACTTGCTCGTTACGACGCGGCGGTCACGACCAGCGACAATGTTCGGCATTGGTCCGCCGCAGACGGTCTCTCGGCCAATTCAGCCAACAACTCTGACGTCCGGCGGACGCTCCGCAATCGCTCGCGCTACGAAATTGCTAACAACAGTTATGCTCGCGGCATCTCGCTAACGCTGGCCAATGATTGTGTCGGCACCGGTCCACGCCTACAGATGCTCACCGCCAGTGCTGAAGCGAACCGAATCGTCGAGCAGGAATTCTTTGCATGGGCGGATGCAATTGGTTTACCCGAAAAGTTACGAACGATGCGACTGGCTCGTG
>JANOBM010000243.1:0-2277 GCA_031411655.1 Planctomycetaceae bacterium
CGCAGCATAGTCATCACCTGCATCCAAACGACTCGCGTTGCCGGTTTCTTCGTCTTGCCATTTCGCTCAACGAAATCAGTAAGGAACGCATCGAGCGTAATCGATGGCTTGTCCACAACGGGTACCAACGGCTCCAGCAACCCAACTCGCTCCAACTTCGCTCGCAAATCTGGATGCATACCAGCAACCCACAGCGATAAGTCGCGATCCATTACTCCGGTAATCTGTGAGGTCAACAAACCCTCGACCCGATACTTGATCGTCGACGCATCCGACTTTGACATTTTCCCAAGACGAATCGACTTGCGCGAACCATCAGTCGCGTAGAACAAAATCCGCTTGCATCCACCCGCATCGTTACCTACCGAAGCCATTGCATCACCTCCTGCGAATCACCCAAAAGAAAACCAACTGCAACAAGCGGGTGAACACTTGCTTTCATCTCGCGACGCATTGCCGTGGCATCCCACTATTCCCAACACAAACTAACCGTCAAACCAACTTAAGTTTCGACTTCAAACCGGCTCTTAAAGTTGTGCGTTAAAACCATCCGTTGCGACATACTTGCCAACACCCACGAACAAGCTATCTCATTTTGAGACAGTCGATTGCGTCTGTCGAATTGGTTGACAGCAAGGTAGGCACCAACTCATTTCGCACGTTGTGCATTTGCATTTGCGTCGATTGCATTGCTGCCCGTTGCGTTGCTCGTTTGTTTAAAACCCAAGCCCTTTGATTGTTTAGTTTTTCGTTGACCAATAACTGCATCTTCGCAAATGACTTCCTCCGACTCTTCCCCTTGATCTTCCCGTTGATCTTCCCCTTAAGCGGAAAATCAAAGACGCTCGCACTTACAAATCGTTCGCGATGTACCTGTATCGAGTTGCTTTGGTGCCGCCCGGTTTTCCCGGCTCGATCACAGTTAGTTTTTGGATCTCAACAAACAGCTTTAAATACTGTGCCGCGACCGTATGCGACACGCCAATAGCTGCCCCCGCTTTGCGACACGCTACGAAGAACGTTTCCGATCCATGCACCCGCTGGAGCTCGCGACAAAGTCCCGCCAGAATTGCGACCCTCTCCCCGTACTCGATCGACCAATCGGGTCGTGGATTTGCTTTAGCCCTGATAACGCATTCGGGCACGATGTCATCAAGTGGCGTTTTTACCCGCCCCATTGCTGTGAGGAAATCAAGAAGTGATGTCGCCTTATCTTTGGTCTGGATGATCGGCAGTGATTTGGCCCACCAAGCATCGAACAGTCGCTTTCGAGTTTCAATCCTCGGTAAGCCGTCACGATGAATTGCGAGAATCCGTCTCGCAAGATTGAAGAGACATTTATGCCGCTGTCCTTCACGTGACGGTAGGCTCGCGTCGATCGCCAGCTCGTATCGTCTTTCAACGTCTGCGGTTTGATTTATTGCTTCCGTCTTCTTCTGTAATCCTCTGTCTTCTTCCGTCCTCTTCTGTATCTCTTCTGTCCTACTTCTGTCCTCTTCTGTAAAGTTGAAATCGGACGGGGAAACGATGGGTAAAACCGAATTTTCCTCAAACGGCACAACCCAGTGGTACTCAGCCCCTGATGGATGAATCGACGGGGGCGCCAGTACGTAGCTGCCGTTTCCTCGTAACTCACCATCGCCCAGGTCGCGGGTTCGCGGACAAGGGTCCATTCTCGCGTAAACATGAAACCCCCTCGCCGTGGCAACGGTTGGCAATCGCGTCGCCAGCTCAGGGTGATCGCTCGACCATTTTCGGTATGATTTCGAATCATCGAAATCACGGACCACTAGCCCACCTGAAACGTCACCACACACGATGGCGACGTTCCGAGGTTTGGCGAACCACCTCCCAATGTCACCGGTGGTCGCTCGATCGCACTGGTATTTCGACCATTTGATCTTGGCTTCCTTTTTCTTTCGTGGTATCGGAATAACCGACCAGCCACGGGACGCGAACTCAATCGCTGATGACAAGACGTCATTCATCGTTGGCTCCAGTCGCGACGAAAACCGCCGCAAGCGAGCGCGTTCCAGTTGGACGCTTTGTGCCGTTGCAACGAAGCAGCCCTAGCCGTCGAAGGCCTCCGATAAGACTTTGCAAGGATGTGTACGGCCAGTTCAAGGCTTGGCTTGCCTCCCAGGCCGTCGCACCGTAGTCACCACGCGAGCAAAGCCACGCGAGTAACTTTTTCTGGCGTTCGGTTTGCTTTGGCTTCGAGACGGCGTACGCTGCCGACCGCGTTTCTCGGGTTGTTTGCTCCCAGTCGAAAAGATT
>JANOBM010000244.1:0-3638 GCA_031411655.1 Planctomycetaceae bacterium
TGAGATCATCGACCTCCCGTCGACGGTTCCTCAGCCGGACAAAATGGTGGCCTACGAAACAAAGAACGCCCATCATGAAGGCGCGTCGGAGTTCAAGTGGTTCAAGGCCATCTTTGTCGCATCGACTTTCGCTGCGGACAAAATGTCAGATGCGGTACGCTTGATCACACCCCTGCCATCCGGGCTGAGCCATTCCCGGTGGGCGATGGAAGATCCGGAATATGCTGCGAAATACGCTAATGGTGCTCAAAAAACAGATATCGCTGGGAAAGTGAAACAGGCATCCGACGCCAGGTTCGTTGATGGAGCCAGCGGCTGGTATCTTTCCGCTGGAATGACCTCTCTCTCGGAAAGCGATCACGCCTTGGCATCTGTCGAAGGTGGGCACGAGTTCTACGGGACATCGTACCTGACCAGTCGTATGGGGTTTATCGCGGCCATCAACGATGAAGATGGGTATCTTGGCCTCGAAACAGGCGCTAGGCTACAAACGCCGACTCGACTAGCTCCATTCGTTGGTGCAGGTTTGTTCGGAGGATATGCGAGCCAAACAGTATCGGTAAACGACGATGGAATCGACAACGATGCCGACCAGGTTATCGACGAGATCGATGAGGAAGATTCCCGACTTTCTGGTGTACTTTTCGGAGCGTATCCCGAAACGGGAGTCCACTTCTGGTGGTCGCCCAGAGTCCGTTTTACAGGCTATGGACGATATCTCATCACGACCGAAGGACGTGATGCCGATTCATGCCTATACGGCATTGGACTAGCGATCATGTCCGGACGATGATGCCAGTCGCGACTGAACCACCGCCCCCCTTGCCCAGTGATCGAAACTCGAAAAAGCGCCGACAAAGGTCCCGTTAGCCAGAGCAAGCTTGGTTGCAGATCATTTGCACCTTCATGCGACCGCATTCACATTTGGTAGTTTCGCGAATGGATTCACCGAATGCTCGAGAAGTAAGTAGCCGACAAGTCCATGAGCCAAACGTGCGGCCATCGGGGTCAAGACGGAGCATTCGGGCTGCGTATCAAGGTTCGATGTCTCTTCACGCCCACCGCGGTTCGCTGGACGCGAGGTTTCCAAAAGCTCCAGGCGTCCGTCATTGTACTCAACCAACGCTGTCGAATTTTCAATCCAGTCACCCAAATTGACATAAAGAATTTCTTTTAGCATCCGGTAACGCGGCACGTGAATATGCCCACAAATGATCCCATCACAGTTTTCTTTGCGGGCATGAGTGACCAATTTGTCCTCAAAACGACTGATAAACTGCACAGCGAGCTTGACGGTTTGTTTTACCGTGCCGCTGATGCGCAAAGGCGAAACGCCAAGGAAGCTGAGTAGGCGATTGATTGCTCTGTCAGAGAACAAGAGGGCGTTATAGCTTATCGATCCGAGAACGGAGAGCCACTGCGCACCGCCCTCAACGTTGTCAAATTGATCGCCGTGTAAAATGACCATCCGACGCCCGTTTGCACAAAGGTGGATAAACTGATCTTGAATCCGCACCGGTGGTGCATCAACTTGAAATCGCCGAAGAAAACTGTCGTGATTGCCTGGCGTGTAGAAAAGCTTTGTTCCGTTGTCAACAAGCATTGCGATATGATTCAGCAGTGCGTCGTATGCTTGCGGCCAATACCATCGGCGGCGTAACGCCCATGCGTCAATTATATCTCCGACCATGTATAGGTTTTCTGGTCGATGACATTGCAAGAACTTTAACAACTCGGTCGCCTTACTAAAGCGACTCCCCAAATGAAGGTCGCTAATGAAAATCGACCTTACCGTGGACCTGTATGCATTGCGATCCATTCGTTGCTCCGTGGATTGAGTAGCTAACACAGCATCTGCCGTTCATTGCTTTCGACCAACAAAAACGAAATAGGGAACTCGAAAGAAGGGGATGTAGGCAATGCGGCCGCGATGCTTTGACAACGAAACCATGTCGAACCGACGAGTCAGCATGGCAACCCGATCTGGCTCCAAGTAAACATTATCGAATTGAAACCAAAGTGGCCAACCGGTCCGCGTCATCCAACCGTGCCGCACATCACCGTGATCGACATACTTGCGCGATACAAAGAAGTCAACAACACCGATCAATCCGCCACGACGAAGCATCCGATATGCGTTGTCAATGACTGCAAACCAATCTGGGATCATCGTGAGCGAGTACGACAACGTAACCAAATCCGCTTGCTCCGATGGTAAATCAAGCATCGTAGCATCTGCCTCGTGAATACTGAAACTTGACTTTCCCTCCAATTTACGACAGCGTTCCTTGGTCACGTTCAATAGCGGCTCGCATAGATCGACGAGATGGACATGAGAAAAAAGAGACAATCGTTCCCCAAACCTTTCCAGGTTCTCGCCCGTACCACAGCCGAGATCAACCCAAACACTATCCGGTTGAATTGTGATGCGTTCAATCATCTCCTGCCGGCCGTGAAGCATACGCCTACGAAACTCGTCGTAAACGTCGGCTTGACCGCGGTAGAATTGATTGAGTCGTTCTTGATGAGTCGCACCGCCAGAGCGAGTAGCAACCAAATGCCAGATCGCACGACCATCGGCGAGAAGAGATTGTGCCTTCAACATGGTTCCTTGCCTCAAGCTTTCGCTCGCCATGCATTCATAACTTACGCAATGTTTAATTCTGCGACGTAGAAGCTTCCGTAGGTGTGTACTCGGTCTAGCAAATGCAAATCGGACGCTAACCCTTTGTTGTAAGTTAGCAACTCACCGACAGCCGACTGCGTTCCACGCGTTGAAACACGGAGTGAGTCGACGAAATCGACAGACAGACCAGCGCTTCTCCAAAGTACTTTTGCCTGCTCGGTACATCGATTCACAATCGCCTGCCATTCAGACGCCAATGCTTGGCGATTTCCGTTGCATAGCCAATCCATGTGATCCAACAAAACGAAGTGTGAAATTGGGGTTTTTGATTTACTCAAAAAACCTTCTACAGAATCATTGTGCGTTGATATTCTGTCGACTAGACCATCGCGAAGTCGATTGAAGTTGTCTTCCTTGAGATACTCTGGGCAACATGATGCACTATAACTTCCGGTCATATAGACACGCCAAAAATAGTTGTCTGCAAGGGACAATCGCGTGAAAACCGTATCGAGCGAATGAATGATAAACTGTTCGAGGCCACCGTCATAACAGCGTTCAATTTGATTGCGCTGCGAACGTGGTACTCCCAACATAGACATTGTCAGGTCGCGGCGAACAACCCAACGCATCATCGGACGCCAAACAGACTCCCTCACTCCTCCTGACTCAAACCAATGCTTTTGCTCTTCTAGAGTGTCCGCATCAAGCATTTTCTGAAGCGGCTTGCGGACCTTCGCCACGTGATCGATGTAGGCGTTGACAAGCCACGCGAAGTAACCTGACGACCCGCGGAAATAAAAGCTTGCTTGTCGACTATCGCCACTGAAGAAGTTGATACGGCGGTCCCAAATTGCGCGTGATTCTTCTGAGAACGTGTTTTAAAAATCAATTTTTGATGTTGGCGAGTCGCTTGGACATGAGGTCGATCATCGCAATGTAAATCACTGCCTCGCTATTCTCGGTGAGTCTTTCGTAGTCTTTGCTCAATCTGCGATGTCTTGCGATCCAG
>JANOBM010000245.1:0-12003 GCA_031411655.1 Planctomycetaceae bacterium
GGCGGCGACCGTGCTGGGTCAAGAAATCTTATCGCAGCAACTGATGGTACAGACCGAAGACAACCGTCGTATCCTCATCGCTGCCGCGACGGTTCTTGCCGTGACTCGTCGCAGTCCGACAAACCAAAGTAGCAGCGAGTCTAGTAACGAACACAATGATAAAAAGAAAGCTTCTAGAAAACCGACAAGCGGCAATATGACCTTGGACCAGTTGGAAAAGGGTATGGACAACTCGCTATAGCAAAAACCTTCTTCCACGGAGACGATTTCAAATCAGAAGGTTGGGCATCGGCGATGCGAAAAAAGTGCGTCGAAGAAAAATATCGGCGTGCAGTACGGTCCGAACGGCCTTCCTAAATTCCTATTCTCAGAAAGTTAAGTGTGAGTTCGATGACTTCTGCGTTTCAAGCGATGTATGACTTGTTACAAAGCGATCGGCGATACAAGTTCGAAGCCTATAACTTCGTGCGTGAATCGCTCAATGTTGCTCAGGAGAAGTTTCAAGCCGAGCGGTTGGCGCGAGCTGGTGAAAGCAACGAATTGGAGACAGGCGAATCCAGTCAGCGAGAGACGAGTGACGTTGAATCAGATGAAGGCGAAAGTCCATCCAATCACATTACGGGACAGCAACTTTGTGAAGCGTGCCGCCTTCACGCGTTGGACCAGTATGGATACTTGGCACCGACGGTACTCGCAAAATGGGGCATTCATTCAACAGGTGACTTTGGCGAGATTGTTTACAACCTGATTCGCATTGAGCAGATGCGGAAAAGCGATGACGATCGCCGCGAAGACTTCGACGACGTGTATCCGTTCGAGTCTGCTTTCTCGCCCCCGTTTCAACTACCGAAAATGGATGACTGATGATTTCGACTTTCCGTTGGTGCTGTTTGATTGTCGCGATGTCGTGCATCAAGCTGGGCGTCATCTCCTTTTTTCTGCTAATGTCCCGCGCTCACGCTGACGAATCCGTGGCGCTCGACGCGCTGCCACAGGTTGATCGTCCTCGTCCAGTCGAAGAAGCGCGTCGAACGTATCTTGACCGGATCGTCGCGGAGCCAATGAGCCATCTTGGTGCGTCATGGTTGGTTCGCCCCGAGCGACAGGCCGAAGAGAATGCGGAAAAGGCACTTGCAAACCTGGGCCTGATGCCAGGTATGATCGTTTGCGACTTGGGTTGTGGAAATGGTTACTGGACTCTTCCAATGGCTAAGCAGGTGGGCGAGAAAGGGCGCGTCTATGCCGTCGATATTCAGCCAGAGATGCTTCGCCAGCTCCGCACGCGAGCGGGCAAGGCAAAGTTGGAAAACGTCAAATCCGTTTTGGGTGCGATCGATGACCCGAAACTGCCATCCGACGCAAAGATGGACATCGTTTTAATGGTTGACGTCTACCACGAGTTTTCACATCCCGAATCGATGCTATGGTCCATTCGCAATTCGCTCGCCCCCGAGGGCGTCATTGCGCTGCTTGAGTATCGCGAGGAGGACCCAAACGTACCGATCAAGCCGCTGCACAAGATGTCAAAATATCAAATCATGAAAGAGTACTCCGCAAACGGCTTTAAGTTGGTTCGAGAGTTCAACGAACTTCCTTGGCAGCATTTTATGTTTTTTGCGCGAGATGACAGTCCGTTGCCAGCGATCGAGCCCGAACCATTCGTCGCCGCACCCTAATAACCCACCCGATAAATAACTCACCCGAAAACGATTAGCCGCTTTGGCGCTAGCCGCGGGTCGCGTCGCTTTTTGGATAGGTTCAAAATCAAAGTCAAAAACTTAACGTTAGCGATTCGCACTTTGTCAATTTCGCTTGCTGAGGCGCGATTTTCATTTGCCTCAGCGATCTCAAGCCGACAGTCATTTCGAGTGATAGAAAATGCATGACGGACCTCTTTCGGCCGAACAGGTGAAAACGTTTCATCGCGACGGCTACCTTGTGATTCGTGCCTTACTTGACTCCGAAGAAGCGTTGATGACGCTGACCGCAGCAAGGCAAGACGAGGCGATGCGGATACATGCAATGGAGGTCTCGGATACTAAGGGCCGAAGCACCAATCTTTCTCTTTGGAACCATCCAGGCGACGATATCTATGGCGCCATTTGTCGAAGCCGACGGGTGGTTGATTCCATGGAGCAATTGCTCGATGACGAGGTTTATCATTACCACTCGAAATTGAGCGCTAAACAACCAAAGGTCGGTGGTGCGTGGGAGTGGCATCAAGATTACGGTTATTGGTACCAAAACGGCTGCTTGTTTCCTGATCTCGCGAGCGTTTTCATTGCGCTGGATCCCGCGACCCGTGAAAACGGCTGCCTACAATTGCTTAGGGGATCACACCGGATGGGTCGTATCGAGCATGGCCGTTTTGGCTCGCAGACCGGTGCCGATCCTGAACGAGTCGAGGCCGCGATGCAGCGAATGGAACGGGTTTATTGTGAGATGAGCCCGGGCGACGCAATTTTTTTTCATGGAAACACCCTGCATAGCTCCGATGCGAATTTAAGCGATCACCCTCGATGGGGTCTGATTTGTTGTTACAACACTCGTCATAACAATCCGTACAAAGAATCACACCATCCAAGCTATACACCGCTCCTTAAACTCGACGACAATGCCATCAAGCTGATGGGGGTTCGCGGTAGCGAAGCAGGCAAGACGTTCCTTGAGCCGAGTCGAGATCGCACTCAAGGCGCGGCGAAGCAGTGACCCAGTGAATCAAACTCCATTCAACATCGATCACTTGCCCCGTATGCCGCGAGATCGTTCGCTAGGGATTGGATGCATCGGTTCAGGCTTTGTTATGGCGGACTGCCACTTGGTGGCGTATCGAAAAGCCGGCTTTAATCCGGTTGCGATTGCAGCGAGAAATGTTGAACACGCGAAACAAGTTGCTGCACGCCACCAAATCCCAAAAGTGTACGAGCATTACCAGCAACTGCTCGATAATCCTGCCGTTCAAGTGGTGGATATCGCCGTACCGCCTGACGTACAACTCAGCGTCATTCGAGAAGTGGTGAAGCGTGCGGATCACGTTCGCGGAATACTCGCTCAAAAACCCCTTGGTATCGACCTCGCCCAGGCCACCGAAATCGTTCACCTTTGCGAATCGGCGGGTATCACGCTAGCCGTAAACCAAAACATGCGATTTGATCAATCCGTGCGCGCGATGAGAGGCTTGCTTGATCAAGGTGCGATGGGCGAGCCCGTTCTAGCGACCATTGACATGCGTGCCATTCCGCACTGGATGCCTTGGCAGGAACGACAAGGTTGGGTGACCTTACGCATTATGAGCATCCACCACCTCGATACCTTCCGATACTGGTTTGGTGACCCTATCCGCATCTTTGCTAGCATGCGGCCGGATCCGCGTACCGCTCTACAATTCAACCACACAGATGGGATTTGCCTTTATATTCTTGAATATGCAAACGGACTTCGCGCGTCGGCTTGGGATGACGTTTGGGCTGGACCAGCCAGAGAGGGATCGGCTGCAGATTCTTACATTCGCTGGCGTGTCGAGGGCACGACAGGCATGGCGCGCGGGACGATCGGTTGGCCCGAATACCCGTTACCTACACCCAGTACGCTGGATTACACCACAATTGCTAGCGGGCCAAATTGGATTCAGCCCCGGTGGGGCGAGGTTTGGTTTCCTGACGCGTTTGTCGGCACCATGGCGCAATTACTTTGCGCCATTGAGGACAAAACGAATCCGGAGATTGGAGGCCGCGATAATCTTCGGACAATGGCATTGGTCGACGCCGCCTATCGCTCAGCTAAAGAGCACCGCGCCGTCGAGCTTTAGAACCTATTAGAAAACCGAACAGACCCGTTGCTAGCGATAAAGCGTCCAACGGTTTTCTGATAAGTACGTAACACTCGCCGGAGGTGGTTTAAGGTGGGGCTTTCATTGGCCTAAAGGTCCTTGGCACCGTCAGAGTCGCAAAAACCGACGGTCGATGTCGACATTGGCTCGGCGTCTTGAACAGTGTGACTTCTCACGTTTCCAAGCAAAAGAAAACATGAGTCGCGTGTGTGAAAGGTGACGCCGTACCATTTCGGCCTCGCTTTCAAGGAGTGTTTTTGGGAATAATCACTTCCTAAGCCATCCACAAAACGGAGTTAATGATGCGCAACCTGATTTTCATTGCAATGCTGGTCGCAGCGGCATTTGCAGCCGGGTGGTTCAAAATCCAGCGTGACGGCGAGAATACGATCATCGAGATCAACCGCGCAGAGATTCGAAATGACACCCGTCATGCCATCGATCGTGGGCGAGAAATACTCGATCGCGAGCAACAGCAGAAAGACACCCTGTTCTCCAAGACGGCGAACGCATGGCGAGAGCAAACCAGTGGAGAAACCCGATTCTCGCCGTTGGCCCCGCCCAATCAGCCCTTGCATTCAACATCGCCTGATTACTATGGGCACTCGCCTTATGGAAATGAAGACGGGCGATACCCGGATTCGTCGTATAGCAATTCATCTTACCCATCAACAGGAAACGGCCCGTCATTCCCAACACCGAATTACGTTCCTTCCTATTCAAATCCGGCATACGCTGCACCACAGCAGCCTTCTCAAATTTATCCACCATTACAACCACCCGGACCCTATCGTTCAGAGACTTACCCCGCGCAGCCTGCGGCTTATCCCACGCAGCCGTTTCCAACTGCTCCACCATCCAGTTTTCAACGCTATTGATGGATGTGACTTGAGGAGACGCTGAGGTAATAGGGGCTGGAATTCAACTGAGTGTCACTTTTCTTTTCGGTCAGGTCCTTATCGATTCAACGAATCCGGTTGTGGCATTGTCACCTGAAAGACTTGTCCCATTGCTGTCCCACAAGCGATCGAATGTTGGGAAGATACTGCCAAGGCTGTGATCCAATCGTCAGAAATCACTGCCGCTGGAAAGTCGCGAGATAAAACCCGTTCATTGATGAGTTGCGCATTTGTCGGATTGATTTCAAGCACTGCTCCGCTTCGAGTACCGACGAACAATGAACGGCCGTCGGGAGTCCATGCCATCACCGTGGGATGAGTCTTGTCCAACCGGATAAAGCGCATCATTCGCCCGATACTTGGTCGCCAAAACCGAATCGTTCGGTCATCGCCAATCGACGCCATGACTGGCGGATTGCTATCCGATGGTGAACGCGCGATTCCGACTATCTGGTCAGTATGATGATTGAGCGTCCGTACAATCGTACCGGTTGAAATGTCCCAAATCCGAATCGTTGTATCGCGACTACTTGTCGCTAAATGTTTGTCGTCAATCCATGCGATGCCAGTTAATCCTGCTGAATGTCCATCCAGACGTAATATCGGTTCGCGATCGACATCCCGCATCACCGTAGCGATTCCGTCGAGAGACGCCCATGCAAAATGACGTCTATCCGGGGCGCGGGCTAAGTCGTAAACAACATCGCTTGAATCGACGTCGATTGCCTTGGCATGGAGAGCTTTTACTCCAGTTGCGATGGAAGTCACTCTCATATCGAGCGACCCCACATACCCCGATTCGCCTGGAGTTCCGCCAGCGACGATTAGTTGTTCATCGTCCCATCGAATCGCATGAATGGCAGGTGGCATCGGTTCGATATTGGCAATCCATTCCAAGGACGGCCAGTGGCGTATCGACACTCCATTTTGCGAGCCGACTGCAATCAACTCAGAGTCGGGAGAAAATGCCAACGCCGTGATGGGTGGTTCCACCGCACAAACATCGACGCAGCGAAGAAGTGTGCAGAATGCCACAACGTTAACGACAAGAAAAATCACTGGAATCTTAACGATCATCCGAAGAGATCCAAAATGGGACCGGCAGTTTCATCTGCGATTCGGATCGGGCGACCGTCGGGTGTTTGCAGAGTCAGTGCACAATCAATCCCCATGGCGCGATAGATGGTGTGCGTCAGATGAGCCGGTGTGACGGCATGTTCATGCGGGCTTTCGCCATGGCGATCGCTGCTTCCGTAAACTGCACCGCGTCGAATGGGCCCCCCGGCAAGCAACACGCTAAAAGCTCGTGGCCAGTGGTCGCGCCCGCCACTTGCATTCCATTTAGGCGTTCGACCAAATTCACCCATGACCACAACGAGCGTTTCATCGAATAGTCCACGGTCTTGTAGGTCGTCAAGCAACGCGGACAAAGCTTGATCGAGTGATGGCCCCAGGCCCACGCCTTCTTTCGCACCGGTGTAACCGTCGCGCAGTCGCGTTACGACATCGGAATGAGTATCCCAACCGTGACTGACCACCGACACGAGTCGCACCCCTGCCTCCACTAAACGCCTTGCGAGCAAACAGCATTGCCCGATCGCCTTCTCACCGAAACGACTTCGTGTCGATTCCGATTCTTTTTTCAAGTCAAACGCAATTCGCGCCTCTTCCGACTGCAAAATCTGAAATGCCTTTTGGGTCAAAGGGTCGGCATGTTCAGTTCCATCCAGGTACTGACGGTAAGCCTGGCGACGGCTTAGCCGCTCTTGCGAAAGAGAAGCAGGACGCTGCAAATTCTTTACCGAAAACTGTTCGCTCGCCGGATCGCTGTCAACCGAAAACGGTGCAAATTGAGCAGGCAGAAAGCCATTCATTCGGATTCGCCCGCCACCGATGTCCGAATTCGGCATGGTTACTGAGCCAGGCATCCCGCCGCTGTAGCGCAACGCGTTGTTCACTAGATAAGTTGGGTCAGATAATGATTCTGGTAGCTGGTTGCTAAGCTTCCCATCGATCATTTCGCTTTGCAACTTCGTGAGCACGCTGGGCCAGGACGGATATTCGATGGCCGGGGTCGGGCGAAATCCTGTCAATAAATACTGCGCACCGAGGTTGTGCTCGCCGAGTGGCGATGTCAATGAACGCACAATCGTACATCGATCCAGTCGACTCGCCAGTCGCGGAAACAGTTCGCTCACTTGCACACCGGGAATGGCCGTCGAAATCGGGCGGAATGGGCCGCGAACTTCAACAGGTGCGTTCGGCTTTGGATCAAAGGTGTCAATGTGACTAGGCCCACCATCGAGCCAAATCAAAATGCATGATTTGGCTACGGGGGTACCTGCCGTGATCTCTGACATGCATGATGTGGGTTGATACAGTTCCCGCAAAGTGAGTCCAAATGCCGATAGCGACCCGAGTCGTAATAGATCCCGGCGACAGGTCCGATAGGAATCCAATGGGAAAGAAAAACTTGGCACGGCAATCAAACCTGTTAGTGATTGGTAATGAATTCTCGGCAAGTCAACAAGCTCCAGACCATGTCCTCAAGCACTTCACGTCGATGCGAGACTGAACCAAACTGCTTTGACCAAAACACCATCTCGTCCACCCTTGGTTGGCGACCGAGTGTTTTCCTATAAACTTCTGAAATCAACAAATCTGTTCCAAGATCACTTTCGTGCGCCCATCGTTGCACTTGGCCATCGGGAAGCTCTAACGAATCATTCAAATAAGTACCAACGATCGTCTCCAATCTCGCAGCAAGCGAATCTTCGTTTGCGACCGAACAAAACGCTGCGCGTGGGCAAGCATCCTTGCCAATGAGTCGAATGTCATTGGGAGTGCCTGGCTCGGCGGCTACCTGGTTATCCGCCGACGCGTCTTCGGACCTTGCTTCCTGATCGCTGCCGGTGGTTACCTGTTCCAGAGCACGGCTCAACACTTTACGGGAAAGTAGCTTCGGTTCACGGCACGCATACATGGATACTGCCACCGCCTGCGTCGAAGAGTCAATCGCCTTGTATTCAGTGACACTTGCCCTCGAGTACGCCTGGCTTTCGGCAATCGTTCGAACCAGATGCATCCATTCAAAACGATTTGCTCGCCAGTCGGCTACCAACGCGTCCAGCAATTCTGGATGACTGGGCGGATTGGAATCTCGGAGATCGTCAACTGGGTCGATGAGCGGTCGCCCCATCATGGTTGCCCAAATGCGATTGACCCAAGCTTTGGCGATCAGTTGATCAGGGTCTTCGCGAACGTATTGCGAAAGAAAGGGGCGCGGGTCTTGCTTGAGATCCACCATTCGTCGGTCAGGCGTGAATCCCTGGGCCGGTTCACCCGTCGCAGGGTGAACATGAGTCGCACCCGGTTGCCAGCCTACCAAAGGCGAACGGCGTATCCCTGTAAATAGAGCAGCCAATCCGTGATAATCGTCCTGTGTCCAATGGTCCAGTGGGTGGTCATGACAGTTGGCACACCGCATTCTTACGCCCATAAAAACTTCGGAAAACAGCTCCGCTTGGCTTCGGCCATCATTCGCAGAGAGATAGAAACCGACAGCCGCGTTATCGGAAAGGCTTCCTTCGGCGCTAACCAACTGGACCAACGTTTCCGGTAATGGAACTTGTCCGACCATTTGCTCCCTCACGAACCGCCGGTAAGCCGTCGAAAGCACGCTATCGCCTTCGGAGTTACCATGTTGTGCGCCGCTCAGCATCTGAACCATAAGCTCAGACCAGTGGTCAATCGTATCGGTGGATGAAACCAATCGATTGATGGTTTCACGTCGACGAACGTCAGGTTTGGCAAGGCAGTAAGCAGTGATTTCGTCGACGGTGGGAATGCGCCCACACAGGTCTAGCGTGACTCGCCTCAAAAATGAAATTTCATTGATACTGTCGCCAGCGGCAATACCAAGGTCAGAAAGGGACCGCGCGATGTGGTGATCGATATAGTTGCCGTTCTCGAACAATCTGTCCGACGGGATAACTCGATCATCGGAAACGAGAATCTCCATTGCCGACACAACGTCTCGAACACGGATCAACACGACGTGTCTGCCGATGCGACGTGGATGAACTGTCGCGCGATCGCTGTTTGTCGAAACGGACCCAGGATCCAACGGACTTAACGACGCATGGCGGGTCATATCTCGGAGTGAGCCATCCGAGAACTCGGCGACGACGCGGATACTTTCCTCATGAAGCTTGGACAACGACGTACGGATCCGTACGGGTTCAAGTTTTAAGCGAACCATTCGGGGAGGTTGTGGGGATTCAGTTGGAAAACGCACAGCGCCACGACGAATCCAAAGGGCTATGTCGTCCCACGATTCACTGTCCGGCTCCAACCGCTGACCGCCACCATGTTCGACGAATTCGCCCGCTTTGCGGAGCAAAAGGCTTTTTTCGGGATGGACTACGTTTACACGGCGGCCCCCTAACTCCCTGGTGATGCTTTCCCAATCTCTGGTCGCGTTTTGTCCGAAAAGTGACAACCGAAACCCACCCCTTCCGCTGGATGCCCCGTGACATGCACCTGTGTTGCATCCCGCTTTTGTCATGATGGGAAGTATCAGGTTGTCGAAGCTTTCATCCGTGCCAAATACTGCATGGTCTATCGGAACGTCGCCTGCGTCGTTTTGCTGACCAAACGTACGAGCGTGCGCGAGCAACGAAATCGCGAATGTCAGACAGCAGACGAAATTAAGAATTTTGCGGGCATTCATTCAATGCTTTCTTGGCTTTCTTAATCTCTTGGTGGCGCTGCTTCACGTGCTCGGACTCGGTCGGGTTGATTGGGTTTGTCAGCGCCCGCTTCCCTTCCCCGCATTGGCCTTCCACCAGGTTGGCTCTGCAAAAGAGACTCTACTGTCGGCGGCTTCCCACCGACGACTGCGCACAACGACTCCAGCACTTTTGGAAGGTCTACCGGCAAACTTGGATCAACGATGGCATGATTCGCAACGATCGTCTCCTTTGTTGCGACCAGAATGGTAAGCGTCATGTTCCGATTCAGACCAAAGTTTCCTGGACCTTCCTCACCGTCGGGTGAAATCGCGATCGTTACGTTTTGTGGCAGTGCGTGCCGGGCGCGATGGATGGACTCCGCTAATTGCGTGGCATCATTTCCAAGGAACACGACGACGGTCGACAAGCCATCCGATTCTCTCGTCGCCGCGTAGTCACCCAACATTCGAGTGAAAGCTACGGAAGGACGAGTCATTTTGTGCAAAAAAATGATCAGGTGATGAGGGTGCTTCGCGTCTTGTGCCGAGGCATCCATTGGGGTGTTTGGTTCACCATCAACAACCTTTTCAATGTTTAACGCAGGGAGCGACTCGCCCACCTGAGGGCCCGAGTAAACTTCAACCGTCGATCGTCCATCGACCTCCTGACCGCCTAGGCGACCTGAAGTTGCCATAAAGACGCCGAGTACCCCAAACGCTAAAGCTGAAAAACACGTGTATCGCGTGGGATGACTTATCATTCGAAACCCAATATTTGTCGCGGAAAAGTCTCTAGTAAAATAGTTGCTCGTCAGGCACATCTTACCGCGAAACGTTAAACTTGCACACAAGAAGCGTGTCAAACTTCGATTCCGTTCGAAACGCGATGACTGATACCGCTCTCAGATTCTCAAACGATAAGCTTTTCAAAGATGAAAAGATCTGGCTCTTCTGCGTTGCTCCTGACTTGGAAGTCATCTATTCCAACGAATTGCATTACGCGCATGGCTACCGTTTTTGCATTAGCCTGTTTGTGCAGTCTTAGTCCACTTGCGCTCGCGGTCGACCCTGCAAACATTTATAAGGATGCAAAGCCGAAGCGATACAACATGACGGCGCGGGCTAGCTCGATTGACCCGCGGGCGGCATCGCACCCTGAGATCGATTTCCTGCTGGAAAAAGATGGCAAACCGCAAGATTTGCAACATGCGTGCGTGGATACAAGAGTAGCGCCGCAGGGAAAGCTAGTCATTTGGCTGATGGGACACAATCAAACATTGTTCGACCATTTGTCCGACTACGGATTGCACGCCATCCGCGTTCATTATGCGAACGGTTGGTTCGGCAGATTCGGTAAAGAGCCACCTGCTGAGGATCAGCAACTGCTTGGCAATATCCGCTTAGAAGCCGCTACAGGCGAGGATTTCAGTGATTTGGTGGCAATCCCAAAAGCGGATGGCATGAAGGAGCGGGCGATTCAGTTTGTCAAATGGCTAGTCAAGGAAAACCCGCAAGCGCGGTGGGATGGTTTTTTAACACCTGATGGAAGCGATCTGCGATGGGAACGAGTGATTATGTCGGGTGCGTCGCACGGTGCCACGACGGCAGCGAGGTTTGCGATTCACCAACAGGTAAGCCGCGTCGTGATGTTCTGTGGACCGCGTGATCAGTATGAAAACTGGCAAGGCCTAAAATCCGCCACGCCTTCCAATCGATACTTTGGGTTCAGCCACGTTTTGGACGGGGGATGGACTGGGGACCACTATTGTCGCTCATGGGAGCTACTTGGACTCCAGCAATTCGGGCCCATCGTGAATGTTGACAAGTCGTCGCCGCCGTTTGAAAACACCCGCCGGTTGATCACCGATGCGGATGTCCAGAAAGACGCCAACCGGGCTCACAGTTCGGTAACTCCCGGAAATGCAGCCGTGAAGAACAAAAAAGGTCAATTCACCCACGAGCCGGTTTGGCGCTATCTGTTCCTGCACCCGGTCGATCAAACGGGGAGCCCGTCGCCAGCCGATCCGAATTGCAACAAAACATTGCGCCCGTGAGGTACACCGGATTGTTTCTTAAAAGGTGACGGACTCCGCTGACGGTTTTAAAACCTATCTGAAAGCGGTTAGCCGCTTTGGAGCGAGTCACATTTCCCGCCGATTTGCGAATAGGCTCTTAATGCGTCCTCAGCACGCTGACCAAGTTGTGATGTTGATCGGTCCAAAGAGGAGCACGCGCCAGTTCCGATTCTTGTGGTACCGATGCGAATCGGAGCTGTTCATGACTCCACGTAGGATTGTCGCGACTTCCAATCAAGACCCAAAGCGCTGGAAGGGTGCAATGCTCTACGCTGCCTGAGGAGACCAATAGTTTGCTGGTCCACCCGCAATGTCCCGCTAGGCGATGAACGAGTGGTGCAATATCAAGGTGCTTATTGGAAACGTGTACCGCTAGCATGCCATGTTCAGTAATTCGCTTTTGGTAAAGTTGAAACGCTTCGACAGTCAATAGATGGGCTGGAATGGAATCGCTGCTAAACGCATCAA
>JANOBM010000246.1:0-4650 GCA_031411655.1 Planctomycetaceae bacterium
GTCTTGGCAGGCAGAGCGACATCACCAAACAAGGATGATGATGATTCTACAGCGTACCCCGGTCGATGGCAATTCAAAAGCGCACCCCGCGACACTGCATTACCTTCGCACTCTCTACGGCAGATGCACCCGCGACGATGGCGTTTTGGTCGTTTGCGCTCGCGGTAATGATTTCATCTTTCCGATTGGCACCTTTCGCCTCAATCAGCTAAGCGAGGCCGCAAAAGCGATTCACAGTCGCCCTGATTTGTATCTCAAAGTCAACTTGATGGATCCGGATGCGATGGCAGCGAGGCTTGGCATCAAACGAGAGTCAAATCCTCGTGCGGTGGTTGTGGGCAACGCCTTGGAAGTCAAAACGATTGTCTCGTTACATTACGACTTCGATGCAAACAAAACCGGTTATCTGGACCGGCAGACCGTATTGGCAGCGCTGGATTCAATGCCCGTCCCGCCTTCGATGATCGTCAATTCCGATTCGTATTGCGGCGGGTACCATGGTTATTGGCTCTTGCAAAATCCCTATCGCATTGAGTCGAAAACCGATCGCGATTTTATTCGCAACGTCTCTTCGCGATGGCTTGCAAAACTCAAAGCGTTGCTAAATGAAAAAGTCGATGCGACACAAAACATTGATCGGCTTTTGAGGCCTGCCGGTAGTCATCGGGCAAATGGCAATTGGGTAAACCTTCATCGAATGCTTCCTGAATGCCGGTACTCGCTTCTCGAATTGACGTTGCCGATTGATGAAGCTGAGATCGAAGCTAAAGCCGCAAAGGCCGCAAAACGGCAAATCAAAGCGACGTTGGGGACGGATGTAGAACAAAACGATACACCCATCACCGAGTATCTCGATTCAACTCGTTTGACAGTCGATGATTTGCTTGAGAGGGCTGGTTATACGAACCTTGGGAGCAATCAATGGTTGCGCCCAAATGCTTCATCGCGAGCGCGAACGTTGATTGCCAGTGATAAAGGCATCAATGTTTTTTCGGGTGGCTGTCCTGATTTTGATTGCCTGACAAAAGATGGTAGTCCAGGTGCGTTTTATGGCATCGAGGCCGTGTTCGTCAACTTGTTTCATAATAAGGATTGGAGGGCGGCGGCTAATTGGTGCCGGGCTGAGATTTTCAAAAAACAGTGCGAAGGAGTGGATCTATCTGGACTGCTTGAAAGACACAAGGTGGCAATATGAACGCGCCACATGGTACGGCAAAACAAGACGACTTATTGAAAAAATGGTCGCAAGCCAAAGTAGCAAAGTTGGAAGCCGGTTCGGCTTTCCAGACGATCGATGAGGAATGCAAAAAGGCCGGTTTTGAGTTTGGATCGGAACAAAAGACGGATGAGGCGAAGCCCCGATTAGCTTATCGACCGTTTCCTACACACACGCTGCCACAACCTTTAGATCTGCTAGTGACTGAAGCTGCTGAAGCCATAGGGTGTGACGAATCTTTTGTTGCGCTGCCCCTGTTGTCTTGTGTGGCTGCAAGTATCGGTAACACGATGAGGCTGGTTGTCAAAAAAGGTTGGAACGCGCCACCGGCTCTCTGGACGTTGATCGTAGGAGAGAGTGGAACAGCCAAATCTCCAGCGTTCAAAGTGGCTAAAACTGCCATCCAACGTCACCAATCAGCAAAGCTAAAAGAGTATGCAAGACAGAAGGCCATCTATGAAGAAGCAATGGATCGGTACGGCATTTTGCTAAAGGCACATAAGCCGAAATCAGGGGAGCCGAAGCCAGAGCGACCAGAGCCGCCGATTCTCGAGCGAATTATCGTCAGTGATACCACGGTCGAAGCGTTGGCTCCAATACTGTCACAGAATCCACGTGGACTGCTTCTGCAGCGCGACGAACTAAACGGATGGCTAGGATCCTTCAATCAGTACAAGTCAACGAAAGGAGCCGATGAGGCTTGTTGGCTTTCAATGTTTGATGGTGAGTCGATCACGATTGATAGGAAAGGAGAAGGCACTGTCCCCACCCATGTCGAGAATGCACTTGTGAGTATCACAGGTGGCATTCAACCTGCCGTGTTGGCGGAGTCAATGGGCAAAGATCATCGGTCTAGCGGAATGGCGGCTCGATTTCTGATGGCGCAGCCACCACGTAGAGCACAGGTCTGGACCGACAACGAAATCAGTAACGAGACTTGGATCGTGATTGATGCGCTGTTTATCAAGCTGCTTGAGATTGACTTTGCAGACCCGGAGGAAAGCACTCCGCACTTCATCGGCATGAGTCGCGAAGCGAAACAAGTGTTCCAAGAGTTCTTCAATCAACACCACGTCGAGCAAAGCGACCTGACCGGAGACTCCGCAGCAGCATGGAGCAAGCTACTGGGGTACGTTCCGAGAATCGCACTTGTGTTCCACATCGTGAAGCAACTTTGCGATGAAGCAAAAATAACCGATGCAGTCTCGCCAGCAACAATTCGCGAAGCCATCGAGCTAGTGACGTGGTTCAAGAATGAGGCATCGAGACTGTATGCCACGATCGATGAAACCGACGATCAGCGCGCAGAACGCGATTTGGCCGCATGGATCCAACGAAAGCATGGTGGTGAATGCACCGTGCGCCAAATCGTCCAGGGGAACTGGGGCGTGAAGGATACCGCCGAAGCCGAAGCGTTGGCTATTCGCCTGGTTCGAGCCGGTTTGGCGAAGTGGAATAGCGACGACCCAAAGAAGCGAGTTTTGAGTACCACCTAACATCTACATCTACACTTGTGGCGTTTTCACGGTGTTTTTCGCACAAGTGTAGATGTAGATGAAACCTAGAGAGGATTTTTTGAGATGGATAAACAGCAGGCAGACCAGATTTTGCGTATCGCGATCGCACTGGAATCGATCGTTGAGCAATTGAAGAAGCTGAACGCAACCCATGAGTCACAAGCGAAAGACCTGATTCAGACGGTAGCCTGCATCAGTCAAGTGATGGAAGATCAGGCGCAAGTTTGAATGGCAGAACCAACGGACACCACCACCCCTAACGATGAAGGCAAGCAATGAACGCCACACTACCACAATCGATTCTCGACCTAGGCTCACTATGGCTTCAAGTGATTAACGCAACGCCGATTGAGTCATTGGATGCAATCAGAGAAGACTTCCGAAACAATATGCTCCCACTCCGCGACGCCTGGCGAAGGCAACTGGCAGACGTAGAGAAACATAAGGACAAGCAACTTGACAGAGTCGCAGCGATGGAGAGCAGGCTTGATGCGGTTCACTGGGAGGATGCGACGGTTGAAGAGACAGAGGCAATCACCGAGTCGCATTCAGAAATTCATATCGGAGTAAGGGAATTGCAATCCCTAGTGGCCGAGCTACGCGGTGCGGTTCTTGTATTTGATGAGCTAATAAAAGCCGCCGAGTCAGTCATAGCGAGAAGAGTCGCAGAGGCATCACCAACGAGCGATGAGGCATCGCCGTGACATTCCACCCGCAATCCGATTGCAAGAGCGCACAAGCGATTTTAGGAGGTTCCACATGATCGAGAGCATGGTTTACACGAGCCAAGACTTGAAACGGCTATTGGCGTGCTCGAGTCGAACGGTATCTCGAGTTACGAAGCGTGATGGGTTTCCTCGTGCTGTTGTCGCAGGTCGATGGCTCCGCAGCGACGTAGACAGATGGATCGTTGAGCGATCACGTTGCCAATTACTGCCAATTACTGCCAAATCACGCCAACGGGCAAAATGACGATTGTGTATCGAGAGGCGGTGCATAGATTTGTTCCATGGACACAAATACCGCACTAAAAATGGACTCGCTGGTTTACTTGCACGAGAGCGATCTAATTTTCTTGTGCCAGTGGAGTCGCGACCGACAAGACGCCGAAATGTTCGGCGGTTTTCCAAGCTGGTTGGAGACGTTGATGGCCAATGAGTTGGTTCGTCGCGAATTCGGCGGCAGCGTTGAGCCTGGACTGGTTGATAGTCCATGTTGGCACGCGGGACTTTTGAGCGATGCGTTAATCGCTTGCTACTGCCTATCGAGACTTGCATTGAGCGAGCCGCTTGCAAGATTTTGCGACCAATTAGAAAAGCACGTTGTATCTAGTGCGTCCGCGATGTTGGGCGAAATCGCGCAACGAGGCGTTCAGGTGTGTGCATGACACAAAACAAAAAATCACGGTTCGTCGATGTACTCGAGTTGAGCCAGGAGCTATCTGTGACCGAATCCACCATCTATCGGTGGGTCAAGTTGGGAAAGTTTCCCAAGCCGTTAAGACTCGGACTTCGCCGCCTTGTCTGGTTGCGATGCGAATATGAACAGCACATCACAAACGCCATTGAGGCGAAGGAAAAAGCAGATGAAATCGTCCAATGAGATCCGTGAAGAATTGCAGGCCATCGTCGCACAGGCCGAAGCGATCGAATCGCGTTGCGAGAAGGAAGGCCGCGACCTGAACAAAGCCGAAAAGGCACTTTTCGATGAGTGGCATGGCAAAGGTAACCAGCCTGGACTTATCCAGAACCTGAACGAAGACCTGGACCGCTCACTCAAGATTGAGGCGTCACGCAATGCGACAATCGCGGAACGCATGTCCGGAAAACTCAACGCACGACTTCGCGAAAACGGTATCAACTTGGATCAAGAGAAATCGGTACGAAGCATGAACGCAAAAAGCTCTGGTCGCATTTT
>JANOBM010000247.1:0-221884 GCA_031411655.1 Planctomycetaceae bacterium
AACCATCATCACCAATGCGATCAGAACAAACGCCATGGCGATCGACTGGACAAGGCTAGTGAGCAGCGCCCGCTGTGCCTTGTAAACGACGGGTACGATTCCCGTGTAAACTGCTTCCAGTGGCCCCGAAT
Source organism: Planctomycetaceae bacterium (assembly GCA_031411655.1). Classification (GTDB taxonomy): domain Bacteria; phylum Planctomycetota; class Planctomycetia; order Pirellulales; family Pirellulaceae; genus UBA6163. The sequence continues at coordinate 132 of JANOBM010000247.1, forward strand.
TGAATTCAACCGGAACGGTTCCGTCCAAGCCTGCTATTGCAACAGGCCTAGCATTCGGTCGGGCGTCAATGAAACGTTTTGCCTGAGTTGCGAGACTTGCAACGTCAATTCCGGCTTGGTCATTAACCAGTACCACGCAGTCGAATGCGCTGATCAACTTGCTCCAGCGATCATCACTCGGACGGATCTTTGCGTCGCTCGCGTTCAGATCGAGCCAAGCTGGGCGTTTCATCTGCTCACCGAGCATCAACTCTTGAAGCTTAGCGGCGTAGATCGCCGTCGTGTCAATGAGCGACTTGGTATTAGCGACTGGACCACTCGGTTATTCTTTCGGAGGTACTTCGGTGTTAAGACTCGAGGGTTCACGGAAACCGATGAATAGGACTCTTGACGCATCCGGCGTCTTCGAACCTGCCGACGCATCAGCGAGTTGGTTAAGTATCATGTCGCGAGTCCGGTACGCATCCATCACCGGCGTGACCGCCAGACGCAGATCACCCACGAATTGACCGTAATCGACGTCGCTGAATGCTCCTACACGCAAACTGATTCGCCACAGCTCACTTCCCGCGCGTGGGCCTCCTTAATTCCATTCGAAAAAATAGTCTGTCTCTTCCAGGCTCTTCAGCGACGAACTGAGGGCGTTCTGGAGCCTCGCGCGGGTTGGCGGGTACCCGTTTGCCGGCTCGGGAAGAGGCGGTAAGAAAGTCACTGCGCTCATCGTCTTGCCGATGACACCGGTGCCCGTTTCGCCGAGCGAACGTCGCACGACTGTATCGATACGCCCAACCGCCTCGGCACGCTCGAGTGACGTAAGGGGATGGGTAGAGGGGTGTTGCGATGAGCGATTGCTGAGACGCCCGATGGCTCGACAGGCTCCCCGCTAGCGCTATTTTCGGCGAGTTTGCGAGCTTGCTTAATATCCGATGGGCCATTGCTTAAATCTCGCTCCGCCGATTCGCCTCTGAGCTTGGTCGCTAATAAACTCAACCATTGATCGTCGGGGGTGCATCCATCCCAAGTCGCAACCACGAAACTTTCACCAACGAAGTATTTGGCGAACCATTCCAGCTCGACCGTTTCTCGGAAATCGCTGGGCAGCCAATCTTTGATGTTGTTTTTCTTGCCGGCTACGGCCAGCCTCGCCCCACGAAATGCCGAGGGCAAAAGAAAAAAGAAGACCATTAGAATCAACAGCGCGCTAGAAGTGCCAAACATCCAGCGTCGTGAAAGGTAATTCTCCGGGATGGTTTTCGATATCGCCGTGGTAATAGCGGCCAACTGATGGAACAGAGACTGTAAATGTGCAATGACCTGAAAAGCATCCGATATGCGGTTGATCGGCGTTTTGAGAATTGAACCCGTAGCCTAACTGGCACGGACGAAATGGCCCCACAACGAGATCCCCCAACCGGCGTTCAATCCGTTACAATTAAGGCGTGGCATCGACTGGGGCAAGTCTGGCGATTCCTGTGACTTTGCCACTTCCGCAGGCGATTCCGATTAACCACACACTCTTGCGTTCAAGGAATTTTCTCATGCCTAATTCACTTTCTTCGTTGGTCGAAACTGGTACGAAACTCTATCTCGACTCAGTGTTGCCAGCTGAAATCGACAAGAACTTGGCCTGGGGAGCCGTGGGAGCCACCAGTAACCCAGCCATCATTTCCGGGATTGTGGATACCGGAGGGTTTGACGAGAACATTGAACAGCTCATCGAAGCGGGGCACGAAGACGAAGCCATTGCTTGGGAATTGACCGATCACCTGGTAAGTGATGCTCAGGTAAAGTTTGCCGCAATCCATAAGCAGACGGCTGGCAACGCAGGATGGATTTCTTTCGAGCTGGATCCGATTCTCGAAGATCCCGAGCTAGGGCTATCCGTGGCTGAACGCGCGAAGCGATATGTCGAGCTTGGCAAGCGTTGGAACCAGGGCCATGCGAACCGCATGATCAAAGTGCCAGCAACTGAAGGTGGCATCGCAGCGTTAGAGGAGCTTGCAGCCGCGGGTGTCACGTTGAATGTAACGCTGATCTTTACGGCCGATCAATATCGCCAAGCGCAGCAAGCCGTATGGCGAGGTGCACAGCGCCGCAAAGACCTTAGCAATTTCAAAAGCGTGTATAGCATCTTTATTTCTCGGATCGACGTTTATACCGAAAAGTACCTTCCACAACTGTCCGCCGATGCACAGGGGAACGTAGGGATTCTCAATGCCAAACGCATCTGGGCCGAGAATAAAAAATTCTGGGCCGATAAGGGTTTGCGGCTGGAGCAAGAGCTGATCTTCGCTAGTACCGGCGTGAAAGATCCGAAGCTGCCGGCTTGGAAGTACGTTGCCGCGCTAGCGGGCAGCGATATCCAGACTAATCCCCCGGATACCAACGAGGCAGTTGCGAAAAGCGGTGTGACATTCACTCGGATGGTGGATCAAATGCCACCCCAGGCCGTTCAAGATGAGATCGATGCAGCGCTCGACTTGAATCACATGCACAAAGTACTCATGGAGGAAGGCGTTTCCAAGTTTGTCAAGCCGCAGCGCGCATTGCTGAAAGTGGTTGCAGACAAACGCAAGGCGTTTTCGTCTACGACCTAAGCGGAGCACGCGAACCTATCAGGATGTACCACTTCGCTTTTTCGCGGGCATCCATTCTTGAATCCACTGACTCCACTGCAGGACTTCCTCCTCAGTAAGAGTCGGTTGGGGGAGTGCAGGAAGCCGGATGAAACCTCCCGAGTGAGGATCGCGGCGACGAATGATTTGAATCCCATCCACATCTACCTCAAAAGTCAACTCCAGTGCTTCGGTTGGTTCAGCGGTGCTGATTTGGTGGTTCCCTAATGAACGCCATGACGTTTCATTCCATGTCGAGGATTCGACGACGGAGAGTATTTGGGGACTGCTATTTCCGGCTGCGATACGGCGATTGGTACGCGCTGGGATGGCAGTACCGCGCGGGATGATCGGGCGTATGCGGCGGCGGTTCTTGGAATCGACAACAAGCAAGCCAAAATCATGAGTCGTCGCCGCTTGAGGAGGCGATGGGATATTTCCACGCCCCGGCAATTCACCGGCGAGACAAATAGCTGCTCCCTTCGCCACATCCATGCGCTCTACCAAGGCAATCTCGGTCGTTTCGCCAAACCGTTTTGCGATTCGACTCCGATTGGCACCGATCCGCGTAATGATTCCTAACAACAGAACTTGGCTGACCCGCTTGGGATTGATATTCGCGCTTTCCAACGCGAAATCGATCATCTGTAATAACTCAAGCACAAACGGCTCACAGGCCTCCAGCCAAGCGGTGCGAGACACGGGCAGGGCGACGGTTCTGCCACCGCGCTGAAACGAAATGTTGACAGATTCGAGAAGTAGAAATTTTGGTAACGCGCGTTCGCAGGCGACCTGTAGTGACGATGCGGTCAAAAGATGGTGGCGAGGGTCGAATTGAAACTGGTTGACGCATGTTGCCGCGACCAGATCAACAAGCATCTGCTGCCACTGGAGCGTCCCGTAATGCCATTGTCCAGCGGCGCCCAATTGCTGAAGCCTTGATCCGCGATAACGCGTTACAACGACTTCAGTCGCTTGGCCGGTGATCGACACGATCACCTGAGGCTGTTCCGGATTGGCGGCGGTGTGAGAGCGTACTGCATTGAGCGGAGGATTGAGTATTGACTGATCGTGTCGCCATGACTGCATGACCGCCAGAGAACGATCGATTAGTCTTACCGATCGAATGCCAGCAATGTTGGCCGCTTGAAGAACTGCTTGGCGATGAAACTGGTCGTAGCTCGATGGTACCGTGATCGCCACCGCGTGAGGCGAGCTCCGTTCTTTCCAGCAGCTTTCCATCAACTGCCGAATTTGCATGGCCAAGAGCACTTCGGCAGGGCATTTTCGTCCATTGATCAGGTGATCGACCTTCGACTGGCCAATGTAAAGCGGAATACAGTGCAGAACGCTGCCGGGATAATTTTCTCGTCTGGCGGCGGCGGCTTCGCCAAAAATGATTGGCGGACCATCTGCAATGGCAAGTCGCTGTTGGGTTCGTCCGTCCTCGTTAGGCACAAGCACTTCGACGTTGCCGGCAGGGTCGGCCATGGCGCAGGTGGCGTAAAACATCCCTAAGTCGATACCCATCACCTTGGTCAATTCGCCGCCCGTGGATTCCCCACGGTGCGTTGGCGCATCGCCGGCAACATTGGATGTTGATATGCGATTGACCCACGCTGGATGAATATCGGTAGTTTTATAAAACTCAAGGTCGGCCAGCACTTCCAATAATGACGCATAACGCTCTTGCGGGCGTTTGGCCATCATTCTCCGAAAGACATGTTCGAGTCTTAAATCAACGTCAGGGCGCGAAGCAAATAATTCTGGCAAAGGCTCGTGCCGGTGGCCGCGTATTTGTTCAAGAAAACCTCCTTCGTAAGGAGGACGCCCCGTCAACAAGAAGTAGAGTGTCGCGCCGAGCGAGTAAATATCGCTTCGTGCATCTACAAGATTGGGGTTTTCCAGTTGTTCAGGCGACATGAAAGCAATCGTTCCGATCAGCTTTCCCGAGTCTTTGCTAGCCGCACTTGACGAAGGATTGATCGGTGCGTGCGAAGCGATCGATGCGAGGCCGAGATCAACCACCTTGACCGTCCCGTCGATCGACCGCATCAGATTGCCGGGTTTGACATCGCGATGGACGATGCTGGCAGCGTGAGCGTGGGCCAGACCACGAGCGGCTCCCCGAATTGCGGCAATCGCATCCGGAATGGACATCGGGCCGTGCTTCGCAACAAGGTTAGTCAATGTGTCGCCATCGACGTACTCCATCGCTAAGAAGTGAATTCCGTTGCTATTGCCTGCGTCAAAGGCCGTCACGATGTTGGGATGCAAGAGTCTTGCCGCCGCCCGCACTTCTTCATAGAACCTGTCGACCGCCGACGCTTGTGCCATTTGCTGCGGCGGAAGAGTTTTGATGGCGACGACGCGTTGCATGGTCTGGTGCTTTGCTAAGTACACTCGACCCATACCGCCACTACCGATCATTCGCTCAATGACATACTCGCCAATCCGTTGGGGGATGCCAGCGCTCGGTTCACCGGCATCGATGAGGTGAAAACCAAGCGAATCGTCAGCTTGTGTTTCGCGAATTTCTTCGCTGGACCCCTGGAAGTCTGACGACCATTCACCGGTGTGAGGTTCGTAAACGACTGAATCCGGCTGCCCCGCGTCGTAAGGCAAAGGATCGACAATCACATCATCGATCAAGTCTTCAAGCACGATTGAATCCGCATCGGACGCAACGCCCATCCCGTCCTGGCGTGACGTATCGTCAGTCTCCGGAGTTGGGTCCTCTTTCGGCTGATCGTCGATTGGGGGTATTGCTTGATTCACGTTTGTTTAGGATAGGTCTGCCGATCGCAAACGTAACCGGATCAATGTATGGTTTCGTTGCGGGCTTAGATACTCTGTAATAGAGCGTCAAGCCGTTGCTCCATTTCACCCTCTGGCGAGTAGATTCACAACCTCATTATGATTGACCCGCCAGTTCGAATTGCAACCCGAAAAAGCCCGCTGGCGCTTTGGCAGGCCCAGTGGGTTGCGGCAGAGCTCGAAAAACACGGACATTCTTGCGAATTGGTGCCCCTGACCAGCGTTGGCGATTCTGACCTGCGGCCGATTACCTCTGTCACGGAGGTCGGACTGTTCACGAAACGAATCCAGCAAGCCGTGATCGATGGGGAGGCTGACATTGCCGTCCATAGTCTGAAGGATTTACCGACGGCAGAGTTCGCCGACGTCCATGTTTCTGCGGTTCCACCGCGAGCCGATGTCCACGACCGATTGATTTCGATCCAGCATTGGGAACTCGAGCAGTTACCACCGAATTCAATTGTAGGCACAAGCAGTCGCCGCCGCGCCGCGCAACTGCTTCACTTGCGCCCGGACCTGGACATTCGCCCGATCCGTGGCAACGTGCAGACTCGCCTGGAACAGGTCACACGTGGCGATTATCACGCGACGATTCTTGCCGCTGCAGGATTAGATCGACTCAACATGCCCGGTGTCGAGGGAAAGGCGCTGTCGCTTGAAGAAATGCTTCCTGCGCCCGGGCAGGGTGCGTTGGCGATCGAAACGAGACGGAATGACGCGAGAGTAACGCAGATTGCGTCCTTGCTCGATGATTCTGCCACCCGTGCCGCCGTAACCGCTGAACGTTCATTATTGCGTCAACTTAGCGGTGGCTGTTTAGCTCCCATTGCTGCTTACGGTCAAATCAGCGGAGGTCGATTGCGTTTGACTGCGGTGGTACTTTCGGTCGATGGGATCATTCGCCTTCATCATGCTGCCGAAGGCGAACCCGCCGATGCGGTGTTACTAGGACAGCGTGTGGCCAATGTCTTATTGGAATCAGGGGCGGACCGATGGATCGAAGCTGCTCGCTGATCGACAAGTGTTGCCGCTCATTTGACAATTGAACTTTTCCTTTTGAAACCACGTCTCCTTCCGTATTAAATGCAATTTGCATTGAACTCATAAACCATGAACAACCCTGCCGCAATTGAATATCCCGTCGGTCCCAAGAGTTTGGCCGCCTTCCACCGTGCGAAGGGCCTGATCCCAGGCGGAGTGAACAGCCCTGCGCGTGCTTTTGGCGGCGTCGGGGGCTCGCCGCTGTTCATCTCGCGTGCAGAGGGCCCGTGGCTCCACGACATCGATGGCAATCGCTATCTCGACTACATCGGTTCGTGGGGGCCGATGATCCTTGGGCATGCACACCCCGAGGTCATCGATGCAATCACTCGCGCTGCGTTGCGAGGCACCAGCTACGGCGCGCCCACCGAAGCGGAGAGCGAACTGGCAGAGCGGATCATCTCTGCAGTACCAAGTGTTGAACGCGTGCGACTGGTGAATAGTGGAACGGAGGCAACGATGAGCGCGATCCGTGTGGCTCGCGGCGTTACCGGTCGGGATAAAGTCATCAAGTTTGCAGGGAATTATCATGGCCATGTCGACTCCCTTCTTGTCTCGGCGGGCAGTAGTGCTGCAACGCTTGGAGTTCCCGATTCACCGGGTGTGACTTCGGGAGCGAGCGGCGACACCATCGTTCTTGAATACAACGATCTGCCCGCTTTGACCCAGGCATTTGACACGTACGCGGGGAAGATCGCTGCGGTCATCCTTGAACCAGTGGTGGGCAATATGGGATGTGTCATCCCTTCTGTCGATTTTCTCCGCGGACTTCGCGATTTGACGACGAACGACGGTTCGATCTTGATTTTTGACGAGGTAATGACCGGCTTTCGCCTTGCAATGGGCGGTGCCCAAGAGCGATTTGGCATCACTCCTGATATGACGACTCTTGGCAAGATCGTCGGTGGCGGAATGCCGCTGGGTGCTTATGGTGGTAAGGAAGAGATCATGCGGCACGTTCTGCCCGCCGGTAAGATTTTTCAGGCAGGAACCCTCAGCGGAAACCCTGTTGCGGTCGCTGCCGGGAATGCAACCCTGCGATTGCTAAAAGCAGAGCCGCCATATGAGTACCTTGAAATGGCTGGGAAACGTTTGGGTGAGGGACTTTCCCAGGCGGCTTCAGAAGCCGGAATTCCCCATCAGTTGCAGCGAGTGGGAAGCATGATGACCTTGTTTTTCAATTCATCGCCGGTCAGCAATTGGCCCGACGCAGATCGCAGCGATCGTGCTCGATTTGCGAGGTATTTCTGGGGGATGATCGGACGAGGAATCTACATGCCATGTAGCCAATTTGAAGCCCTGTTCTTCAGTCGGACCCACACGCTCGAAAACATTGAGCAAACCATTGACGCCGCTCGAGCGACATTCGCCGATTGGACCGACTAACTTCGTTGCGATTCGTCCCGCCAGGGGTATTCTGCCGCCGATTGACGCTGGTAGAGATGCGAGCTTCAGATGCCGATGTCCTCATTCCAAAGCTCGGGCTTGGTCGCAATGAATTCCTGCATGAGTGCGATGCATCTCGCGTCGCTCAAGATCTGTAGGTCTATCCCGCGGCTGCGGACGTACTGCTCTGGACCTTGGAATGTGTGGTTCTCACCGACGATGATTCTGGGGATCTTATAGAGAAGTGCGGTACCGCTGCACATGTCACAAGGAGACAGCGTAGAGTAAAGGGTGGCACGGGCATATTGCGACGCGGTCAAGCGGCCGGCATTTTCGATCGCATCCATTTCCGCATGAAGGATGGCACTCCCACGCTGGACGCGACGGTTATGTCCTCGTCCCACTATTTCGCCATCGATCACGATTATCGAGCCAATCGGTATGCCGCCCTCCTCGCGACCAGCAATCGCCTCGTGAATGGCTGCATCAAGAAAACGCCGCTCGGTGCTAGATAGGTTCATTTCAAATGATTCCTTCGTTGACTTTGAACTTGGCGTGCGTTCTCGGAGTACCTTGTTTGTGATTGAACGGCACGCAATGAATTCTATATCCGTCCAGGCGACCGAACCCCTTTCCCTTTAACCATCGGGTTTGAATCACCGAACTCTTCCCTTGCCTGTTCCGCAACGCCAAGCAATTCTCTAACCACATCCGGATGGTCATTGGCAACGTCGTTCGTTTCGCCGACATCTGCGTCGAGGTCGAAAAGGGATTGGCCGATCTCGGCAACATCGTATTCGGCGGGGATTCCCCCCGTGCCACCTTGCCGCCCGTGAAGTGTTCGGAAGGTATGAGGAAGGTGCAATTTCCATCGTTCGGATCGCACGGCTTGCAGTGCGGATTCCTCAAAATAACAGTAGAAATACTTTCGTGGGGAAGGGACTGATTCGTCGCCAAACAGGAGGGAACGAATATCCAGCCCATCAATGGGGTGATCTGGCAGTTTCGCACCGATGAGCGATGCAATCGTTGGTAAGAGATCGATGGTGGAGGCTAGCTTGTCGCATTCAGTTCCCGGAGGGATCGGAGCATTGTTGCCATCTCGGTCGGTCCATCGCATGATTGTTGGCACGCGGTATCCGCCTTCAAACATGGTGCCTTTCCCCTCGCGAAGCGGACCTGCATGGCCAGCATGGTCACCGTAGGACAGCCAAGGGCCATTATCGCTCGTAAACACTACAAGCGTTTTCTTGCTAAGGTCCCATTCATCGAGCGTGTCGAGAATCTGCCCGATCGACCAATCCACCTCCATCATTACGTCTCCAAAGAGTCCCGCTCCGCTGGCCCCGCGAAACTTCTCGGATACATAAAGCGGCACATGGACCATGGAATGGGGTAGGTACAAAAGAAACGGTCGGTCACGATTGTCCTGAATGAAATGAGTGGCACGCTCCGTGTATTGGCGAGTCAGTAGCGATTGATCGTGCGGCTGAACATCGGCATTGATCGTATGGGCCGGTTGGTCACCGTGGGCTTCGAGGAGCGGCAATGCGGGCCAATCCGATTTCGCACTCGGATTGGCCTTCAGCTTGGCAACATTGGCGGGATGAAGTGGCCACATGTCGTTGCTGTAGGGCAAACCGAAGTAGTGATCGAATCCATGGCGCGTTGGCAGGAATTTATCGTGGTGCCCGAGATGCCATTTTCCGAAGCACGCAGTCGCGTACCCCTGCGATCGGCAAATCTCGGCAATGGTGACTTCGTTTTCGTGGATGCCGATTTTGCTTGTCGGTCCAAGCGCTCCTGAAATCCCGACCCGCCGGTGGTAACAGCCCGTCATCAACGCCGCGCGGGATGCTGAGCAAACGGCCGACGAAACAACAAAGTCGGTAAACTTTCGGCCCTCACGCGCCATCCGGTCGAGGTTTGGCGTAGGGTAAGCGTTTTTTGCGAACGCGTTAATGTCGCCGTACCCCAAGTCGTCGACGAAGACGATGACGATATTCGGCTGAGAAATTGTATCTACCGCAAATGTGCTAGGGACAGCAAAAGCTCCCCATGCAACGGCCCATGCGACAGCGAGAACAGCGTTTTTTGCCAGCATTTTGCTTTTCACAATGGTCAAGAGGTGGAAGAACCGATCGTACCCGATCCCGTCATTGGCGAGTTGTGACTTGACGAATCTTGTGCGGGTGAAGAAGATGGGGGAAGGGTGCTGAGACTGATTCTCAATAACGCCATTGCCGGTGCCCACGAACCCTCCGTTTCAAAAGTTGCCCGCCATGCTTACGCTCGACATGCTAACGCCAGGTCAATCGGCGGAGGTGGTTCGCGTGTCGGGTGCGGATGGCATTGCAGCTCGGCTTCGCGAGATCGGATTTATCCCTGGTGAAGCCGTGAGGTTTCTCCGGTTTGCACCTTTCGGTGATCCTTTGAAGTGCATGATTCAAGGAAGTCGAATTGCGATTCGCGGGGCGGAAGCAAAACGGGTCGTTGTCGTTCTTAAATAACTGAAGCGTTCTGCCGCACAGCGAATTTTTGTGGCCAAGCCCGTCCCATGGATCAAGCTCCCTATCGTGTTGTGCTGGTCGGAAATCCCAATACGGGAAAGAGCACGTTGTTTGGTTCGCTGTCGGGAATGTCCGTCCGAACAGGCAATTATGCGGGCGTCACGATTGAGAAAAAGGTTGGGCGGGTCCAGCATCTTCACTTTGCAGTGGACATCGTCGACTTGCCGGGGACCTATTCGCTAAGTCCGCGTTCACCGGACGAGTTGGTTGCCGTGGAGGTTCTAACAGGAACCGCGGCGGGCGAAGCGCCACCGGATCTGATTGTTTGTGTTGTCAACGCGACGCTGCTTCGCCGCAATCTCTTTCTTGTCAGCCAAATATTGGAACTTGGTCGGCCGGTTTTGGTCACGCTTAACATGATCGATGCCGCACGGTCCCGCAACTTGATCATTGATACTAATCGCCTATCGGAGAATCTCGGCGTTCCGGTCGTTGCGATATCGGCGTCGAGGGGTGAGGGGGTGGATATCCTACGCGCTGAGATTGAGAACACGCTGTTGCGCCCGTTGAAACCAGAGGTCGTTGGGCCGCTGCCTCCGATGTTTTATGAGATCGTGGAACAAGCTGCGAAGCAGTTAGGCAATTCCGAGAGTGATGCTGGGCATAAGATCGGAAAGTCCGAGCCGACGAGCCATTATCTTCTTGAACGTGCGATATTGGATGTTGGCGGCGAGTCCGAGCGATTGTTCGTCACGGCCAATGGTAAGGCTGCCCCCATTATTGCCGACGCTCGGTCGAAGATCATTGCATCACTAGGTGACCTAAGCGACGTTGAGTGCGAAGCTCGCTATTCATGGGCGAGTAAAAAGCTTGAAGGTGTTCTGTCCGTTAGCGGGCGGAGCTCGCACCGTGTGACCGACTGGATGGATGGTCTTTTGACCCATCGTCTCTTTGGAATTCTATGCTTCGCAATGACGATGTTTGTGGTTTTTCAGTGCATTTATGCCTGGAGTAGTTTGCCGATGGAAATGATCGAGCTTGCGCAGCGTTGGGTCTCGGAGTTGGTGGCGACGATGCTACCGCCTGGTGTACTGCGCAGTTTGCTTGTGGACGGAGTGATTGGCGGCGTTGGTGGCGTTTTCATCTTCGTGCCACAGATCGCAATGTTGTTTTTGTTTCTTGCGATCCTCGAAGATTGTGGTTACATGGCTCGAGCCGCGTTCTTGGTTGATCGTGTGATGTCGCTTTTCGGTCTGAGTGGAAAATCCTTTTTACCGCTCATGAGCTCTTTTGCCTGTGCCGTTCCCGGAGTGATGGCAACCCGGGTCATTGAAAACCGGCGTGATCGACTTGCAACGATCTTCGTGGCGCCCTTCATGAGTTGCTCGGCTCGCTTGCCCGTTTATCTCCTGCTCATCACCGCTTTTGTTCCGGCGACAAAATTTGCTGGTGGATGGGTGTCGTTGAGTGGTCTTGTCTTGATGGCGATGTATTCGGTTGGAGTGTTGGTCGCGATCCCGACGGCATGGTTACTGAAACGAACGATCCTTCGTGGCGAGGCATCGCCCTTGTTGCTTGAGCTTCCTGAATACAAATGGCCAGCGCCGCGGATCGTTTTGTTGCGAGTTTATGAAGCCAGCAAGGCATTTGTTGTTCGCGCCGGAACATTGATTTTTACGGCATCGATCTTGATATGGGCAGCTGGTTATCTCCCGGGTGACCATTCTCGCCAACATGAATTGCAGACGCTCATCGAATCATCGCAGGACGATTCAGCGGTACAGATGGACTCATGGACAGCGGAACTTCGTTTTGAAAGTGCGACGCTCTTGGAGCGGTCACTGTTAGGAAAGATGGGACACGCGATCGAACCGCTTGTTAAGCCGTTGGGTTGGGACTGGCGGATTGGTATCGGCGCAATCGCTAGCTTTCCAGCGAGAGAAGTGATCATCGCGACTTTGGGGACGGTTTATTCTCTCGGTGGTGAAGTCGATGAGCAAGACGAAGGCTTGATCGATGCCTTACAAAAATCGACGTGGCCTGACGGTAGCCCGGTCTATAATGTACCGGTTGCACTCTCGATCATGGTTTTCTTTGCACTTTGTGCGCAGTGTGCAAGTACTCTGATTGTGATGAAGCGAGAGACCAACAGTTGGAAATGGCCGATGATGAGCTTTGCGTATATGACTACGTTGGCATACATCGGCGCGTTATTGACGTATCAAATCGGTATGCGATTTTAAGGAGGGCCGAGCGGTGCAAGTATTGATTGCCACAATCGTCGTCCTGTTTGCGGCTTGGTCGCTTGGCCGTCGAATCTTTCGAACCGTCCGGTCAGCGACTGGTTCCGCTCCTTATGCATCACCCTGTGGGCAATGTGGCCAGTGCGCAAACGCAAAGTCGGCCACTGAAGGTAAAACGTTGATCAGCATTTCATCGGTAACGAAACACTGAATGCGCAGTTACTCGTCGGCTGCCTGTAGCATCGGCGCGATGATGGGCTCGTAGTCGCAGAACTCTGCCTTGGAGAAGTAAAGACCGAGTTCACGGGCGGCAGCTTCCTCGCCATCGGACGCATGCACAAGATTCATCTGCCGGCTGATGCTATAGTCTCCGCGAATGGTACCGGGTGCCGCTTTCAGGCCGCTTGTCGCTCCCAGCATGTTCCGGATCACCGTAATGGCTTCAAGGCCTTCGATCGCCAGCGCTACCACAGGTGCACTGGTAATGAACTCTTCGAGACCCTTATAAAACGGCTTGCTGACGTGTTCGGCGTAGTGCTTTTGAGAAAGTTCTGGGGTCACACGAATCAGTTTCATCGCGACAATTCGCAAGCCCTTGGCTTCAAATCGCGAGATCATTTCTCCGACGAGGCGACGCTCAACGCAGTCGGGTTTCAAAAGAACGAGAGAACGTTGCATGGACATGGTGGCTCCGGAGACACTTGGAAAAGCGAAATTATGAACGGAATCACCAAGCTGGCAAGGATAGGACGCCTTCGCGATCGTTAACGGCCAGTAGCGGGTAAGCGGCGGGGGAAGTTTTTCGTCGCCCCCGAATGAGGCGCCACCGAGACACTACCCGGTCCAAAGGAAATGGGCTTGAGGAAGGTGCGTGCGTTCCGGCGAGCTTCTTCAATATCCGATGGAGACGAAGGCTCCGTTTTTGGTGCAGGTAGCTCTTCGGGATCATCGTCCACAGCAGGGACGGGCAGACGCTCGGTGTCGGTACGAATGCCTGGCTTTGCCGGTGTGGTTTGTCGAGATTCTATCGGCGGAACATCACCAGGAGGTCGTAGGTCTGGTCCGCTATCGTCGACTGGTTGAAAGGGACGAGCCGGTACACCGGGCAACCCTGAGGTTCCCTCTTGAATGATCACAGACGAACCGCTTCCAGTCCATTCGGGCGACGGATACTGACGGATTGCATTGATATGGGGATGAGCGTCACAGTGATCACACGGAAGCTGACTGCCTGAGCCAAAACTCCCACTGCGCGCCGAATGGTGGTGAGACGCGGGCTGATAGATTGCGTGTTGAGACGCAAAACTGTAGGGCGGTAGGTTTTCGCCCAATTGGTAGCAATCTTCTGCGCATGCATGGTAGCCATCTGACCATCCGTACCCGATGAGTCTGCCAAAACGATCGAGGCTTTCGCCAGACAGTGCGGGCACAGAGCCACAAACCAGCAATGAGCTGATCGACAGTAGTTTAGTGAATGCCTTCATCGCAATCGGCTCGTTCCATCCCTGGGCGACTCATACCATTTGACCTCTTCGATCATCGGCTTGAGGGATCGCTGCCGAGCGATTTCATCGATGCCTTTGGCGATTGGTTATGAATTAGCGAACGATCGTGGCAAAGGTAGCGGTTATGCCACTGACAGAAGCACTTCAAGAGGTTGCGCGAGCATTCCGTTGTGACTAGAGGTTCACGAGAATGTCAAGCATTTCGCTCGCGACCGAGATCACTCGTGACGACGCTTGGAAGGCGCGATTGTACGTAATCAAACGGATCGATTCTTCGTCGATGTTTACACCGGTGATCGCTAAGTGCTGGCTTTGAAGGGTCTGGTAATAATTATCAGCTCCGTCGGTAATGCTTCGTTGAAGACTGACCTGTTGCCCCAAAACGGCCACTTTCGCATCGAAGATGTCGCGGACCGATTGATTGTCAAGCGAAGCGATGGGACGGTCAACGATGTCAACCAGTTTCGTAAGTGTGTCGGTGTCCTTGCCAATGCCTGTTTTACTTACGGCAAGAAAGTCGCTGCTGCCGTTGAGTGTCTGATTGACGTCGATGTCGATCGCACCCCCGCCGGTAAAGAATGTATTGATCCCCGCCGCTGAGATCAGACCGCTGGTGTCCTGGCCAAAGACGAACGACAACTGGGACTCTGACGTGATAGAGAGCTGGCCTTCGGAATTGACCGTTGCAGAAAGCCCCTCAATTGCATCGATATCTGCGGCGACGCTTTCCAAGGTCGAATCGCCAACTTGATTGAGCGCGCGGACGGCAATGTTGTGCTTGCTCACAACAGCTCCAGCCTTGTCGAGAACGCTGATTTCGAAGCTGCCATTACTGGGAGCAAACGGAAGTCCAGCACTGCGAAGCGGTACACCCGTTTCACCCGGATTCGTTCCTGCGACGCTGGTGAATCCCGTTCGTCCTTGGCCTTGAGAGTGAACTTCGTTGACGGCGCGAATGAGTCCTGTTGCAATCTCATCCAGGTCTTTTAGGAATCCCCCGAATATCTCGTCTCTCGCTTGAACGATGGCACCGAAGACGCCGCCTTTACCCGCGAGGGCGGAATCGGTGTCGCGAATTCTGACTTCGAAGCCCCCGGTATCCTCGCTGAACGCAGTAAAGACTTCGCGATAATTGCCGTCGGAAACGAGATAGTCGCCACCCGAGAAGACTGCGATCGCACCGCTGGGTTGCTCTTGAATGTTGATGTCGATTAACTTCGCGAGTTCATCGAGGGCAGCGTATCGTTGCTCTCGTAGTCCGCTCGCATCGCTTCCTAATACGCCACCGCCTTCAACCGTCGAAACTTGAACATTAAGGTCGGCGATGCGCTGAAGCTGACGATTGATTTGAGTGCTTGCCCCCTTCAGTTCGTCGTTGAACTCCAACTGACGACTCTGAGCGGATTGGAACGTCGTTCGTATCGATCGTGCGAGATCTTCGCCTTGTAAGATGACAAATTCTCGAAGGGATTTGTCAGCAGGTTGGGTCGACAGATCATGAATCGCGTTATTGAATTTAGTCAGTTGCCCAGGAATGCCGCCCCCATCGAGCGTTCCAACCAAATCTTCCAATTGATTGTAAGCACGGCCGAGCGTGTCGCCCGCCGAAACCGCATTGCTCGCTTGAAACAGCCGTTCGATAAGTGCCTTATCGATGGTCTGGACAACGCCTGTGGTACGCACACCGTGACCAAGGATCAGTCCGCCTTCTCGCGACGCGATCGAAGGGGTGAGTTCCAAGCGTTGGCGGATGTAGCCAGGAGTGCCTGAGTTAGCAATGTTATTGCCAACGACTTGCAGTCCGACCTGTGAAGCTTGAAGCCCAGTGCTGGCTTGCTGAATGGCACCAAACAGACTCATTGCGATCGTCCATTACGAACTCAGAACATGAGTCGTATCGACCGTCACAAGCCGGAGAATTCAACTAAACCGAATTCATTATCAGAACCCGTCGTAATGCCCATGGTGGTGGTAGTAATGACGACCCGACTGGATGTGGTAAACCGCTGGCGGTTGGTAATGTGGAACGACCACTCGTTCCTCAACGTAAACTGGGCCTTGCTGGACCACGACGGGAGAGGGCTGCACAACTACCGGTGCTCCTCCTACCCTTGCAGACTGCATTGACGAGATAACGATGTCGCTGACGCCTTGTTGGTGCATCGCGATAATGTCGGAGACTTGCAGTTGACGTTGGACACCGCGAGATTGGATTTGGTTGATGACTACCGAATCGCTGAGACCACTGCGGCACATGGTAATCACGTCACTAATCGAAACAGCGGACTGTACCTGCACGTATTGTTGCTGTTGTTGGGCGTAAACTCGTTGCTGATTGTAATGATACTGTCTCTGCCGCTGCGCGGTCATTTCCTTATCACGAGCATTGCCGAGCACTGCACCGCTAACGGCCCCAATCGCTCCGCCAATGGCAGCTCCTGCGCCCGCTTTATCATTGTGGTCTCCAATCAGACCGCCGACAACCGCACCGCCAAGTCCGCCAAGCACGGCACCGCGTTGGGTATTTTGAGCCGATGCGAGCTGAGTCGTCGTTGTTACCACGACGCAGCTTAAAGATAAAATCGAGAGATACCGGCGAATGCTGTTACGTTTCATGGCAGTGGATTTCCAAATCGAAGGAGACAGACACTTTCGTGTGTCTTTTCGTTTCATCGGCAAATCCATCTGATAAGGCACAGACTGTTTCAGTAGCAAGCGCAATCTCTTGATTCCATCGCGCCGGATTTTCGGGCGTCGCCTTCAATCTGGGGGTGGAGAAGTTGTCCGAAACGTCTCGATCGCGTGGAAAAAATCCCGGGAGTCCTCAAATTCGTGGTAAACGCTGGCAAACCGAATGTAGGCCACTTCATCGGTGCCAGCCAAGTGTCTCATCACAATCTCCCCAATTCTCGCTGTCGGAACCTCAATCTCCCAGCTGCCATAAACTTCTGACTCAACTTCTTGGACGAGGTTTTCAATTTGTTGGCTACTGATAGGGCGTTTACTACAGGCGCGTTCAATTCCGCGGCGAATTTTTTCTCGATCAAGCGGTTCCCGGGTTTGATCGCGTTTGACAACTCGAATGCTTGCTTCTTCAAGGCGTTCCAGCGTTGTAAACTTTCGATGGCAGCTTCCGCAGGCTCGTTTTCGGCGAACGACATACCCGTCCTCCGTCGTGCGAGTGTCAAGCACGCGGTCGTTGTCGACGTGGCAATAAGGACATCGCATAAAATTTTTTGGGTCGGCGCGTGAGAGGTCTTGTTCATGGCACGGCAAAAATGAACCGATCGGTGGCTTCTTGCCGCCAAACCGATATGTTAGACGGGAGAGGTTGTATCGCACACCGCCTACCTTGGTCATTATGATCAAAAGTGTGTCCATGTGCTGGCGATCGGTGCCAGGGGATGTCTGGGCTAACGATTCATAGGTAGTGAATCATAGGTAGGGGGTACGCCGGCAATCGGAAAGCGTTAGTAGGCAATCATCCATTTTTTGAGTTCCCTAATCGTTACTTGAGTGTTGCTTCTCATGTCTCAATGGTTTGTCCAAGAAGAAGATGACGCGGAACCGCTTGGACCATTTACGCCGTCTGAACTGCTGGCGCTGGTTCGTCGCGGGACGGTTACCCGTGAGACGAAATTGCGAAAGGACGACTCGCCGTGGTTCTTGGCGGTTGATGTAGGTGGGTTGTTCGAAGCAGCGGTGCGACCCACGATCATATTGCATTGCCCAGGGTGCAATTCTGTTATTCCTGAGCCACCTTGTATGTGCCCACAATGTGGTCGGCAGGTCGAAACCGCTCGTCGAGAAAAAGTGGAGAACCGTATCCAATCGCCGGCCGAATATGCCCGCCAGAACGGAATTGGTGCTTCCATGCAGAGTTGGCTGAGCAAGGTGAAGCGAAAAAGCTGAACTTCGCCTTAGCGATTCTCATTGCGCCATTCAAACGAACAAAGCCGACAAGTTGCCTATGAACTTGTCGGCTTTGTGTTTTGTCAGGCTGATTTTAGCCAGCTAAACGTTAACCGTGCGAACCACTAGAACTTTAGTTCGGCACCGAGACTGAAGCCAACCATCAACACTCCGTCATCGATGTCGACATTGCGGCCGGTCGTCGTATGGATTCGACCGGGAATCTGATCCTTCGAGGTGGCCACGCCACCCAAGTACCATAGTTCAGTACCGGCTCGAAGGTGGAAGTCATCGTTGAAGTAGTAACGTATGCCACTGCTAATTTCAATCAACCCAGCGATTTCGATGTCATCATCAAAGTTTCGCACCACGGTAGCGCCGGCGTTGTCCAGTTGGAATTGGCTCTCTGCAAAGTTTCCAAACAATCCACCTCGACCACGGAAGTCACTCCAGAGTTTACAAGTAACCGGGAAGGTCATATCGATTCCAACCTGACCACCGATCATTCGGTTCTGAACGGAAGATTGCAAAAGTCCTCGTTGACCGGTGGCCAGTCTTGAGCGGAACGAATAATCCTCTTCATAGTCGACGTAGCGTATACCGTATAACAACTTGATGACGTCCCAACCAATCAAGGTACGGTTGATGTCAAAGCTGAAGTACTCAGCGTCGTACTGTTGAGACTGAACTCTTGCGTTATTGAAGGTCGAGAGCTGGCCGGCCACGATCGGAGCCCGAAAGCCCAGAAAGGATCCAAGCGCGTTGCCGGCACTTGTATCGAGCGTCGTCTGTTGCCAATCGATAGGAATGACGGCAGACGCTTCGATTCCGTTCCGACAATCTGGCACCATGCCCAACGTAATGCGACCACCAAATTCATAGTCGAAGTCTCGCAGCACCGAATTGGGCGACAGGGAATAGTTGTCGACGTTGGTGTTGGTCATGTAGAGACCGTCGGCAGCAGCATACAGATACGGATTGCAAACCGGTCCGCATGCGTTCCCGCCGTAGGTTCCACCGTAGCCATTATTGTAGGATCCGCCGCAGTTACCTGTTGCGCATCCACCGGTGGCGAATCCGCTGTAGGCTTGCGGGGAAGCCATCATGGGCATTCCGCCCATGCTTGAATCGATCGAGCCGTCAAGCGCGGTGGGCACTGATGAGGAGTCAATGATTTGGTAACTCCCGCCCCCGTGTTGAATCATGGCACCACCGGGCATCGGTGAAGCGCTAATGATCCGTTCGCCAGGCGCGAGTGGAACGCTTCCTGGATCAAAGCTTGGAGCCACGCCATGGATGGCAGGATTTTGAATCCCTGTTTGTGCCGAGGCTGGAACGGCAAGCCCGGCCATCCCCGCAGAAGCGAGAAACGTCAGTAACATACGTCGGCTGGCGTTGCGAATCGTTTTTGTCGTCACCATCGGGAAACCTCAATGCTTCCATGATTTCCGCCGCTGTCTCTCTTATCGAGCTACATGCGACGGGTCAGATTTACGTTTAGTGGTTGCGATTGGAATAAAAGGAAAGGACTGAAACAGGGGCCTGCTACCGTTAGCGGATCCTGAGCTTATCAACGACCGGTAGCAAACATGCCGATCGAATCATCCGCAAAGCCTGCTTTGCTGCATCATCGTTGGCACAAGTGCCTTCAACGATCATCTTGCCGTTCTCGTGTCGGACCTGAATATCCGAATTTGGGAAGGCCGTTTTGGTTGAGCGAGTTAACACACTTGCCAGCGTCGCCGAGTCCTTCGATTCGGTGCGAGTCGCCGAGCCAACTCTCACCTCAAACACCTGTTTGGACTCAATCGCATTGGAATCACCAACCCAGATTGCGATGCGAGTCATGCCGTCTCGTGTCGCAATCAATTGGACTTGAGATGGACCGTCCGCAACAACCGAGCAGACGGTACTATCTCCAACTTGAACTTTGCGAATCGTGCCATCCACACTCAGTTGCCGCACTTCCGTCTTCGCCATTTCCACCGGCGAAACCGAATTCGATTCGAAAACTGAACTTGATGTCGGCGTGAGGATTGGCTGAGCCACATTGGTCACTGGTGCGACCGTTGGACTATTTGCCAAGTTGGCTCGTTCAATCGCAGCAGGCAAAACCCCTACTTCGACCCGCGGTCGTGCACCGTTGACGATTCGTTTCTCTTGAGCGCCCGACTTCCCGCCGGAACTACCGCTATCTGCTGATGGCAGTGGGACCAGAATCATCTTTGCCGAGTTTACCGGGCGAGCAATCGTTGCTGAGTTTTCAGCAGGCTTTGGAACTGGCCATTTGGGCTTTCCGAACTGAATCGATCCCTTGGCTGGCGACTTCCCATTTGCCTGAACTTTCTCAGGTGTTTTCGGTACATGGTCGGTCAGAGGCTTTTCTTCGCCCCGCACAACTGCGGCAATAGAGCCTTTAGCCGATGGCCGCTTGGTGGTTTCGATCGTATCTTCGTCATCTAACGAGAATGAGATAGGACCTTCATACGCAGCTTTCGTAGGCGCAGGTGGTGCGACTTGCGAGTCAGTCTGATCAATCGGTTTGGCGGCCGTATCGGATTCGCTGCTCGCTTGCACGTTTGCCGGAGTTGGCAATGGCAGCGTTAGCGATGGCGCCGAAGTAGGCTCCAGGTCGGTCTCCGCTGCCTTGCCATCGACGCCCACAGGGCTTTTGTCTGTCAGTTCGGCCGAAGGCAAATCGATGGGTTCGACAATGACGTGTGGATTCGATTTGAGGATTGCAGTCGGAGCAGACGCAACCGACTCTTGCGATGGCGTTACCGTGACGGGCAGCAATCGAATGGTCGTCGTTAGCCCATCAGGCGAATGGAGATCACCACCAGATGCCAACTGGACGACAGGAGTGCTCTGCTGAGCTACGGGAGTCAATGCCAACGCTGGAAGCTCGTACGATTTGGCCAGTCGAAACGTGGAATGCGATTCCGTGTTGACTGGTTGACAGAACGGATTGACCTTTGGGCCTGCATTTTCTTTTGCTGCATTTGCGGCCAGTGGCAGAGGCGGCAGAAGCAAACCGTCGGCTGCAAAAAGTTTTGCACCGCTCGTCAACCCGAACGTCGTCGGTCCCACTGCTGGTGCGGCAGCCAATAACAGTGCCGAAAGCACCAAACGCTTTCGGTTTTGCCATCCACTACGCCGTCTGTTCATACGTCCACGCATGCTGAATCCTCAAATCGGACCGTTCGCGTAGATGCACCCCCCTTGAACTTGGTGCATCTCTCTTTCGGCTGGGCCGCGAAACCGCTTTCGCGATGTCACTGGACCAACCACCCGAGAGTCGTTATCGGAAGACCGGTGAGCATGACATTAGCGATTCTCCCGGATGAAAGCGTGGTAACGCTCGTCTCGGTCGTACCGTTCGTCGTGATGGCACGGATTTGAGGGCTTTTTACAGTAAATCTGCTGCCAGCCAAGTTTTGACTTTATAAGGATTTTCGCTTTCGAACGATCATCCGAATGTCATTGTCGTAGCGAGAAACGCTGATCAATTCAAACTTTGGCGATTGGATAAGCTTTGCATAGCCATCGCCGCCAACCGGTCCCGGTGCCATTTGGCCGCCTACAAGCTTCGGAGCAACATAGGCGTGGATTTCGTCGATTTCATCGGCGGATGCAAAGCTTGCAAGCATTTTGCCACCCCCTTCAACAAGAACATTCGTGAAGCCGCGACGGCCCAGTTCATCTAACAGTTCAGTCACCATTTCCGGTTTCGCTTGGCTTTGGCAATGAAGGATTTCTGCCCCTGCATTGGCGAGCGGTGCTAAGGCAGCGGTTCCTCGGGGAACGCTTGTCACCACCAGCAATGGCGCCGATGAAATCGTCTGGACAAGATTCGACTCGATTGTCGGGAAATGGACGTCGGCGAAGACTATCCGGAGAGGAGTTTTGGGACCCGCGGGGCGGGCCGTCAGGGTGGGATTATCCGCTGACGAAGTTCCTGAACCGACCACAATCGCGTCGACTCTGGCGCGAAGCCGATGGACCTCATTGCGAGACAACTCGCCCGTGATCCATTGGCTATCGCCGTCTACCGTAGCGATACGACCGTCGATGGACATCGCCCATTTGGCGATTACCCACGGCCGTTTCGAGATGACTCGTTTAAGGTACGGCGCGTTAAGCTCTCTTGCCGCCTCGGCTTCGACACCGATTTCTACATCGATACCGGCCTGCTGCAGTTGACGAATTCCACCTCCCGAAACGTGTGGGAAGGGATCGGGCGACGCGATCACTACCCTACCAATCTTTGCGGCGATCAAAGCTTCCGTGCAGGGAGGCGTTTTTCCTGTATGGCAGCAAGGTTCGAGACTTACATAGGCGGTTGCACCTTGGGCACTCTCCGGATCGATCAACCCGCGTAACGCTTCGACCTCCGCGTGCGGGCCGCCGAAATGGCGATGATATCCCTCGCCAATGCAATTTCCGTCGCGGACAAGGACACAGCCAACCATGGGATTGGGCTCAACAAATCCCTGCCCCCTCGCAGCAAGCCTGATCGCGCGCTGCATCCATCGGTGATCGGCGGTCCTTGCCAATGGTGGTGCAGCATCACGAGTCAAAGAAGGTATCCCAGTGGTTTGCGGTGAACTCGCTCAGTCCATTCCTGGAATCCAAAGCTTGCTCCCGCCGGACGTTGCCGTTCCCGCCGCAGCCGCTTCACTTCCTGGCGTCCAGATCCCTGCGCCGCTATTACTAGCCGCGGGACTGGCTTGAAAGCCAGGCATGCCGCTAGCGCCAGGCGCTTCACGTAACGACCCGTCCGGTCGCATGATACCTACGGACATTAGCAGCCGCTGGACTCTCGCCATGACCTCTGGGCGCTGACCGTATTGTTCTGCGATGGAGCGAAGGGTTTGACTAAAGCCGACGGAATCGCCGGTCATCAGTCGGTGTGTCAGCTCAATGATTCGCAAATTTGCCTGATCCAGTTGATTCGCTGTCGCGTAGGCTTTGCCTTTCTCAATCAAGTCGAGAGCTTCGTCGCTCGATTCGGCGTTTTCGACAAGCGTGACATATGCCATGACCTTAGCCGGTTTTAGCGTTTCTTCTAAATCCAGCTCCAGGATGCGCTTGGCCGCGATCCGCAAAAGATGAGTTGAGCTGAAAAACTTTGCATGTCGGAACAGGAATAAAAGCGATTCGGTATCAAGTTGAGTGACGTCAACTCGGCCAAGTTCGACCGGTTCGATTTCCTTGACTTCGTCGAGGTTGCTTGGGAGTAATGTTGGTAGCTCGGGAAGCGAAGCGGCTTTGCACATCACCGAGAGCAGGCCGCTACCATGCGGATCGAGTGCCTCAAAGCCCTCGATCAATCGCACCAAGGCAAGCCTAGTGACATCGGTTGCGTGATCCGAAGCAGCATCTTGGATCGAACGATTTCCTAAGCATTTCATCGGAGTGGACGCAATTCGCTCACTCGGCAAACGCTTCATCAACTCCTTCTGAACGCTTGCAATCTCGGCCCGATTGGACTCGTCTCCGACAAAGGCGGGTTGCGGTGCAATCACTTCCAACAACGATACAGGACGATCGGCCGTTTCCGTCCACGTCAAATCGCCGACGGCGGTATGGATCGCTTGGGTGATGGAGTCGCGAACCGCCTCTCGTACTTCCGGTACTTCGATTCGAGCGGCGCGGTCCGTCTGTTTGCCGTATAGGATGACGACGGCAAGAGCGAGCGGGAAGTCCGATGCTTTCGGTACGGATTTGCTGTCAGGCGCATCACGATCCAGCAGTTGGAAGCCGCTTCTCGGTCGAACGCCATCATTTGCATCGCCAAAATCATTAAGCAGTGTTGGATCGATCGAAACAAACCGCGGGCTTGCTTGGAACGCCATCTCCACCTGATCGATATGTTCAACCTCGGCAGTGAGGTGCTTTGATTCGGCCGTTAACATCGGCTGGCCCGGTTCGACAAGCCAGCTCATCGCTAAGTACTTTGCTCGATCAAGCGATTCGAGCTGTGCGCATTCGCTGAGTTTACGCAAGCACTCGGATTGACCAGCACCATCGCCCCGCCAAATCGCACAGGTCAACAAACCGGTAAGCACGCATGGCTCACGAGGTACCGTTCTGGCAAGCGACTGCAACTTTGATTCGGCTAAAAGAATCTGGTTGCTCCGGAGCAGGCCCATCGCCTCGTCGAACCGCTCGCCCCAGGTTGCGTCGTCGTCACGCGGAAGCGGCGCCGGCACGCCCTTCAGTAACTGGTTGATTTCTTCGCTACTGTTTAGCTCTTGATAAACCATCGCGGCTGTTTGATTCGCTTCGTAACCCGTCGCCGTAAGGGGCAACTGCACGTAGGCACGGGCCGTCAAAAAGAGACCCGCATTGGCGAGTGAGTAGGCAAGGATGGAAGCGATGTCGAGGACGAAACTGTCAACCGCTCTACCGCTTTCGGTAAGCGCTTCCAAGAGTGATAGGGTCGCCTTTTGAGGCTCGTTACGAAATAGCTCCGAAGCCGATCGCTGAGCTAACGCCAGCGGATTGCTCGGCTGCAGTCGAACGAACCGCTCCGAGTTCTCTGCGAGCGTATCGTATTCGCGGAGATCGATCATCAGTCGGCCTTTGATTGCTAAGGCCCAAGCTGCATCGGGATGCTCCGTCAAGACCTGGTTGAGGCGGTCAATCGCAGGCACCACTTGGCGTCCTTCGATCATCGTCATCACCCGATCAAGTTCCGGGAGTGAATCCTTGCACTTGCAAAACTTGATCTTTTTTCCGTTGCCGCATGGGCAAAGCGCGTATTGGTCAACCGTCATCTCTAAACCCGTCTCCGTGGCGATCTGCACTTGAATGGATCGTTAACAAGAGCGGCAGTTTAGCATTTTCGCGACTCGTTCGCACTGCCCGATAATAAAGTTGACGCGCCCAATCGCGACTACTCTTTGGGCGAAGCCGGCTTTTCGCTAGCCTTGCTGTCGGAGGATTTTTTTTCTATCCCGCTTGCCTTGCTAGCCTTGTCGAGGACGATCTTCGCCGGCAACTCTTTTCCTTCGGCGATGAATCTCATGGAAATCGAATTGACGCAGTGGCGAGTGTTCGTGTCTGTGAATCCCTCACCAAAGAAAACGTGCCCCAAGTGTCCTTTGCAATTCTTGCAGATGATTTCGGTGCGAGAGCCGTCGATATCGGGTAATCGAGAAACGGCTCCTTTGATCTCATCATCAAAACTTGGCCAACCGCACCCGCTGTGAAACTTATTGGTGGACTTGTAAAGCGGAGCGTTGCATCGCCGGCAGATATAGGTTCCCTTCGCCTCTGTATCGGTAAATTCTCCGATAAAGGCCCGTTCCGTTCCTTTGTTTAAAATGACTCGCGTTTCTTCTGCGGACAACTCGTTGTATGCAGTTCGACTTTCCACCTTTTTCTCCTTTTTCGCCGAGGTATTTTTCGACTTAGCCGTGTCCGCCGCGCCGGCTGCCGTCTTCTTGCTTCCAATGCCGGATGCCGAATCGGAGCTAGTCGCCTTTGGGACCACAGGATCCACAGCCGTCGCCCTGGTGCCGGCGACAACGGCAATGAAAACGGCAGCCACTGCTAAACCGAGAAAAGCATGCGTTGACTTCATGTTCATCCTTCTACGACAGACTCTTCGGGAATCCCAAACCAGCTCAGGATCCATCTTAAGGGTAGGTCAATTATAGACGTTCGATCACCCTAATGTAGCAACATTCTTGCTCCAAAATCTCACCCCAGATGCTTCCGTACCGGGGTGACTGGGCATGCGACAACGCCGATCGGATACCGCGACCGGCTCGCCCGTGGGAGGCCCATGACTTCACTTCCAAATGGAGGCGGTCACCCCAATGGACGCGATCACCGAGTCGAGTCCATTGTCTCCAGCATTCGCATCCACTCGCCCCCCGAACACCTTGGTGGCGAGCCTAGGCGGCTATTCGCACGGGACGAAGGTTGCAAGATGCGAAGCGAGACCCGCCACCCGGCGATTGGGCCGCCGGGGTAAAAGGCTGAATGTGCCGCAAGAGGCGACACTTTCGTGATATCTTTCGATGGAAATGATCACTAGAAGGACGACGCTGCAGCTTCGTCGTCGGCCAGTGATACAGGCCGATAGCCGCCGGTTGCCTTAAAGTAAACGATTAGCAAAAGGTAAAGGACTGCCATGACCGCAGGAACAGCAGCAGTCACCTTCAATGCCATGCGTCCGCCCTCCAGAGTCGCCGCGGTTACAATCTCCGAATCGGTGGTTGCGTCTTTCTTTGCCCCTTCCCACCACTGAGCGAGCGATTCGTAGTTTGCATCGGTCTTTTGTTCCTTCTTCAAAATCTCACCGGTGCTTGCCAAGACCGCGCCGTTGTCGCTGAGGACTCCCACTTTGGCACCGTCCAGCCCTTTGACTTCAGGCAAGAACAAGAAGCCCTTTGGTTCCGCAACCGCATACCTCGCATAGGTGTCCGCAGACTTAGACTCAAGCGACTTGGTGGCATAGTAGTCTTGCTTGTAGCCGATCGCTGGACCACCCAGGAGACCAGCCGAAAGCATGCCCATACCACCGATCAATCCAATCGCAACGGCTCCGCCTTTGGGAAACTGCTCGGACGTCACTGCCAACATCGTCGGCCAAAGGAACGTCTTACCACAGGCATAGATCGTTGCGGCAACTACGCACGCGACTACACCAACGGCACTTCCCAGCATCGTTAATCCAACCGCACCGAGGATAGCGCTGACAAGAAGCAGGCCGAGTGGGGAAATCCGGTGGACGATCGGACCTGCTACGAAACGTAACGCAAACATCAGCATCGACGTGTAAACGAACAGCATCAAGCCTTTTTGAGGGCTCGCCATGATCGATCCAGTGATCTTCGCAATCCAAGAGTCTGTGCCGAGCTCCACATAGCCAACCAATGCGTGAATCAATAGCAAAACGATGAACAGTGGTGTGAGAACGGATCCGACCATTTGTCCAGGGGATAATCCCGCCGAAGCTGCTTCGGATTGAGGGAATTTTTGTCCCAGCAGCAGTAATCCGTAGACGACGACAGGCACAAGGAACAACGACATTTGAATTTTCCAGTCGACCGCTGGAGCAATAACCGCACCGGAGGCGTCGACCGAAGCTGCCATGAAAGCGGAGGCCAAACCGCCGATCACCAGACCGGCTGGCCAGCCGGCATGAAGGATATTGAGGTAGTGGGTCTTGTTCTTCGGGAATAACGTTGCGGTGAGTGGATTGACCACGGCCTCGCAAACGCCATTACCAATCGCGAATATAAACATGCCCCAGAAAAGACACTGGAACGCGGCGGGCTTACCGCCAGCTTCAAACGCGGCTGGAGCGGCGAGCGTCAACACGGCCGACACGAAGTGGAGTACAAAAGCAGCCGCCATCAGTTTGCCGTAACCAATCGAATCGGCCAGCAAGCTGGTCAGAATGATGACGATTCCGAAGCCTGTCAAACCACCGCCGGTAATCGCCCCCAGCTCGGTCATGGTGAATCCGAATTGCTCGGACCACTGAGTAAGGATTCCGGCTCGCACCGAGAAACCGACTCCAGCGGCGAGAATCGCGGTGAAGCCAGCCCAGAGAAGGCGTTTGGCGTTAGGGGAGGTCCCCGTGTTGTCGTCTAGACTGCTCATGGACAGTTTCTCGTGTGGAGTGATGAGGGAGGTGGAAGTTGTGGAGGCGCTGTGGATGCCGCGAAATGCTGGCACTTCTTGCAATTGCCGTCAAGCTGTCCGCCGCTAAGGCGGCGATTTGGGAGCTGGTTTTGCCCGTTTTGATTCGGATTAGGCAAGCTTTGTGGGGCGCGTTCGCGACATTTCAACGCATTCAACGAATTTCATCCACTTCACTTGCCGTTTTGCGTATATTGATTGACGAGCCAATCGAATGCGAGCCTTCCGCTGGATTTTTCGTGTTCGTTACTCGGCTGAGTCATTGTTCGCAGTGACCGAGTCCCCTCCCCTGTCCTTCGCTATCGGAGACGAAATATGTCGCGTTTGTGTGTTTGTGTCCTGTCAACCAGTTTTGTGTTCATGCTCGGTCTACTTATGCCAACCAACTCCCGCGCCGAAGAAGAACATGAGTGCGCTCTCAATTTTAAAGCCGAGACCATCGATGGTGAAACCGTTGATCTCGAAGACTATGAAGGCAAAGTAGTGTTGGTCGTCAACGTGGCGAGCGAGTGTGGGTTGACGCCGCAGTACAAAGGCCTGCAGGCAATGTACGACCAGTACAAGGACAAGGGTTTTGTGATCCTCGCGTTTCCCTGTAACCAGTTTGGAAGCCAAGAGCCCGGCAGCGAGGCGGACATCAAACAGTTTTGCAGCACCAAATACAACGTTAGCTTCCCGCTGTTTAGCAAGATTGAAGTCAACGGGGAGAACGCCGCTCCGATTTATAAATACCTAACCAGTAAGGATGTCACTCCTGCCGGTACAGGTAAAATCAGTTGGAACTTTGAGAAGTTTTTGATCGATCGCGAAGGTCAATTGATCCATCGCTTCTCACCACGAACGACTCCCAATGACCCAGAGTTGGTCAAAGCCGTCGAGGCAGAATTAGCAAAAGGCTAAGGCTCCAAAGGCGAAAGCAATCGTGTGCTCAATTCTTGAGTGCCGAAGCTTGGTGATGATAAGCTCGACAACGAACAGGCCCTGTGACGATCCATCGCACGGGGCCGTTTCTTTATTGATCATTCGCTAGCGAGTGATGGTGCCGCTGACGACGCACTCCGCTGCTTTACCGTTGCTAATGTCGGAAATGATTTTGATCTTCTGAGCAACTTGCGCCGGCTCGTCATCTGCGGTGAAGCTCATCTTCACAAAATGGAGCTTCTTCTTACCTTCCGGTTTTTCAAAGGTGAAACGCTTGTCGCCACAGTGTATGTCGCTGATTTGAAATTCTTCATCTCCTCGAACAACCAGTCTTTTCTCGATCGATTGACCAGGCTGCAACGAGCCAAGACTCACCGCCGCTGGACTCAACTCAAGACTTGGTCGAACACGCCCGGAAACCGCCATTTCAATCGTCGGGAAACGCGTGTCGTTGGTGATCAGCGTCAGACGCTCTCGGATGTCACCCGGCGTCAAGCCGCCCTTCATATTGACGATGACTTTGTAGCTAACCATGCCGGGGGCACGTTGAATCGGCGATAAACGCACTGCTAAATCGCTGCAGTGGCTACGGACGTCGGTGATTTCCCAGTTGCTTGGGCCGACGTGTGTGACCACCACTTCTTGCTCTTTCGTCTCGCCCTCACTGGCTTCACCGAAATTAACTTCTTCGGGAGAGAACGTGACGTCCGTTCGAATGAATCCGCGCACCGAAAGCTGAACCTCGGAGTAAAACGGCTTATCGAATACCACCGTCAACACTGCTGACTTCTGACCGATGTGCGTATCCGTATTGAACTTCGCGATCACAGAACCCGTCTCATGAGTTTTGATCGTATCTTGCGTCACTACGGGGGTCGTGCAGCCACAGCTCGTGCGCACCGATGCAATGTGAACGTCTTCCTTGTAGATGTTTTTAAGCTCGAAGTGAAATTCACTTTTAGTTCCCCGCCCCACAGTACGAAAATCGTGACTGGTTGTCGTGAACATCATTTTGGCCCAGTCGTCTCCATTCGCGGAGAACGCACTGGAAACCAGAATTCCAAAGACAAGGCATTTCAAGTTGGAAATCATCGACCTAGAACCCTAGCATCTAGAGCGTGGTGCGCTTACGTAGCTTTCGTCGAAAGACGTAGGCAGTAAGCAAAAAAGGTGGGCGCAGAATTCACGACAGGCAGTCAATCGACACTTACAAGAAGTTCGGACAATTCGTCGAACCGCTCCAGTAATTCTGCCAATCGTTCCATCGGTAGTCCAACAACGTTGCTTTCGCTCCCCGCATCGGTGATCAAAATCCAATCGTTGCCGTCCTGATAACCAAACGCTCCAGCTTTTCCTTCCCATTTCATGGAATCAAGATATTGGGCTAAAGTTTCTTCGGTTAGCGACTCCATTCGTAACTCGGTTTGAGTCACATCGACGATACGCTTTTGGGAACGGGCGTCCCACAAGCAGATACCCGTAAAGACGTTATGCGTACGGCCGCTGAGTGTTCGCAGCATCTGCTCGGCATGCTCGCGATTGGCCGGTTTTCCAAGAATCTGTCCGAGACAACTGGCGAGTGTATCGGCGGCTAAAATCATCCCGCTTGAATACCTTTTCACTACATCGGCCGCCTTTTGGTAGGCAAGCCGTGCGACCATTTCGGGGGCGGTCTCGCGACTGCATATTCCACACTCCACTCCGTCGGCCGCGGGATCAACGGTAAATGAATATCCGGCAGCGGTCAGCAGTTGCGCTCGCCGCGGTGACCCGCTTGCCAGAATCAACGGAACGCCACCGGGGATTCGACCATGAGGTAATCCTCGCATCAAAGGCAAGTCGAAAGTTTTGTTATCCATCGGAATCGGGAGTTTCGGTTCGGCAGGAGTTGGGATTCGCGATTGGTATTCGCGCTCCATGATCGCTTCGCTGTATTCTACTCGAACTTGGCGCTCACTTGGGCACGATGGGCGGGCTCAACGATGAGTGATTAGGTGTAACGATTCCCATGGGTAGGATCGCGTTTGCAAGCTTGATTTCAGTTCGGAAGGATCGCTGAACCACATTAGAAAACTTGCTTACCAAGGTCGCTGACGTCGCGGTCACCCATTCAGCAAAGCTACGCCACACCGGACTCGCCTTCGACGTGCACCACTTGTATGGGATCGCCAGCGGCTGCCCGAGAAGCAAGATGTTCTTGCAGAATCGTATCCATTGAAGATTTGACTCCAGGAAGGTGCGTCACCAATTTCTCAAAAGCATCGCGAGAAATACTGATCAAGTCGACGGGTGACCTTGCAACGACAGTAGCCGTTCGCGGTACGTTGGAAATCAATGCCATCTCACCAAATACATCGCCCGACCGAAGTGTTGCCACGGAACGTCCGTCGCGCTCGATCTGAACCTCTCCCTTCACGATGACATACACCTTGTCGCCGTAGTCACCTTGATCAAAAACACGTTCGTCGGTGTGAAAGTGCTCGCGGGCCACCGCCTCAGCATGAAAGATACGAACTTCGGTGATGTCGCGCGGCAGGAACGAACTCCAGAACCAGTCCGTAAAGATTCGTAACTTACGGTCAAAGCCGGGAAACTTGCTCAGGTAAATCACTCGCCAAAAAACCCAGGCGATGAATCCACGCAGCTTGACTCCCATGACATCAGCGACTGCCGACCTGCGGCCAAGAGAGGCCAGTTTGCCAAGTCCCGTGAAGCTAAATTGCTTCATCGGTGTGCCGCGTAGCGAAGCAAGAATGTTATCGGCGCAGGTACTCGCCTGTCGCAAGGCGTGCTGCGCCGTAGGCGGGGACGTGATGCCGTCGGGTTGCGGAACGGCGGCGCAGTCACCGAGAGCCCAGACGTTCGACTGGCCGGCCACGTTCATCTCCGGAGCAACCAAGATTCGCCCCGTTCGGTCTTTCGCAAACGGCAACTGCTCGACCATTCGATGTGGCGCGGCGGGCACGGTCACAACGACAATCCGCGACGAGATCAATTCCTCCTTGATTTGATCTTTTGGGTGGATCACGACACCGATCGAAGTGACCGCTTCCAATCGCGTGTTCAGTCGTATATCGATGCCTCGCTTTATCAGAATGCGGTGTGCGTACGCGGCAAGGTCTGCGCCTAGCTCTGGCAAGATGCGATCACCGCTTTGGAGCAGAATCACTCGCAGTTCGTCCCTCTTCAACGAACGATACATCGGCAGCGCGCTGATCACGAAGTCGTGAAGTTCCGCAATGCACTCAACACCCGAGAAGCCGCCACCGCCGACGATGAATGTTAAGAGTCGCTGTCGCTCCATGGGGTCCGTTTCATTGTCGGCCTCTTCAAGTACCTGCACAATCGCGTTTCGCAAACGCAATGCATCGCCGAGATACTTAAATGGGATTGCATGCTCTCGCATGCCGGGGACCAAGTCGTAGTTCAAACGCGAACCAAGGGCAATCACCAAATGATCGAAATGCAATTCCTTAAGTTTGGGGCGAAACTCGGGATCGAGCGTGACGACGCGACGCACCAAATCGATGCCGTGCAGTTCGCGAGTATAAAGGCTTGACTGCCTGGCGATGCGTCGGATCGGCGTGATCACATGCATCATCTCAATCGTTCCAGAGATCACTTCCGGAAGCAACGGTTGAAACACCATGTAGTTCTCTTGGCTCACCAGCGAAATATCAAATCGCTGTCGCTCCGCTTTGGACATCCGCTGTTCCAGGTACATCGCCGTGTACACCCCAGCGAAGCCACCGCCCAAAATCAGGATCCGCTTCGTGTTGCCACTCATGAGATATCTGCTTGGAAGTGAGTACTTCGAACCGATGTCAGCAACAACCAACCCAACTTCATTCGAATCCGAAACAACCATCGCCTGTATTGTACCGATTTCCCAGGGCATCATGTTGGTTGGGATTTATCGGAGAGGCCATGATGCGGCACTATCGCCAAAACGGATTCAAAGGTGAACTGATCGCACCATCGACGCATGGAAGCACCGCAGGGCGAAATGGAGCCGTCATGGATGCGTGTCAACAGAGGGTTTTGCGCAAAATAGCGTCTCCTCCAGTGGGTAGGTTTTCGCTCAGCACTGAAATGGGCTAGATTCTAGGTCTTTGGTTCACAGGCTCACGCCAAGCTTTTCCGATCTTGCTTCGGCCGACTTGATGGCGAGGACGCGTTTATGACTTTTTTCGTTCACCATGGTTCATTGGCTTCGACACGGAGGGCATTGAGCATGGGCGTCGCCGCGCGACGCCTGGTGCTTATGTGCTCAGTCGTGGTTTGCCAGTTACTTGTTGCCAATCGCTGTGTCGGCGAAGTGACAATGAAGGTGGGCCACGACGCGGATGGAATTGAGTTTCAATTCGATGGTGTTTCGCTTCCTGTGGTGGATGACCTTGGCGCTACCGCAAAACTTCAAATGGTCAGTGGCGAAGGAGACCGAAATGCTGGAGACCTGAAAGTTCTTACCGATGGAAGACTGCCCGCGGATGCCGATGCACCTTCGGAAAGTTACTTCTTTGCCCAGGGAACCGATGGTGGCCGCATCTTGATGGATTTTGGAAGAAGGGTTTCGCTTGAAGAAGTCAGTACGTTTTCGTGGCATAACGGTTCTCGCGCACCCCAAGTCTTTACATTGTTTGCAGCGGATGGTGAGAAATCGCCCTTCGAAGCATCGCCGCATCGGGGAATGGATCCTTTAGGGGTGGGGTGGCGAAAGGTGGTGACGATCAATTCGAGAACGGATGCCGCCAATCGACAAGCGACCGGGGGGCAGTATGGCGTGACCATCCGTGCAGACTCCGATGAATTGTCGAACATCCGTTATCTAATGTTTGATATTCACCCGACGGAGACCGACGATCCTTTCGGAAATACGTTCTTTTGCGAAATCGATGCGATCGAGCGTTCCACGACTCGACCTCGGCCAATTGTTCGAGATACGTCGGCACTCATTCGCTTCACTTCCGAGAACGATCAGTACCGTTTTACGATTGATCCCACGGATGCTCCCGACCTTGCCGGATGGGCCAAAGACTCGTTGTCTCCGGTTGTCGCAAAGTGGTACCCAACGATCGTTGAGATGCTTCCCAGTGATGGTTTTACACCGGCGAAACAGATCGTTCTGAAGTTTAAAAACAATATGGGCCAAGTGCCTGCCTATGCATCTGGATCGCAGGTGAGCCTCAACTCACAGTGGTTTCGAAAGGAACTGAAGCGAGAATCACTTGGTGCTGTCGTTCATGAACTTGCGCATGTGGTACAGCAATACGATCGAGTCTCACGCTCTACAACCCGCTCAGTACGAACGCCCGGGTGGATCGTCGAAGGGATCGCGGACTATGTCCGTTGGTATCGATATGAACCGCAATCTCAAGGAGCTGTCATACGAAAAGAAAATACCGATACTATCCAGTACGATGATAGCTATCGAACGACCGCCAATTTTCTTAATTGGGTGACCGAGAATCACGATAAGGGTATCGTTAAGGCATTGAATGCTCTCGCGCGAGACGGAGCATACGACGAAATGATTTGGGTCACGAGAACAGGAAAATCAGTGCAGGAACTCGGCGCGTTATGGAAACATGCGCTGGTGCAATGACAGATGAACTGAACCTATTTCAGCGATATGTCCTGGGCGGTGAATCGCATATCTCATCGCTTTCCAGCGTTTACGTGTGAAATAGCAGTCGATCTCTACTCCCATTCGCCGCAATCGTCCTGTCTCACCGAAGGTGCTCAATCGCCCAGTCCCGGAGGTATTGGCCCCGGAGGTATTGGCCCCGGAGGTGTGGGAGGTGAAGGCGTTGGAGGTGGATTACCCGGAGTTTCATTGCTGCTGGGCGGTGTGGGTGGCGGAAGTAATTGTGCTCGCTGCTGCTGCAATTGTCTTAGAGATCCGCTCAGCGATTCGAGCAACCTTGGGACTTGCCCGGCGGCGAGAAAGACGCGACTACTGACTGCTGACTGCGGGAAAAAGCTGGTCAAGAAATCGAGGCCAAACTCACTTGCCCCATGCCCGATCATAACGCCGTTCGCATAGGCGCCGCTCAACACTTCGTCCGGCATTTTGAGGTCATCGTAGATCTCTTGCGGGGTCGGGCGGCGTTCGCGAGGATCAACCGGTACCTTCGGGGCCGAAGGAGGGTCGCCGAATCGCTCGCGATAAATCGACAAGTTCTTATCAAGCGCCTCAATAAACTGAGGCATGACTGAATGCGGCATGATAACGCGTGAAGCAACTCGATGCGGTCGTCCAATGGTCTGTAAAAAATCGATGATGAATTCATTCGGACCGGTCATCACGATCACGCCCGTACTGAAGCAGCCACCCGCCACGTGGTCCGGCACCCGTGCACGCAGTTGAGGTGCGCGATCGTCAGGATCGGGCCTGTCTTGGGGAGACGCTGGATCGTTGGTCATAGCAAAATATCCTTGTCGCGAATGAACTCGCGAAATTAATGTTTAGTAAGCGATCGGTAGCCTAAGAGTAACATGAGCCTAGCGCGGATCGTAGGTCGTGCCGAGTCCTAACGGATCGATTGGCCCTGGATGTGCTTCGGCACGGTTCCGCCTAAGCTGTCGCTCCTCGAGTACACGTTTGGGAGTCGCCAGTCGCTGCGGAAGTACTGTACGTCCCAAGAATAGCAGATGACCGAAAAAGGCGGTCGCCCCCATCCCGATGATCAACCAAAACGCCACCTCCGGCAACGTGTTCTCATAGGCAATTCCTAACGACCATATCCAATTGGTGACCTGCCAAAGCGAATACTCATACTGCCGGTAGTCGTTTAAGTGCA
Source organism: Planctomycetaceae bacterium (assembly GCA_031411655.1). Classification (GTDB taxonomy): domain Bacteria; phylum Planctomycetota; class Planctomycetia; order Pirellulales; family Pirellulaceae; genus UBA6163. Next base: position 35,548 of record JANOBM010000247.1, read on the forward strand.
TGCCGATGGAGTATGGCACGATTGCCATGAGTAGGAGCGTTACCGCCATCGCCGCTAAGCCGATACCGACTCGCACGGTGTTTCGCTGTCGAAGGAGTGCAATGATCATCCGGACGCCCAGGGCAGCGATGCAGAAGTAAGCAACAATTAACCCTAAGCAGCGACGAATGGTATCAGGGGCAATTCCCAAGCTCATCGCGTCAGGCATCAACAACACATTCGAAAAAACTTCGTTCATCATTACGAGCATTATCGACAAGTTAGCGATCGCAAATACCATTCCTGTAGCGGGCCCTGGTGTGAACCAAATCAAGAGAAGTCGTCCAAGGAATGAAGAGGGAAGTTCTCGACGGATCCGAGGTGTCATCGTCGATGCTTCTGCAGACATCATCGCACCGGTTGAAATCCACATGACAATGAGATGAGAGGTTATAAACCAGACCACGGGCATCGCGAACTGAAAGCCAAGAACCTGAGAGTATGTCGCGACGGCAATGAGCGCAATTTCATGGACAAGCAACGCAACTCGAATGCCAGTGGAACGGTTTTCGCTTTCTGGAGTCAATTGTGCCGCAGTTCCCATCAAGAATGCGGCTCCGATGGTCGCTGCAAAGGTAAGAACTGCAACCACACAAAAACCAGTCTCGCGACCAGATAGTGGGTTGCCCAATTGGATCAAATTGATGGCGATAGTCCCGACTGCGAATTCACCCGCGCAGAGTATCAGCATCACGACTAACAATGTCCCCACTTGGCTTGATCGAACTCTTGCCATCGGTGCGAAAAAAATGGCGACGACCGTGAGAGTGAGGCCTGCGGTAACCAAAAGACCCATCAAGATTGCCAAAGTCGGCAGGTCGACTCCGCGTAGTGTGTACGCATAGGCGACGCATGGAAACAAAGCCACAAAATAAAGCATCATTTGCAGCGCGGCGCTGCCAAGTTTACCGAGCACTATCTGACGGGGTGACAGCGATGTAACACTGAGTAGCTCCAGAGTGCCGTCATCGATTTCTCCTTCTAGCGATCGATACGCCGCGAGGGGCACCACCAGCAACATCGGGACCGCAAGTACAAGGTAATAGCCCGTCAGCATCGTAGGCGCGGATGGCAAGAAATAGATTCTTGGCATCAGTAGCAAACTGCCCGCAATCGACCACGCCAATGCAGCAAATAAAAGCAACGAAAAGGTGACAACGAATTGTCGGCTTTTCAATGCTTGGCGAGTTTCCTTTACTAGGATTGGATTCAGCGCATCTCCTGCCCATGTGGCCCAACGGTCGACAAATCGCAGCCAGCGCGGTGCTGCGGGGCTTTCTCCCAAAATCGTGAGTAAGTTGCTATCGGTCGAGTCATTGACGGTCGCACTCATTGAATCAAACCCTTCGTGACCTGCAAGAAGACGTCTTCAAGGCTCTTCTGGTGCGATCTCGCTTCGGCGATTAGGCAACCCGCCATCACCAAATCTCGCAAAAGCTCTGCTTGTGATGCCAAATCGCCCGAGTACTCTATCCGTAATAGATCACCGTCGATTACCACCTGTTGAACGTGTTCGTGATTGTCGGCCAGTACAGCGGCTGCCGCCGGATCAGAGAGGATTCGAAGTACCAATTCACGGTGCTCTGCCCATTCTCGTTGGATCTCGTCTACTGTTCCCGTCGCCAGCAATCGTCCTTGCTCGATGATCCCTACGCGGTCACACATCTCCGCCAATTCGGTCAAAATGTGACTGCTGATGATGATCGTCTTTCCGCGTTCGGCCAGTTCGCCGATCATTTGCCGTAATTCGATTCGAGCGCGGGGGTCCAACCCTGCAGCCGGTTCATCGAGGATCAACACCGATGGGTCGTGGATCAGGGCACGACCCAAGCAGAGCCGCTGTTTCATTCCTTTGCTCAAACCTCGGATCGGCTTCTCGGCGATTTTTCGAGCACCCGTAAAGTCAAGCACCCAGCGCAGCCGACGCAGTCGCTGCTCGCCAGTCAACCCATAGGCGCGTGCATAAAAGTCAAGGTACTCCCAGCAATTGACATCGCGATACGTTCCATAGGAATCGGGCATGTAACCCAGGCGGTGCCGGACGAGTTCCGGATCATTGATGACCGATAAACCATCGATGAAGGCTTCACCGTAGCTCGGCAGGTCCAGCGTCGCCAAGATTCGCATACTGGTGGTCTTTCCCGCACCGTTGGGACCGATATAGCCAAACACGCTGCCCCGAGGGATCGAAAACGATATGTCTTGTACCGCTTTGGTCGTTCCAAAGAAACGATAGATGCGGCGCAGTTCAATGCATGGCGGTTGATCGGAATGTACGCTTGTAGGAATCGATTTCCGAATGGGTGTATCTGGAGGTGCGATCATGGCAAGACTCCGACGACGTAATGAACGCTTTCAACAATCTCAACATCGGGTACTGCAATGCAATCCTCAGTCACATCGGCAATGGCAATGAACATGCCCGGTGGTAACTCAGAGCCGATCTGAAGTGTATTGCGCAACCAGGATTCAACGACACTTTCGCTCACCGTCGCATTCGTTCGATAAATTCCAGTATTTTGGATTTGAGAGTTGAGTTGAGACACTAGGTCAATGGTTTGTTCTCCCGAGCGCCGACTGCTGGAAATAGCCGCGGGGGGAATGGGTCGCTGGAGCCCGTAAAGATCGCTAAGCAATTCACCCGACCTGCTCTTCTCGATGAGTTGGAGAGTTGTTTCAGAGTTAGAAGCGAGTTTTTTGAATTCATAAACCTTTCCCGTTCGATCCGCTAATACGCCATTCCGCAAGTCGATTGCCAACTCACTGATCAACGTCAATTGTTGGTCAGTCGATTGCAATCGTACACCACCAAAGTTCTTGACCGGTCGATAGGTGACAAATTGCTTTTGTTGCCTCGACGGTAGAAATCCTCGATCCAAGTGCATCGATTCGTTTTCGAATTCAATCGTACCGATCGTTGAATGGTCGCGTTGGGATGCGTCGTACCAGGACTCGGAACTTGGCAACTGATACGGGAGAAGAATTGAATTGTCAGGAATCCTCATGCCGTCCGAAGGACGAACGCCGGCGAAGTAACTTGCGCGGCAATAGCGACTGGCGTCGCCCGATTGATCCCCGATCCAACTCACTTCCCGAATGCGAGCTCGGGTCGATAGTCCGTCAGCTACAAGCCCGTAGGCGAACATGATGAGCGTCGCTGCCAATGCGAGTACGGGGGCCACAAACATCATCAGGTAGCCACGGCCTAGGCGAGTGAATCTTCGATAGGCCACCGGTCCTACGATGATCACGAACACCGTAAGCAATCCAATAAAGGTATAGACTGGAGGTTGGGCGACGCCCGGGATGATCCAGTCCCAAAACCGAATATCACCAAAACACGGATCAACAGCACGTCTACTGATTTCCGATACATTGCTCCCCGTTAGCGCTGCTAGAATCCGCCACTGTTGTGGCGTGCCGGGTACCGCATTTGCTTTTCGGCAGACAATGATTTTTCCCATCGCAACCGTATGCACCGAAAAATCGTCCGTCGTAACGGGGGCGAGATTTCCTGCGCTCTCTTGTGTGGCGAACCAGGCAAGATTCTTATCAAACGTTGCATCGACCGCATTCACGCCCCCGACCTGCGATGATTGATAAGACACCACCCCGGATTGGACTAGTGCATGTTGCCGTATGTAGCTCCGTGCCCCGATGTTTTGAGCGTACGTCGTTGCGCGGAACAGGTTGTAATCAATCGGAGATTGGGAAAGTTGGACTCTCGGCTCGATGAATTTACGGGATTCGATTGGATTCAACTGGGCAAGCTGAAATCTTTCGGAAACCTCTGAATCGGTGAATGCACCAACAATCCAGAGGCTGCCTCCGCACCGCAAATACTCCCGCAATGCAGTTGCCGACTCCGGTCTAAGGTTGAAAAGTTCGCGGAGCGTTTCAGGGCGAACGATCCATACGTCAACTGCGTCAAATCCCCGCCAATCCTGAGGAAGTTGTGAAACGCTGACCGTGCGAAATTGTCGCCAAGTTTCCCCAAACTCAAATCCGGCAGGGGATGTCTCAGCATCCGATACATTCATAAGTTCCGGAGCGATGGTCGCCATCAATATCTTGGCATCCGACGTATCCAGCTGGTCGTCAATGATCCAGCCGAATCGTTGTTCTGCAGATTCGCGAAAGCAACTGTCCGCTTGTGATGGGAAATAGCGTTCGCCGGCGATCCGTCCCTGGTAGCCGTCGATCACTCGCCGATCTTCAAGTACGGAAATCTCCAACTCGCCACCGACTGACCATTTAGGCAAATAAAACGTTTGTTCGAATCGAGTCGCTCCCTGAGAAAGTTGTAGGGGTATTTCGTAGATGCAGTCTCTTCCCGGAGGCTGGGTGGAATTTCCAACCGGTAAGATGCGTACCCATAGTTTTCGGTCCGCGGGAAAACTGCTGCCGGTCGGAACAATGGAAATGGCAGTTGGCATATCACCGAAGAGCCTCACGTCGTCACAGGCAACCGTCATTAAAAAACCGGAAGGCTTGACCCCTTTGTCAGGCAAGGAAACGATGTCGCGTCGAGGACCTTGCCAGTCGCCCATCGCAAGGTTGATATGCCAACCGTTTGACACGCACAAGGCAAGCAATGCGAATTGAACGCATGAACGGATTGCGACGGCAGCAAGGAGGCGATTCATGTACCGGGGTCGCGAGGAGTGAGTAGCTGAGGTGGAAGTTGGTCGGCGGCAAAGGGGCTGCCGCGGTTCACATCCTCAAGGTGGTCTCGTCCCACGACAGCGGGAATCCACGCGATGAGAAAAAGTAACGCGTAGACGACAAACGAAATGATCAACGTTGTTGCAGCATCCACGAACGCAGACGCCAAGATGGAGCCTGATTGGGAGTAGCGATAACTTAATGCAGCGAAGGCGACCGCCGTGACTATGCCTAGCGCTAATCGGAACGAGACTCGCGGCAGTACGCGGCTACGCTCTTTCGATAGCACTGAAGGTGTGCTCATGCTACCAAGCGTCACGCCAACCGCTGACGTTTCAGTATCTTGAGAATGGATCGTCACTAAAGACTCCCAAATGAATAGAGGAGGAGTCTATTATCTTACGGTACGATCAAGTCGTTGAGGACAGGGCTCACTCCGCTTCAATGGAGTGAGCGATTAAGAGCCTATCCGAAGGCCATTAGCCGCTTTGGCGTTAGCCGCGGGTCTCTTCGGTTTTCGGATAGGTTCTAAATGTCCAGCGAAATGAATCGTGAGTCCGGGCGAGGCTATAAACGGACGGTCGAGGTCCCTTGGAGGCCAGGGTGCCTCGACGGCAGGCCCGTTAGCCTGGACGGCCTACCGGTTACCCTCGATGGTAGATTAGTTACCGAACCGTTTTTTCAACCGCTGGCTGCGCCACTTGAGGGGCAGTAACTGGCCGATATGCCTCACGGACGACTCGCCAATCACCTGGAGGTTTTTCATCGATAAAGACGCGTCCCCACGTTCCCAGTCGCTGACCGATGGTGTTTCGCTCGATATCGAAAAACTCATAGTGGTCGTAGTCGGGTGCTGTGGCAGGATCAAAATTTGGGCCGTACATGATCAAGGCCTGAGGTAGGAACGACTGGGCATTGATGACGATCCGAACAAACCGATACTGAGCGCGATCAGCCTGTGACTTAGGATGTGCTTCCATGAGCACCATTCCTTCCTGAGCGGGAAGTTGGCGGATCCAGTATCGCTCTTTGATTTTTGCGGCATTGAGATTGAAAACAAACGGTAGAGGACTTTCAAAGATGTCCTTGCCGCGAAGTTCCGGAGGCAATTCTTGAATCTTGCACTCCTTCTTACTGCGATCAAACTCAAGCAATTCCTGTCCGTTGCAAACCCAATGGTCACCGAACTGCCCTTCAGCTGCCTTATAAGTTGCAGTGTTTTCAACGATTTTGTCGAAAAATTTCAATTGATCGACACGAAACAATCCTTTGTCTGGGGAGCCGTATTTAATAACACCTTCCGCCCAGGTCGCATGAACCCCAGCGGGCGCGCCGAGCAAGTCGTAATGCCAACGCTTGAACTTTGCTTCGAGTGTTTTAGTACCATTGCTTTGAAGTTCCCAGGCGGCAAGTAGTTGGTCGAGTGCAACTTGTTCTTGGGGGGTTAGTTGAAAGGGTGCGTAGTTTGCCGCAGCATTTGGATCGGCCTCGCCGTTCGGCGCCGCTGGCTGCGCCGAACAAGTAACCGCGCCCAAAACGACCAGCAGGCATGCGCCTGCTATTTTTTCAATGATTTGCATCTTCCGTGACGCCTCGCGAGAGTCATTCGTCTAGTAATCGATCGTGTACAAGCCTTCATCCTGGCAAGCTTGCGACGTTACCGTACCAAGATTACTGCTCGCACGGAAAGACGAATCTGGCTGCTTCCTGCCTCAGCAAACAGCCAATTTTTAACATTCAAAAGCGTTCGTAGACGCTGGAACAGGTACTCGTCCTTACCCCTCAGCCTTTAATCCTGCGGCTGCAATACCATCAACTCAACTTTGCGAAATTCAACTGGATGGCTTTCGGATTGCAGGGAAATGCTGCCGCTGTGGAGCATCATCGTGCCATTTTTGCGGCCGAGTTCTACTGCGTGGGGGTCCCGTTCATCGAGTTGCGACTGGCTGTACTGGAGTACCGTCTCACCGTCAATAATATGTTTGACGACCCCATTGCCGTGGACTTCCACTTCGGCTGTCACCCACTGGTCACCATGATAGGTCTTTGACGACGACGAGGTGCAGTGGGGCGTGAACAACTTGCCGTCTTTAACGACGTTGGTGCCCGGTGTGCATAAGTTTGCGGTGGTTCGTGGGGTCGTCCCGTCCCCGCCCAACAATTGAACTTCAATCGAAGCCGGAAAGTCTTGGTCTTTTGCCATGGTATCGGGACGCTCGCCGTGAAGCATCATTCCGCTGTTCCGCAATGCCCACCCAGGACCGCCTTTGCATTGTTCACCAACAAATCGGTACTCCACACGGAGCCGGTAATTCGAAAAATCATCTTTGTAAAACAAGTGCCCAAAGGTTTCATTGAATTCGCCGTACCCCTCGTAACCTACCTTCAAAAGGCCGTCTTCGACACGAAATGTGTTGTTGTAGTTCTCGCCCAACGAGTGATATCGAATCTTAGGTGTCCACCCGTCGAGGTTCTTCCCATTGAAGAGCGCGATCCAAGTCCCTTCCGCCGCCTCGTCGGCATTGGACGTTGACTTTTCAAACGGAGTGAGCAGCGAAATCCAACAAAGCAATAAATAGATTGATCGTTTCATGTTGATGGGCGGTGAGCCTAGTAAATCGAAGGATGGTTGTTGGGGACGCAAGGCTTCGCATTTTACACGGAAAAAAACGAGAACGCTAAAACATTCGGCGATGGTCTCCGTGCAACCTAATGCGGAGAGAGAGTGTATCCTGAAACGAGCGTTCACGCCTAATCCTTGAGAGCCTCCACCATGCCAACCAAAACCTGCACCTTGTACTTTCGTATTGACGGAAATCGAACCGAACGAGTTACAGGGGGAGCGAAGTCACCGTCTTACTGGCTGCAATGCAGCTTTATTGCAAAAGTGCTTTCGCCTATCGTTTTGGTATTCGGGGGTGCGGCATCCACAATTTGTACAAGTTTGCGAGCCCAGGAAGACACGCACTCGTTCGAATTTAGTGGTCTTGCACTTACCGTGCCGCTGCCTCTGCAGGTTGACTTGGTTAGTTCTCCGGAGCTTGTTAGATGGCCGATTGTTGCCGACTTCGATGAAGCGAATCGCCTGGTGGTAGCGGAGTCTGGCGGCGTTAGTAGGCCAATTGAGGAACACAATAAGCGAGCTCTCCATCGGGTTGTTCGTCTCATTGATGCGGACGGAGACGGCAAGTTTGACCGCCGGTTATTGGCTGCCGATAAGTTGCCTTTTTCTGAGGGAGTGCTTTGTGTTGGCAACGATATTTTGGTGTCAGCACCACCTAACATCTGGCGATTGATAGATGGTGATGGCGATGGGGTTTGTGAAAATCGCGAGGTTTGGTTCGATGGCCAAACGATCACGGGTTGTGCGAATGACCTTCATGGGCCGTACCGAGGGCATGATGGATGGATCTATTGGTGCAAGGGAGCATTTGCAGAACAAACTCATGCGCTTTATGGCAATCAAAAGTTGACAACTAGCGCTGCGCATATCTTCCGACGTAAACCCGAGGGTGGTCCGATCGAACCAGTGATGACGGGCGGCATGGACAACCCTGTAGAGGTTGCGATTACGCTCGAAGGTGAGCGATTCTTTACCAGCACGTTTCTGCAGCATCCCGGCGACGGAAAACGGGATGGGATTGCACACGCTGTTTACGGCGGGGTCTACGGTAAAGACCATGGGGTGATCAATGGGCATCTGCGCACCGGCGAGTTAATGCCGATCATGACTCACCTGGGGCCGGCCGCTCCGAGTGGATTGATCTCGCTCGAGTCGAAACAGCTCCTGAACAATTTAGGAACGCTTGCGGACAATTCGATTGCGAGACATCTAGTAGCTGCGCAGTTCAACTTGCAGAGGGTCACTCTGCACCAACTCGTTGCCGTTGGCGCTGGTTTTACTACGATCAACCATGATTTGCTTGTCGGGAATCGTATCGATTTTCATCCTACCGATGTGATTGAAGATTCAGATGGCAGCTTACTGATTCTCGACACCGGTGGCTGGTACAACCTTTGTTGCCCCAGTTCGCATGTGGACCAAAATCAGGCTTTGGGGGGGATCTATCGCCTGAGTTCGGCATTGACCAGGTCAGCGACGGATAGACACGGTGAAAAGCTGAATTGGGAAGCGATGACGATCGGAGAACTCGCAACTCGTCTTGCGGATCCTCGTCTTGCCGTCCGCCGGCGGGCTATGAATGTGCTGGTCAATTCTGGGTCTCCATGTGTGGAGTCTCTTGCGGGGATACTCGCAGATGCTTCGGTTAACGTCGATACAAAGCTCGCATGCATTTGGATTCTATGCCGAGTCGGAGATGAAAGCTCAATGGGTGTCGTCGCCAAGTCACTCCAAAGCCCACTTCAATCAGTTCGTCACGCCGCGGCACACGCTATCAGTGTTCATCGTTGGACAGCGGCTTGCGAGGATCTCAAATCGATTGTCGTATCGGATAACGCAGCGTCCGTGCGTCGAGTTGCAGCCGAGGCGTTAGGGAGAATGGGTAAGGGACACGCCACGCAATCGTTGATGCGGAGCATGATGCACGCGAGTGAGGATAGGATTCTTGAGCATTCTTTGTTGTTCGCAATGATGGAGCTTAACGATCGCACTGCGGTCGAGGCATTTCTGGATAGCTCTGAGCCAAGCCAAATCAGGGCTGCGATGATTGTGCTCGAACAGCTTGGAGCAAGCGAAAAGTTGACGGCTGCTCGAATAGGAAAGTTTGTACAAAGTGACTCACACGACGTTCGAATGACCGCTATTCAAATCGCGGCAAAGCACCCGACTTGGGCGCCGGAGTCGATTGATCTGTTGCGTCTGCTTGGTAAGTCTGCCATGGGTGGCAATCAAAATGATCGCTCTGCATTGCTTGAGTTGCTCCGTGGATGGGCGGGACAGTCGATTGTCCAAGACTATTTGGCGGAGTGGCTGAAGGCTGCGCCCACGATGACGCAAAGTGATCAAGTGAATTTGCTCGAATGCTTGCGTGCAAGTGGCATGAAGCTCTCGCCATCGTTATCACCATTAGTCGCACACTGGATGGAGTCGAGCGAGGCTGCATTCCAGATGCAGCTTGCAGATTGGTTACTCGAGAGTCCGATCGACGGAGAGGGACATGCCGATATCTCGAAGGCTTTGATGGCCATCGCAAATTCTCGGCGAGATCAACCTAGCGACGTGGTCAGGTTACTGGCCGCGATGCCAGCCTCAATGAAGAGCAGTTCACCCGAACACGCAGCCCTCGTCATTGATTACCTATTAAATAGTGAAAACAGTCATGCCGTCGCGTCCATCGCGCTGGAGAGAATCAATCTCGACAAGTCGCATGCCGGGGTTTTGCTCGAACATCTTGGGCAAATTGCACCTCGGCAGCTTCTGAGCGTGATGTCGTCCATCGCAGCGATCGGCGACGATTCCATCGATTCGGAATTACTCGCTCGTTTGTTGAAAATTCCTGCTGCAGGAACTCTGCCCAGTGATGCCGTTACCAATCTCTACCGAAATCGGGGTGACGAGCTCAAGGCTTTGGTCGCGAGTACGCTATCACAAATTCATCGTCCTAGTGCGGAGATCGAATCGACCGTTTCACAGAAGTTGGCAACATTGCCGGAAGGTGATTCGGCTCGCGGGTATCAAGTATTTCGTAACTCAAAGGCTGTTTGTAATGCATGCCATCGTGTGGCGTATGTGGGTGGAACCATCGGCCCTGAACTGACACACATTGGAAGTACTCGAACCCGACGCGACTTGTTGGAAGCGGTTTTGTTCCCCAACGCGCGTCTAGAGCAAAGCTACCAGTCGACTCGAGTCCTCACTGTCGATGGGCAAGTCTTTAACGGTTTGGTACAGAGTGAAAACGCTGAGGAGCTTAAGTTGGCCATCGCGGCCGACCGAACGATTTCACTTCCGCTCAATGACATCGAATTACGAAGCCCAAGCGAAGTTTCGATTATGCCAGCGGGTTTAGAACAAATATTGAGTCAGCAGGACCTCGCGGATCTGCTGGCATTTCTCGAGGCGTCGAAATAGTTCGCTCGCTGGCTGAGGGCCCGTCGCTGACGGGCGTCGGCGTTGAAATATCAGCCGCAGTGCCTGGACACCCCGCTTCTGCAATCGATACGGTTCCAACCGAGCATTATGGCAAGCTGCGACCGATGGGTCGAAATACCGCCTCATTCGGAACCTGCCCCTGTGCAGCTAGGGGAGTTCTTTGATCATGATATTACGGAATTGCACCAGTGATGGTGGGCTTGTCCACCGGCCGTCGGTTTTGCTTCCGTGATGTTGCAATGCGATCGCGCCGCGAGGAGGTAGGTTGGGAATCTTTGCCTCGGAAACAACTCTTTTGCCATTAAGCATTACGCTTACCGTGTCTCCTTGAACCGTAATGTCAAACCGATTCCATTGCCCGACCGGGTTATCGGCTTTGACGCTCGGCGTTACCGCGGCACGGACCTCGCTTGGCATGTTCGTATCGCGCCTCACACCGTACATTTCCCCGGAGCCGACGGGCCAGCACCAGATGTTTACTTGATGTTGGCCGCTCCCGCGTAAGAAGATTCCTGAGTCTGAATCAGGCATCGATAGTGTGATGGGTTTGCCGTCAGCATCGACCGCTTCAGAGCCATCCGGCAAAATCTGCGCGATGCGTGGATTGGTGTAAGGTGTCTCTTTGATACGCCAGTCGACGATGAGGCGAAAATTGACATACTCTTTTTGTGACCAAAGCGATTTGTCTCCGGGAGCCTCGCTCTCGGCATCGTAATCGAGTACTTCCCCAGCCAGTTTCCAGTGCCCATTGTCTCCATCAGGAACCTTCCAATTCTCAAGGTCGATTCCGGTGAACAGTGGAACGAATCCTTCACCTGACAGCGCTGTCACGTCCGCGGTTGCGCCCGTGGACGGAAGTTCTTGGATACGAATGTTTCGGAAGTGGCACTCGGAGCCTTCTGACTCCAAGAAGAGGTAACCATTTCTTGGCCAACAATCCGTCCCCATCGTGACCTCTTTGCCGTTGACGCTTAGGCGTACTTCACCGTTGTTTGCGACGACGCGATAGTGATTCCATTGCGGCGACGGGTTGGAACGTTCCTCGGTGGGGAAGCTTCTCACGCCACTCTTAGCAACGTTCCCCATCGGCTTCATCTTTGCACCATGAATCGGAAAGATGTCGCCATGGGTGGTAAACCATTCATTCTTTCCATTGGCGTTGTAGGCATTATCGAGAATCTGAATTTCGATCCCACGCGTGAAGGGAATTCCGGTTGAAGGTAAACCGTCGCCCCATATAAAGAGCCCAGCATTTCCGCCGGGGTGCATATGTCGCCACTCCAATTCAACGATGAAGTTTTCATACATTTTTTCGGTCCGCAACACGCCGGTGGGTTTTCCCGTTGAAATGATCATGCCATCGCGGGCTGTGAAAGTGCTGGGGGCGACGTTTACTGGGATCCACCCTGAAAGGTCATTGCCATTAAACAAGGGCACCCAAGGTGTCGCTTCCTTTGGTGACTCGCCCTTTGCGGATGGGCAAATGGCAACAGCGAAAGTGATCGCAAGAATAGAAAACGCCAATCTCATCGGAGAAGCTCCAGGTGGGGACGATGTATCGTTGACGGCCATTGTAACCAGACTAGCGAGCACGATGTGCATCAAAGGCTTCGAATGAAATCCGAGGGTCCGCGTTCGATTCAGCAGTCATCATGCGGATAGTCTCAGTGCCTCATCTCAGGGAATGCAAGTATGCCAGTAAGTCCGCTGCCTCGTGAACGGTGAGTGGAGCCAATAATCCCTCTGGCATTAACGAGACAGGCGAAAGGCTTTCGATTTCAATGTCGTCAACTTCGACCAGTATCGATTTTCCCTGCGCGTCTCGTAAGACAACTTTTTGATCGTTTCGTTCCACCAGTTGGCCCACATGGGTATGCCCGCTGGACGTGAGCACCGTCAAGGCGCGGTACTTATCGTCGATCTCGGCAGAAGGCTGGAGGATACTCTTTAGGATGTTTTCCTCCGTTTTTAACTTGTCCGCAATTCGTGAGAGATCAGGGCCAATTTCTTTGCCGATGTCACCGATCCGATGGCACTGAGAACATTGAGAAGCGCCGGAGTTGAATAAGTTCATCCCTCGAGTGATATCGCCTTCGCTTTGCAGGAGTGCGGCAGTATCGAAAATCAATCCGAGTCGAGGCACCTGCTGATCCCTACTTGCGTAAGGTTCAATAAGGTCTCGCCGGGTCAAATCGTCGATTTCCATCGCTTCACCAACGATGGGATGGACTAGCCATTGTGGCACGCGATTCTCTGCCAATGCCATCGACAATTCGAGTGTGCCCTGTCGAGTGCCAAGTAGCGTTCGAGCAGCCTTCAATCGTCGTTCGTCGTCTTGGCGGAGCACCGGTCCGCAGAGGGAATCGATTGCGAATAATTGGCCTCGGTCTTCGGGTAATCCATCAACCCACTGTCGTATCAGTTTTACGCCAGCGGCGTCGACACGTTCGGAACCAATAGGAGGCATCCGACCCGTCCCGATCTTCGCGAGTCGATATTGCAGCACTGACTCTGGCGGCTTGCCTGGGCTGATCAGTTGTGACGAAGGGATACCAAAATCGCCGCGAAGAATTTTCCCGTCGATTAATAAAGTCTCTTCGATGGGAAGATCGAAATGGGCGCGAAACACCGTCGATGCGTTTCCGCCATTCATGTGGCAATGGGCGCAGTTAGCATGCAAGTAAGAGCGAGCACGTCGATCAATCGGTTGGTCGGAGTCATAAGGATTCACCAACGCGGAGTAGAGTTCATCTCTGATCGGTTTCTCGGCGCCATCTGGTTGGATAACACCGCAAAGCTGTAAGTCATGCCAGGCATCGGATTGGGATTGCGGGCGGCGCAATTGCGACTCGGTAAAGCCGATGGTTTCGCCAGTCCAAGGGGTGTGGCAAACGCGACATTGTGAACGTGATGCGAATTGCCAGTCCAGCTCGAATGACGGCGAACGTACTTCTGGGCCAGCGACGCTGAGTTGCCGGGTTCCGCCTGCGGCGGGGACCAAATCGGCGTCGGTTCCCTGTTCATTCCAGCGATAGGTGTAAAACTGCCACTCGCCTTGCTCGTCTTTTAGTGAGACTTGAGTTTCGATCCTTGAAGGATGTTTGAGAGGTGTATCGCTCAGTCGAAGTGATAACGTTTTAGCAAGCACAGTTCCGATCGGGAGGGTGACTTTCGTATGGAACCAATTGAATGTCTTTTGTGGAGATTGATAGAACCGGATGGGTTCTTCAGTGGGGACAGCCACCAGGTACTCGGCGCTGGCACCATCCTGCCACATCGACGCGTTGATGTTGTAACGAAACACCCCATCGCTGGGTGAGTTGTTTGAAGTATCGGCGAACAGACCTGTCTGGCTAAGTCGTCTCGGAAAGCTCTCGGTGGATTGTTCCGCGGCTGGGTTTCTCGCAAATCGATAGATTCCAGCAGCCCCTTGGTGTTCGTTGTAGTCAAGTATGAGAAGCTCGCCCGCTTCGTCCACTTCGAAGCAAATGGGTTTGACCGACCCAACAGCGATTTCTTTCAACGCCGTTACTTGTTGTTCATTGAAAGTCGCTGCCCAAAACTTTCGCGTGATCCAGTCGCCAAAAATGTAATTGCCAGAAAGCTCTGGAAAACTCTTGCCGTGGTAAACCAATCCGCCTGTCACGGATGCGGCTTCGTTGTGTCCAAGTGCGATGTCCGCAGGCAATATCGGAGTAGGACCGACGGGTTGGGATTTGACGTCACCAGGACCCTCCTTGACTGCCCACCCGTAGTTGCCTCCGCGGCGGACACGGTACACCATCTCCCACGCTTCCCAACCTACATCGCCCACCCACAACTGGTCCGTGGCGGAATCAAATGACATGCGGAACGGATTGCGGAAGCCAAACGCAAAGACTTCGGGCCTCGCTTTCGGTAATCCAATGAAAGGATTGTCGCTTGGGATCGAATAATTTCGCCCGTCACTGGGGTGGTCGACATCGATTCGCAGGATTGAAGAGTACAAATCCGAAATGTCTTGCCCCGTTTCGAGTCGATCTGGCGGGGAAGGCTCGGCGAGGTCGCCAAGCGAAATGTAGAGGTATCCTTTCTGATCGAATAAGAGAGTGCAACCGTTGTGCCCTCCTCCGTCGCAGGTGAGGATTTCAACTTCCGATTCAACTAGGAGCCGTGGCGGCGTTGAGTCTTCCATTTGAAATTGTGACACATGCGTTTTGGACTTGTCGGACGTCGATACGTAGCAGAGATACACCAAATGGTTCTCGCGATAGTTTGGGTGAAACGCGATCGAGAACAAATCGATGCTCCGCTTTTCACGATCTGGCAGGTTCCCGCTGAGTGGTTTTGCTACCGAAAAGTCAACCAGTAAATCGCTTTGGGCTGTGTTTTCTACAGCTTCGAAGGAGTAAATCTTATGATGCTGCTCCAGCACCGCGTATCGATTGCCGTCCGGAAATCGATGGATCGAGATCGGTCCTGAAAAACTAAGTTTGGGAAAAGCTCGTTCTAGCTTTAGCGGTGGCGCTTGTTCTGGCGAACCGATAAAGTTGGACTTCCACACATGCCTCGGCGCTGGCTCACTTGCCCAAATATGGTGCTGGCACCCAAGGGCTAGAAATTGGCAGAGTAGAAAGAGTAGAAGGTGAGCGGCAAAGACTGCCCCGGTGCAGCGAATGAGGCGAAGGGCGAGGGTTGCTTGCATGTTTTCTTCAAGTGCACGAGCGGGTTGTTTGAAGCAAATGGAGTCAGGCTTGCAATTCATGTGGCAAGGTGGATCGCATCCTTTATCGCTGCGGTATCGTTGCAAGTGATCAATTCAACCCGGCCGATGCGATCGGGTAAAACGAATCGAAGTTGGGCATTCGCAACTTTCTTGTCGGTGCGCATGGCATGGATCATTGATTCTGCATTCGCTGCTGGCCACGTAGTCGGTAGGCCACATGCCGTTATCAGTGCGGTTTGTCGTTGTAAGAATTGCTGATCGATCAATCCCATTGCGAATGCGAGTCTTGCCGCCATTTGCATACCAATGGAGACTGCTTCGCCGTGCAGCCAAACACCGTAGCCAGCCGTGGCTTCAATCGCATGGGCAAACGTATGTCCGTAGTTAAGAATGGCGCGACGCCCAGTCGTTTCACGCTCGTCGTTCGCAACAACCTCGGCTTTGATTCGACACGACGTTGAAATGGCATAGCGAATCGCAGCAGGTTCCCGGGCGACAAGTTTTTGAGAATTCGATTCAAGCCAGGCAAAGAAAGACTCATCTTCGATAACGCCATACTTGATGACTTCTGCGAGCCCGCTGAGGTAAGCGCGCTGAGGGAGCGTTGCCAGGGTTTCCGTGTCGATAAGTACCAAGGATGGTTGCCAAAAGGCACCCACCATATTCTTTCCGTTGGCTAAATTGATTCCCGTTTTGCCGCCGACGCTACTGTCGACCTGCGAAAGGAGTGTCGTTGGAATCTGTACGAGGCGGATCCCACGTGCGTAGGAAGCGGCCGCGAAGCCGGCTAAGTCTCCGACCACACCACCGCCAATAGCGATTACCACGGTACGGCGGTCGGTACCGCATGCATGGAGCCATTCCCACAACTCTCCCAGCATGGCAATGGATTTACTGGTTTCACCACACGGCACACCGTACACGTCGCAGCGGATGGATTGACGGAGCGCCAAAACGACAGGAGTCGCCCACGCGTCCATCACCCCGGAATCCGCAATCACAACTGCGTGGGTCATATCGGGTAAGGCAGTTCGAATTTGGTCAGCGACTTGACCCCAGCGTCCGCTGGATACCAGTATTTGGTAACCACGCTCACCCAACGCGACGTGGATCGACATTTCCTTTGAAACGTTGCAGGAAAAGCTTGAAACCACTTCTTTCGGACTTTCCGTCGGTTGAGACATCGGCGAAACTGCGGGTTAAAAGTTACGGGTTTGTAGAAGAGTCGATGTGAGCGACGAGAGCCCACTAGCATATCAAAGGCGCAACATTATGGACGCAGCAAGCGTTCCCGTTCCTGCCAGTTCGCTGCCAGAGGGGTGGGTCGATCATCCCAGAATACCCATCACGCGCCGGGCGGTGTGGATGGGCGTCGCCGTTTTTTTAGCCGCCGTGCTGATGGCGGCTGGGAGCATTTACTTTCGCCGCACGCAGCTAGAACTGACGACTCGGTTTTGGGGTGTTGACACGATTCGTGCGATGCAATTGGCGCCCATTGTGACGCTGGTATTGGTTTCGGACGGAAATGAAAAGGTCATTAATCTCAACGGGACGCCTGGTCTAGGGCATTTGCGACATGCGTTATTGGAGCAAAAGCATTACCTTTGGGAGACCGAAGTCGCGCAGTCGATCGAATCGATCGCGACAGGTGACCCAAAGTTTGCGACTTTGACTTTTTCCGATCCGCGGGCCCCAGAGGACGGTGGGATTGCCGCAGGTGTGATTTGCCTTGAGTTGACCGATGGCTGGGTCGGGAAGGCGGACGGGAGCAAATCAGTACGCTTGGCGGAACGTGTAAAACCAGCGGTGAGGCATTTCCTGACGATCCTAGGAAACGCACAACAATCCCGTTCAGACTTCCGAAACGACTAGGCCGAAGCCAAATCGCAGGTTTGCAGGATTTTGACGTCTAGCGAGCCGTGTTTAGAAAAACGGTTGGTGAGTGGATTCTTGCGGTCACAATGAGTACCTTAAACGTATTCGGATGGTTCTAGTGATGGATCGCCGCAGATCTGGGCGGCTTCTTGTCGACCTCATTCTATTTTTCAATCGATCATTTCGCGGATGTAAACGGAAGTAAAACCAAAGATGGACACTCAGCCCGACGAGTCGACTGACCAGGACGAGAATGACCCCGCTGAGGCGAATCATCGTCGGCACTTTATTCTGTTCCGAGCGGTTCCTTCGTGGCTCATTAGCATGTTGGTGCACATGCTGGTTTTGATTGTGCTTGGCGTCCTCTCGGTCGCCGATCCGGTTAAAATCATTAATGTCCTTTCGGCATCCAATAGCGGCGAAGAAGGGCCCGAAATAGAGGAGTTCACAATCGAGGAGGTTGATCCAGGAGAGGTCGCCGAGAGCGAGGAATTGACTGAGCCGATGGTCGACATGCCGGAGACAATCGAAAATGTTGAGCCGATGGCTGTGGATGTACCGATGGAAGTCGCGATGACGCCGGTCGATATGACCGACTTTGCCGCCGAAATGGCGCCCTCAGGCGCGGCCCTTCAATCGCTCGCGTCGATGACGTCGCAATCAT
The DNA here is from genome assembly GCA_031411655.1 of Planctomycetaceae bacterium. GTDB lineage: Bacteria > Planctomycetota > Planctomycetia > Pirellulales > Pirellulaceae > UBA6163. The sequence goes on from JANOBM010000247.1 coordinate 53,551, forward strand.
TCAGCAGTCGCAGCGTCGACATGAAAAAGAAGTTGCTTCGTGAGTATGGAGGCAATGAGAGCAGCGAGTCGGCCGTCAATAAAGCGTTGAAGTGGATTGCACTCCATCAGATGCCGAACGGTGGTTGGACGTTCCAGCATAACTTGGTGTGTCGTGGAGCCTGCAGCGATCCTGGGGAAGAGCAACACGCCAAGGCGTTCAACGCGGCCACTGCGCTAGCCCTGTTGCCATTCCTTGGAGCGGGTCAGACGCACATGGCGGGCGACTATAAGAACACGGTTCGGCAGGGGCTATTGTTTCTCGCTCAAAACGGTAAGGCGAAAAACATGGGCGGCCTCAATACCCTCGATTTCACTGAGCCAGGCGGGACGCTTTATTCGCATGGGCTGGTAACCATCCTGCTATGTGAGGCTTACGCAATGACCGAGGATCCTGCCCTCATGGGGCCTGCGCAAGCGGCACTTAATTTCACCTATTACGCCCAGAGCCCTTCGGACGGCGGCTGGCGATACGCGCCCCGCTCGGCGACTGAAAGTGACACGTCGGTGACAGGTTGGCACGTGATGGCGATGAAGAGCGGCTACATGGGTCACCTGACGGTTCCACCAATCGCCGTAAAGGGTGCGCTTAATTTCCTTGATCGCGTCGGGTCCAACAATGGCTCGCTTTACGGCTACACCGATAAGATTACATCCGTGGGGGCCAGTCCTTCCTGTACCGCAATCGGTCTGCTTTGCCGCATGTACACGGGATGGGACAAGACACACCCAGGTATTATCGAAGGGGTGAAAAACCTCATGCAAATTGGTGTCGATAAAAGAGACATCTATTACGACTACTACGCGGCTCAGGTTCTGCGGCACTATGGCGGGCCAGATTGGGATAAGTTCAATGTGGAATTGCGAGACTGGCTGGTGCAAACCCAAGACACGAATGCGGGGGCAAACGGCAGCTGGCATTTCTCGGATAGTAAATCCCATCGTGGCCCCCTTGAAGGTGGACGCCTCGCGTCGACCGCGTTTGCAACGATGATTCTCGAAGTTTACTACCGACACATGCCGTTGTACGCAAATACGGCATCGGAAGAGGACTTTCCGCTCTAAACGCACGCTTCAGGCAGGCGGTTGGGAGTTTCGGCGAACTATCATTGAGGATAGTTCGCTGATTTCTCTGTAACCGGCATGCCCGATGAGCTTGTCCTCGCCGACTACCGATTGTCTTTCCCATGCTGGAGACGCCGCTGCCCAGGGGGGAGTCCCTGGGGCGGGGGCGAAGTCTGAAATCGCATCGAAGTGGAAAGGCGATTTTGCCGGCCCGCGTGTTGAAGAAATGGTCGGACATCGCGTTGGCGAGGCGATTGTTGCGGATTCGACGGCGGACGGCCGTGAAGCTCATAGCGACGGATTGCCCGCAGCGCTAATAAGCATGATCGTCCATACGATCCTCATCATTGCTCTCGTTTTGATTCAGCTTCAGCCGAAATCGCAGACCGGCACCCGCTTGCTCGCCAGTTCGTCTGAATCGTCGGCGGAAGTGTTTGAGATGGAGTCGGTTGAACAGGATCTTTCCATTCCATGGGTGGTCAGTGCAACGGCCGCCGCTGATCTGCCGGTGACGCTAACCACTGCGGCGGCCCATGCAGATAGCTCTCGATTCTCGCCCTTGATGGGCTCGACGTCGACCGCTCAGGACGGCTTGATTGATTTGTCGCAAGCCTTTGACCGTCATCCCGCTCCCGGAAGTGGCGAATCGACTTCGACCCGCCTTCCCGGTAGTGGAATCTATCAGCGAGATTCAAAAAGTCGTGCAGAGCTAGGCGCTCGATACGGGGCGACGGCGGAGAGTGAAGACGCGGTTGAGGCGGCACTCAAATGGTTGGCCGCACATCAACAGCGCGATGGCGGGTGGAGTTTCGATTTGAGTCAGTCGCCTTGCGATGGTCGGTGCAGCCATTCGGTTAATTCGGAAAGCTTCCCCCGTCCAAGGACCGCAGCCACCGGTTTGGCGCTTCTCGCGTTTCTGGGCGCTGGTTATTCACACCATGACGGAACGTATTCCGAAGAGGTGAAGCGAGGCCTTTATTTTCTCCGGGAGGAAGCACGAGAAACCAACTTTGGATTGGACTTACAGTCTGGGAGCATGTACGGGCACGGTATTGCCATGATGGCGATCAGCGAAGCGATGGCGATGACTCGCTATCAGGGACGTACGGATGAGGATTTGTTTCGACTGGTCGAAGGCGGGGTCAACTTTACTTGCACCGCTCAACACACGAAGGGTGGCTGGCGATACGTTCCTGGAAGCCCCGGTGACATGACTGTCAGTACTTGGCAAGTATTGTCTTTGATTTCGGCTCAACACGGTGGCGTTGCGTTGAGAACGAACACGCTGCCTCGCGCCGAACGGTTCGTTCGTAGCCTTACCCAGGGTCAATCTTTTGACTTTGGATATGTATCGACGGACCCTGAACCCGCGACAACGGCAATGGGTCTTTGTTTGCTGATGTACCTTGGCCAGTCGCCAGAACAGACATCCTTTGGCAATGCATTGGATCGCATCGTGCAGCGAGGACCAAAAAAGAATGACGTCTACCACGACTATTATGCGACCTTGGCGTTGCATCACGCTCGCCATCGGGAATGGGATCGCTGGCACGTCCCGGTCCGCGATCATCTGGTGAAAACGCAGGCAACCGAGGGGCACGAAGCGGGAAGTTGGCATTTCCCCAACAAACACGGAGACGTGGGAGGCCGACTCTACACCACGGCAATGTCCGCGATGATATTGGAAGTCTACTACCGGTATTTGCCGCTCTACAAGTCGCGAGACGAGTTTCGGCTCGATTGAGCTCGCTCCCCAACGACTGCTCCCCTTTATCGAAAATGACTCATGGGCAAGACTGTGCGATAGGCCGCCATGGAATGTCGACCAAAGCGAATGCGATTTACATCCTGCGACTCCCCGTTTTTCTACACCCTTCGATGCACTCTCCCGACTTCAATCAGTTCAAGCAACTCGCTTCACAATACGATTTTGTGCCGATTTACCGTCGCTTACTGAGCGATACACACACTCCGGTTTCAGCCTTTCGTAGCCTCGACCGCGGCGGCCCCGGCTGTCTTTTTGAAAGTGTGATCGGTGGCGAAAAGGTCGGGCGTTATAGCTTTTTAGCAACGGAGCCAGTCAAACGATTCGCGGCGACAGGCAACCAGGTGACGATCGGTGTTGTAAACGGACAAACGACGACATTTTATTCGGACGATCCGTTGCAGTGCCTTCGCGATCATGTGACCGCGTCGGTGGCACCAAGTGATGGACTGCCACCATTTATCGGCGGAGCGATCGGTTACGCGGCCTACGATGTGATTCGCTATGTAGAAAATCTACCCAATCCGCCAATGGATGACCGACATCTTCCGGACCTTGATTTTTCGTTCTATCAGACGATGTTGGTTTTTGACCATGTCAGCAAAACGATCACGCTTGTGACTTTAGCAGATGGAAAGTCCGCGAACGCTGCGCAGAGCTACCAGGTCGCAACCAACCGATTGGATGATTTTGTGGATCGCCTGTCGAGTTCGGTATTGCCGTCATCGATCCAAATCATTGACGCGATCGAACCAAGCAAAATGGTTGTCCAGTCGAACTTTAAGAAAGATCAGTTCTGCGATGCGGTTCGGAGATGCGTGCAGTACATCCAAGCAGGTGACATTTTTCAAGTGGTACCAAGTCAGCGTTTTTCGGTGCACACAACAGTGCCGCCGTTAGAGATTTATCGCAGCCTTCGAGTGGTCAACCCAAGTCCGTTCATGTTTTATTTACGCACGCCCGAGGTGGACCTGATTGGTTGTTCGCCAGAGATCATGTGCCGCGTTGCGGATCGAGTCGTCACTGTCCGGCCACTTGCGGGAACGCGCCGGCGAGGTAAAGACGAGCGAGAAGATTTGGAGCTTGAGCAGGAGTTATTGCATGATCCCAAAGAGCGGGCGGAGCATGTCATGCTCGTGGACCTTGGTCGCAATGACGTTGGTCGTGTTGCTGAATTCGGTTCGGTGGAGTTGACGGAGGTGATGGTGGTTGAGCGCTACAGCCATGTGATGCATATCAGCAGTGAAGTGCGAGGGCGTCTCCGCGAAGACCTGGACTGTTTCGATGCGTTGAAGGCTTGTTTGCCCGCTGGCACCGTGTCGGGTGCTCCGAAGGTCCGTGCGATGGAAATCATCGATGAGATAGAGCCTCATCGTCGAGGCCCGTATGGAGGCGCCGTAGGGTATCTCGACTATCGTGGAAACATGGATACTTGCATCGCCTTGCGAACGATGGTCGTCAAAGACGGGGTTGTCCATGTCCAAGCGGGATGTGGGGTCGTTGCAGATAGCGATCCGGAGTCTGAGTACGAGGAAACAGTCAACAAGGCCAAGGCGTTGATCGCAGCCATCGAAATGACAGTGATTCGCTGCCATGACAAACGTGCCGATTAGCGGCTGCTACTGGTGGTAACCTTCCAATCGATGTCGTTTCTGGCCGCGAGCCGGCCCATTAGGTCCTGCTGGTTTCCGGTGATTGTTACGATCCGGGAGTGGACATCGGACAATTTGATTTGTTGGGCCTCGCAAACGAGCATGGCTGCGGCACCACTGATCACGGTGGTGGTTAGTGGGCCTGAAAGAGCCTCGCGAATTTTTGGTTCTAAACGCTGTAATTCTTGATGGCTACCGGCTATCAACAGCATTCGTTGGCATCCTCCACATTGCAGGAGAGCAGGCCGGACGGCGCGAATCGCCTCAGCAATCGTTGCCGCATCGTCCCATGGTCGATTCGCCGGCAGGCTGTTAGCAGTCAGGGATTTTTTGAAAGCCCCCGCAGACGTTGCTTCGCCTAAGGTGGTTGTCGACAAGTCTGAGTCACCTATGTCGGCAGCCAACGATCCGGTACTCTTTTGACTCGCCGAGGATGTCGATGTCGGTTCTTGCGCTGGAACGGTCGATTGTAACGGCGATACCTCTTGCCAAGACATCGCCGTTTCAATCAGGGGCAATGCCTCATCAAGAACGGATTGGAGCAAGAGGTCCGAGTTCCATTCTGACTTTTCCTGACTTAAGGAAACGGCCAAAATTGCGGCCGATGCCTGCTTATGTAGCGATTCTAATACCGACCCAACTCGCTGCCGAATCCCCTCGTCAACGTACTGCCAAATATCGTCGTCATTGCCGTTGAGCCGTTTGGATACTTGGGATATGCATTGAGCCAGCGTACCCGCCTGGTCAGTAAGGTTTTCACGAAGCTGGAGAAGTTGCCGTTTCAGCGTTTCCAGCTCCTCCCCAGCATTGAAAGCGATAATACGGCAAAGCCAAATGTCGGCTTGTTCGGTGAGCTCGATTGTCGCTTCGGCTAAACCGTTAATGCTGTCACTTCGTAAACCGCCGAAGTCATTTCCTCGGCAATGCTGGATGCATTGCTCAACGAACGATTCGAGTTGTTTCATCAATTCAATCGCTAATGCCAAATCACATCGGCCGTCGGAAAGCCTTGCGGTAATTTCGCGTTTGACTGCCAACAAAACGGATGCAGCGTGATTGCATGGTTCCGAGCCGAGCGTTTGACCCGCGAGTTTGGTGATGGCTTGTTGCAGTTCAAGGGGATTCGATTTCACTTCCACTGGAAGTGATGCGAGCCACTGAGAAAATCGCCTCTTACGCACTGATCTTTCGAGCGACCATTGCCCTGCGGAATTCTTCAGGAAAGACTCCACGGTGATTCCGCATCGGCGGGTAAATTTGGTGGCAAGATCCGGGGCAAGCTCTTTCGCCTCGCCCGGCTTACCAAGCCAACGGTATAGCAATTGTCTTGCAATCGAAGGTGCGAGGAGGTTCTCTTCAAGCATCTTCGGAGTTCGGAGTCGGACCATGCCAAGGGACCGTACCGAGGGTGATTCAACAATAGGTGATTCGTTTTCAGTCGTGGCTGTTTGCCTTGCTGCGGCAAAGAAAGCCCCCGCACCCGTGCTGTCGGCCCAGATATATTCACATGCCGTATCAATAGGATCGGGAAGCGAATCTCCGGGGAGCCCTGCTGCAATGATGTAAGCTTCAGAGAGTGGCGTGCGTGCCGCAGGAACTCTTGGCCAATTTGCGGCTACATCGCCCGGATAGCCATTTCCTGGGCTCAAAAAGTATTTGATTTCTGCGATCGTCGCGGCTGCATCAGGTCCTGCAAGCGGGCGCCGAGCGTCCGATTGCATGGGTCCAGTGATTAGTAACGGCAGGATGTTCACATCTGCCATTGAGTAGTCGTCAAGGATAGAGCGAATCAGGTGGACGACATCAATGACTGTACCGCTGCCAGTGCCCCCATCGATTGCAGCAACGACATAAATACTTGGTGTTGCGTTTCCAGCGACTGCGGCAAGGTGTCCGATCGATTCCTTCAATTGACGCACCACCTCGTCACCGTGATCAATTAAAGCGAGTCGCCCCAACGGCCTCATCCCCTCGGTAGCACCGCTCCGAGGCACATTGTAAAGCCAGCGACGACTGATACTTTTGTATTTCACTCCCTGATAACTGCGGTACTCCTGCGGAGTTTTTAAGGGGATATGAACGGCTTGACACAGCGGAACGCGATCAGAGACTTCCGCTAGCCGTGCGGCTTGGATAGTAAGGGCATCCGTATCGATTAATACCGAGTGAAGGTCGACGGGGCACGCAGCGCGGTGGCCCGCGACACGTTCTCGCAGTAGATGCAATACGCTTGCCCCGGAACCACCAAGGGCAACTACCAGAGCGTGTCCCGTGATTCGCACGCCTCCTTGAGGAGGAGCGACCTTCAGTTGTGGCAGGTCTTTAATCGTAGGCGACGGCACGCTGGGGCGGCCACGAAATTCACAAGTGAGTGTGTCACCCCGTTCATTAACGCCTGGCGCGGTTGCTTGACGTGAAGGCCGAGTCGTCGATGCTCGCAATTCGTCAATAAACTCGGAGCAGCTCGCGTATCGCCGGCTGGGGTCTTTTTCAAGCGCTTTTGCAACGATCGGACGATCCGATGCCGGTAACGGACCGAGATTCGGTGCTGCATGCACGTGTTGAGTGGCCAGCTGAGCGATTGTTCGACCAGAAAACGGACGCGTCCCTGTGATCAGTTCCTGGTACATCACCGCCAAGCTGTATTGGTCGCTGTGAATGCTTGGTCGCCCATCGAACAGTTCCGGCGGTGCGTAGACGGGAGTTAATCCGCCAACGATCGAGCAGTCATCGTCACGAAGGTCTTTCAGCAGGCCGAAGTCTCCGACCTTAACATGCCCGCCTACCAGGAGTAAGTTGCCCGGTTTGATGTCCAGATGTTGAAGCTGGTAGTTGGTGTGCAAGTAGTCCAGCCCATCCGCAGCATCGTGGAGATAGGACAGAAGTGCAGCGCGTGGGATACCGCATGACCCTCGCTCGCGATGGCGGTTATAGACATCCTCGAGTGACCCGTCAGCAAGTTCGGTGACGATAACAAGACGCTCGTCGACCACCCCGAAACGTTCCAATGTCAGCAGGAAGGGATGATGTACACCTTTGATTCGTTCAAGTGATCGAAGCTCGCGTATCGCTCGGTGTTGGTCTGTTGCGCCATAGACAAACTTAACCGCTTTACGGAGCCCCCCAGGGGCTTCACTTCGCCAGACTTCTCCGAATCCACCACGACCAATCAATTGCTCTAGCTTATAGCCGCTGATTGGTTCGTAGCCAGCACAAATGTTCGAAGGGTTGATCGTTGTATTCATGATTTAGCATTTCACGCACTGATAGGCGCCGCAGTCGATTACAGAGTAGAGAAATAACTGCGACATGCTTGGTCGAGGTATTCAGGCCGAAGCGTTGGCTCAATTTTCCGATAGGCACAGTAGCTTTTGACTTGGAGCAGTAGGTCGCGCGGATGGCATCGACGCAGCCGTTTACCGGTACGCTGATAGAACGCCAATAAGTGCTCTGAGGCTTCCGGTACAGGGCTGAAGCCAAGTTGAGTTGAGACCGACTTCATCAATCGCCGGAATTCATTCGCATCGGGATCTTCCACGAAAATTTTGTAAGGAACGCGGCGAAGAAATGCCTCGTCGACCAACTCGTCCGGATTGATGTTTGTGGAGAATATGATCAGTTGCTCAAATGGGATTTGAACTTTCTTGCCCGTTGGCAATGTCAGGTAATCAACCCTGTTTTCCAACGGTACGATCCAGCGATTGAGCAATTCTGCGGGTTGAATTCGTTGTCTTCCAAAGTCGTCGATCAACAGGCATCCGCAGTTGCTTTTCATTTGCAGCGGCGCCTCACAGATGTTGGATCTCGCATCATGGCGTACCTCGAGGTTTTCCATAACAAGTTCACCACCAACGATCACGGTTGGACGCTGGATGCGAAGCCATCGACGATCCCACTCTTGGACTTTTAGGATGTTTCCGTTTGCCTCTGGAATGGGGGCTGGAAGGTGAAAGGCATCATCCTGAAGCTTGATCAAGTTGCCGTCGTCGAGAATGGCATGGGGGATCCAAATTTCTTGCCCCAAGCACTTGGTAAGTGTCCTTGCGATGGTTGTTTTTCCGTTGCCCGGTGGGCCAAATAAGAACAAGCCCGTGTTGCTATTGACCGCTGGCCCCAGTTGGTCAAGGAGCTCGTCGTTGTAAGAAATCGTCGACATCGCGGCCCGTAGTTGCTCACGATCAATCGGCTCTAAACCCGCAGCTTGGGCCTCCACACTCAATACATAGTCACTGAGTGGAACTGGTGCAGGGCCAACATATTGGCATTGCCGCATGCAGTCCGTTCCACGTCGAAGTCCTGCTTCGGTCAACGAGTAGTAGTAATCATTAAAGGGAGCCGGTCGAACATGGATGATCAACTTTCGCACGCGTAACGCATCCAACAATGGCTCGATGATACGGAATGGCAGTCCCATGCTCTCACTGGACGAACGCCCACTGAGGGTTCCAGCAACCATCAGCGTCTTGATCAGCAGGGACTCAACGAATGATTCGCTCAGCCCGGTTTCGCCAAGGTCGCGTGGCTGTGTTGGCCAATACGTATCGTCGGAGAACAAGCCGCCGAAGAGGCCGGATTCGAAGGTATGGGTGTCAGTCGCAATCGCATTCATGGTTCGATGCTGGTGGACGATGGTCGTAGGGATGTAGCGGTTGTACCGTTCGCGCACTCAAGGCAGGTTTTCTGCCGGTGAAAGGTAGGTTGCGAATTCGAGGAACGATGCGAGTTCACGCCGCTATCTCGCGAATTTCTGCGTTTTTTCCCTACGCTCACACGATTGCCCACCCACGCAATTAAAAGATGCACACCGCTGTTATTTAATCGCTGGTATTTAATGGCGCGAAAATAAATAGTGAGGGAACTGTTTGTAACGGCCCCCCCGCCGAGAAACGCGACCTACATTTGCAGGTCTGGATCCTTTCGTTGTTATTCCAGGAACTCCTTTTTTCGGCCGTGTCATGAACTCCGTACACGTATCAACTGGCCCTCGATCCGCCGATGCCCGCAATGGCGTTTGGTTCTTATGCGGTCCGACGGCGAGTGGAGAGGCGATCCAACACACGCCGATTGACGATAACCCGTTCATCGTGGGACGGCGCAATGGCAGTTCCATGCGGATCAATTTCCGAACAGTAAGCGGCAATCATGCGTCGCTTTGGGTAGAGAAAGGCAATCTTTACATCAAAGACCTTGAGAGTACCAATGGTACCTACGTTAACGGACGGCGAATCGAAGAACCAATGTGCATTGGGGAAGACGACCTAATTCACTTAGCCGAAGCGCCGTTTCGTATCCGCCATCAATCGGCGAGTTGCAGTCTATCAGGAACCTTTCAAGAAAACGTTTGTGACCAGGCGCTCGCGCTAGTGCAATTTGATCGCTTGATGAGCCAGCGGCTCGTTGTCCCTCACTTCCAGCCCATCGTTTCAATGACTCAGGGAGAAACGGTCGGATATGAAATATTAGGTCGTGGGCGAGTATTCGGACTGGAGTCGGTTGGAGCCATGTTTCAGGCGGCCGAACAACTTAATCTTGAAGTTGAACTGAGCCGATTGCTTCGTTGGGAAGGCGTTCGAGTGGGTCGCGGGTTGCCCGATGGTCCATTGCTATTCGTGAACACGCATCCCAAAGAAATGATTGGAGATGGTTTGGTTGAATCGCTTATCAAGCTCCGGGAGATGGCCGGTGTTCATCGAATTGTTCTAGAAATTCATGAAGCTGCCGTGACGGATCCGGCATCGATGTTGAAGTTGCACAGTCGCCTAAAGTCGCTTGATATTGAGATGGCGTATGACGATTTCGGATCGGGGCAGGCTCGACTCGCCGAGATCGTGGAAGCGAGGCCAGACTATGTGAAGTTCGATATCGGACTGGTCCGCGGAATAGACAACGCTGATGAGGCGCGACTGCAAATGATTCGTACCTTGGTTAAGATGGTTCGAGACTTAAACATCAAGTCGCTCGCCGAGGGAGTCGAAACCGAAGCGGAGGCCACCGTGTGTCGCGAGTTAGGCTTTGAGCTAGCCCAGGGGTTTTACTTTGGTCGACCCGCACCCGCTTGAGATGAATCGCCTTCATTCTGACGAAGGATGTTAATGATTCTCTCTAGATCTGGTGGAAGTGGGGCATGAAATTCGATTTCTTTCTTCGTCTTTGGGTGAGTCAGACGCAGGCGGGTCGCATGGAGAGCATGCCGTTGCAAAACCGGAGGTTCCCCTTGGAGTGATCTTTGGCCGAGAAGTTGCGATTGGGTGACTTGGCTATGTCCTCCGTACAGCTTGTCGCACAGGATGGCGCATCCGATGTGCTCGAAATGCACTCGAATCTGGTGCGTTCGCCCCGTCTCTGGCATCGCCTTGACGAGTGAGTAACGGCCCCAGCGAGCCATCACCTCGTAGAACGTCTTTGCCGGTCGACTGCTTTCGTGCCGTTCCCGGATGGCCATTTTATCGCGTTGGAACGGATGTCTTCCGATGGGCGCGTCAATCATGTCGCGATCGCGATCCAGGACGCCAGCAGTGATTGCGAGGTACTCTTTGTAAACATCTCGCTCATGCCACTGTTCAGCAAGGTGCAAGTGAAATGCATTGGTCTTGGCAACTACGATCACTCCGCTGGTATCTCGATCCAGACGATGAACGATTCCAGGTCGAGTGGGGCCGCCGATATCGGAAAGCGACTGAAAATGATACGCCAGAGCGCTGGTGAGGGTGCCGCTCCAATTACCTCGGGCGGGATGAACGACCATTCCCGCTGGTTTGTTAACGACCACCATGCCGTCATCCTCATAGAGGATTTCGAGGTCAATGTTCTCCGGGATCGTGTCGTCGCTGGCGGGCGGTGGAACGTGAAAACGAATGTCTTGCCCCGCACGAAGTTTATAGCTCGGTCGGACGACCTTTCCGTTTACCTCGGCACCTCCTGCTTGAACAGCGTCTTTCAATTGCTGACGACTGTACCCGTCGAGCAATTGCGTTAAGAAGACGTCGATGCGAAAGCCATCCGCCGTTTCTGGGACCGTTACACAACGAATGACATCGCCCTGAATGACATCGCCCTCGCTTTGCAGCGTTGGCGGGGATGGCACGACTGAGGCTTCGGGTATGCTTTTTGCAGAATCCGGATTTGTAGGGAGAACAAGTTCATCGTCATCGAACGCATCGGTCCAATCAGATTTACTCACTCGACTTCGTCCGTGACACGGACGGTAGGATTATCCAGGTTTGGTTCGCTTGTGCTTTCGGTTGGTGTCGGGTTTGCGGGGGCTTCCACATTGATATCAGCTGGCGATTCGGGCGAGCCCTCTGCTGGCGCAACGGTTGGTTCTGTCGCCGGTGTGCTGTCGGTGGACGCCGGAGGTGTGCTCCCTGGATCCGGCGCACTTGCGGGCGCTGTCTCGACTGGCGTTTCGGGCAGCTTCATTTCGCCAGGGGCATCGTCGGTCTTCGCTGCAGCGGTTTCTGCTTCATTTTTTAGCTCGGTCGGCACTTCCAGAGGCTTGATTTCTGGAAGATCCAAGTCTGGCAAGGCTGGTAACGATTTACCATCAGGTAAACTCGGAGGAAGCGAGGGGTCGGCAGGCTTGAAGTCTTGTTTCGCGAACCATGTAAGGAACTCTGCCGTGTCGGGTTTCTGCAGAAGGTCGATCCGCTGTTGGGCGGCAGCGACGAGCGCTGGCGATTCGTTGATCGCGACTGCTTGACGATAGGCTGCAATCGCGTCTTCGGCTTTTCCAATCGACTCAAGCGCGTGGCCGATGCCAAGGTGTGCACGCGAAAGTAGAAACCGGTCTTGCGTTGAAACGGTTACTTCTCGGTAAGCCTTGAGCGCGTCCTCGATCTTGCTCTCACCTTCCTCTTTATCTGCATAAAGGGAGGTGATGCCGGCGCTCAGGTTGGTGTCAGCCTCAAATAATCTAGCCATGGTGCCGGCGATCGTGGATGCGTAGCGATCTCCGACAGTGGCAAGCGCCTCCGCATCGCCGCCATTTGCGTTCTGGAGCAACTCAAGAGTCGCATCGCTACGGGCCATCGTTTTCGAGTTTTGGACCAATCCGAACGCTACGACCACTCCGACCACAACGGCAAACACAACGGCGATTAACTTCGCATGCGGTTCTATGAGCTTGATCCAATTTCCAACGTATTGGGCCAAGTAATTTTGCTGCAAGTCGTGACGACGTTCTGAATTCATGATACTCGACCGCTTCGCCCGTGAAGGCGAATGCTTGTTGTGAAGCGACAAACGCCAAGCATCGCGGAGAAACGGGGCGATCAAGGCAACAAACGACCACTCTGGACTATAGAGATAATCACGAATTTCCGTCAATAGGATGCGGGCTGCTTACCGATCGCCTTGGGGACGGTCGTTGGCCCGATTTGTCGTAAAATCCATGGCAATACGAGTGAACCATGGCAATACGAGTCAGCCTGGGCAACAGGAGTCAACCGGGGCAATACGAGTGAACTTGGGCAATACGAGTGAACTTCGCTTTCGCCCCTGTCGATTGCCGGACCGCTCGCATGCGGAACTAAACGCTTCCGAAGCTTTTCATTTCGGGTTGCGCCCTGGCTAACTGGGGCGGGTGCGAACCGATTGGGAGATAAGTTTTTTTGATTGCTGACCAATTCGAGAGGCTAGGTGAACGAGTTCTGCTTGCAGTCGTTGGGAAGGGATGGCGGATTGGGCAAAGGTCGTTCCTCCGTCGAGACTCATGTCGTCGTCGACCAACCCGGCGGGTTCACGGTCGATGAGTGCTTCTCGCGTGAATGCATCCGCGATGACTACGGTCGCCTGGCTGGTATTGAGTTTCACCGTTCGGGGTTCTGACCAAGTCACTCGCAATCGCTCGCCCTCGACCTCTCGGAGAGAGAGCATCTCGGCACGTTCAATGGCTTCCTCGCGATTGGCGTCCCAAAGCACGACCCAGCGACGGTCTGCCGCACGGTAGGTTAAATCGTAGGCGCGTTGGTCACGCTGAAGGATTTCGTCGAACGACTGGACTGCTTTACTTGATACTGCTGCTCCCACGACGGCGGTCAACAGCGAGCAGGTGTTCGCATGAATTGGCGGCGGACCTTCATGATGGAGAAGGATAATCTCCGAATCGTCCGCTTTGATCGTCCTCAGTTGCCCCATCCCAATGACGGTTTCGCTATCGCCATCGGCCCGACGAGGTTTGGTTTTGAAAGATTGTTGACCGCGCCATTGCGTCCACTGTGTTGCCACCGAAGTGGCGCCGCAAACCGGAAGTTCGAAACTAACCTCCGTTCCAATCTCCAAGCGACTCACAATCGTTAAGACGGAATGATGGGCAGACGCCAACTGCCTGCAAATCGCCAGCCCCAGGCCTTCACTATTATGGTGACTTACACCACGAACCGCCGCTCGATTCCAATCTTCAACGTTCATTCCACGTCCGGAATCGATCACCGAAAGTCGAAGTGTGTGTCCCTCATGGATTCGCTGCGCACGGATAAGGACTTGGTGGTGCTCTGCCGTTTCACGCGCCGCGTTGGTGATGAGATTCGATAGTAGGCGACGGATCTTTTCGGGGTCACCAAACACGCGGGGGGTGGAGGCTTCGATGCCATCCCACAAGATCGTGATATTTCGAGGACGCAGGGTCGACGAAACTGCGTTGGAAACACTATGACAAACCGGTAAGAGATCAAACCACGAGCGAATGGCCCTGGATCTGCCGGCTTCGAGGCGTTCGATCTCTAGCATATCCGCAACGAGACGTTCCATCGAATCACAAACTTCGATCGCGTCGGCAAGGCAGTGGAATTGCGATTCGGTGACGGCTCCCAATTCGCCTTCAGCAACTAAGCGAATCGATTCTCGCACGGAAGTTAATGGTGATCGAAGGTCATGCGCGGTTTCGCTCAGAATTCGCGTAGTCGCTAGTCGGGATGGGCGAGCGTCGAGGCGTCTGGTGTTGCTCGAAAACGCGCTTGGAATTCGGAGGTTTTGGTCAGCGATCGTCATCGGAGCCGCTCGGGAAAATGGCTTTCGGTTTTCATAGTATTTCGGCTATCGACCTGAACATGGGGCTTAAGTAGGCAAAACCAGCCTCCGGCCGAAGGAATGCCAGCAAACCGCATTGGTTTCTCGATTGTGTCGGATATAACAATCACGATTCACCCGCAAGGTTTCGCGTTTCCATTCTTTCGTTGCATTCCGCAGGTTGACCTTCTTGACTTCCACATCGGTGCCTAACCAGAGTCGCTCGCCACGCATTTCCGTGCGCGGACTTGGCAAGCGCTTTCCTGGTGTGCTCGCGCTGGACAGGGTTAACCTTGATCTGTTTCCCGCCGAGGTCTTGGCGGTGGTTGGTGAGAACGGTGCCGGAAAAAGTACGTTGATGAAGGTGCTTTCAGGCAACCAACATCCCGATTCCGGTCAGATTTTGGTCGACTCGAAGCAGGTCTCTTTTCGTTCCCCGGCGGAGTCGATGCGGCATGGAATTGCGATGATTCATCAGGAGCTAA
The DNA here is from genome assembly GCA_031411655.1 of Planctomycetaceae bacterium. Classification (GTDB taxonomy): domain Bacteria; phylum Planctomycetota; class Planctomycetia; order Pirellulales; family Pirellulaceae; genus UBA6163. The sequence goes on from JANOBM010000247.1 coordinate 68,561, forward strand.
ACCTGGCGGACAACCTTTCGATTGCGGAGAACCTGCTTTTGGGGCGGGAACCGCATCGGTTCGGCTGGATCGCGAAAAAGCAAATGCTTGCGACGGCTTCAACCTACTTGCAAAAAGTGGGGTTGGACGAAGATCCTCGCCGGTCGCTGAGCGACCTCTCCATCGGCCAGAAACAACTCGTTGAGATCGCCAAGGCACTGATAACTCGAGCAAATGTGCTCATCATGGACGAACCGACCAGCAGCCTGTCGCACCATGAAACTCAGCGGTTGATGGAATTGATTACGGAGCTTCGGCGAGACGGTGTGAGCATTGTTTATATCTCGCACCGACTAGCAGAAGTGATGACGCTTGCGGACCGTGTCGAGGTGCTTCGAGATGGACGAAATGCGGGGACGCTTGAAGGCGGTTCCATAACCCATGACAACATGGTTCGGTTGATGGTTGGCCGCGATCCACAGCCACTGGCAAAGCCTGGCCGAGATGATTCGCAGGAACTTCGTTTGAAAGTTGACGAACTCCGTGTTTTCGATGGTATTGGGGGGGCGAGTCATTCAGCGAGCCTGGTTGCAAGGTCGGGAGAAATCGTCGTACTGGCTGGATTGGTAGGAGCTGGAAGAAGCGAACTGCTTGAAACGATTTTTGGAGCTCGCGCATCGCTCGGGGGAGAGGTCTGGGTGGGTGAAAAAATCCTTCGCAACCACACTGTTACCGAGGCGATTGCTGCTGGTGTCGCGATGGTGACCGAAGATCGTAAAGCGACCGGTTTGTTCCTTGAGTCATCCGTTCGTACCAATACGACAATCAGTGCACTGAGTGACGCTCCGGCGTTCCCCTGGATTCTCCCTCAGTGGGAAGCGAAGCAAACTGCAACTCAAATCGAATCGCTTGGTATCAAGACTGCGACTCAGCAAACAGCCGTTGCGACATTGTCCGGTGGCAATCAACAGAAGATCGCGATTGCAAAGTGGCTGATACGTTCACCACGCGTTCTACTGCTTGATGAGCCGACACGTGGCGTTGATATCGCCGCTCGGCAAGAAATCTATTCCATCTTGATGAAGCTAGCGTCGTCTGGTGTAGCGATGGTGGTTGCCTCGAGTGATATGGAAGAGGTGATTGCCATCGCGGACAGAGTTATCGTGATGCACGAAGGTCGCATCATGGGTGAACTGACCGGCGGTCAAATACAAGAAGAAGCAATCATGCAGCTTGCAGTCGGTGGCCAATTTGCTGACATGACAAAGCTCGCACAGTCCTCTGTACCAAACTCGAAGCCCTGAATGGTATTGCGTGATGCGTTTTCAGAACCTCGGAATCTTCGTTCTGCTGATATTGATAGTCATAGTCACAACTTCGATCGAGCCAAGCTTTGCAGCGGCGGCAAATTTGCGATCGATTGTTCGTGACACCGGATTGTACGGTTTGATTTCAATCGGCGTCGCTCTGGTGATCATCACAGGAGGCATCGATTTATCGATTGGTTCATTGATTGCGTTGTCGGGGGTACTCCTTGTTCAAATCGTCAATGTTCAAGTGGTCGATACCAACTTCGAGAGCCGCATCGTCGAGACACGTGCCGAGGTCATTGCGCCGTTTACCGGTGCGGCGCTTCGGCTGGAGGATCCGCTTCCGCCTATCGTTAAAGGTGATCTGCTCAGTTTCGCGAGCACAAGCGGCAGGTCCAGTGTCGTGATCGAACGTGTCATTGATGTGGGTGGAGCGTCTTATATCGAGCTTCGCGACCGCCTCCAACTGCTCAGGCCCGGTGTTCCGGTGAGGTTGCAAACGCTGCAGTCACTCAACCCTTACGTAGCTTGCGGAATTGTCTTGGTGATCTCCGCGGCGCTGGGACTGTTGCACGGCCTATTGATCACGCGAGCTAACCTCCAGCCTTTTGTCGTCACCCTTTGCGGGCTATTGATCTATCGCGGTTTGGCGCGAGTCATGACCGGTGACAATCAGGTGGGCCTTCTCGGTGCATTGCCCGAATTCAAAGCCTTTTTTACCGGGGCCGTTTTTGAACTTCCGTTGCCACTGGTGGCTCGGATCGGTTCGTCCCAGGCCGCTTGGTCCGATATCGCTTGGATCGAGATCCCTTTCAGCGGCGTTATCTTAGCGCTGACCGCCCTTGCGGCTTGGGTTTTTCTTAATCGAATGGTATGGGGGCGACACTTGCTTGCGACCGGAGAAAACGAAAAGGCCGCTCGCTTCAGTGGCCTGCGAACCCGCTCGATCATCGTTTTCGCTTACGTCGCGTGCTCATCACTCGCTGGCCTTACGGGGATTCTGTTTACGCTAGAGCTCAATTCGGTTCAGCCTGGGTCCAGCGGTTCTTTTTACGAGCTTTACGCGATTGCTGCCGCTGTTCTTGGCGGATGCAGTCTGCGTGGCGGTCGAGGCGCGATCCTGAGCGTGATTGCCGGGGCCGCAGTCATGCGGTGTCTTTACAAGGCAATCATCGTGTTGGGGATTTCTCAAGAATGGGAGATGGTCATTATCGGAGTTGCGTTGCTGGCTGCTGTTTCACTCGATGAATTGATGATTCGTTGGAATGCCCGTAAACGACGCCATTCAATTGCGTAGACAAATCGCGTATACTGCGGATCTAATACCAAAAGGCACTTTGTTTGCCCCCACTCAACTGCGCGTTTTTCCGGGAACGCCTCCAACCACAAACTTTCCCGTCGATGGACAAGCCTGTCGGACCGCCGCTTACCTTATTCGCTGATCTCGACCTGTCGCCGATCATGTTGAAAGCGCTCGCTCGCGCCGGGTTTGAGCATTCAACGCCAATCCAAGCTGGGCTGATTCCGCTCGCGCTCGTTGGAGAGGATGTCATTGGCCAAGCTCGGACGGGAACTGGTAAAACTGCCGCGTTTTCCATTCCAATTCTTGAGCAACTCGATTCACTTGATGCGACTCGCGACCCGCAGGCGTTGATTATCGTTCCCACGCGGGAACTAGCCGATCAAGTCGCCAAAGAAGCCGAACGATTGGCCTACGGCGTGCCGACGGAGATTGCGGTGCTGTCCGGAGGCAAGAATATGACCGGTCAACTGCGTCAGCTGCAAAATGGCGTCCAAATTGTCGTTGGCACACCCGGTCGGATCCATGATCACCTTCAGCGGGGAACGCTTCGCACGGATTCGGTTTGGTGTGTGGTTTTAGACGAAGCCGATCGGATGTTAGATATTGGATTCCGGCCGCAAATTGAACGAATTTTGCGTCGGTGCCCGCGCGAAAGGCAAACGCTTTTGCTTTCGGCAACATTACCGGACACGGTTCGCCGTTTAGCCGAGTCGTACATGTTTCAGCCTAAAGTGATCGATTGCAGTCAAAACGCTATGGCTGTGGATACGATCGAGCAACGCTATTTCACCGTGGAGCATGACCAGAAACTCGATCTGTTGCGGAAACTGCTACTGCGTGAAAAGCCCGAACAGGTAATCGTCTTTTGTCGCACTCGGCGAGGTACTGACAAGCTAGAGCGTAAACTGTCAGAAGACTTTCCCTCGACAGGTTGCATGCATGGTGATATGGCGCAGCGTGAGCGCGACCGGGTTCTACAGCAAGTTCGCGACCGTAAGCTGAAAATCCTTGTCGCCACCGACGTCGTTGGCCGCGGTATCGACGTAAGCACGGTGTCGCATATCGTTAATTATGACGTACCCCAAGATTGCGACGACTATGTCCATCGGGTTGGGCGAACGGGACGAATGGGGCGAGATGGCATCGCATTCACATTCTTCATGCCCGGCGAAGGTGACATGCTTACCGCGATTGAACAGCGAATCAATCGACAGTTGCTTTGCGATCGAATCGAAGGTTTCGATTCAAAACCCGAAGCGACGAAAGTCGCAGTCGCCCACGCGGAACGCGAGCAGGCTAGTGAAGCCGCAGCGGCCGTTCCCACTAGGCGAACTCTCAACCCGATGCATCGAAAAGTTCGCCGCCGGCGTTAGTCTTTTGCCGTGTGGTTGTTTCTTGTGTGGGTGCCTTCGTTGCTCAATTTTGCTGCATGAGTAGCCAAGCGAGTCGGTCATTCGCGTTTTCAATTGCGTTGGCCTTGTCATCCGCTGCCGCAGTCAATCGCTGGAGCAACTCCGGTTCTTCTTGCGCGTTCGTTACGCCATTGGCATAGTACGCGTGAAGCTGTCTTTGCGTAGGATTTTTGATCCAGTGTAGCCAGCTATCCCGGAGTAAGGTCCGATCGGCAACCCACCGGGCCCAGACCATCTCATCGGGTCGAGGATTGGTGGGTTTCAATGTGGAGTCTTGAGCTTTAGGATCCGAGCCACTGGGCTGAGCCAAAACGGTTTCTGAGCTACGAATCGCGCGGGGGACGCTGCCGACACGGGCCTCAATCGCTGCCAGAAGTTGCTCCTGATTCATGGATGGCAGCCTAACTTTCGATGATGCGAAGGCCCGTTGACTCAGGGTCGCACTAGCGAGTGCCGCCTCGTTCGCCAGTTGCCAATCGTTGTCCAAAAACAAGTCGGACGGGCCACGGCGCATGGCGTTGGTAGATACTACAAACCGAGCAGCGGCTCGTACGTCGAAGCGATTGGCGATGATCCATTCGGTAAGCTCACGGTGAGCGGATTGCAACGCCTCATCCCGGGGCGGTGTAAGAAGTGTACTAGCGCGAGCCAGCAACGGTGAATCAAAGCCGATTTCCCACAGTCGGTTGGCGATTGCCCCAGCAAGGGTTTGACTTGCCCGCAGCGAGCCTGCGAAGGCCGTAACCGACGCGGGTTCAGTCGATGCGATGACTTGGTCGCTGTTGGTGTTCTGCTTCAGCCATGACGACGGAACATGCGGTTCGGCCACTTTTTGGCGCCCGTCCTCGAGTTCATAAAACAACGGTGGCTGCTCTGCTGGCACGAAAATCGACGCAAACGACCAGTAGTCGTGTTGAGCAAATCGACCGTCGACCGGTGAATCGTGACAACGAGCGCAACTCGCGTCGGCGTCCAACAAGTTAATTGCGAGATTTTGGGCGAGCTGGTCAGGCTGTTGCTCATTAAACAAACTGGGATCCGCCATCCAGGTCGCAATTAACTCGTCAAACTGCCCGCCAGCCGAGATTACTTTGGTTGCCTCCAATATCATTCGGGGCTTTGCATCAGGCATGAGAGGGACCGCTTTGAAGAGGCCGTCTACAAGCCGGGTCGCCAGTAATTCGCAGGACGAATCATCGGTGAACGCAGCTTCAACGACCACGGAGTCCTTAGCGACTCGCGGCTTCGCACCAAAACGTTCTTCCACGCGATTCGCAAGTGTGGTCGCGTCGACTTCCGATGCCGGTACGACGCCGATTCTCGTCCAATACTGTGAGAGCGACTCATCGAAACGCTTCAGCGAGACGGCCATCGAATCCGCTACCGGGCCGGCATAATCCACGATGCTTTTCTGCGGCAAAGCATCCGCCTGCTTGTCCGATCGCTTGTTAGCTCCTTCACTACGGACCAACGGGACGCCGTCTCGACGCAGCGGCGACTTTATCACTGGAATCGACTCGCGGTTCGACGCCCTATCTTTTTCAAGCAGGCCGCCATTTTCCAAAGCTAACTCTCCGTGCGCAGCGTCTGGTGACCTGGAACTTTCTGAAGAGATGGAGGAAGTAAGGTTTTTCACGGGACTGAGATCCAACTGAATCCAGATCAACGCGACGGAAGCTGCCAGTGCCGCGACCCCGGCAGCCATCGTGAACCAACGTGATCGGCGAGATTCGACACGTTTACCCTCAGCCGGGTAAGCTCCTCGACTCGACCGAGAAACTCGCTCCACCTTCGGTAGAAACGTCGAGCCTTGACTCAATTGGCAAAGGATCTCAACAGTCAAATCAGGCGGCTTCGAGGAAGTCGAGTGAATCTGATCCAGCAAGGAGTCAATCGCTTTTTCGTCTGCTTCCGAAAGCATGGGAAGCGGATTCGGGTTTAGTTCATCGCGGGTCATACCATTAAGTCTCTATAGAGTTCTTGCTCTCTATTTCTATCGATTCGCATTCGCTTCGTAATCGACTAGTTTTTGCTGGACACATTCTTTTAATTGCTGTTTTGCACGTTGCATTAAGTTGCGAGCGCCGTGCTCGGTTATGTGGAGCGCATCTGCGATGGCGGTTCGGCTCGAGTCATCCGCGAATCGCATTTTCAACGCGAGTTGGGCGCGTTCGGTAAGCGCGGCGAGGCATTCCCGGAGCGTATCAACGGCCAAATCTCCGCTGAGATCCTGGCCAGCCCATCGAAACCAAACTTCGTCTAGTGGATCATTCGTAAAACTGGTTCGCCGCTGCCCGCCTTTTCGGTGGACTGAAACGAGCAAGTTATGAGCCGTCTTTCGCAAGTAGGCCGCTGTCGCCGCATCGCTATGCTGCGTAAATGACGGTCGACGAAGCACCTTCAAAAAGGTCTCCTGGGTCAAGTCGTCCGCCAGAGACGCTTCGCATCCAAGCATGCGCAAGTACCGCCAGACTCCAGTCTGGTGGGTTCGAATCAGTTCCTCCGGCGACTTCGCAGGGGGCTCGCCATCGCGCAGATACGCCCCCGCCCCTTCTGAACGATCGTTCGCTGGATCATCCATAGAAGTCATCGAATCGCCCAAATAACAACCCGCCGATAGAGAAGCATTCAAGCCTCACATGCTCCTCTTGAGCAGCTGATTACGCCAGCAACTCCTTGATTAATTTTCCACCGCCAGCGATTTTCATCGGACGACCGTTCTTTGATGTGTACGTGGTATCAAGGGAAATCCCTAGCCCCTGACAGACTGTCGCCATCAGGTCCTCGCTGCTGTAGGGTTCTGTTTCAACTTCGGTCCCGTCGCTACTGGTCGATCCGACTGCGATGCCGCCTTTCAGACCTGCACCACCGGCGACGACCGACCACGACCGAGCCCAATGGTCACGCCCGGCATCCTGGTTGATGCGAGGAGTGCGTCCAAATTCGCCCATCCAAATGATCGCCGTATCTTGGAGCAATTCTCGTTGAGCAAGGTCTTCCACCAACGCGCTCATTGCTTTGTCAAGATTTGGCAGCTTCTGCGTCGAGAGGGTCTGGTGGATGTTTTGGTGATTGTCCCATCCGCCCAGGTCGACTTCGATGAAAGGAACGCCAGCCTCGACCAAACGTCGGGCAAGCAGGCAGCCTTGTCCGAAGCCATCGGTGCCGTAGCGATCCTTAACTTCCTGTGGTTCTTGCTCAACGCGGAAAGCCTTCATCTGATCGCTGGTCATCAAAGACAAGGTTTTGCCGAGGACTTTTTGATGTTCACCGGCAGGGGTTCCTGAACCAGCAGGACCGCTACGGGTTCGTTGTACGAAACCGGATTCAATCAGGTCCAATGCCGCCATTCTCTGCATCAGACGCTTGTCGTCCAATGCCATATCGAGATTGCGAACGCGGCCATTGCTGGTTACTGAGAAAGGTGCCCAGGCCATTCCTAAAAACCCTGGTCCTGCCCCTGCACCACCAATCGATACGAAGGGCGGAATTTCAAGTTCTGGGCGTTGGCTGATCAGTTCATGAGCGATCACGGCGCCGTAGCTTGGATGTTCGATACTTGGATTGGGAACGAACCCAGTGTGCATGTAATAGCGACCACGGTTGTGGTCGGCCTCACGGGTGGACATCGAACGCACCACCGACAAATGCTTCATCTGTTGTGCCACCAAAGGAAGGTGTTCACTGATTTGCAAATCGCCTGTGGTGCTGATTGGCTTGAAGGGGCCGCCCGTGGGGGCGCCTGGCTTCAAATCCCATAAGTCAATGGTTGCGGGGCCGCCACCCATCCATAGCAAGATGGCAGACTTACGGTTTTTCCGCATTTGTTCTGCATTGGCGGCAATGGCATGTCCCATCGACAATGCCGTACCCATCATCGCTGAAGCGCCCATGAGGTGCTGTGTGAAGTGGCGGCGGGTCATTCCGGCGGGAGTGGCGAACGCTGAGTGGCTCATAGTGGTATCCAAGATTTGATAAGAGGTTTAGTGCTGCATAATGAATTCGTTACTGTTGATGATCGCCCACCACATGTCCTGCAGCATGGCAACCTCCTTACCTTCGCGAGCCACAAGTAATTGGCTTGCGATCGTCATTTCATCTTTTGTCGGTCTCCTCGCGAGCCCTGTCAAAAAGAGTGTCGTCATCCGGTCCTTTGGCGTCTTCCCCACCGTGCTAAGGCGTTTCAGGAACCCACCGTCGGCATCGCTTATCGCCTGTTTCGTCAGGTCACCGTTAAAGAGCATGAGCGCCTGTGGAATCGATCCGTTGAAAGTCGTTGCTTCGTCTCCCTCGTCGGTGCCAAAGGCCACCACAAACTGCTGCAACCATTGACGACGTTGACGCTCCTGCTCTTCATAACTGCCTTTGGCTGATGCACCGCTTGCGGCGGCGAGCGACTGGTAAAGTTGCTCAGCACTCATCTGGCGGAGATAAAAATGGGAAAACTTGGGTGTTTCCCCAACCGAAGGATCGTCAACCTCGTTATTCGCACCGTGTTTGGCGCTGAGTTGGTAGGGTTTGCTAAGCGCGATCCAAAGCATCAGTTGCTTCATATCAAAGCTGTTTTTACGGATCTCAGCACCGAGGTACTCGAGCAAATCGGGATGAGTGGGTGAGTTATGTGGTCCGATATCGTCGACAGGTTTCGTGAAGCCGAATCCCAAGAAATGAGACCACATCCGATTGACGAGCATTTTGTCCAAATAGGGACTGGCCGTCATCATTTTGCCTAATTCCTGGCGGCGGTTCACTTCGCTCACGTAACCGCTAACACCGATCGCCTTGTCATCGACAAATACTGGGTAGGCGACCTTCGTCAACCCATTCCGCAATTCATAAAAAATCAAGGCATCCTCAGGGTCGTTGGATTCGCCAGCGAAATCCTCATCGACCAGCTCGGCATAGTTGATGTCGTTCGTGCCATCCACAAATCGCCGCAAACCGCGAGTCTGTCGAAAGAACGCGTTGAAGTCCCAAAACTTCTGCTGTTTCCACTGATTAAACGGATGATTGTGGCATTGCGTGCATTGCACTTGAAGTCCAAGAAACAGTCGTGACGTGCTGCTCGTTGCGAGGACACCCTTTTCTTCATTAACCTTGTTAATCAGGTAGTTTGTCGCTCCATTGAAACCCGGGGTCCCTGGCTTCGTCGAACCCGTCGCGGTCACTAATTCGAAGACGAACTGATCGTATGGTTTGTTACGGGCGAAAGAATCGCGAAGGTACTTGAGCATCCCATCGCGATTGGTGAGCGATCGATCCTCGTCGTCACTGTTTCTACCAATCAGCAAATTGCACCATACCGTCGCCCAGTGCTCAGCATATTCCTCAGCGTAGACATCGTCGTAAAGCAATTTGTTTACTAATCGCTGACGATTGCCCGACGACTTGTCCTGCATAAACGCGGTCAGCTCATCGAGCGTTGGAATGCGACCGATGACGTCGAGGTAGACTCGCCGGCACCATGTAGCATCGTCAGTATCCGGCGCAGGGCGTATCTCGTAGTCGATCCACTGCTGTTCCACCGACGCGTTGATTTCGGCGACCTGGGGTGGAATTGTATTTTCGGCCGAAATCAAAAGACTCGTCCCGAAAAGGTTAAGTAGACCGCAAACCAGCCAGAGAGACGTTGATTTACGTTTCATGGGACCACGTGAAAGCAAGAATGGATCAGACACACGTTAAGTAAACGTAATAGACAATTGCAAATACCCAAAAAGCTTTGGTTTTCGGCATTGTAGCCGCAAAGCACTCGAAAATCCTCGTCCGTGAACCCGGTAATCGAGGTTTTTGGATTTCCAGGGCACAATCTAGCGCTACCGGGCCTCGCATTCCCTGGAAAACGCACTTCCGGTAATCGCTCGCTGCAATAGGAGCAAATGGCGAGAGAGCGAGTAAGTTGCCGCGTGGATCCCCTCCGTGGTTGGGTGAGGGCTCTGCCGGTTCAGACTGAAGCTTCGATCAATTCCCACTGGCCTGCGTCGGTCTCGGCGCTCCATAAGTCCCGCATCTCTTCGCCTTCAAGCATGCTTTGCACCACACTCGCAAGTGGATCCGGAATAACCAGCGCGATCACGCCGCTTGCTGACTTCTTGACTGCCTTGCGGAGCGCCTTGAGCACTCGCTCCTGTGCTTCCTGAATGGTTTCTCCTCCTGGCGGGCACACTGACTCGGGGGAGTCTTGTCCCTGTCGGTAGACGCGTGGCTGGTTCCTTCTTACTTCGTCAATCAGCTTTCCATGCCACAATCCATGATCGATATTTCGAAAGCACTCGACGACTTTAACTCGCGTCGAACGTCCATTTGCCAGACGTGCTGCGGTCTCCCTCGCCGATTGGCAGGGGGCGGTAAAGATTCCACTCAACTGAACGCCGGCAAGTTCGTCTGCGGCGCGTTCCGCTTGCTCACGTCCACAGTCGCTCAGCGGCATGTCAAGGCAACCTTTCATGCGACCCTGATCATCAAAGTCCGTGGCGCCCGGCCGTACTAACACAATCCTGAACATCGAAAGTCATTTCCAATAGGGAAGAAGTACGGGAGCGAAATTACCTACTGGCCCATCGCCGCCGTTAATTCATGAATCGCTATGCCATAATCATGATGGCTAAAAATAGCGGAGCCGACGACAAAGAGGTCGCAACCCGCATCGCGTGCCGACCGAATCGTTTTGCCGTTGATTCCACCATCAATCTCGAGCAACAGATTTGGATAGTTTCGCTTTAATTCCCTCAATCGCTCCAACGCGATTGGGTTGAACGGTTGTCCGCCAAACCCGGCTTCGACGCTCATCACGAGGGCAAGGTCGCAGTATTCCAGGCAGCCATTCAATGACTCCATCGGCGTCTTTGGATTGATCGCCACGCCAACACCAACCCCAAGTTCCGACAATGTCTTTGCAACAGCTCGAGGGTCTGCTACCGCCTCGACATGGAATGTCAGTAAATCAGCGCCGGCGTCAACGAACGCTTTCGCATATTGAAGCGGATCGGAGATCATCAAATGCACGTCCAGCGGCATTTGTGTATGACGACGAAGCCCTGAAACAATCGGCATGCCGTAAGTGAGGTTGGGAACGAAATGGCCATCCATCACGTCGAGATGCAGCACCGCAGCACCGGCGGCTTCCAAGCGTGCCACCTCACCTCGCAGGTCACCAAAGTCGCACATCAATAGGCTCGGCAATATTCCGGGCGTTGAACGGCGAATTTTTTCGATCGCAGTGTGCGACATACAAGCCTTCAAAGAGAACACTGGAATCCTACAGCGCGAACGCACGCGCCGTCGGTCCCCGCAAGACCCATCGCGGCAAGGTGACGCGGTATTGCACCGATAAGGATTGTCTGGAAGCGAGTGTCTTGTCAATCGCTGCCAAAACACGATCAGCTGAATTGCCACCGATTTGTGGTGCCGGCGCGTCATAGTGGTGGTAAACGCGACCATCGGAACGGCCAACGTTCGCTTAAATGCCGTATCGACACTTCTTTTTTTGGACTCGAAACGAATCCATTCTAGGCGGGCCTGTCGGTGAACATGGCTTGACAACGATCGATGTTTGCGCTGTGCCAAGCGTGGTTTCCCAAGCGTGGCTTCCTCGGCCGTCGCAACGTTCCCTTCGTTTCTCGCCGTTATTCGTGCGCCCTCCCGAGGCGGGCCATGCAAGACGCGATGTTCATTGAGACGCGATGTTCATTGAGACGAGGTGTTCATTGAGACGAGGTGTGCGTTGGATTGGTCCAGGCGACCTGACGGTCCCAAATACCTTCGATATGCGGTTGCGGCTCTGGTTCAATCGGATCGACCCATGGCTCTTCCCCTTGTTCGTACCAATTCCAATCAATCGCCGGTTCCGGATTGGCTGGTTCTTCGCTAGGCAGTTCAATAAATCGGGGTTCGGCAACAAATCGTGGTTCGGCAATAACAAGGGGTTCGGCAATAACAAGGGGTTCGGACGGAGCGGCCGGACGAAGAGCGATTGGTTCCTTAATCGCACTTGGCAGTGGGGGAGTAGGAAGCACCTTCGCCTCCCTGGTGAGCGGTTCCGCTTCCTTGACGGTTTGCGCGATCGGAATGGCGTGAATTACCGGTTCCTCATCGCAGGCGTCCACTGGTTCATCGATTGGTTCAGGTGCGATCGTCTCTACGCGTTTAGGAGGTACATACGCTTGTGTTACGACCGGCTCGAGAATCGTAACCCGACCCGGAGTCCCCTGCGACGGCAGCAATCGGACCTGCACGTCAATCTCCTGGAAAATCTTGCTGATGTGTTCATGGCATGTGAACATCAATACCTGGTGGCCCATTTCCGCGAAGGTCTTGAGTGTACGCGCCGCGTGCATCGCGCGGTCGCGATCGAAGTTAACCAGGACATCATCAAGGACCAGTGGCAGCATGACACCGCGCCGGGCATAGGCCGCGGCAAGGGACAATCGAAGGGCTATAAAGACGGCTTCTCGTGTTCCACGACTGAGTACGTCCAGGGCGATCGATTGACCGTCATGCGAGTCGATTTTCAAGCGATTGGTACCCAGAGGGGTCCAGACTCTTGTGTACTTACCATCCGTCAACTGTCGCAGGAACGATGAGGCCTCACGAAGGGTTTCCGGTTGACGTTCTTTTTCAAATGTGGCGCAGACGTCTTCCAGAAGGCAGCTCGCCATCGCGAGTGTCTGCCAACGCCGAATTACCGCCGCAATTTGTCGCTCGGTGCATCCCAGATCGAGTTGGGCAGTTGCAAGACGATCGTCTTCGCCAAGCTGCTTCATTTCTTGCGACAACTCACCTTGGTTGGTTCGAAGAGTTGCAATTCTCTGTTGGGACTGGCTGATGCGAGTGGTGAGCGCTTCCCAGCGACGCTCCAGGTCAGGCGCAGTGGCACCGGTGAGTTCTCGTGCGACATCGTCATAATTCGCTTGCGTCCCAATGATTCCCCGGACTTGTTTTTCAAGTTCCGCGTGCTTGGTGCGAAGTTCGGCAAGCCGCGCATGGGCGTCTACGATCTTGTAGAACTGGTCGGCGGTCGCTACGCCACACTTCGCCCAGAGTGACCGGCGTTGTTGCTCGCATCTCTCGAGGGTTCGCAGGTGAGACGCTTGAAGTCGATTGAGCTGCGAATCTTGTTCTTTGAGTTCACGACGTCGCTTGATCCATTGTTGCTGTCTGGCGAGTTCTTCGTGGAGGTGATTGAGCTGTTCGAGAGGATCGGTGCGGAGACGCGGTTTGACGGATCGGTCGATGTCGTCTTCGGACACAGATGTCCTTGCGAGATTATGCTTGCTTGCTTTGTTGGTACCAACGCTAGGAGTGGGTGCGGGCGTTGCACTCACGAAGGTCTTGTTTTCGTCTTCAGCCAGTGCTTCCAGGTAGAGGGATTCGATTCGCTTAGCCAGTACGGTTCGCTCACGCCGACGCTGCTCGCGTTCATTCTCTAGTTCTGCCAAACGCCTTCGGCTGGCTTGAACCGTTTCGTAGCCTTCGCTGAGCTTACGGATGCTTGACGGTGACATTGAGTCACTTAGTCCCAAGCGTTGTAGCGTTGCTGACCAAGCACGGCGGGCCTCTTTGAGGGCAGTTCCTGCTTCGGTTGCACGGGCTCGAGCGGCTTTGCAAGCTTGGAGTGCGGCTTGTTGAGTGTGATAGCTTGGAAGCGATTCTTCGAGTTCGGTGTGAAGTTTCTCTGCATCGCGGAGGCGAGTTTCCAATGACGCACTGCTGGGTGGAAGTCTCCCTTCTAGGTCGTCACGTTCGGTCTCGACTTCACGAATTTGGCGACGTAGCGTGTCGATTTGTCGTTCGCAGTCTTCGAGGTCGAGGGACGTACTCGAATAGCCGCGATCACGTCCGATATACCACAAGAAAAGGCAAAGGATTCCAACGAAGATGCTGGTCATTCCCCAGGTTGGATCGGGATCACTGCTGAACCAGTCCCATCCGAAAACATGGAAGAAGCCATAGAGAACGCCGAGTCCACCGACCAAGAACGGAACAAAAAGTAGGATTGTTCGTTCCACCGGGAACGCTTCGTTCGTCGCGAGGTCGAGAGACTCTTTTTCCAGGTCGCGGTAATGTCGTCTGAGCTTTTCGAGATGCTGCTCAATCTGAATTCGTGTTCGTAGGCTGGAGATCACTTCTGCCTGTTGACGCATCGCATCGTGCAAGTTGGTGGCTTGGGCGATGTCCAGTGTTTCGCGAAGTCGCGTCGATAGTTTCTCGGCTTGTGTTTGGTGTTGTTGCGCCTCCTGACGGGCGCGCTTCAACAGAAATAGGTTTTCCTTTACCTGTTTGGCGGGGGTGCTGAGAGCGGTAAGGGTTTGTCGAGAAAGATCGGGAAGGTTAGTGCTTCCATCCTTGAGTAAGGCATCGCGATCTTCGGCGTCCATTCCCAAACGTTCTGCGTCGGCCTCAACCTGTTGTTTCGCCTTTTCAATCTGCTGATCGAGACGAGCGATTTGTTCTTGGAGCGCTTCGACCCACGTCGCTTGCTCACTCGCCGCTTCGATCTTGCCTCGCAAATCGATCAATCGCCGGCTGAGTGGTAGCGTCTCTGCTTTGGTTCGTAACTCCCGACGTTTGGCCTTAATCTCCTCCAATTTTGTCCGGCGTTCTTCCATCAACGCTTCAATCTGGACCAATTGACCAGGGGCTTCATCAGGTAGAATTGATTGACGCTCGGTCTCGGCGATCTGCTGGACAAGGTCGTTTCGCTTGCACCAACTGTCATAGACGCTGGTACCGATTTCGACGCACCGAGACTCTTTCTCCCAGGCGACGAGTCGTTCGGTCAATTGTTCAATTTCGGATGCTTGGCTACGTCGCTGGGTGGCTAACTCGGTCCAGCGGCGACCTCCCCGCGTCAGTTGTTCGACTTCATCGCGAAGTTTTTCTCGCTTTGAAATGAGCGAAGCGAGCAGTGTTGCATCTTCGTCATCGGGTTTGGCTTTACCCACTAACTTCTTGCGTCCCGTTCGTAGCGATCGCATGACGTCGACTAACGAGACGCGGTCCAAGCCGCTACTCAGCTTGTAAAGCTCATCAGCTGCCGACGTATCGTCCAGGGTGCTAAGTTCCTGGAGTTCGCGGATACCGATCGCAAAGACGTTTGTGAAAATGGCTTCGTCGATTTGACCCAGTAGGCTGGTCAATCGATGTTGCCCCTGTGCGAGACCGTCTTGCCCAGTGACCGATAGCTGCCCCGTGACACCACTGTCGGTTGCTTGCGAATGTCGGCGAATCTGATACCCGCCGCCGGGGCCAGTAACGCGGATCGATCCCCCGGGAACACCGCCATAAACAGGAGGCATGTATCGTCCGCGACGATCGGGTGTGAATCCATAAAACATTGCCCGCAAGAACTGCATCAGCGTCGTCTTGCCGGCTTCGTTGGGCCCATAGAACAGTGTCATGGTGTCTGGGATGGAATCCACCGACAAGCCTGACCATACTCCAAAACCGTCGACCTGGATGTCTTTGACTTTCATCGTTCTTCACCTGCCCCCGCGAAATTCGGTTTGCCGCCGCGGAGACACTCCACGCCGATCAGGGTTGCTTCGTCCAACAGCTCTCCGCGCGAAGCCACTGCAGCATCGGCAAGCATGGAAGCAATGGATTTTGATAGGCCGGCATATTCTTCAGTGAACGGCGCAAGATTAAGATCGCGGCCTCCCGCTTTGGCATGTCGCTCGGATGCACGCAAATAGTCGCCCAGGATGGTATCCTCGTCACACCAATTCTTTGGATACTTCTTGGGTGGACGTATCCGTAGCCGGGCGGTCCAAGCGCATGGCGTCGCATGTCCATAGTCGCGCCGTAGCCACGCCAATAACTCCGCCGGATCGCCAACGACTTGAATCGACTCGGCGGACACCGCGATATCCCAACCAATGATGAGATGCCGCGACCCGTTGTCGTGAAGCAGCCGCGCAATTCGATTCCCCAGCACACCACGAATATCGTTTACCGTCGCAAATTCGGCTGCATCCAACTCGACATCGCAGTATCGGAAGACGTCGCATTCCATATTGTGGAGCCGTATCGTCCTATCCGCGTCGACATCAACAATGGTGTACCCATGGGCACCGGGTTCTTCGATCGATCGGCCTTGCGGCGATCCGCAATAAATCGCGCCAACTTCGGTACCGCTCGTAATGACGGTGCGTTGGTGTTCTCCACCCAACGCCCAGTAATCGAACCGGCCTTCGGCAAGCGAATCCGCGTCGGCGGCACCCGCGCCCACGGCCACCGTGAATTCGTCGGTTGGGTCAACGCGATAAGAAGGGACATGGAGTTGTGATCGTCCTTCGTTGCTTCGTCCAATCACCTGACAAATCGTTCGTCCTGCACGCTGAACCGGAATGCTAAGTGTTCGATTCTTGGGAAACAGCGTGACATTAGGAGGAAGCGGGACCGCCTCAGGCCAACGAGCCGGATCGTCGGCTCCGGACGCTGCCCAGAACACCGGAGTGTTTTTTTGGTGTAGCTTTTCAAAGTAGTTCAGTAGGAGTGACATGCCGCGAGGGCCTGCCGTGGCGGGATTTAATAAATCGCCCGAAAGCACGACAAAGTCGATGTTCTCTACAAGCGAGGCCTCAAATACGGCCTGGGCTGCCTTCAATGGCGCCGTCGCTATGGTGTCCCTCAACTGTGACGGGATAGCATCAAGATCGCCGAGCGGTGTTTCGAGATGAAAGTCGCTAGCATGAATGAAGCGAAACGATTCGCCGGCCATGGTTCCCTCCTGTGACCGTATGGCAATTCTATTTGCCGTCGGATCGGCCTTTTCGTGTCTGCTTGCTCCGATTCAATCCCTTGGACTTACCCGCCGGAAACCACCGGCGAGGACGCTTGGAACAAGCACCAACGCAAGAGCAGTTTACGAACTTTGTGAAATTCCACCAATACGGATTTCATATCGTTTTCTACCGAGAGATCGACGTTTTTTGTCAGTAATTGCTAGCACGTCGAACACCCACGGTGGCAAAACCAGGGTAGCTTCGCGTGACCAGTTGTTCGGCTTGCAAGCTATCGCGAGCGGTAACCATCACCGACATCTCTCGCCCGTAAACGCCCGGTTTAGGACGCAACAAAACCTCCCAAACCGAAACCACACCAGCATTTACCGCCAAAAGCTCGAGTTGCATCATTTGGATTTGGTGAGAAGCCGCTTCCGCTTCTCTCTGTTTCTGATAACTGTCTGCCTGAACGCTCATCAAGAAACTTTCGCGATTCCGGTCTTCTTGACTGGCCTGTTCTGCCTTCCACTGCTCCCATCCCGGGTTGAGAACGGCCAAGTCTTTCTCCGAAAACAAAAAAAACGGAATGGCGAGTTCAGAACCGTCCTCTAATTTCAGCAACACTCCCTCGATGTTGAAAACGGGCGCATTGCCATTGTTCTGCTTGAGCCACCGTTCGACATCCTGTTCTGTCTTGACCGAGGAATCGGCGAATTGAGCCACTACCTTCGGGACGATGTATCGATAAAACGGATGCAGGCGACTAAGGGCAGTGCCGTTGACATTCACAACGCCAGCCAAACGCATAATGACCACTTCTCGCCGACCGAATGCAATTACTCGCCCTCGGAGTTCAAATCCATCCCGCGAAGTCCATGTTTGAATGTCTGTGGTCGGATCCGTCGCTTGGTCGACTTCGTTTTTTGCCTCGGCCTTTTGCGCTGCCAGAAACTTTTGATCGTCGGGTGACAATTGGTCGATCTTAAACGCGACCAATGCTCCGCTTTTCTTCTTGAGGACAACGGTATCACTGCTGGTCGCGAACACTTCCGCCTCCAGCTTGAAAAGGCCTGTTGCATCCGACCACTGTCTGGCATTCGCCGGACGCGTGCATAGCAAAGCGAAGACCACTAACACGACTAATTTTGCAGCTGGCACGGCGTTCCCCAGGGGGCAGCGAAGGTTTTAAGCTTTCGAAGACTCTGGTGATTTTACCTTATTCATCCGATTTTTCGATGGTCCGATGGGCGAGCGGAGCGGTGTTGGAGTCATTGACAGCACCCCTCCAGGCGAAGTCGGGAGAAATGGCTAAAATGTCGTCTCAGCGAGCGGGTTCGTTCGCAGAATTACCGATGAATTGACGAACGGGGAACTGGGCAATGAGTGATGCAACAGTACGCGGCGTAGTGCACTTGATCGAAGAGACGAAAACCTACGGCCAGAAAGGATTTCGCAAGCGAATGATCGTTCTTGAGCAAGAAAAAGGAAGCTTCACCAATTACGTACCGCTTGAGTTTACTCGCGATGCCTGCGACTCGGTGGACCAGTTGCAAGTCGGGGACGAAGTCGAGGTGGAGTACTTCCTCAGCGGTCGGCGATGGCAGCGTGATCAACAAAGTGAAGTCAAGTATTTTCTGAATGCTGAGGCAACCGGATTCAAATTGCTGAGCAGCGGTGAGGGGGGAGCGTCGTCGCACACGAAGGTGTCCGCCAATGATGCGTTCTCGGAGGCAGTCGATGACGATGCGCCGTTTTAACTGGGATGTTTGAACTCACTTGAAACCCTTATTGAATGATCAGCTTAAGGGGTATTGCAGGTGTCGTCGGACGGCTTAGCAGATCGAGTTTGTAGGGTTACGGGGCATTCATTCGCGTCCTGTGTTGCCATGGATGATTCCCACGCAGGCCTTTTCCCCTGATTCTTAGAACGCACACAGGCATCCTTTAGTCGCCGGGGTTCACACCGGCCGGAGGAGAGTCCATCGCAGCGATTGGCGTCTTGAGACGCGAGAATCAGTACGGTGAAACGCACCCCAGAGGCCGTGTCATTGATTCACTTGCGGATCGCTGACTGGCTGCTTGATTCGCGCCTGACTTGAGACAAATTGGTGATGGTCTATCCGGCCTCTGACTGGATCGATTCCCTCATTGCCATGGCCACCGTATCCGTCACTGATGCCCGTGAGATGGCGTACGAAGCCTCGACGGTCTGAGCAGTCGATCAACCTTCTTTGCGAACGAAGTTCTGCGACGTAGTCGGAACTCACGTCATTACCTGCTATGTCGAACGCCATCAAAGGATGCGCGTACGCGATGGTTCGGATTTCAGATTCGTGAAGTCCACAGTTTCTTAGCCCCAAAAAATGGATACTGTTCGCCTTCCGACTGCCAAGCAACTCGAGCATGGGCTGGTCCAATTTCGAATCGGATAGGTCCAGTCGGTCAAGCATACCGCGAGCGAGGCAGGTGGAGAGAACATCATGACTAATGCCTGTGCCTGCAACGTTTAGTTCGATCAGTTGAATGACATCCGACAACCCTACCAGATCTTCTCGATGGAAAGGACAATAGCCAATCGCCAGCCTCTGTAAGTTTTTTAATCGAAGAAGTGTTTTTACCCCTTCGGAGGAAAGCTTGGTTTCGCTAAGGTCGACGTCACTCAAGAGAGTCAGGCCTTGCCAGTGGTCGGTGACGATTTCATCGTCGAGTTGGCTGCCCGGAAGCGCTAACACAGTGAGTTGTTTGAATCTCCCCACCTTTTCAAGCGAGTCGCGAGATAGCCCCCCATAAGCAATGGTCAAGTGATCAAGCGAGGCACAATCCCAAAGATGTTCGCACACGGCGTCCGTCGCATATTCGCCGCCCACGGCGAAGAAACGTAACTCCTCGATTCCATGGATGACGGTGTCCTCAGGAAGTGGCCCATTAACCGATAGTCCAAGGAGAGACTTGCCGTCTCGAATCATCAACTTCTCGACGTCGCTGCCGATAATCAGTTCGGTTTGTAACCTTGGGGCGGCGCTGATGCGGACGGTTTTCGCTTTGGGAAGGTCAGTAGCGAGGTAACCGCGGAGCGATGGCTTTTCGACGATCTCAATTTGTTCAAACTCTCGATTTGAAACAAGCATTTCGTGGAGAGGCAGGTTCCGATTAAGGAATTGCGTAGCGTCCGAATTTGAAATCGGACAGCCTCTCAAATCAATTTTGGTCAACTTGGGGAGAGTCGCTAAGCTGCTGAGTTGGTGTCCATCAATACCTGCGTATTGGAACCCCAGCTTACGAATTCGTTCATTCTTGGCTAACGGGGTTAGATCAATTCCCTTGAGCGGCAAGAAGCTGAAGTCGATCGTTGGTGGTCCATCGAATGTTGCCACGGAGTCGATGAGATTTTGAATTTGTTCGCGTGGAAATTCGTATCGCGAATAGGACGCCAGTGATTCATCATAAGCTAAAACACTGATGGCGAGACTTTGCAAGGCTTGTAAACCCTTAAGGCTGAGTTCCTTGAGGTCATGACCATCGCAATTCAGCAATCGCAAGCTGGGCAGATTGACGAGACGAAGTGACTCAAGCCAAAGCATCGTAGGGATACGTTCATTTGGCATGCCTCGAAGAAGCAGTTCACTGTTTGAATAGGAGATCTCCTGAAGTCGCGGAGCGTTTTCAAAGTCGAGCGCGAATTTTTGCCACGTCTCGAGGCTGACCCGATGCAGTTTTGGCAAATCGACAAGACGAAGCCGAATGGTGTTTGAGTTGCAATGAATTCCAGAGCGGACAATGACGAGATCGGTCAGTTCCGGTAGGTCACGAAGCTCAACGGAATCGGAGCCGGTTTTAGGGCGGGGGAGCCGGAGAGATTCTAGATGTGGAGGAAGCGCACCATTGGTCAACGATGCCAATTGCAAGTCGCTGTCAACGAGATCTAAATCTCGTAACTTTTCCAATTTTTCTAGCGGACCGAGTCCGTCATGTAGCCCACTGCAATCCATCAAGTTCAACCAACGCAACGATGATAGTTTTGCAATGGACTGGGTGTCTTGTTTTGTTAATTCGGCCGAGACAACCAAAAGATGATTAAACCGCGGGTTCCGGCATAGCGCTTCCCACTGCAGAGAAGTCGGCGTAAACCCCACTGCACCAAAGGATGTCAGTGTGCGGACGGTTGTGAGCAATTCGGTGGTTGCCAGATCTTGCTTGTACGAGATCACGCCCCGGATCCGAGCAAACCGAGCCAGCACTGGTTGCGGCAAAACCGTCGCAATGATGGAAGGGACGTGGGTACTACGACAAACAATCGAGGTTTTCTCGAGTCTTTGCGCTAATCTTCTGTCCGAGTAATCATTGAGGGCAATGTAGCTAACGATCGCGACGATGGCCGCTGCCGTGATCGCCCATCTGGCAGCTCGGCACGCTCGCTCCGGTACAGGTGCTCGAACTTGCGCACTTTGCTTTCCGAAAACCGAACGGCGACGAACCAGGAACGAAAGCCCACCCAGCACAAGCGTTGAGATCACCGCAACCAGCCCGTCAGCGAATAACGGTAGATACGCAAGGTAGGAAGGTCGAGATACCGGATCGTCCTCGTAGCGTTCCAAATACTGAAACGGGAAACCACCCCGAATCACTTCGTACTTATAGAGAAACCGGCAGTCAAAACTCGATTCGCTGAGATGATTTGGACGGAGGTGTTGCTGGGCCGTGGCAACGTACTTGTGCGGCCAATTGCATACTATCCAGCCGATAGACAATACGATGACTAACGTGATAGTGGCAGAATCAAATCTCTCCGAAGATCCTGTCCCGGTCATCATCGCCCCCCGCCAAAGGCAGTCTCGTCAATGGAAATCCCGCAATGGGATGGTGGTGATTGTAAAGTAAATTGGTATTGATCGTGTCATCATACGCAGCGTGGAAGTGCCTCACCCAATCGCTCGCTCATCGTTTCCAAACGCCCGCGTCGATCAGTTGTTTTGTAGCCACGGCTGACCAACCGCGGTTGGCCAGTGGGCTGGCTGGGCTTGGATGCAGTATTCTGACGATCCGAGGCCCTTGAGCGGCTAGCTCTTCGGACGTCTCCACCACGCGGGCAAAGCAACTTTCAGCAAAGGCTCCGACTCCAACCAAATACTTTGGTTTGAGGAACGAGATGACCGCGCGCAGGTGGCTGTCACAGGCCAATCGTAGGCGAGAGGCTTCATCCGCGGGAAGCTTGTCCGGCGTGCGATTTCGGGCCGATGACTCCATAAACACCAGCGGGCAGTAGTTGGCGACGAAGTGATGTTTGAAAAAATGGTCGGCCGAACCAAAGCGTTCACGCAAAAGGCCCCAAAACCGCTCACCACTGACTTCACTTCGGGTACACGAGAAGCCTTCAATGGGACGTTTGGGATGCTCGCCTTTGGGGCGGTTCACCAGACCCTCGATCCCCAACCAATCGCGAACCGATTGGACCTGTCCAAACGGGACACCGGTCTGCGCCATGCCCCAGGGGCCTGGATTCATCCCCAAGAATAATACCTCCGTCGTGTCGACGTTACATCGTTGGAGATAGCTTCGGTGCGGTTCCCAGGCATAACGCAGGGGATTGTAAACGTGGGTCACGGGGGCTGTGAATTTAAGTTTATCGACAGCGTCAGCCAGTTCACTAGCGAACGAGACAAGTGAAACGTTTTGGGAACTCGCCTGACTGGTTTTGCGTGAAATTTTGGTCATATCTCAAGATATTCTTCAAACGCATCGCGAATGGTGTCTCTGCTCGCCTCCTGGCCCGTCCACCGATTGAGGGCGATCGCTAACCGCAAAATCTCAAGGTCAATATGGCCAATTACCTGAATCGATGGGCAGGCTTTCGTTTCGGCGGCGTGGGACCACTGATTAAACGTACCCGACAAATCGAAAACAATCGAATCGGGATGAAGCTGCGAAATAAACTCCAAAATGAATTCAGTGGTGGGAAGGAGCGGGTTCAACTTTGCAGGTGGTTTCTTTGTCGGCTTTGAATCCAAAACCCATACGACCAGCGATGGCGGCAAACCAACCGGACTGGATTCGCTCGACTTGTTTGCGTCCGTGGTCGTCGCTTGTGAGACAACTTCCGCACTGCTTTCCAGTTGGCTCTTTTCTGACTGGCTCTTCTCTAGTTGGCTCTTGTCTGGTGTGCTTTCTAACGGGCTTGCCAATGGCCAAGCGACCCATTGTTGCCCCTGAGCCATCACTTTCGAAACTGGAAGCATCTGCATCAACGGCAATACGCGCTGGTCCAGAGTTAAAGGGTCGCCGACTAGCAGACAGTGTTCAATGGGAGTGCCCGTCGATTTGACGCGGTCTTCCAAAGTGAGTTCTGCAGCTTGTGAATACAGATTGGCGACGACAAGTTTTTGGTCATCGTCTTGGAACAGGCAATCGTGCCAAGGCGAGTGATCCAACTTGTCTGTACCCTCCGTCGCAACCGAAACAAGGAGGTTCCCCACTTTAGTTTCGTAGGGGGATGCGATCATTGCACCGCGGAATCCGAGAGCAACCATCCCTCGGATGGCCTGTTCAATCCACATCGGGTCGACATCGAAGGAAATGAACTGCCAGTCAAGGCCAAGTCCCGCGAGGACACGCTGCGCTGCGAACTGTGTTGGATTCCCTCCAATGGGATGACCGATCACGCATAATGCGGTCTGAATTGGCGAATCATCCATGAGAAAAACCGGGGCTTGTGGTAGCGGTGCGCCGTTGTCGTTAGAACATCTGCAATCGCATTGTAGACGAAGGACGCCTCCGATTCATGTTCCTTATGACATTCCTTTGGTTAGTTGCTTGTTTCATCGTGCAGGTCGCTTTTGCACAGCACGGACTCGACATTGCCTCCGATCCGCTTGCCTGGATATGGGTAGGCACGATGTGGGCAGGATGGGCCGGATGCGTATGGACGGCAACAGCGTTCAGAAGTTTGTGGCAACGGTTGTTTCTCCTAAGCATTGTCGGAGCTTGGCACGTCATTTGGATGTCCATTGGACGCGACCAAGACATGCTCCGCTACGTTTTGATGTTCGGCGGCTATGGACTGACACAGCCCGTTGCATTTCGGTTGCTCCGGATTCCCAGTTGGGAATTTGGGCCGTGGAGGCTGAAGTCAAGAGCGACGTCGCAGACACAGTATGCCATCGTGGAACTGCTCGCGATTACCACTGTGATGGCGATCTTCATTTCAGGAGCCAAGGCTTACCAACCACCCGGTGGTGAAACGTTTTGGTACGGCCTGCCAGTCGTCTACTTGGCGTTTGTCACCACGGCGACGCTCTGTGTCTTGGCGATCGTGTTACCTTCGGCGCTCCAGAGGCAGTTGTTTGCGCTGGGCAGCTTGGTATCGGTTGCGGTCGGTTCCATGTTGATCGCCTGGATGGAAAATGTGGTGGCGCCGATTCCGTCATCGTCATGGGTGACGTGGTGGCCGTACTATGGAATACAAGGTGTTTTCGCGGTCTGGATGGTGACGCTTGCCGCCTGCGGTAGCGTCACGAAAACGATTCCAGTGAACGGGCAAATCACCGAAGTCAAAACACCAGACTTGCCGCGGTCAACCGACGATGAGTCTCCTCCATCAAGCGATCTTCTTCCGTTTCGTCGGCCGCCACATAAGTGACACTGAAGCGAAGGTAAGGACCGGCATCATCCCACGGAACGGTCACAATTCCGAACTGTTCGATAAGAAATCGCGTCGCGTCTTCGGCTTTTGCAAAGGTTTGCGCCGCGTGTTGGGAGGTGGCCCTCAAGCCTTTTGGGGCCTGGGTGTAAAGGAAATAGCTACCACCTGGCATTTGGCAGTGGAACCCGCACTTTTGAAGGGTGGCTACCAGTTTGGTGAGTCGGCGCCGATACTTCGCATTGATCGCTTTCGGAATGGAATCGTCATCCAATGCTGCAGCAGCGGCTTTCTGGGTCGCCATGAATTGGCCGCTGTCGCTGTTATCTTTCACATCGGCAAATGCGGAAACGATGCGTGGGTGGCCACAGACCCAACCCATTCTCCAGCCGATCATGTCGTAGCCCTTACTCATCGAGTGGACTTCGACGCCTACATCGATCGCACCTGGCGTTTGCAGGAAACTACGTGGCTCGCCATCAAAGGTTAGCAAGACATGTGCTGCATCCTGAACGACAACAAATTGCTTTTCCTTCGCGAGAGCGACGACCTTCTCGTAAAACTCAGGAGTCGCTGTGCGTCCAGTCGGCGAGTTAGGGTAATTCAGCACAAGCAATTTCGTGCGCCGATAGATGTCATCGGGGACGGCGTCTAAGTCTGGTAAGAAACCATTCTGGGAAAGCAATGGCAAACGGAATACCTCGCCTCCGTAATAGCGAGTGTGTGTACCAGCAACTGGGTAGCCGGGGACGGTCATCAGCGTGACATCACCGGGATTGATGAAGCAAGCTGGTAGCATCGCGTATGCAGGTTTGCTTCCGATGCAGTGGTTGATTTGTGTGATGGGATCAAGGTTGACGTCAAAATGACGGGCCATGAAACGAGCGGCAGCTTGTTTGAATTCAATGATCCCATTATCTGCATAACCGCGATTCTCGGGTCGGTCAATTTCTCGATGCATCACGGCACGAATGGATTCCGCTGCCATCGAGTCATTTTCACCGATTCCAAAATCCAGTAGTTGGCGATCGGGATGATCGGCAAGTGCCTTGCGTTTGGCTCGTTTGATTTTCTCAAACTTATAAATCTCGGTGTCTTTGCCGTAGTTGACACCACCGATTCGCTCGGCAAAAAGCTGCTGGAAATAGGGGTCGGCGGACGCAGCGGGTGCGTTGGACTTTGGGGGGACGGCGGTGGACATGGCAAGCAGGATCTATCGGGGGTGATGAAAGCATTGGTTCGACAAGCCAATAGGTTACGTCGGACCGGGACTCGTTTGAAGTCCTGACAAGCTGTCGAAGACCGCTTTCTTTGATCGCAGGAAGGACGCCGCCATGACGAAACTGGAGCCATGTGACTAAAATCACGTCACCGCGGCATCGTAAGCCAACGCTCGCTTTCCGCTTCCATCCTTTTTTCTAGACTGCGTTTTGATGTCTGCTTCCGAAAACGCTGAAGTCAAGGCGATCCGCGCGCAATACGAAGAACTGGCGGAGCTTGCTGGTTCATTAGCCCATGAGATAAAAAACCCGCTTTCGGTGATTCACATGAACATCGATTTGCTGAGCGAGGATTTAACTGATATCGAGTCGCCGATCCGGCGTCGTTCGCTGGACAAGATTGAAATCGTCCGCCATCAGTGCGAACGAATGGAAGCTCTGCTGCGGGACTTTCTTCGGTATGCAAGACTCAGTCAGATTGACCTGGTTCCAGGCAACCTCAACGATCAAGTCGATCGTGTACTGCGCGCTTACCGCGCCCAGGCAGACGCGGCCGGGATTGATATCCAGCGGTATTTGGATCCCGATTTGCCAGCCATCCTTTTGCATAGTGATTCATTGCAGGCGGCCCTCATGAACCTCGTTAAAAATGCGATCGAGGCCATGCCACAAGGCGGTCAGCTATGGGCGCGAACCACATCCACTCGCCGCGGTGTGGCCCTCGAACTGATTGACACCGGACACGGTGTCGATGACACCACGCTGATGCACATGTTTGAGCCTTTTTACAGTACGAAAGAAGAAGGCTCCGGCCTGGGACTTCCCACAGCGAGGAAAATCATCGAGGCCCATGGAGGACAGATCAGCGTTCAAAGTGAGGTTGGGCGCGGAACCAAATTCGTGCTTGAATTCCCAGTGCCTCGGCGAATCGCCTCGGTCGTTTAATGATCGATCAATTGAACCAATGGTTGCGATGCCACTTCGAAATCTGCATCGCCGCGGCAGCGCGTACGTAGGTGCATTCGAACGGCCCAGGTACCCGTTTCATTTGGCTCAATCCACCAGTGGGGCATGACGCAAACGCTTTGATGTACCAATTCAAAGCCGCCCTCACTTTGACTCACCGTTTCAACGGGAATGGCCCACAAGGAACTGGATCGATCAATCTCTAAGGTAACGTCCAGTCCGAGCCACTGGTCACTCAGCGAAAGCCCGTCGCAATCATGCAAGTCAAGTCGATGTCCGAGTTGGCCAAGTCGATTTCCGCTTCGATCGCTGAAGTAGCGGTCGTCGGCTCCCGAGGGCAGGCCGGCGAAGTTCATCTCGATTCCAAAATGGAGCACACGATCATGAGGCAAATTTTCTAAAAGATAGGTGATGACAAGCTCGCTTGAATCACCCACCATCGTAATCGCCTTAGTGATCGAGATGGGATGTCCCCAAGCATTGCCTTCTCGCTGCATTTGCAATTGCACTCGCTCACCACCACGACGGATTTTTGCCTCAAAGGGGAGTTCGACGAAATCGCCTCTTTCGTGCGCGCGGCCTGCCGCGATCGCATCGAGCGTCACGTCGTTGTCGAAAAAGTGATCCATCATCGACTTGCGAGCAAAACGGTCGTAGCCGAGTTGCTTGTCTAGATTCGCTTGTTTAAAAACCACTCGGTCATGAATACTCGCAACATTGTCTCCTGCGGACGACGGACCAGCCATGACTTTGCGGTGATAAGCTTCCGGACGCCGCTGCATGGAGGCTAAAAGGTTGTGCGCGATACGACGAACGTCGAGTTCGTAAATCCGTCCACCACAGCCGGGAGCGACCCATACGCAAAGCTGTTCGTTTGAGAGACGGACCTCCTGCATCCCATCCATGTCAAAATCGAATGCGACCGCTTGCGCCTGACCCCTAGCGGATCGTTGGCTTGCCGTGGTCGACGAAAGCAAACGCTCAAGGATGTTGTCGGCAAGGATGAGGTGTTTGTAAATCGCGTTTCGAAGGTGCGGCAGATAGATACCACCAAACGCTCCGTGCCAATAAGGACAGTTGCATTGACCCTGATAAAGGTGGTCTCTCGCTGTCGCTAGTTCGACTGCATCCGCTCCCATTGTTTCGGCAATGCGAAGACGTCTGGAAACGTCCAGCATCCGCGCATACATCTCGTTCGCTTCCGCATACTTCACCCTGAAGTTTCGCCAAAAACCACCGCGAACAAACGTCCGTAGTTGCGGCCAACGTTCATCGTCCTCAAGAGCATGGGTCGCATCCTCATAACGTTTCTGCTGGTCCGTTGGAAGCGACCACTCTGTCATCTCGCGATAGCTGCAATCGGGGAGGTACACCTTTCCAACCGGAGAAGTGTTTCGAATCGCGTCCGCAAGCGTTGACGTTCGCAGCCAAGAGGCATTTTCTGTCAATGCGGTTAAGAAGTCGCGCAGCCAACCACGATCATAAACGTGAATTTTCGTGTCTGGCCAAGTACCGAATTTTTCACCGTCGTCGCCGAACGTGAGTACGGAGCCGGGGTATGCCTGTGCGATTTGGCGACAATAGTCGATCGTCTCATGAACCGGCGCGAAGGGAATCGTGTAGCGAAGCTTCTCTGAGCCTGGGAAAATACGGATGACCTGCCCGTCGTCTTCAGTGAGATAATACCCCGTCAGTTCTTCATCGCTCAGACCCGCTGCGCGGAAGTGGTAATCGTCAAGTACGGTGTAACCAATTCCAGCGGCTACAAGGTCACTGGTTAGGTTGGACTCCCAAACTCGCTCCGGGGTCCACATACCGCCCACGACTGCCCCAAGCGTCTTTTCGAGCCAATTCGTGTAGGACACAATCTGCCCGATTCGATCATGACGAGGTAGCATCGTCATGATCGGCTCATATTGCGGTCCACCAACGATCTCTACACGGCCTGCTTCGACTAGGTTTCTTAAGCGAGCGATGTATTCAGGATGCCGTTCGGCCAACCACATCATCAGCGGGCCACTGGTATGAAGTGAAATGGCTAGATGATCGAACGGTTCAAATACGTCAAGAAATGGTAGATAGCTATCTTGATAGGCCTGCTCAAAAACGCCATCAAAATTGCCGACGGGCTGGTGATTGTGAAGCACAAGGCAAAGAAAAACATTCGGCGTCATGGCGTCGTGCAGTTGGCTTAAATGATGCGAGGCGGTTTGGAGATCGCGACTGAGTTTGGTCGAGAGCGACCTAATGGGTTAGACATTGGGTATCCATACCATTGCTACAATCGTCCCATTCGTTTATCGGAACGAGAGCCCGGTTCGTTGAGCTTTTCGCTCCGCAACCTTTAACGTAACGGGTTTTCACGCTTTGCTACACCGCGGAATATTTCGGCCGCATCCTCAGGAAGCACCGGATTGATGATGCAATCTGAGCCCCATTCAAACCCAGCCAACTGAGTAACACGCGGGAAAATTTCCATCGACCAATGCGCATCTTCCTCGTCATCAATTCGCGGGGGACGCGTATTGATGAGGAAGTTGTAAGACACTTCTGGGTAAATCCCTTGCAACCAGCGAATCGCTCCGCGGACCAGCCTAGACAACTCGCCCAATTCCTTCATCTCCAATTGTTCGAAACAATCGAGATGCCGCTTGGTCGTGATGCGAATCATCATGGGGAGATGACTTCCAAAGGGGCAATAAGCAATCAACGAATTCGTCATTGCGACAACTCGCACCTTCGATCGGATTTCGGCGCGGATGATATCGCATTGCAAACAGCACCCCGTTTTGGCCCGGTGAATTCGCATTCGATCGGCGACGGCCCGTGTCGCGATAGGTAGCTCGCTGGTCGCAATCAGCTGACTGTGAGAATGATGAAGCGAAGCACCAGCAGCCGAACCTACGTTTTTGAAGACGGAAATGAACTGAACCGCCGGGCATTCTCGATAATGAAGCATTCGCAGTTGATAAGCGTGCAACAACATCGTCGCTTGATTGAGATCGATCGTCGCGAAGGATTGGTTATGCTCGCAGGCCTCAATGAAGACTTCGTGCCCGCCCACGACGGGACGACTCCTGAATAAAGCGTGCGAGCCAGATGATTCTTCCCGTCTGAGCGGAGTCGAGGAGTGGAGTTGATCAGGTTCCCAGCCATTTGGAGAGTCAACCGCAGGATACTTGTTCGGGATGACGCGAATGGCCCATCCTGAATGAGCTTCATCCGGGTTAGTTTCCCGCGATAGCTCGTCAAGCGAGAGCGAGTCACACTGGCGGGACGAAATTTCTAAAACCGAGGGCGGTGTTTGATCCTCGTGTCCCACGCAAAAGGGACATTCCACTAACGTGTTTTCGCTTGGCGGTGAGGTCACGAAATCCGATGGTCGCTCGCCACGCCCGGCCGCAAAAATAGTCCAGCGTCCTGTGATCGCGTCGTAGCGACAGTGAGCGTGATTTCGATCCCGTGCAAGCAACTCTCGATCGCAAACAGCCAACTCACTGTGGGACAGTTCGTGGACGCCTTCTTTTGAGTGACCGCTATCGTGCGCAAGCGAATAGGGATTAGAAGCCAAAGTGCTTGAATTCTCATTAACGGTCGGCAACTCAGGGACGAGCCTGGTTTCCACCTCAGTCCCATTTGGTTCGTTAGCAATCAGGGTAGTGAAAGATGCCTCGATGCCATCCGCCGCACGACGTTGACTCTCAGTAGTCAAGCGACCGCTGGGTTGCGTCGGGCGAATGGGCATACCGCAGTCCAATTCAATCAAGTGTAGTTTGGCAAAAAAAATGTCGACAGCAAATGTTTCTAGATGCCATTTGACTCGCTGAACACAAGGCGGATCGATACTCACGTTCAATGGCGAACTTGCGCCCAACCCAACCTTCTTGTTTCGGCGAAATCGTACACAATTGACGAATAAAAACGCCCCCATTTGGCAACGTTTTCCAATAATTCCTAACTTTTAATGCGAGGCGCGGTGCACTGGTTAGGAACCATAAACACGGCCCTATTGGAGCAGTTTATCGACTAAGGGCGAGTGTTTGCGCATAAACTTGTTCGTACCGCGCAGCGCTCTTCCGCCAAGACCAGTCTTCCTTCATCCCGCGTTCGACAATTGCAGCCCAGTAATGCGGTGCGTGGTACTTCATGGCAAGCGCGCGACCGATTTGATGGTCCAATTCTTCGGCGCGGAAGCCGTGGACATGAAAGCCCGTCGCCGTGCCATCAATAAGGGTGGTTTCGTTAACATCAGTCACGGTATCGACCAGACCACCGGTTGCGGCAACGATCGGAACGGTTCCGTATCTCAAACTGTACAGCTGGTTTAACCCACACGGTTCGTAGCGACTGGGCATCAAAAAGATGTCAGCGCCAGCTTCGATTCGATGGGCGAGCGTATCGGAAAAAGAAAGTTGAAGCCCCACACGGCCTCGGTAGCCGGAGGCCAACGAAGAAAGTGCATCGTGGTACCTAGCTTCCCCGGTCCCAAGAATCGCCCATTGCGCTGGACGATCCCCCTCCAGATGCCATCTCATCGAATCGAGAACCAAGTCCCAGCCCTTCTGATCAGCAAGACGCCCGACCAGTCCAATCATGGGGAGATCGGGATTTCGGTCTAAGCCAAAATACTCTTGAAGTGCTTGCTTGTTTGCTCGTTTCCCTTCCACCCAGGAACCAACATCGTAATTGTGCGCCAGATGCGGATCCGTCGACGGATTCCATACGGCATCGTCGATTCCATTGATGATACCGGTCAACCGCCCCACTCTCGCTTGAAGGACGGGGTCGAGCCCACAACCGTGTAACGGAGTTTGGATTTCATTCGAGTAAGTCGGACTAACGGTTGTGATCGTGTCCGCTAACAGAATGCCCGTTTTAAGAAAATTGAGGCCACCATAAAACTCGAGTCCTTCAGAAGTAAACCGGTCCCAGCCAAGTCCCGTCAATGGCATGTCGTAATGCCAAAACCTTCCTTGATATGCCAAATTGTGAATGGTCATCACGCTTCGAGCATGATTCATCCAGGGATGCGACTCGAATCCATAGGCCATGTACGCCGGAACCAACCCGGCTTGCCAATCATGACAATGGACGATGTCCACGTGGGGGCTGACGCGATCGATTACTTGTAGTGCGGCGCGGCAGAAAAATGCGAAGCGTTCGCAGTTGTCGTGATAGTCCCCCGAATCGTCTCCGTACAGACGTGGCCGGTCATAGTACTGGGGCTGATCGATAAAGTGGACATCGACATTCGATCCAGGAAGTTTCGAGGACACTAGCCTCGCTCCAACGGCACGACCGTTGATCCACACCGAGACAGTCGCATCGGTAGTTTGAACCGGAACGCCACATTCACGCACCGAACGAAACGCAGGCATGATCAGGGAGACTCGGTGGCCCGCCTCAGCCAACTTTGCCGGCAACGAGCCGCAGACATCGCCAAGGCCTCCCGTTTTTGCGAATGGAACCGCTTCCGTGGAAAGAAAAACTATGTCCAACGGGCGATTCCTTGTGATTAAAAACTTTGGGAGCAACTCATGCGAATGGTCTAGTTTACCCCGCGAATGGTGATTTAGCTATCAATTGCTCCAGCGGTCACTCGGGAAGGACAACGCTTCGCGGAACAAGTTGCAGGCTTTTGGGCTCTAATCCGTCCCTTCTCATCATGTGCTGGGAAACTTGTACGCTTTTTCGGACGAGAGGTCTTAAAAAGAAAGTTGGGGCCGGTAGGAATTCTTCAAGGTTTAGCCGTCCGATGTCGATGGACGTTACAGATTGCCTAATTGGAATCTTCGGCGGAGCCATGGACTTCCCGATTTGGACCTAGCTCCTCACTGCTGTCAGCGGAAACCTGCCGTGTACAACTTATCCGTATCAAGCAATGCTCGCACCGCCTTCTATTTGCTGATGACGCAAATGCTCGTTGTTTCCTTCAGCGGATGCAGCGTTTTTAAAAAGCCTGGGGCTGAGCCTTCATTGAGCAACACCGTTGCCTTGCAAGGATCAGACTCTGCGGAAGTTTACCAGCGTATCAAAGAGGCGAAGTCTCAGAATTCGCTCGTCCTCCAAGTGACCGGCGATTCGCAGCCGATTCGAGTACTTCCCTTGCCTGCAGATGGACGTACGGTATTCGTCAGTGACCTGCTAAGGCAGACAGGCGTTCAAGAAAAGATGGGGCGAATGTTGGTCACGGTCCATCGGAGTTCGCCTGCTGACTTTGCGGGCGCCAAGATGGTGGTTAAGTTTGATCGAGAGGGCAAGGCAATTCGTCCCGAAACGGACTACGCATTGCAGGCGGGTGATCGCATCAAGGTCATGAAGGATCCGACCAGTTCGTTCGGAAGCATTTTGGAACAAATCCTTCCGACGAATGCGACCCATGCGATTGCCGGTTACTAGCGATGAGGACCGTGTCGATTGTGTAGCTTATGAAACCGTTGCGTTCGCCGGAACGTACCCTTCAGTTCAGGCTTATACCCACGCTCATCGCCTCGGTGCGCTCGTTTTGAATCGACACCTACGCTCTCGAATCCGTCAAACGCCGATCGTGACCAAGAGGTCGCCAGCTTCCACCTGGATTCCAGTGGTCACGGCGACTTGCTCAATCGTTCCTGCGATGGGCGCATTGATCGTCGTTTCCATCTTCATGGCTTCCAAGACCACTAGCTTTTGGCCAGGCTTTACCTTGTCGCCCACTTTGACCGCGACGTTGATCACCATGCCTGGCATGCTCGCGCCGACTTGACCGGGTTGGTCGACGTCTGCCTTGATGCGTCGCTGTGTTTCTGGCTCGAGGGAGTGATCGATGACGGTGATCTCTCGTGGTTGTCCGTTGAGCTCAAAGAAAACCGTACGAGTCCCATCTGGGTGCGCGGTTCCTGTTGCCAAGTACTTGATGATTAGCCGTTTCCCAGCCTCGATATCAACCGCGATCTCTTCGCCGGGAGTCTGTCCATACAGAAAATTGGGAGTGGGAAGTCGACTGACCTCCCCATATCGCTCCACATGCTCAGCGAATTCACTGAATACTTTTGGATAGAGCAGGTACGAGACGGTTTCGGCATCGTTGGCAACACCTTCTAGGTGCTGTGAGGCTTTCACGCGAGCAGCCTCGATGTCAGCAGGCGGTAACGATTCGCCTGGCCGGCCGAGAACCGGTTTTGTGTCCTTCAAGATGACTTCAAGAATGCGTTTCGGGAAACCGCCTGGTGGTTGTCCCATACGGCCAGCGATTAAATCGATCACCGAAGCCGGAAAGGCCATTTGTCGGTCGTCGCGAAGGACGTCTTCGGCAGTCAGGTCTCCAGCGACCATAAACAACGCCATGTCGCCGACGGACTTACTGGTCGGAGTGACCTTTACGATATCACCGAACAATTGGTTGACCGCTGCATAGGTCTTGCAAACCTCAGCCCAACGATCTGCGAGCCCGAGGGCTCGGGCTTGATGATACAGATTGGTGTACTGGCCGCCAGGCATTTCGTGTTCGTAGAGGTCACCCGTTGCAGGGAGTGATTCGCTTTCGAAAGGCTGGTAGAACTGCCGAGCTGCTTGCCAGTAAGTTGCCAGCGATGTTAAAGAGTCCGTTTTGAGATCGCTTTCACGAGGGGTGTAACGAAGCGATTCAACCAACGTATTGAGGTTGACTTGCGATGTGCCACCTGAGAGCGGCGCCAATGCTGCGTCAGCGATCTGCAGTCCTTCTTCCGCCGCCGCGAGAATCGAAGCCGTTTGAGTGCCTGCGGTGTCGTGGGTGTGAAAGTGAATCGGAATTCCGATTTCTTGTCTCAGCGCTCGAACGAGCACTTTTGCAGCCGTCGGCTTACACAAGCCAGCCATATCTTTAATGGCAAGCATGTGTGAACCCATTTTTTCGAGTTCCTTAGCCAACGAAACGTAGTACTTCAGATCGTATTTTGTCCGGTTCGGGTTTTGTAAGTCACCCGTGTAGCAGATCGCTGCTTCGCAGATGGCGCCCGATTCAATGACTGCGTCCATCGCGACGCGCATGTTGGGCACCCAGTTCAACGCATCAAATACGCGAAAAATATCCATTCCTGCTGACGCCGCTTCGCGAACGAAAAGCTTGACCACGTTGTCGGGATAGTTGGTATATCCGACGGCATTGCTTGCTCGCAGTAGCATCTGAAACAAGATATTGGGAACTGCTGTACGCAACTCAGTCAAGCGTTGCCACGGACATTCCTTGAGGAACCTCATCGAAGTGTCGAAGGTCGCACCGCCCCACATTTCGAGCGAAAATAACTGAGGCGCCAATGCCGCGTAGGCGGGAGCAATTCGAAGCATGTCATCAGTGCGCACGCGCGTAGCGAGCAACGACTGGTGCGCATCCCGCATCGTGGTATCGGTGATTAAGAGGCCTTTTTGTGACTGGATCCAGTCGATTAGCCCTTTGATTCCCTGTTCACGAAAAACGTCACGGCTTCCGCGAGCAAGTGGAAGCATTTTGTCAAACACCGGAATCGGTGCGGGCTCGCGACGTTTGGCAACTGGCATTCCCGCGACCAATGCGTTTCCATTGACGATCGTCTCGGCAAGGTAAGTCAACATCTTTGTCGCACGGTCTCGCCGGCGAGGAAGCTGGACCAACTCGGGGGTTTGGTCAATCATTCGCGTGGTCGACTCACCCGCTAGGAACGTTGGGTGGTTAACCATGCGTACCAGGAACGGAATGTTAGTTTTGACGCCACGAATTCGAAACTCTCTCAGGCAGCGATCCATCCTTGCCGACGCCTCTTTAAGTGTACGCCCTCGCGCGGTCACTTTAACGAGCATCGAATCATAGAACGGATTCACCACCGCGCCGCTGAACGCGCTTCCCGCATCCAATCGAATTCCGAGCCCTGCCGCCGAGCGATAATGACTGATCCGTCCGTAGTCGGGCCGGAAACCGTTTTCTGGATCTTCCGTGGTGACGCGGCACTGGATGGCAAAGCCGCTCGTACGAATTTCGCTTTGCAGCGGAAGACCAACGGTTTCGTCACTGAGGGCATGGCCCATCGCTACCAGGATTTGTGACCTTACCAAGTCGATGTTGGTAACTTCTTCCGTTACGGTATGTTCGACTTGAATCCGCGGGTTGACTTCAATGAAATAAAACTTGGCAGCGTCGACGTCATAGAGGAATTCGACCGTCCCCGCGTTGTCGTACCCTACTTGCTTTCCGATCTCGATCGCAGCGTTGCATAACTCGGTTCGAATCGATGCGGGAAGATTCGGTGCGGGGGCGATTTCAACGACTTTTTGATGACGTCGTTGGACACTGCAATCACGTTCGAAGAGATGCACAAGATTGCCGTGGGAATCTCCTAGCAGTTGGACCTCAATGTGTCTGGCTCTTTGAACGAACTTTTCAACGAACACTTCGTCGCTACCGAATGCAGCCAGCGATTCTCGCTGCGCGGCTTCCAGCGCCGAGGGCAATTCAGCGGCGCTGTTGACGACTCGCATTCCTCGACCGCCGCCACCCTTAGCAGCTTTAAGAATGACAGGAAATCCAAGCGTCGTCGCGACCGCGACCGCCTCGTCTGAACTGGTCACGGCAGCGGCAGTCCCACCGAGTACCGGCACCCCTGCGGCCTCGGCGATTTCTCGAGCGCGAACTTTATCGCCGAGGGAACGAAGTGCGTTGACGCTCGGGCCGACGAAAAGGATTCCCGCATCTCGAACCGCCGACGCAAAATCGGGATTCTCTGAAAGGAAACCGTAACCGGGATGCACCGCGTCGATCTGATGCTCCAGGCACAAGGCCACGATTCCTGAGATATCCAGATAGCTTCGAATAGGCTCGCCCGGTTTGCCAATTTGATACGCCTCGTCCGCTTTGAAGCGATGGAGCGCGTAGCGGTCTTCGTGTGAGTAGATCGCTACGGTGCGAATACCGAGCTCGGTAGCGCTGCGAAAAACGCGAGTTGCGATTTCACTGCGGTTGGCCGCGAGTAGTTTCCGGATGGGTCGTAGGGTCATGAAGGGTCAGCTTGGCAGGCGAAAAGGTGAGGGGAGGGCATCCGAGACTGGATCCGCTAATGCAGTCTGGCCGTTTGCACGCAGCATGGAATATGTCTTACCAAAAGACAATTCCCCCAATTGAAATGCTCGGCAATTCTTGCGAGTTAGCCAGCATTGGCCCTATAGAAAGTGTCGTTTTTTATTTCATTTTGCTGGAAACGCCCTCACAGCGCGTCTAGCCTCCCAATCGGTTTACTTCGCTACCTCGAGATCTCGCTTTTTTCTATCGCAATTGGAGCGTCCCGATTTGAAATACCGCGGCCCCCTAGGCATTCGAAATCGATGCGTCCTCTTTCGGACGTTGGCACCTTGTAGCCCTACCTCCTCATTCGAATCGGTGGATGTGAACGCGACGGTCGTTCAACTCACCCCAGTCCATGGTGTGTTCAAAAAGCAATTTTGATTTCGCTTGACTCAACGGCCAATGATGGTGCCATGGTGTCACAGCATGAGTTCCCGCCACCGAACTCTTTAAAGGTCGTCCGCGCGATCTTGCTGACTGCCGTTTGTGGCTACTTCCAAAAAGCAATCGAACACCCACTCGATGCGTGCACAACGGAGTCGTTGCCTAGACCTGCATTGCTGCAGAGGGAAAGACGCAATCGCAGGCCTCGCGATTCTCATTGGAAGGAATGCCACCAGAAGGTAGTCGCGCAAAAGTCGATTCTAAAGGCACAAGGCATTGCGAGCCCCTGCCGACGACTCTCGGGCCGCATGCCTGCATGCGGCCCGAGGCGGACTACTTGACTTGTAATAAGAGTTGCGACGGAAAGTCGTCTAACGCGCTCGTCGATGGCGTTTGATTGCCGACCGCTTCAGGCGTCTCGATCCCCATCATCCCCGAACTTACCAAGTCTTGGCTCAGCGGGATGAAATCAAGGTCGCGAGCCAAGGGAAGTGACCGACCTTCGGTGATGACAAGGTTGCGAGCAAGGCCAGAGGGCGAGTCGTTTCGAACTTTGGTGGGATCGATCTCACGAAGCTCACCTACAGCAGCCAGCAATGGTGGCTCCGATAGGATAGTAAATCCAATTGAATCGAAAGACTCTGAGTTTGACATCAAGTAGGTCATTAGGCGATCGATTCGCTTTGCCGACGCCTCAATCAAAAAGAGTCGTTCTGTGGAACCGTTCGAATCGGCTGAGCCATCAATGATCATCTCGTTCTGCAAACTGGCCAGCACGTGGGGGCTGACTACATTGTCTTTGCCGAGACGAATATCGCTTGTACGTAAGGCCTCCTGGAGTGCCAATCGCTCACGGCCAACTTGCGTAAGTTCAACCGAAAGAACGATGACGTGGCCAAGCGGCGCTCTGTCTTTCACCATTGCATCCGCTGGGCTACCGGAGGGATTCGATTCGAGAGTCTTCGTATTGGCATCGACCGCAAGCATATCTTGCGTAACCATATCCTCGACTCCCCTCGTTCCCCCTGACGCGATCTCCGAGTTGGTACTGCTTATCCCCATCACCTTTGGACGGGAAGCATCCGGGACTGGCGAGTCGCTTGCTAACTGCTGAGGTGATAACGTCTGGTCCGCGGCGGCGACTGCCGTCCCACTCAAGGCTGAAGCGGCACTAGCGTCTGAGGGAACCCCGGAATCAAGCGGTATGTTCTTCGCAATCAAATCTGGGGCGTTCAGCTGTGCCCCGTCCAAGGTTGCCACGTTCGACTTTAAAACGCGAGGTGAGCCATGTTGCTTGTTCAGCGACACCATCACAAACAACGACGCCGCTAACGCTAACGCCGCGGCGGCCCATCGACGCCCCGCACCGATTCGCTGGCGGTGGGGCAAAACGGAGCTTGCAGGCGCGACCTCCACTGGCAAGCTGACCTTATGCGAACCCTGGCGGTTAGGGGACTGGGAAAATGCGGCTTCGACGATCCGCTCGACACTCCCCGACGCAAGCCGCTGAGCTCGCAATCCGGCGAGGTTGGCCCGTAGGTCATCGCGAAGTTGTCTGAGGTCGTTTAATTCACTCAAGAGGCTGGGATCGTCAGCGGCAAACTGATCAAACTCAAGCTGCTCTTGATCACTCAGCTTGCCATCCAGGGCAGCGCTGA
Organism: Planctomycetaceae bacterium; assembly: GCA_031411655.1. GTDB lineage: Bacteria > Planctomycetota > Planctomycetia > Pirellulales > Pirellulaceae > UBA6163. The sequence continues at coordinate 107,202 of JANOBM010000247.1, forward strand.
GCAGCGATTCACGATGATGGATTGGCAAAGGCATAGGAATTCATTCGAACCATGGAGGCGACAGAACATCCGTGTCAGTAGCGGTTTGTAACCGATTGCAAGGCTTGGCGTGAAAGCGACAAAAGCCCGTCGACATTTTTTGGTCATTATTTCGTTATAGCTTTGGGATGGAGGAACAGTCCAAAAAGTTCCGTCCCTCAGGCAATTTTTTCCGGTCCGGCTCGTGAGATGATTATCAAAAGTACTCATGAAATGGCGGAAAAAGGCGTTTTTTGCGATGTTTTCTCAGTCAAGTGGCGAGTCGCCCGCTGCCGGTGCGGTGGGGTCTGTCCCCGGAATTTCCCCTCGATATCTCGCCGCTTCGAGGAAGGATTCGAGCAACACCTGGGCGGCGATAGCGTCGATCTGTCTCGCTCGGGACTTGTTTTTTTTGCCTTTTGTGACGCCAACTCGCGACTGCGCCGCCGAGGTTGTGAACCGTTCGTCAAATAATCGCACGGGCAAATTCGTCGTATTTTGCAGCCAAACGGCAAATGTCCGTGCTTCCCGGCTCTTCTGGCTTTCTCCTCCATCGCAATGAATCGGTAAGCCGACGACGAAGCCTCGACCGTTTTCGCGACGAGCCAGATCACAAAAGTATCGTCCATCGACCTCTTTATTGACGACATGGTGAATCTCCAGAGGGCTGACGAGGATGCGGAGCGGATCGCAAACCGCAACTCCGATTCGGACTGTTCCAAAATCGACTCCCAGCAACCGTCCTGTGGATGGAAACGGCTCTTCGCATGGGGGCGTCGATGCCGTTGATTCGATCGCCATGGTCAGGCTTGTCGGGGCTGGAGAAATTTTCGGGGCTGGAGAGACATGAGCATTTCGAGCGGCCACCACTACTGCTTCGTCAAATCTTGAAGCGTGGCTACCCAAAACTTAGATTGGTTGAAGCACTCGGTTTGCGATTCTACATCGGATGACGCGCCGACAGTTTGGGGCGCGAGAGCTTAGCGAAACTATCGGCCGACGTTACTCGGAAGGGTTCCGAGCTGGACGCGATCAAGTTCAACGTTTTGAATTTCCATCGTTTTTGGATTGACAACCATTCGCTTCACTCCCCAACTCATCCCCGGTTGACCCGTCGGCAGCGTTTGATTCATGGATGCTCCGCGACCTGGTACGCCTTCGATGACAAATGTGTCCTTCGACGCCGCATAAGAAGCACGTTCTGCCGTTCCGCTAAATAATCCTTTTTCATTGCGGGTTTGGAAGGCGACCGTTCCGATGGCCTCAAGTTCCCACGGGGCTGTTACCGGAGCCCAAGTACGCACTTCAGCGAGGCCGATCCGGATACGATCGCTTTCAAGCATCGTTTCTCCCAGCCTGAGCCCCTGCATTTGCGTGACCTCGATGACGTCGTCCCAAGATATCACCCGCCGGGACGCAATTCTCACGGCCCCGGTAAAGTCGAGATTTCGCCGATTGATGTCGGCGTCGAGCGATTGATCATAGACAAGATGAACGCCGAACATCGACGATAGCTCGGGTTCAATGACGTTTGACGGTTGTGCAAACAGAGTGGGCGAGGCCGTTTCGAGCCAGGCGCGATACCATCCCGGCCCAGGGCCCTGAAGCGTTCCGGGGCCAGGTTGAAGCGTCAGTTTAGGGGCGGCGAGCACGTGGCGAGCTTTACGTAGTCCATCCGAATTCAATTGATTGGCGGTCACAAGCAATGGTTGGGTCACGGAGCTTGTAAGCGTGATGTGGTGAATGGTCGCCGAGCGAACGGATTCAACCTCGCGCACGCGGACGTCTTGATCAAGTACCAGTTGCAATTGGTCGCCCACCATTTGCACGTCCCAAAGATCTCGTTCTTCTCCCGCAACGAGGGTTGCGTGGATTTCTACGCCATCGCTTAGTACCGCAGTGCGCCCATCAAATACCATCTGCCCTTTCCATCGACAGACTGGCGCGGAGACCCATTCGATCTTACTAGGTATTGGCGTACTGGTTGGGACATCGATCGGCGCGATCGGTATGCCGGCAGGAGTTTGCCGCGTGGCTTCAGTTCGCGTTGCAATGGCCGCGACCGATGGGAGCACTTGGGTCGGCATCCGAAATTCGCCCGCGTCTTTGATCCACACCACGTTGTCTGCCATCCGAACTTGAATCAAGGGACCGATGAAGTGGCCATCGCCTAGTTCGAAGCGTGCCGGTCGATCAACCCCACTGCCAATTTGTAACACATCGCTTCCGCCGCCATCGCTCAACACCAAACGATCGCCGGTCATGAGCGCTTGCAGGGGACCACTTTGTGTTTCAATTTCATGGCGGAGCGAAACACTGCCTACGACGGTCAGGTCTCGGGCTGTGACATCGCCGCCAGACAGTTTCAGTTTTGCAGTGATGACATCGCCGTGAATACTAGGGCGAGAACGGACAACCGGCGTCGAATTCGCAACTAGGGAGGCGTTGCCGGAATCTCCCTGCGGTTGTTTGATCCATCTCCGAATATCAACGTTATTGGCGGCTACGGATTGTGGATCCGGTGTACCCGATTGGGTCGGGGCGACTGGAGCAACATCAAAGTAGAGTTGAAGTAATCCCGTTGCCACTGCTATCGCAGGTGTCTCCAGCCTCACTTCCCCGTTTGCGAGGAAGCGACTCGGAGTCAACTTGGTCAATGTTTGCTTAGCCGCGCCTGCATCATTGGAGGCCACCGGGAGAGTCGCCTCTTGCCGCATCTCAACGAATGCAGAATTACAACGGAACGTTCCGCCATCTGTCATCGTCGCGAGAACTTGTCCATCAATCCTCAAGGCAAGCAAGTCTTTGTTTTCGAGTCGTTCAAATTTGATCCCGTTTTTCCATTGGAGTCGTTGGATCGGGATGTCCAGTCGTTGGGCTACTTCCATTACACCCGGGCCAATCGCGTCAAAGGTACCCATCTGCTTCGGATCGGTTGGATTCACCAGGTAGTTCACTTGTCCGAAGTGCCATCGGTTTCCAGCGTAAGAAACCAGTACGCCTGCTGGACCACCCATCTGCAGCAGACCTGTGCGAGTATCAAATTCGATTTGTCCTGCGGCCAGATTCGCATCGAATGATGGAAGGTTTGCACGGGCCGGCCGACCTACCGCAGTCATCGAAAGGAGGTAGTCTTGCAATTGCTCACCCACCTTCCGTTTGGCAAGCAGGTCCGTGAAACGCATTCGAAGGCTGTCGCAATCAAACGAATCGATTTGATCGGATTCAATCGATGCTTGATGACGTAATTCCACTCGATCTTGAAGCGTGAGCTCTCCGGTGCCGAACTGAAAGACAACCTGGCCTCCACAACGAAGCGAAGCGAGTCCCGGCGGTAACCCCTGGTTGCTCGCTGTGGGAGCCTTAGGGGTTATCTGCGGAAGCAGTGACGGATGCGTCAAATCACGGGTTGCGAAGGTAGAAGGAGTCGCTTCCGTCGTTGTCGGTGGCGTGCGGCCCTCCCAGAGGCCACCAGGGGCCAGCGGTACAGTGAGTTCGTCAAGATAGATCAATTCCAATCGATCCAGAATTGAGGTCGTGTTGCTACCCGCTGCTGTGAGGCCCCCGGAAGTCGAGAGGTGCAAGGTTAAGTCACGGCCCCTGAGTTGAATGTCACCGAGCTGTACCTGGATCGGCTGTGTCGTCCACACCTTACGATGATCGATGCCTACTTCCGAGGCTTCGATCCGAATGCGCCTGGAGCCTGTATTACCACCGGGTAATGGGGGGCCGGAGTCGTGCTCATTACCAATGCCGTTGTGAATCGTCACCGCTCCGATCATTCTGCCACGCTCGATAGGTGGGGCCCCTCCACTCAAGACATCGAGGGACTCGGTGAATTTTATCTCAGCCCCCTCTGAGGCATTGAGCACTAGCGGTGAATCGCCCCTTAGGCCGATGACAACTGATACTGGCCATAGCTTCCACTGGTCATCACTTAGTTGTTCCCACTTCTCGAACAGCAAGACGCCATCGCGAGTGTAGAGCCGCTTGCAATTGCTGCGTTGCCAAGCGTCTGGTGGAAACAGTTGCTCCAGTTGATCGTCTTTGCGAAGTCCCGGTGAGCCTGCCATCGAGATTTCAGGTAGTGCGCTCGGTGCAAGCCAGACGACAAAAGTTGCCTGATAGATTCCACATGCGGCACCCAAGACGACAAAAGCAAAGAGATATTGAGCGATTCGATGGAGCATGGGATCGCGAGCGCGACGGCCGTCACGGTTCACGGCCGCGTATGCTCCTCCCAACGAGATTTTGCCTTGAGCAGACGCTCAATCAATTCTCGCACGCAACCGGTTCCTCCGCCTGAGGTCAGGCACCATCTTGCGACTCGCTTGACGTCGTCACTTGCGTCCGCCGGAGCGACGGCAAGGCCCACCGCTCGCATCACGGGAAGGTCGGGAAGGTCGTCGCCGATGTAGCAAACTTGCGAAGGATCGACCCCCGCTTGTTTCATCACATCGATCGCTGCCGGCAGCTTGTCATCGAATCCTTGGCGAACGTGTGCAATCCCCAGCTCCGCAGCTCGCAATCGGACAATTTGACTATTTCGAGAAGTAATGATGCCAAATTGAAAGCCGCTACGTTGCCATAATTTAATGCCAAGTCCATCGCGAACATGGAATACTTTTGTTTCTACTCCACTATTGTCATAAATGATGCGACCGTCCGTCATCACTCCATCGACATCCGAAAGAAGCATCTGGATCGGTGCGGCAATCGAACGTTCCGTTGCGCTAGGCGCTTGGTTGGGACTGGCGTCTATCACCATTGGCCTAGGCTCCCCGTCTCAGGCCAAGGATTGGATTGCTTGGCAGCGACAGGACAGCCGTTTCTGAACAACCTGCCCCGTCGATCTGGTCCAAATGCGGTGTGGATCCCTCGAGTGATATGACATCAGTGATATCCAATAACCCCACCGGATGGCCTTCATCATCGACGACCGGTAATTCGCTAATCCGACGTGTCGCTAGTATTTCAATCGCTTCGCCCAGCAGCGTGCCCCGCACGGCGCGTTGTACCGATTGTGTCATCACGGCTGAAACCGGCCCGTCCAGCAGACTGTCCCGCCTGGTTTCTAGTAAACGCGCTAAATCGCTATCCGTGAAGATACCCGTAAGCCGACCGTTTTCATCTAGCAGCATCACGGCACCAGTTCTCCTACCGTTCCTCGCCGTGATCACCATCGACTCTCGTACCGTACCCGAAGCAGGCGCGGTACGGCAGGCCGCCAACGGGCGCATGAACCGATCGACTGGCGCAAGTTTTTGACCCAGGCTTCCACCCGGATGATAACGGGCAAAGTCACTAGCAACGAATCCGATCAAGCGGCTTGCTAAAAGTGCAATGGCGTCTCCCACCGCCATCATCACTGTCGTTGAAGTCGTCGGCGCCAAACCCAAAGGATCGGCCTCGTCATGTTTGCCTACGGGGACAACTAGATCGGCCATCCGCGCCAGCGGATTGTCTGCTGTCGCCGTTAACGCGATCAGCCCCGAAGAATGTTCTTTCAAATGCGGCGCAATCCGAAGCACTTCTTCGCTTCGTCCGCTGTTGGAAATGGCCCAAACGATATCTTCTCGACCGATGCGTCCCAAATCGCCGTGGATCGCTTCGCTGGGGTGAAGAAAGTGTGAACGATTGCCTGTGCTACACAAGGTCGCAACCAATTTCTGGCCGACGAGCCCCGCCTTTCCGACGCCTGTGACCACGACGGCTCCACGGCACGCAGCGGTGCGCTCGGCTGCCTCCACCGCTGCCGCCGACAGGCATTCCGCGACCTTCTTTAACGCTTGTCCTTCATCAGCAATCACTTGCCTTATGAATCGAAGTCGGTCGATCGGGACCAGCGGTGAATCGGAATCCGTTAGCGACACGCCGCGTCATCCATGACAGAGTCGAGGTTAAGTTGAAAAGGGTAACGCCCGGCCTGAACCATAACGACCCGGTGCCCTGCGTCACAAGAGGAACCTGCCCGACACCGGATGCTGCCTGCCGTCGTTTCGGTCTTCGGACTCCGCCCGATTCCGATAGGGGGTTGTGACGGAAGCGGTCGATCGACTTGAAAGGCATGATGATTGCTTGCCAAGCTAGCAATTCAAATCCACGTTTGGAATCGCCGCGCTGGTTAGCCGAGCCGGAGGTCAAGAGTGGACATTCTCGCTGACCCGATCAGTTGACCCGCAAGGCCACTGAATGCTGACACTGCACGCAACGGAGATGGGATCGTGTTGGTGTCATTCGCTCAATGTATTGTATTTTGAGGATCTTGAGACCCAACAATCGCGGCGTTTCGATTGACTTCAAGAACGGTTTCAACCACATCAATCAACTGGTCAAGCCGGAATGGCTTGCAAAGTACGCTTTTGGGATGAAGGCCCGCTTGCCGTGCCTTCACAATCGAGTGTCCGGGGTCGTAACCGTAGCCGGTCATCAGCACCATCGGAACTCGAGGCATAATCTCGCCTAGTCGACACATCAGTTGATACCCACTGTAATCAGGAAGCTTGATGTCGCTGATGATTACGTCATAGCTGCCTTCGCCTCCGCTGTTGCGGACCATCATGACCGCTTCTTTCCCTTCGTGCGCGGTCTCGACGATGCACCCATACTTCTCAAGTAGGCGGTGGGCATCGGTTCGAACGGAGTTGTCTTCGTCGACCACAAGGATTCGCTTGCCGAGCAATGCCGCGTGCTGTTCGTTTTGAATGCCTGCCGGAACGGCCTCTAGCGGCGTCATCCGTTGGCCGATCTGCTGGATAGTTTGCTTGATGTCGCGCGCGTTTTGCAAAATGCGTCGCAAGCGGTCGAGTACCTCAGGCTGATGGCCGATGTACCCTTCCATGACGTTCACCGCGTCATTGAGTATCTCATCAACCGGCAAGGCGACGGCGCTGTGGATTGCATCGCAGCTCTGCTGCGCCGTGTTCGCTTTTTGGGCGACGAGTAATTCGAGCGTATTGAGTGCGAATGCTACGTCTCGAGCAAAAATCTCTAGGAACTGTAAGTCACTGTCGCAGAACGCCGCAGGCTCACAGCTCTCGACATTGATCGTGCCGAGAATCTGGTCATGGAGCACCAGCGGTACCGTCAGCGAACTCTTCGCAGCAGCGACGCCAGGAATGAACAACGGATCGTTGACGACGTCCTGGCAAATGTAACTGACGCCGCTCGCAGCCACATAGCCAGTGATCCCGTTGCCGCGTGGCTGAGCGTAAAGTTTGCGATCTGACGCTTCTTGATCGATGCCTACGCTGAGAAGTGGAACCAGGTTACCCGTCACCTGTTCCAGCAAGCGAATCTCGATCACTTCGAAATTCAGCAGATCGCTAAGGTAATGCCGGATGTTCTCTTTGAGAAGTTCGATGCGATCGTCAACCTCCATCATGAAGATTTCACGCGGTCGGAGGTCCGCTAACTCACGCCCGGCCTTGTGAATGGCCGCAATCTTTTGCTGTTGTAAGATTTCGTCAGTAATGTCGCTAACGGTGACGATGAGATGGCGATCCGACGTAGGCTGCTGTGCGGGCTCATCGGCATTTTCATGAGTGGTTCCCGCGGCATCGTCCAAACCCTCATCGGCGAATTCGTAGTTGGAGCCGATAGGAGCAGCATGGACTTGATAAAAACGATTGTCCGCACTGTGAAGAGTGCTGCTGCTTTCAACGCCAGTAGCCATGGCTGTATGGAACGGGCAAAAATCGGGGCCCATAATCTCAGGATTGCCGAGCAGTTCATAAAAGGTCGACTCTGCAGGAAGTGTCTTTACTCCTGACCAACGCAACAGGCGTCGATTGGCCCAGAGCACTTGATGACGATCGTCCAGCAGTGCAACGCCCTCCGGCATGTCCCGAAGCATTTCGCTGCTTTGAAGCAATCCTGCCCAGTGTCCCACCTGCGGCAAATACGAGCGGTCAATCCAAACGCCGTCGAACGGAGTTTGGTTGAGCTCACTGGCGGCCTGCAAAACCGAGTCGACAACGACTACCTCGGTGCCAGAATCCCTTTCGCCGTTGCTAGCAAGAAATCGATGCGATTGCGAATCAGAATCGGACGACATGAGCCCGATAAGCCCCGATGGCACCATGTGGGAAGCGTGTGCGGAATCTTCGGGAACCCCGATGCAGAGTATTCGACGCGACGCGTTCACCGCATTACTCCCCAACACCCTTTAGACGCACCACTTCGTCCTTGTCGCGGCAGCGTAACTTCATCTTATACGTAAGCAATTCTTAACCAACAAATGATAGGCGGTCGGCTTGCTGATCGACAATCGCTAATCTTTGCGGTTTTGACGGAAAAGACGTGTTTTCCCAACCGCAGGGAAGTTTCAATGCAAATCGTTGCCCTCTCCGTGCGATTAACCTCGCCAGGGCCCGTTTTGCAGGGCGTGTAGCTAAATGTCCCAGGACACCATCTGGAAAAATGCACCCGACTTCCCGGCTCTGCAGTTCCTCACTTTGAGGGGGGATTCGGTTTTCCGCCTTCTTAGCTATAGAAAAAACCCCATTGCCCCCATTTTGAACGTCTTTGATCCTTGACACGTTGTCTTCGAGGCTTACTCTATGCGTCGGACGGAGTAGTCGCTCCAGAGTACGCAGCCGTAACAACTTAACCAGTATTTCTTCCTGTGCCTCACTGGCTGTGAGAGGTTTCCCAAGGGTAATTGCAAATGAGATCTAAAGTCCTGTCATTTCTGTTCAGCATGATCGCAACGATTGGTTTCGTTGCTAACGCTGACGCCGGTTGCGGAAGCTGCGGCGGTTGTGCTGCTGGCGATGCGTGCAGCGGCGGTGGAGTAGCTATGGGGTCCGGATGTGGTGACATGGTCGCCGCAGGTGGAGCCGATGGCGCTGGTGTTGGTCAAGGAATGGCCTATGAAACCCGAACTGTAATGCAGTCGCAGTACGTTACTGAAACTCGAATGGTCCCAACCGTTCAGTACGTGCAGCAGACGCGCCAACGTGTTCGAAACGTTACCAAGTGTGTTGCTACGGTACAGACTCGCGAGCAAACCTATGTTGTGAACGTTCCACAGACTCAAACTCGTACTGAAAACTATTCGGTTCAAGTTGCGGTTCCCTACACCGAAGAAGAGTCGTACACGGTTCAAGTCCCGGTAACCAATCAGGTCGAAGAGCAGTACACCGTTCAAGTTCCCGTCACTGAACAAGTTTCACAAACTTACACTGTTTGTGCGCCACAGACTTCGCAAGTTGAGCAGACTTACTCGGTAAGCGTACCGGTCACCGAGACGAAGACCCAGACCTACTCGGTCATGGTCCCTTACACCGAGCAAGTTGAGCAGACCTACAACGTTTCAGTTCCAGTCCAAAAGACTCGCGAAGAATCGTATCAAGTTTGCGTTCCTCACACCGAAGAAGTGGCTCAGACCGTCACCGTTCAAGTTCCTTATACTGAAAACGTGACCTCAACCTATCAAGTTTCGGTCCCCTACACTGAAAATGTAACCCAGACTTACACCGTCCAGGTTCCAAAGACGGAGACCAAGACTCAAGCTTACTCGGTTCAGGTTCCTTACACCGAGCAAGTCGAGCAGCCTTACACGGTAAGTGTCCCTTACACCGAACAAGTTGCACAGAACTACACGGTTCAAGTTCCTCACACCGAACAAGTTGAGCAAACTTACACGGTTCAGGTTCCTGTTACCGAAACGAAGACTGCAACCCGTTCGGTCACGAAGTGCGTTCCAGTAACCACCATGAAGACCGTCACCACTGATCAGGGCAGCTACCAGACTCAAATGGTTGAAGTCGCTGGCTCAGGATCGATGGGTGGATCAGGCAGTGGAAGTGGCGCTGGTTGTGGCGATGGCGGAAACGGTTGCGGCAATGGCGGCAACGGTGGCTGCGGCAATGGTTGCAACAGCGGTTGTGGCAATGGTTGCAACAGCGGCTGTGGAAACGGTTGCAACAGCGGTTGTGGAAATGGTTGTGGATCAGCCGGTGCAGATGGTTGCGGTTCAAACGGTAGTGTTGCAGGCGGCGGTTGCGGTGCAGGCGCTAGCGGTGCATCAAGCGGCCCAACCTACACCTATCGTCAGGTTTATGTTTCGAATCCAGTGACCACTGAAGTGCCGGTAACGACCTATCAGCAAGTCACCACTGAAGAGCCATACACCTACACGACCACCTCGTACACGAGTCAAACGATGACTCGAACCGTACCGGTTACCAAGTACAAGGCCGAAACTCGAACGAATATGGTAAACGTTACCAAGTATCGTACGGAGCAGCGGTCGCGTACGGTCAGCGTTCAGAAGTGCCGTACCGAAGAGCGTACTCGCGAGTACACCGTCACCAGCTACACCACCGAGACCAAAACTCGCGAAGTGCCTGTGACCCGTACCCGCGTGGAAACTCGCACCAAGGAAACCCCAGTCACTCGTTATCGCACTGAGACCCAGACCAAGATGGTTCCAGTGACCAAGAATCGTATGGAAACCCGTACCCGTACGGTTCCTTACACCGAGATGACCACGGAAACCCGTAGCCGCATGGTTACCGTTCAGAAGTGCCGAGCAGAAGAGCGAACCCGTGAATACAACGTCACGAGCTATCGCGCCGAAACTCGTACTCGCACGGTTCCCGTGACGAAGATGGTCAATGAAACCCGCACTCGTATGGTTCCGGTCACTCGCATGACCAGCGAAACACGCACCCGCATGGTTCCAAAAACCACCTACTCGACCGAAACGAAGACTCGTACGGTCAACAAGGTTCGTTACGAAACCCAACAGCGTAGTCGAGAAGTTTCTCACACGGTCAGCGTGCCAGAAACTCGCACTCGCACTTACAACGTGACCGTTTACAACAACGTCACCGAACAAGTTGCAGAAAACTACACAGTTTGCGTTGCTGTTCCTGGACAGAAGGAAATCACCGTGCAGGTTTGCCGTCAAGTTCCAACGACCGTAACCGTTCCGGTTCACGGTTCGGCTGGTCACATGATGTCGAGCCCAGTGATGATGGACTCGGCTGCTCCAGTAATGGAAGCCGGTGCCGGTTGCACAAACTGCGGCAACTAAGCTGTTCGCCAGACCGTAAGGTCTAGCAAGTTCAATGACCTCGGGGTGTCTCTGTGACATCCCGAGGTTTTTTTATTTACAATCGTCTCCTCGTATGATCGCGTGCCGTGATCGTTTTCCCTGAACAGCACGCCTACGGATGTTTCCCGCTAAGGTTGTGACGCTATGAGTCTCGTTGATGTGAAAGTTCACGCGCCGACCGCGACCATTCTCATGAACCGAGGCGCCGACGGTAATGCCCTGGACGAAGGCATGGTGGCTGACTTGTGCCAAGCGTTTGACGATTTGCATCAAGAGAAACGAGTTCGAGCCGTTGTTCTCACCGGCGCCGGAAGCGATTTTTGTATCGGCATGGACCTTAAAGAGCTTTATGCAAATACCGAAGTCGAAGAACTCGCTGCCATGCCGCTTTGGATAGAGCATTGGGAGCGGCTTGCCGGGCTCATCGAAAAAATGCTTCGGTTTCCCAAGCCGATTGTTGCTGCGGTTGACGGGAGGGCAGACGGAGCAGGCTTTTCACTCGCTCTTGCCGCCGACTTGATGGTTGTCAGCCATTCGGCGTCCTTTTCTATACCGGCAGTGACGAGAGGAATGGTGGGCGGTGTCGTCACGCCACTTTTGGTGTTTCGAGCCGGGGGATCGCTGGCGTCGAGGCTTTTATTGTTGAGCGAAACGCTGAGTTCGCGGCAGGCGATTCGCTACGCACTGGCGACTAAACGGGTGCCTTGCTCACAGATTTGGATTGCAGCGAACGAGCTCGCCTGCCAATGCGCTCGGTGGCCAGCATCACCGATGACTGCCACTAAACGCCTTCTGAATGAGATTGTCGGAGAGGCCCTGCTTACTCAAATCTCTGTCGGCGCGGCGATGGGCGCGACGGCATGCTCGACCGAAATTGCTGCGATCGGCCTGAAGGCATTTATCCACCGGCGAGATGCGGTTTGGCCTCATTGATCTTGCTCGCGGCAGACGTGCCTGGAGCTACCTTGCTGTGGCATCAGTTCATGAGAATCTGGATCGTCTCAAATTCAAAACTGCGATCACATCTAGGCCCGAACGTTTTTCCCCAGATTAACTTTGCCACTGTTGGCCCTACTGCAATGACATGCAAAGATGGCCTACACTCTTGCTCTTGAGCCGAGGTGATAACTTTCGATTCCAATGCGAGGGAAGCATGTCGTACGGAAATACTGGCAATTTTGATGCATCGGGCCGGCCCATCGGGCAGAATCCAAACAGTCCTTATGGAAACGGGTCCCAGCCAACGCCACCAGCGAAAAGCAAAGCGATTTGGTGGATCCTTGGGATTCTTGGTTTTGTACTGGTTTCTGGCGCTGTCGTTTGCTGCGGAGGCGGGTATTTAGCGTTCCAGGCTGCGACAGGCGTGGTTGCTAATCAAGTTAAAGACGCCGTTGCGAACGACCCGGCCATTCAAGAACATATCGGCACCATCAACAACGCGAGCATGAACCTCTCCGCCACCAGTGCCGCAGGCGGAGCCAATAAGCTTGTTCTTGATGTCCAAGGCGACAAAGGGAGCGGGCAATTGGAGGTCGTCGTCAACAACCAGACGCAACCACCGACCTTAGAGTCATGTGTATTGGTGTTGCCCACCGGCGATCGACATGAACTAGAGCTTCAACTGCCGGGCCAGACGATAAATGCTCCGGAGCCCGAATTATCGCCCAACGAAGAACCGGCGACAGAGCAACCAGATCCCACCACAAATTAGACTACGACACTTCGCTTCATCTTTTTACCCTCTAACTGAATTGCAGACTCAATAATGAAAGTCGCCACATTTGAAACTGATAAGGGAACCATTCGAATCGAGCTATTCGATGACAAGACTCCTAAAACGGTTGCCAACTTCGAAAAACTTGTAGGAAAGTCGTTTTACAACGGACTAAAGTTCCATCGTGTTATCCCCAATTTTATGATTCAAGGTGGGTGTCCAAGCGGGACTGGTACCGGTGGTCCGGGCTACAAGTTTGCCGATGAGTTTCATCCAGACTTGAAGCATGATTCGCCAGGAGTTTTATCGATGGCCAACGCGGGTCCAAACACCAACGGCAGTCAGTTCTTCATCACGCATGTGGCGACGCCATGGCTCGATGGTAAGCACAGCGTCTTTGGTAAAGTGTTGGAAGGCCAAGATGTCGTCGATTCGATCGAAAAAGATGACAAATTGATTTCGGTCACGATTTCCGACGAGTGAATCGATCGACTTCGGTGGCCAAGCGATGCATGTGCAACGGGTGCTTTCCATCGCAGGGAACGATCCGGATGGAAGTTGGGCTCGTGGTAAGCGATAGGGTGTGGTGCAAATACGGATAAACCAATTCGTCTGGGCGATGTTGCTCCATCAAGAATTAAAAAGCGATGGAGCCCGAAGGGCTACTTTTTTGATGGTGATCGGTAAGCTGCAAAACGACCGAAGCCTCGCAGTGCGAGGCTTCGCCAAGCAGAGCTAAACCGTGGTAAACCGTGGTAAACCGTGGGCAATCGCGTCCGCTCCAAGTCGACTTGGAGTCACCCGCGATGGCTACGCTAAGTCCCGTTTGTCTGCGGTGTCTTCGTCTGGAGGCCAATTCCGATTTTTTCCAGGCAAATAAGTCGCTGCGCGGAAATCTACCGCTTCGGTCATGCGGCGAGCTTCATCAAACGCTCATCATCGACCGGTGGATTCCGGCGTCGACCGGCTGCGAGTGGAGCGGCGAAGTCGAATAAAAAAACCGCGTTGGTGGAACGCGGTTTCTAGCAAACGTGTCGCTCGATATTGCAACTTATGCGTTCTTTTGCTGGCCAAATCCAGGACGAACTCGCTTATTGATATCGGTCTCAAGAACACCAAATACCGCCTCATGACGGGCTACTGACATTTGCAAGGCAGCCAGCAGTCGCTTGGCCGTGAAAAAATTCACGATGATTCGCTGCTTGACCTGAATGGGATCCTTGGGGATACCGATCGGTTGTGGATTGAGTCCAAAGTCCACAATCAGTTCTTCTGGCGAACCGGTAACGCGGCAGAAGTTGGCGTAAGTCGCCAAGGCGCCTTCGTCATTCACTTGGACTTGAACGGGCTGTTGAGCTTGCGCCTCAGCAGCACGTACTTCAGGGTTTCCAGCGGTCATGCTTGAGTCAGTTGTAGTAGGTTCGGTCATTTTAGGAAAACTCCAGGGGGAAAGGGGGAAAACGGTGATTCATGAAGAGGCAAGTCAATGCCGCTTCTGTAATTCATTTACTTTTGGGATGTGGTCGTTACCAAGAAACAGGTGAGTCATAAAAGGGCACTTCCGGGTCAAAATTCAAAATTGAACGTTTGAGCGACGATTCGCCAAAATCTCTGGCCCAGCGACATCGGGTTTACGTGGATCTTCGCGGAGCCTCGATATCCAGGTCTCAACGCTTGATCGATGTTCTCGATCGGTACGCGAGCTTGGTAAGACACGCTGCGAGGTTTCACTTGTCCTGTGGTCGGATCGATTTCGGTTTGTAGGTCACCTCCCGATTGGCTTGCCATCGATGATGACGTGTTCTTTAGCTCGGCTTCTGATTTTTCCTTCACCTTGCCATAGAAAGTATTCGCACGGCTAGCGTCTAGCTTGAGATCCACATCTTGGCCGACATCGACTAACTGCACGTCTCCTTGATCGACGATTAAGACGGCTTCAAGTTCCTTCTCCGAACCGATTTCACAAATTAAATCTTCCGCGGTAAGCAACGCGCCTCGATTGCATTCCTCTAACGGCGATCCGGTCCATCCGGGCAGTCGTCCATCGTCGCTCGGTTGAGATTGCTTGTCTGGCGGGGGCAATACGGTCCCGTCGCGCTTTGCGCGGACGACCAACCGATCAAGCTCTTCCTGAGTCTTTTCTCTCATCTTCCGGATCGAGTCCAAAAGCTCGCTTTGGGTTTCGAGCTGCGATTTGACGACCTCGTCAGCGCGGGAGCGAAGCGACAAGTTACGCATCTTTGTTTCAGCCTGAAGGAATTCGCCATTGAGTTCCACGAGACGAATATCGAGATCGGGATTGGTGAGCAGGGCGAGTTCGTCGCCTGCTTTTACTTCGGTTCCCGGTTTAATCGTTCGAACGATCTGGCCCGGTACACCTGCATAGACCGCGCCGGTTGCTGCAGGACGGATTTCGAAGGCGCAGTCAACATGATGGGGCAACGGAATGTACGAAACCGCTAACAACGCAACTGCAAGTACGCCCAACGACGCGAATAATCGCCCACGTTTCACCTTCTGTAACCTCCCAGGAGTACGAATGAACTTATAAGTTTGGATCACGGGTTGTGCCACCATGCCCGCAAGGCCTGCGACCGCAATCATCCTGCCAAGCGTCTGCAGGCCGTGCATTTCCAGCACTTTGGTCATAAACCAACAGATTGAGAAAACCACCACCCAGCGATAGATCACACTAGCGATCGTGAATACGCCAAACAGAAATCGATGTCTCTGAGGCAAGAAAGGGTCATCTTGTAATTCCAAGCCCAAGCAGGTTTTTTGGAACCATCGCTTGAGGACTTCGGTTGCCTTTTGGCGCAGGTTAGGAATCTCAAGCCAGTCCATCAGGATGTAATAACCGTCGAATCGCAATAGCGGGTTCCCGTTGACGACAACCGTACTGACGAGGTTCAAAAACATCATGTTGAGGCAAAGGTCATTGAGTAACCCCGGCTCCGAAAAGTACCATACAAATGCCGCGATCGACGCAAGGATTAGCTCGACATAGATGCCCCCTGCGCCGATCCACACTCGCTGCCACTTATTAGGCAGCATCCAAGAGTCCGACACATTGCAGTACAAGCACGGCGTGAAAACGAGCAGCATGAAGCCCAATTCGTGACACTCGCCACCGAATTTTTTACAGCTTAAACCGTGGCCGAATTCGTGTAGAACCTTGACCAACGCCATCGTTGCCGCGAGATAGATCCAGCGGTCGGCTGCAAAGAACTGCTGAAAGGTCGGAAGGCGTGAATAAACCGTTTCATATTGAGACCCCAATAGCAGTCCTGCGGCTATCCAAAGCAACGCGAAACCGAACAACGCAGGGACCGTGAAAACCCATCCAAAGATGGGAAGGAGCCCGTTGAGAATTCGCTCTGGGTCAAAACCGCGAAAACGAATGGCGAAGATGTTGGTGAACTTGCCAAGCAACTCTTTCCGTCGCTTCGTCACGCCACGCGTCCGAAGCGCTTTGCCTTGGCCCGGCGCATTGCTGATGACAAGTCCACTTCGGTGGAGCATTCCGATGAATTGCTGAAGATCGCCGAAGGTGATCTTTTGGGGAGCAAAGCGTTGTTCGAATCCGTCTTTTACCTGTTGTAAGCTCACGTGACCGTCAAGCATTCCGAGGATAAAGTACTCCTCGTCATGAAAGCGAAAGTACTGCAGTCCAACCGGTTCTTTGACGACCCAATAGCCGGTACCTTGATACCGATGGCGGCTTGCCGATAAGTCAGGCCGCTTGCGCACCGTAAGCGGGCGCGACGAACTGCTGACAAGTGATTCGGCTAGGGTTGCCATGTATCGTTCTCCAGCTTTGCCGCTTTAGTTCACGCGACCGCGGGGAAAGACGGTAATGTCAGCTTCCATTCCGGGCTTAATCACCCAGTCTTCGTCTCGCCGCTCATTCTCGATTTCCACCCATATGCGATATCGATTATTGAGATCGATCTCACTGCTCACAAATCCAATAACCGCGTCCTTTTGGATCGCTTGATTCGGGTCAGCTTGGGCTCGATCAGCGTTGGCGTAAATAAGAACTTTTACAGGTGTTCCTGCAGTGATCTGGCCTGGAAAACGCAGCGCATCGATATCACCTTCGATCCGCAGTTTGTCCAGCTGAACCAACTGCATCACCGGAGTACCCGCTTGTACCCATTCTCCGAGTTGGGCGATTCGTGTCTCGACATACCCGCTAAAAGGTGCCAGAACGCGTCGTCGGGAAAGCTCCAACTCAGCGAGTTGACGTTCGGTGCGTTTGGCAACAAACTGAACCTTGGCAACTTTTTGCTGCGATTCGGCGAGTTCAATGCGAAGCTTCGCTCGCTCGGCTTCGAGGATCTTCTTTTCCATTTCCCAGTACGGTGTCGCGCCTTCGCGTCTCAGTTCCTTATACGCTTCGGCTTCTGCGTTGGCCGACCGTTCACTGTTAACCGCATCACGATAGTTCACGTCGTTGATTGCATTCAGTTCGGCTTCGCGTTCTTCTGCTTGCTTGAGTTCAACGGTTAGTTTTGATTGAGCGTCGTCGATTACGACCAAAAGATCTCCCTTCTGGACACTTGCCCCCTCGGTCGCGTTGAGGTCGGTGATGCGGCCTTCGACTTCGGCTGGAACACGGATGTTTTGAATGAACTTAACCATGCAGTTGTCTGCACGCAGCGTGCGCTCACTGCTTTTGGGGATACTCGATGTTGTAGCGGTGGGCGGCGGGGTAGCACTCGGTGCGACCTTCTCCTGCGCGGAGGCCATCGTTGAGGCAAGACACAAAGCCATGCCTAATAACGCCAAGTAACGGAAATGCATGATGTCTCGCGCTACTCGGTTCGAATGGAGTCGGTTAATCATTTTGTTGGACAATCCTAAAAGAAGAACTTGCATAGCCATTCGTGAATTTCATGAAACAAAACAAACCCGCTGGCGCGTCTACCGCATCGCACATCCGCGATGACCTTAGCTCCAGGTCTTGGTTTGACTTTCTCAAGTTGTTCCCGGTCAGGGATGGCACGCATCTTGACGATGGAACCGTGTTCTTGATCGCTTTGGGCTCGCAGCTGAACTTCCTTTCGAGAGAGCGTCGCCAGCATTGGGGAATCGGGATCAGTCGCGAGCACATATTCAACAGGAAGCGTGTCATCGGTGACGTCGCGGAATCGCGAATCCAAATGGCTCATTCGCTTGTCGGGCATCTTGAGTTCCAAGTGCATCGGCTGATGACGGTCGGCCACTTCCATCAACACTTGGCCGGTCATCACGGGGCGAGTTCGAAGCGTCTTTTCGAGATCCCATGTCAAAACCGTACCATCGATCGGGGCGCGAATGGTCAGTTGTTCGGTTCGAGCTTGTTGCAGTTTTAGTTTTTCGCGCAGCGACTCAAGCCGCACGATGAACTCGCGTTCTTCTCCTTGGAACTGTTGAATTTCGCTCGACTTAAGCTCTCGCCGCTCTGTCAGCATGCCGCGAACTCGCCCCAGTTCAGCCGTAGCAGTTTGGATTTGGCCGAGCAATTCCGTCAGTTCAATTTCAAGTTTTGGATTTCGAAGTCGCACGACTGGGTCGCCGGCTTTTACCTCCTTGCCATGGTCGACCAAAACCTCGACCACTTCGCCGTCGATAGGAGCAAAAACTTCACGACGGACATCGGGTTCAAGCGTTCCCTCTGCCTCAAGCTGTAGCTCGAGAGGTACAAAAACGAGGGCTAAAATGCCTAGCGTGATCAAAGACAGTACCGCGATCGTTTTCGGTAGAGTTCTTGAGCGGAACAGCCACATCGCTTTGCCAAGGGTCCGCCACAGCGGCATCAAGAACAAACTGCTGTGCGTGAGTGAGTTTGCGATCGCGCGTGTCCCGTGTTCGTAGACGAGATCCACTCGCGCCCGAAAAACATCGGGTGGAATGTCGCTTTCAATCTGTTCCACGATCAACGCACCGATGACCTCACCGCGATGAGACCCATCGCGGTCGATTTGACCAGCGGCTCCCTGGGCAGCTTTGCCATCTTGCTGCGGTCGACGAAGCGGCAGCACCGCAACGTTACGGCCGTAAGACTGATCGACGTAATCTTCCAAGGCCTCTTCAATTTGAGGCGGCAAGTCCTCGGTTGTGCCGTCGTGCCAGAGCGGTTCGCCCGCTGCCACCACGCGCGTGGCCAGCTTGTTCAACGCTGAAACTATATTGGAACGATTCTCAATCGTATCTTGGCCGCTGATCGCCTCCACCCGGCATTTGCCTCCGCGTTTGATTGCCACGCTGACGCGGTCGCATCCAATCAGTCGACGACCTTCGTTTGCCACGATGTACGCTGTCTCCGACATGTTGAGCGATTCGTGCGAGGCCCGCGCGAAGGAGTCGGCCTGCTGCCAAAGCACTTGGCGGTCGCTGAACACTCGAAGCTTTTGACTGCGCAGCCACTCCGCCGCTAGCTCGCACATCTGTTGCAAAAAGCGGAGGTAACCCTTTTGCGTTTCCGGAGCGGTATCGGGCCGCTGAAAGACTTCAATCAATCCATCGGCGTGGCCATCGTGCTTTAGCGGCGCGAGAACAAGCAAGTATCGTGTTGGATTGCCCTCCGCGTCTCCGTCGGTCGTGCCTGAATAGGGTGGAACCAAGAGGGATTGACCGGTTTGGGTCACGCGACGAATCAACCGTCGGTGCCGTTGCGAGTCGTCGCCATCCTCAAGCAAAATCGCAGGCTCAGCATTGATTTGATACTGAAGTCGCATTTGGCGATCATCGTCGAGAAGCCAAATGGCGCCGCCCGGTGCCGCGAGGGCGGTTACGATTCGCTGCAACAGCTCCGGATAAAACTCCTCTGCCGTTGCTCCGCTCTTTGCCAAAGCGGCAATTTCATTGACCAAGCCGCGTATCTGCTGCTTGGTTTCTTCGACGGTTTGCTGATTGACCGACATGGCGAATACGTGCCCAGACGAAAGGGAATCTATCCTGCAAGCAATTCAAAGGGAAGGATTTGCTCGCGACCGACGGAACCATACGAAAACCGCCACCATGAAGGCCACTTCAATTGGCATCCCCACTCGGACACCCGATTCGGCGGCACCCGAAGCGATGGTTTGGAATCCGACTGAGAAAATGACGACGTTTTTTCAAAAGAACACTTGCGACTCTTGTAGTTATACTTAATGTATAACCTCCTCTGCAAGTCTTTCGTTCAGATTTTGCAGTCATTTTTTATGGACCTACTTCGAAATGGGCGCGTCGAGCGCTCCCCACCCGGATCGGCTTCGTTGACGCACCACTCTCCACCGACTCCGAATCACGATTCAAGGAACGACGACGTCGCATCCGGCGTTGCTCCCGAACTCGGGGAGCCAGACGGCGCCGCCTTAGCCAACGCCTCATTGGCCAGTGCGTCCGTTGCCGGTTCACAAATGCTCCGTTTGCAACAGCAGCTCAACCGGCTTCAGCGGACTGTTCGGCTGACAATGGAGGCTGAGTTTCTTTTGTTTTTCGGCAAGTCGTTCGGCTCGCTAGCCGCCAATCAGGAAGTGGTCGCGATGATTCAGGATGTCCTGGAATCCCATGGACTGCGGGTGCGCTGTCCGGAGTGTGGGCATCCGGCCATCCTTCGATGCAGTGCGCGACCAGGGGTTGCGTCGGGAGTGTTCGTGCTTGACCACACAATCGAAGGCCGCCGGACATTTCATGGAGGTACCTCCACTGTGCCGGAGCTTAAGTTGTTAGCCAAGCCGCCGCGTCGTACCGCAAAGCAGGCCTCGTAGTTCGAAGCATTGCTGAATTACGGATGGGGCATGGAGTATGATGCTTCAAGTCGCTTTTTGTTATTTTTTAGGGTGGCATGCCCCCGGCGTTTTCCAGTTTCGGTCGCCACGGTGATCCGCTCGGTTCAATCTCAGCAACGGTATTCTCATGCAACGAAGTCTCCAACGAATTTCTTTGGTTGCCTTTGTCATTTTCTTGGGGCTGGTGTCGCCAGTGCGTTCTCAAGCTGCGGAGATCCTTATCGAGACCGAAGGGTTCAAGGATCGCGGCGGCTGGCAGCTCGACACCCAGTTCGTGCAACAAATGGGTTCCGCTTATCTGCTTGCACACGGCCTCGGCAAGCCGGTCGAAGATGCAACGACGACGTTCGTAGTCGCGGAATCAGGGACCTATCATGTCTGGGTTCGAACGTATGACTGGGTGGAGCGATGGAAAGCTCCAGGGAAGCCTGGGCGTTTTCAGTTGTTTATCGATGACAAGCAGATTGGTAGTGATCTCGGCACTCAAGGCGAGCAGTGGCAGTGGCGTCTTGCTGGTAAGGCAGACCTAATCGCTGGAACGGCAAGCTTACGTCTGCATGATTTAGCTGGGTTCGACGGACGGTGCGATGCAATCTATCTGGCGACGGATGCTGTCTCGGTGCCGGACAACAGTTTCGCAGTGATGGCACCGTGGAGGAGAAGGCTGCTGGGAATGAGCGAGACTGTGGTGTCAGTCGAATATGATTTAGTGGTCGTCGGAGGTGGTTACAGCGGAATGGGAGCTGCCATTTCCGCCGCACGTATGGGCTGTAAGGTTGCTTTGATTCAAGACCGCGCGGTCCTGGGTGGGAATGGCTCGTCGGAAGTCCGAGTTTGGGCGATGGGTAACATACGCCGAGGCAAGTTTCCGCGCATTGGGGAGATCGTCGAAGAATTTGCAGATCGAGCGACGAAGTCGCCAGGCGATGAGGAGATGTTCGGTGATCAGCTTAAAGAAGCCGTGATTCGCAACGAAAAAAACATCGACCTCTATTTGAATCATCATGCCTTTGCCGTTGCAACGAAGGGATCGAAAATTGAATCGGTCGATGCTCTGGATGTTCGAACCGGTGCGATTCGCAGGTTTCGAAGTCCGCTGTTCGCCGATTGCACTGGCCACGCGTGGATCGGTGCCCTCGCTGAGGCAGCATGGGTAATGCAGGCGGATGGAAGAATGGGGATGAGCAACATGTGGACATGGGCGGAAGCGGAATCCGAAACGTCTTTTCCGCCAACTCCATGGGCATTGCCATTGACGATGGATGATTTCCCCTACCCACGTGATTTTCATGCACAGTGGTTTTGGGAAAGCGGCTTTGATAAGGATGCCATCGGTGATGCGGAAGCGATTCGCGATTGGAATTTACGCGCCGGATTCGGAGCATTCGCCGCAATGAAAAATGGAGACGGCGCCGCGGATCACGCTAATGCTTACATGACGTGGATGGCTTATGTCGGTGGGCCTCGCGAGAGTCGGTTACTGGAGGGCGATGTCGTGTTGACGCAAGAAGACATCGTCTCCAAGCGAGAGTTTCCCGACGGGTGCGTACCGACGACGTGGTCAATCGATTTGCATTATCCCAAGAAAGAATTCGCGGCGAAGTTCGCAGATAATCCGTTTATCTCGATCGCTGTTCATGACAATCGAATTGATCGGCAGTATGGATACCCCGTACCTTATCGGTGTTTCTACTCGAAGAACGTGGATAATTTATTTATGGCCGGACGATGTATCAGCGTGACTCACGAAGCACTAGGAACGGTCCGAGTAATGAAGACATGTGGGATGATGGGTGAAGTGGTAGGTAAGGCTGCGAGTCTTTGTCGGCAATATGAATGCTCGCCGCGAGACGTTTATCAAAGCTACTTGTCCGACTTGCTTTCGTTGTTGCAATTGCCCGGTAAGGCCCGCCGAGATTCGATCGGCGGTCCGACCATCATGCCTGAAGTCCTACTGCCGCTGCCCAACGCGCTCGGTCCCGAATCAGGCAGAGAGTTGGCAAAGTTAGAAGGGGTTGTACTCGACGAAACCCAAGCCGAGTTGGCTGGCAAATGGACACACGGAGAAGGACTCAAAAATTATATTGGATGGGGCTATCATTACGCGTCACCTGACGATGGCTCTGTCGCTGACTTTAGGCTGAAGGTTCCCAGAACCGGACGTTATCTTGTCCGCATTTATAGTGCTCCACATGAGAATCGCGGAGGAAATGTTCCAGTGGACTTGCTTGTGGATGGTAAATCGACCACGCGGCAACGAGTAGACATGCGAAAGTCTTACCCAGAGGGGGCCATCGATCTGGGACAGTTGGACTTATCCGAAGGCCAGACGCTGACCGTACGACTGTCCACGGAAGAAGCTGGTGGAATAGTCCATGCTGATGCCGCCCAGATTCTTCCGGTCAAGTGATTCGTGCACAAACTTCCGATTGTTGACGGCAACTCGAGCCATTCTGTACGGAGATTGGTGCCACCGGGCCCAGGCGGCCAACGCGGCTTTTGGGTTTGGATGCCGCACCTAACGCATTGTCTTCGGATGGCGATGATCGGTTTACTGGTGCTTGGGCTTCATCGTCAAGCGAAAGTGGATGGTGCGATGGGGCCGGCCGGTAGCGACGTCTGGTCGCTAAAGATGATTGCTAAGTTAGTTCCCGTGGGGCTAACCCTTCGGTCGGTATCGGATGATCCACGACTGCGCGAGACGGTGAGTGCGGATGGTCGCCGGCACGCCTTGTGGATGTGCAGTTCGCCGCAAGCCGATCACATCATCGGATATTCAGGCCCGACGCGTTTGTTGTTGGTGATGGACGACGATCGATCCATTCGCGAGGTGAAAATACTCAACAGTTTCGACACGGCCGAGCACCTGCGCAAAGTCGAAGATTCTTTGGCATTTTGGCGGCAATTCGTGGGTTGGCGATTAGGGCAGCGAGAGATGCTAACCGTGGATGGGGTGAGCGGAGCGACGCTTACGAGCCTCGCGATTGCTGAATCGGTCATCGAGTGCGTAATGGCGTCACCCGACTTAGGTGATCGTGGCGGTGGCCAGGACGAGGCGTCGCTCAATCGGATCGCGCGACGTAGCCTCAAATTCCCGAAAGAGATAACGAACGAAGAAGTTCTCTCATGGATCAAGCCAGCCCATCCAATCGCCGTATCCAACGGGAAGTTTGTGGGCCCGGAAAGTACTCAAGTTCAATCCGACGGCCGAGTGCGAGTTTTCACAGGAGAAAATATCCCCTCGGGATGGGTCTTCCGTACGGGTCCCCTGACGGATGACATAATCGGCTATCAAGGTCCATCGGAGTTGTTGATGAAAATCAGCGATAGCGGCGTATTGTTGGACGTCATGTTGAGAACCAGTTTCGATAACGAGCCTTACGTTCGTTACACGAAACAAGAGCGATCCTTCTGGAAGAGATTCAAGAACCGTGAATTAAGTGAGATCGCTACGATCGATCTCGAAAAGGAGCAGATCGACGGTGTATCGGGCGCGACGATGACGTCGGTAGCTGTTGCAAAAACAATTCGGGATGCGGCCAAGGCGTATCTAGTCGATCACGCCGACAAGCCGGTTGAAGCGTCCTCCGTGATCGGCGAAGACGCTCGCAGAAACACTGGTCGCTCGGTGCGATGGAACTTTTCATCTGGTGAATTGCTTACCGCAGTGGTAGCACTCGCGTCGGTGTACTGGAGCTTTTCAAGATATCGAGGCAACCGCCGGGCGAGGTTTGTTTGGCAATTAATGAGCGTGCTTGTACTCGTTCTCGTTAGTGGCAACCTCTTGTCAATCGCATTGTTCAGCGGCTGGACTCGAGGCGGGCCCTCTTATCGCCTTGCACCGGGAATCACGACATTGCTCGTAATTTCATTCTTGATGGCGTCGATCACAAAACGCAATGTGTATTGCGATCACCTCTGTCCGCACGGAATCCTACAGCAATGGATTCGGCCGTCGCGTCCTTCGAAGAGTCGATTGGGTCAGATGATTCTTGTGATACTGCATAGCAACGTCGTCACGGCGAGCCTTCAGGCACTTGGGTATGCGGCGATCGCATCAGCCTTTATTGCTGTTGTCATTCCATTGCCGCTCAATTTGGCTTGGCTGGAGCCGTTTGATACTTATGTGCTGTTGACCGCATTCTCGTTTAGTTCAGTGGTCTTTTTTATGTCGCTGATCGCGGCACGATCAAAGCCGCTTTATTACTGCCGCGTTGCCTGCCCAACAGGGAAGATCATGGACTATGTTCGGCGTAGTCGCCACAGCGGAAGCATTTCGATCCTCGACCTCGTGGTCTTGGTCGCAGTGGTGATCACTTGGTCGACTTGACTTAAGGCAAGCTCCCTTGCAGAGGGAGCGAACGAACGTTTTTAAGCGTTGATCGGCCTGAAAGTGGAAGATTTTTATCCAATCGCTAGTGGGTTCGCATCGTGTCGATGTATTCTACCTAAAACGTTCCCCCGGGCACTTGGTAGCTTACTAAGTGTTCTACCAACGGCGGTTCCTACCTGCTGCTGATGTGTTCGTTCTGTGTCGACGCTCTCTTAATGAATGGTTCAAAAAATGAATTGTATGTCTCGATTGTTGTGTTGCACTGTTGCCGCTCTTCTTGTTTCTCCTTGCTTTGCCGATGACGCACCAAAAGATAAAGGGAAAGATAAAGGGAAAGATAAGGGGAAGGGTGAAAAGCCGTCATCGATGGTGGTGTCGAAGCTCGAAGCCGTAGAGCTCACATCCGACCAAAAGACAAAACTTGAAGAGTTGGCTGGTGCCCTTGATAACGGAATGGCCGAGCTTGTTAAGGGAGGTTTTACGCCTGATCTTTTCAAAAAACGCGCCGAAGCGATGAAAAAGGTTCGCGAAGAAGGTGTGAAGGGAAAAGACGCCGCTGCCAAAGCAATGGCAGCGATGGACGCTACAGATGAGCAAAAGGCTTTATTGACCAAAGCTTTCGAGCTCCAAGCAGCCTTTCACAAAGGCGTCGCCGGGATGTTGAGTGAAGAGCAGATGGGCAAGTTGCCAGAAGATGTTAAGAAGCACTTAGGCCATGCGTTGCCAAAGGAAAAGAAAGACAAGAAGAACAAAGCAAAAGCTGAATAGTTATCGCTTTTGGAAGGTGTACCGCTTTGAATTGAAATTCCTCTTGAGGGCAGGTTTGCTTCAACGCAAGCCTGCCCTTACTTTTTATAAATCATCCATTGGCGTTCATTTGATCGCTGGTGGGATTCTAGTCATCAGTGAGGACGTGAGGACTGCCCTCGTCGCCGACGACTCTCGTTGCTGGCATTACCAAATGCGAACGCGATCTTCTGGGGCAAGAAACAATAGATCGTTCGGTTTGATTTCGAACGCGTCATAAAAAGCGTCCATGTTTCGTACAATTCCGTTGACGCGGTATTGGCTGGGGCTGTGCGGGTCAACGATCAAACGCTTCCGGAGTTCGGCGTCGCGATAAAGCCGCCGCCAAATCTGCCCCCAACCGAGGAAGAACCGCTGGTCTCCCGTCAATCCATCAATCACTGGCGCCTCCTGGTCCCCGAGCGACAGTCGGTAGGCTGCATAGGCAACACTCAATCCACCGAGGTCGCCGATATTCTCACCGAGGGTAAGTTCGCCGTTGATTGGCATGTCTTCTACCGGCCGATAGCTGCTGTATTGCTTGACAAGTCCGGCGGCGCGCCGTTCGAATTCGGTCCGGTCTTCTTCGGTCCACCATTGCCGTAAGTTTCCTTTTCCATCGAACTTGCTTCCCTTGTCATCAAAGCCGTGGCTCAATTCGTGTCCGATCACAGCCCCGATGCCTCCATAGTTGACAGCGTCATCCGCAGACAGATTAAAGAATGGCGGTTGTAAAATGGCGGCAGGAAAAACGATTTCGTTCATGGTGGGGTTGTAGTAAGCATTGATCGTTTGCGGTGTCATGTGCCACTCGCTTCGATCAATGGGTCCACCAAGTTTCGCCAAGTCACGATTGGTCTCAAATTCGGCCGCTGACAACAAATTCGATGCGAGCGAATCGGTTCCGATGGTGAGGGCGTCGTATGACTTCCACTGATCGGGGTAACCAATTTTCGTACTAAACAATGAAAGTTTTTGCATTGCCTGCTTCTTCGTGCCCTCCCCCATCCAATCAAGCGTCTGGATCCTGTTTCCAAATGCGAGCTTCAGTCGATCAACAAGCTCATTCATCCGCTGCTTGGCGATTGGGGTGAAATGCTTTTCAACATAGATTTGACCGACCAATTCGCCGAGCACGCTTCCGGTGGTGCCGACAGCTCGCTTCCACAGCGGCCGCTGCTCATCGATTCCGCTGATTGCCGTCCCATGAAATTGAAAATGACGCTCTTCAAGCGAGTCAGACAGACTGTCTGCGTAGGCATCGACAATATGAAAGACTTGATATGCCTTCCATTGATCAAGTGAAAAGTCGGGCGTTTGTTTTGAGAGCGATTCGAAAAAACTTGGCTGACCCACCACGATGGGCTGAGATTCCTCGATGCCATAGGACGCTGCGAATCCTGTCCATGAGAACGGTGCTACCATCGCCTGCAAGTCTGCGGATGATCGCAGGTTGTATGTTTTTTCTGGATCGCGGTTGTCCGTCTTGGTCCAGTGTTGTTTCGCCAGCGACGTCTCGATTGCGACGATCGAGGGCCCGAGCGATTCATGCTCTTGAACGTCCACGGCGGCGAGTAGGTCGCCAGCATAGTCCGCGAGTTTCCGGCGAAGTTCGGTGTAGGTAGGCTCATCGCTCAAGTAGTAATCTCGGTCGGGCAATGTCAATCCGCTTTGGTCTGCATAGACGACGTATCGATCGCTATTACGAGCGTCGACGGATACATAGACGCCGATCGGCGTTGCGATACCGAAGCGATGGAGTTTACCCATCGTTCGCGAAAGCATTTCCATCGAATCGGCCGCGAGTGTTTCGGCGATAAGCGGTTGAATCGGTGTCGTTCCTAAGCGGTTACGACGATCCAAATCGATATAGCTACGGTGTAGGTCACCGACCTTTTGTGCTGCGGAACCGGGCGCGGAACCCTTTTCACTCGCGACTGCTTCAATCAGCTCGCGCACTTGTTGCTGTGTCTGGTCATCAAGGATTGCGAATACTCCATAGTCCGACTTGTCCGCCGGGATCGATGTTGACTGGAGCCATTTTTCGTTGCTGTAAACGTAGAAATCTTCACCGGGACGAACGGTCTCGCTCATTACACCCAGATCGATGCCCGAGGCTAACGCTGGCTTTTCCACCGTAGCATCCGTCGAGGGGACTATCGGCAAATCGGCATGCAACGGCACTGATGAGACGATAGCGAGCAAGGGAAAAACGAGACTTTTAACCGTAGCATTCACGTCGCGACTCCGAAATTTTTTGAACGGATGAGAGTTGGACCCACTGAGCCGGAAACTAACGTCAGGGTAACCTTGGGAAATCTTACCAAGCCAGGCCGATCTGCGCGAGAGTAGCGTCCTTTGAGAATACGCGCAGGGAAATCGCGCAACACATGCGAGGACATCGGTCTACGGCAAGCGGTAGACCGCGTACGTCGAATTGGGGGCGTCTGAAGCGAGGGGGTAAGCCTGTACGAGAGGCAAGAAGCGTCCACTGAAGCGACGGTCGATCACAATGAACCTAGCATTGTATTCTTCTCGAAATCGCATAAGGTCGCCGTAACGTATCGTGACACGGACCGTCCCTAAGCGACGAGGGAAAACATCAAAGAATCGTCGCGACCATTCGACCAAGCGTTCAGCATCCTGGGGTACGTCTTTCCAGTTAACGACCTCCGCACGCCCCGCATACCACTTGAACGATTGCTGATTGCGAGGCGTCAACAAAACTTCATTTTCAGGAAGGGTGCGAGCAATCCACTCACACACTGCGATCCAGTCCGACGCAACGCCATCGCGATTGTCTGAATCGGTCGAAAGGCCAATCGTCGATGCGTAGTGCCCCGAGCGAGAAACGATGGACTGCTGATGAGAATGCATCCCACTGAGACTTGCGAAAACAACTGTGGAAACCCCGATTAACATTCGCAAGGCTGATTGCGATTTTGATAGATGGCCAATTTCGATGCTACGCGCCCAACCTAACGCGAGCGCGAGAGGTACGACGGCATCGGTCATTCGAAACCAGTAGAATCGAAGCAATCTTGCTCCCCCGTCTGGCGAGATTGATGGTACTAGCCCAATGAAGAGTCCGGTAATTGCAATACCCATGGACCCGACCGCAAACCAATGGATTGGCAAGAAAGCGTTGTCGTGCCTTAAGGCGATACCAATGCGGTTCTTTTGAAACATCAAGAGCAGGGTAACTGCGACGAGTGCGGCATGTCGCCAGTACCACTTCGCTTCGAACGCTGACGGCAGGAGGTGATGAGTGATCCGCTCGTAGGAATAGATTCGCTCTGCCGCAGTCACAATCGTCGCGTCAACGCCCTGCGTGAGCGCGATGCCTGGGTAAACGCCCAGTAACGAGATTGTGCCACCAACGATTAGTGGAATGATCTGTGATCGATAGGACATTGACGTTTGTCGCGAGCAAACGAACGTCAATACCGCTGCCACCACTGACCAACCGCCGACCAGTACATGAAACCCGCTGGCAAGGCCAAGTAGTGGCCACACCCAATGCCACTTGCCATCGATCATCATCCGAATCCCAAATAGGACGAACGCGTACGCGGGCACCTTGCCTTCGATACCGCCGACGACCCATTCGCCCGCAAGATTAAAGTACTCCGTCCCAGCAATCCAGATTGCACCTACGGCGAGGGACGCCAGCGGGCGCGAAGTCAGCGCGGTGGTAACGCGATAAAGAGCGATCGCGATCAGTCCCCAGCCAATGAGACGGCCAATCCAAGCAGTCGCCTCAAGCGAGAACCACTGGGTGAACGCTCCGAACGTGATATGGAATAACCAGTGCGGGTTTCCTGATGACACGAATAAATCATTAGCACACCAATTTGGATCCCAAAAATTTTTGCTTTTGGCAAGATAATGAGCCTCGTTCACATCAGGTGTCGCCACTCCTGTGACCGCAAAAAACATCGCGACCAGAAGCAACGGTTCGAGGATGGCAAGGCCCCATTTGTGCGAGCCGTTTGTCATGACAGTTCGATCGCCATTTGAATGGCCGATCGAAGGCTTGCGTCGCTGGCAATACCTTTCCAAGCGATATCCATAGCCGTCCCATGATCGACTGAGGTTCGGACAATCGGCAAACCGAGAGTTACATTTACGGCGTCATCAAAGGCAAGGGCCTTGAGCGGGATCAGGCCTTGATCGTGGTACATGCAAACGTACAAATCGGTCGCACGACGATTGGACGGCGTGAAGGCCGTATCGGGTGATACAGGGCCCACGACCATCATACCTTGAGCCCTTGCCTTATCCACTGCAGGCTGAATGATGCGTTCTTCTTCCAAGTGACTAAACATGCCGTGTTCCCCGGCATGGGGATTTAGTCCGCAAACGGTGACCCGTGCCGGACGGCCGAGCGATCGAGAAAGAGCTTCATGACCAATTCGAATGGACGAGTACACATCTTCGGTGGTGAGTCGTTCCGCGACATCCGCGATCGGGATATGAATGGTCGCTAGCACACAGCTGATCTGTGGCGACGTCAACATCATCCGAAAGTCACTGGTATCGGTCATTTCGGCGAGAAGTTCGGTGTGGCCAGGATAACTGACGCCCGCCGCATGCCATGCTTCTTTTTGAATCGGTCCGGTCACGATGGCATCCAGTTGTCCCTCCATTGCAAGCTCGGCAGCGATCCTTACCCAGCGGTAAGAGGCTAGGCCTGTTTCCGTTGACCATTGCCCCGGTCGTACCGCGTCGGCGTCCAGGTCTCCTTCGCTGAGCACCGCTACTCCACGGATCGGCTCACGCAAGTTTTGCCTTTCAATCCTATCAGGGCACGATAATGAAAGCTGACTCGCAACACGCCCTAGCAGGCGAATATCTCCTATCAGGATGAGCGGAGTGCTTGACGATTGCGGCCAAGTCATTGCCACTCGGAGAGCCAACTCTGGGCCGATGCCCGCAGCATCTCCAATCGTGATTCCAATTCGCTTTTGCAACCCTTTCTCCAGGTCAAAAACACGGCTACCTTTTCCTCTGCCGCAGATTAGCTGGCGTGCAGGCTTAAAGGTATTAGGGTATCTCCATGAACCAGTCGGGATTTAATCGCAACATGCGACTTCGTGAAACGATCGAAGTCATTATCGTTCTCTTGGTCGCTGCGGTAATTCTTTTGATTGCTGAACGCTATCCTACGGTGCCGCGATCTTGGCTAATTTGGGCCATTGTCGCCTCTGCATTCGCGAAAACCGTGTATTACTTTGCGGAATCACTCGGTCACTTGATTCAGGCCGCCGCTTGTGACTTGCCTTATCACCGTTTTCTCGCGGTGATGGGCTACAACATGATGGAAGTGACTTTATCGTTTGCGGTTGATTTCTACTGTTTGCAAATCCTTGACCCAGAAGGCTTCACCGGGATTTCTGAGGGAATGACGGGAGCTGCTTTGTTTTTCGACTGTTTCTACTTCAGTGTTCTCAACTTTTCGTTCTTCGGTTATGGCAACATTATGCCGATGCATGTCTCTTCCAAGATCGTCATGCTGCTGGAGGTCATCACTGCTTTCACTACCGTCATTTTCCTCATCTCTGATTTTGTCAGTATGAAAGACTCGATGCGGAAGTCCCGTGAGCGCGAGGGTTAGGAATTGAATCTCGGGGGTGGCGTGACGCACTCAATCATCCGACGAAAAAGCCCTGCGACCGAACGCGGACCGCAGGGCCATTTTTCTAATGCAACGCCAAAGAACCACGCAAATGGCTCCAGGCATTATGCTTGGAACGAGCTACCGCAGCCGCAAGTCTTGACTGCATTCGGGTTCTCGAATGTAAAGCCCTGCTTCTCAAGACTCTCATGCCAGTCGACTGTCGTGCCGTCGAGGTAAAGAGCGCTCTTCTTGTCGACAACTACCGGAACGCCGTGGCAATCGTACTTGCTGTCAGCCTTCACATCAAAGCTGTCATCAAAGTTGAGAGTGTAGTTGAAGCCGCTGCAGCCGCCGCCGGCAACGCCGATACGGAGCAACATGGACTCATCGAAATTATGTTCTTTCTGGAACCTGCGGACTTCCTGTGCTGCCCGTTCGGTCAATTTAACTGCCATCGAAGGTATGCCCTCGCAAGTAAAAAGCTGTGGAATGGCGCGACGTCAAAACAGAAACGACCCGGGCTCAGCATCAACTTTTGTGGAAGTGCTAAACCCAACCGCCGTATCCGCATGACACGCCTGACTGTGAATTGTATTCGCGAAATCCTATAGAAGACAAGCGAAGAAACTCTAAATCCGACATTTGGGTCCTCGTTGGCGTAGGATTTACCTTCGTGTGAGTGGCGATTGTGCTCTCGCCCGTTAGTTAAGTTAGCCTGGAACAAGGGTATTGCGTGGTTTTTTTAAATCGTTATTTGCTCAACTTCGTGCCACCACCGACGACGGCGACCTCCGGACACGGCTTTCGGGAGGGTGTTTTGATCAGGCGTTGGCGGCTGAAACGCATGAATTTTTTTGTCTTATTGCTAACTGCCGCGTTGTTGTGGGCTGTTCATCCTACTTCTGTCCTCGGAGGAGAACCGTTTCGCATCAACGTGATCGACAGTGGCAGTGGGTGGCCGGTACCGTTGGTCGAATTGAAAACCGTGCATCATATTCGCTTCGTTTCGGACAATGCCGGCGTGATCGCAATCGATCTTCCCGAGTTGATAGGCGTCGAAACGTGGTTCTCAGTCGAAGGGCATGGGTATGAAATTCCGGTCGACGGATTCGGTTTCAGAGGGTTGCGTGCGACACCGGTTTCTGGCGGTGAATTAACCTTAAGGGTAGACCGGACGCTTCCAGGCAAGCGACTTGGGCGGCTTACCGGTGGCGGGCTTTTCGCCGAAAGCCAGCGACTTGGGCTTTATTCTGAATGGCGGGACCAAGGGATCTTGGGATGCGATAGCGTTCAAACCGCTGTCCATCGAGGGAAGCTGTACTGGGCTTGGGGCGATACGCAGGTCGCCAGGTATCCGTTGGGGTTGTTTCATATGATCAGCGGTACCACGGCAATCCAGCCGCTTCAATCTTTCGAACCACCTTTGCAGCTTCGCTACGACTATTTTGTTGATCAAGGAGGCCAGCCCCGCGTTGTTGCTCAAATGCCGGGCGACGGTCCGACTTGGCTAAGTGGCTACGTGAGTTTGCCAGACGAAACCGGTAAGCAGCGATTGGTTGGCACTTATGTGAAAGTTCAGCCCCCACTCACCGTGTATGAAACTGGCCTGTGTATTTGGGATGACCAGTCACAGCGATTTCAGAAAGACCAAGTGCTTTGGACCAAAAGTGAGCAATCGTCGCAGTCTTTCTCCAGCACTCCTCCCCCCTGCCCCGATGGGCATCCTCTTTTCTGGGACGACGAGTCCGGAAAACGCTGGGTCCTTTTCGGCGACCCTTTTCCACGGTTGCGATGTGAAGCCACGTTCGAAGCGTGGCGAAATCCGTCGTCTTGGAAAACCCTAGAGCCGCAATCAAGTGTTCCAACGGTTGCAGGGAACGAAGAGATCGTTCCTCATCGCGGCTCCATCGCTTGGAATGCGTACCGTAAAAAATGGGTTGCTATTTTTACTCAACTCCACGGCAAATCGAGCGAGCTGGGAGAGATTTGGTACGCGGAGTCCGATTTACCGACCGGGCGTTGGCAGCGAGCTGTCCATGTGGTGACGCATCGAAACTACACCTTTTATAATCCACGGCTCCATCCCGAGTTCACCCCGTCAGCGTCACCGATTTTGCTGTTTGAGGGTACCTATACGAAAGAGTTTGCAAACCACGCGGAAGCAACGCCGCGATTTGACTATAACCAAGTCCTTTATCGGCTTGACCTGGATGGCGCCGAGTTCCAGCCAAAGTGATGTTTTGCCACGGCAACCTTGGCTGCGGATGGAGTTACGTACATGATGCCAGGTGCTGTTGTTTTTATTTCGTTACGGCTCCGGCGCGGCGCGTCAAAGATACGATTCTTGATGGAGAGACGTCCACCAAGCAGTGGATTCGATCCAGGACCAGTGCTTCGTCAACTCTTAGATCATGGGTGGGGCCACGTGCGCCAGAACGTGGGGATTCACACTCAGGCGAGTGTGCCTACCCAAAAACTTCGATCTGACGAGGGACGAAGACCACTCATAGGGATCACTGTTGCCAGCATTTTCAATCGGGTCGCAGAGGCTGTTAATCGATCGTTGATTGGCCGCAAGGCTAAACTCATCTTGCGATCGGTCGCGACATTTGATTACCCAAGCGTTCATGAGCGCGACCATATTACGAATTCGCCCAACCACGGATCGTTCCTTAGGGCCCGACATGGTCCGCGCGACGGCAGCTCTCCTCGTCGTCTTTTTGCACGCTTGCGTTCCGTATCTCATCCATCCGATGCCGGGGTTGGTATGGTCGGTTCGTGATGACTCCAGTGCCGTGTGCGATTCGCTCTTTTGGGCGATTGAAGTTTTCGTAATGCCCTTGTTCCTTGTGCTTTCAGGTTACTACGCCTGGTTCGCATTGGAGTCATCGGACACGAAAAGCTTCGTCGCATCACGCGCACGTCGTTTGCTGCGCCCACTGCTTTTTGGGATGGTGGTAATCCTTCCACTGGATCTCTACATCTGGATGCTCGGGTTTGTGGCCGACGGATTGATGCCGATTCAAAAGCTGAAAAGCCTTAAGGTTCCAAGTCCCTACGGAGATCAGCTCTGGGGGCTTAGCCACTTGTGGTTCCTGCTCTACGTGTTTTTGTACGCGGCCGTACTGAGTGGCGCACGGTTGCTCCGAAACCGCGTTCCCGCCGTGTCATGTCCCCTCGCCTGTTGTCTCGTTGGTTCGATTGCCTTTTTCGCCCTGGCGGTGCAACCGGAAGTCGTCTTCGGGTTTCAGCATTCCTTTTTTCCCGTCGCGTCGAAGTGGATCTATAGCGGATCTTTTTTCATGGGTGGGATTGTGATTGCCGTTTTTGATCCGCGTTTTCGCGCCATCAATCGGTTTACTGGTCGCAACTTGTGGCTGGGAGTAACCGCAACCATCGCCGCGACTCTATTGGGGTGTTGGCGGATGCGAATGATCGAAGGAAATTCAGCCGGATTGGCGACTTCTTGGCTCGTATTGGGTTGCTTGGCTGCAACGACGTTGCTTGCGGCGTGGACAATGACCGCAGGACTGATCGGATTGTCGAATCGGATTAGTGAGCGGGTGGAACGGCGACCATTCTTTTCAAACCTCATTCGATATGCGGCTGGCGCTTCGTTTTGGATTTACCTCGTTCACCACCCGGTTGTTGCGCTGGTTCACGTCGATTTGAAGTGGCTCACGCCGTCGATGCATTCCGTACCAAAAGCCGTTTTATCCAGCCTAGTGGCCGTCGGCTGGGGCTTGGCTAGCTATGAATGGATGATCCGCCGATCTGCATTGGGACGTTGGATCGGTGTGACCGCTCCACTCAAAGTGGCGTCAGGGGAATCGGGAGCCGCGACGCTTCCGTTTCCTCAGGATCGCGAGGTTCGAGTCGCGGCCTAAGCGGCCAGGCTGCAGCCATTTGGCATGGCGATACACGATTCTGCCTTAGGCTAAATTCTGACCTAAATGTTTTTTTTGCTTTCGTCTTGACCGTTCCTTCCCTCGTCTCGGGGAACTGCGTGGGGTAAAACACCATTCATTGCAATGAAGGGGTGGTTGATGGCTAAGGGTTTGTTTACCCAGGGCATTTGCGTACTGCTAGAAAAAGCAGTCGATGTAAATAAGATTGAATCCGCGCTGGGCGGTTTTGAGATCGTCGGACGCCACGACACGAACAGTGCCGATGATCCCACGTGTACCTTGGTGATCCGATTCCGCCCGGAGGTCGAAGGCCACGTTCTCGTCTCCTTGAGTCCCAACCCATGGCCCGACGACATGGGGGATCCTGACGAATCGCCTGAATTGTTTGTTGCGTGGTCGCTGGGGCAGTTCGGTCCGCTTGCGTTTCCAGGGTGCCTGGAACGTGCGTGTGAACAGTCACGGACCTGGGAAGAAGGCAAGCTGGTTACATCCCGCCACACGTCCCACATTCGAGTGTTGACGAGCTATGTT
Source organism: Planctomycetaceae bacterium (assembly GCA_031411655.1). Taxonomy (GTDB): domain Bacteria; phylum Planctomycetota; class Planctomycetia; order Pirellulales; family Pirellulaceae; genus UBA6163. The sequence continues at coordinate 142,937 of JANOBM010000247.1, forward strand.
CTGGGGGGCGATGAAATTGAAGAAACGCCCGATGAAGACGCTCCACTGATGCCTGAAGACTACGACGCCGTTGCGGAGCTACAGTTCTTGATGCGAGTCGTCTCACCTTTGCTTGAGCTGCCCGGCGCAATCTGCTACTTCAACCCCGGTGGTGAAGTGCTTTTGGATGAGACGAGCCTTCGGCAGGGTTTGAATTACGCTTGGATGCACGACCTGCCCCCTTTGGATATGTGGGCCAACGTTCGCCTTTACAAAGCAACCGATTCCTGGTCGTTGATGGACACGGTCGGGAATGGCCAATTCGACCAGCCTGATATGGAAGCCGTTTTTCAGGCCGATGAATACGAGGTCGCCGATGTCGAAGAGTTTCTTCGAAATGCCTCGTTGTTCATGCTACGGGGCGACGAAGAGATTGAAGAGGGCGACACGGCTGATGGGCCAGGGGGTGTCCCCTGGCAAGTGATGGATTGCGAAGAGGCCCTTGCTGATCCGCCACGTCCCACGTTGCGCTGGTTCCCTCAAGACGGACGTGAAGTGCCTAGTGAGCTGCTCGATCCGGGTGAAATCGACGACGAAGAGTTTGAAGACGACGAAGACGATGAAGAAACAGACGAGCGAGGGCTGGACGATGGCTTCGACGATGAGGCTGAGGCTGAGGCTGAGGATGAGCCGTCGGACGAAGCCGAACAAAAGAATTTTGAGGCGGAGCTCAGGGCATTAGGAGACGATGAACTCGACAAGTTGTTAGGTCCCGACCGAGACGACGCTTCCAATGACGATCTGGAGCCAGGCAAGCACTAACGTGAGCATCTAGTTGATAGTCGTGGCAATACGTCGGGCTCATTCGGGTGCGTAGTTGGGCTCACTCGGGTGCTTAATTCGACGGCGCCAAACAACGAGTCTGCTGTCATTTTGCACTACGCCGACGCGCGAGGGGGTGATTTTGACGTAAGCATTTCGCACGCTGTCGCTTGGGGCTGGTAGCGGAAACTAGCTGCTGCTGTGCAGTTATGTGAAGAAACCTTCGATGCCGGTTGCTTCGAACGCATGCTCGTAATGCTCGACTCGCGTAGGCTTGTCATGCCCGTTTGGCCACCAGACGGCGACAACATCAAAGCGGCTCCGTATACCCAGCATCTTCTTGCGATGAAGGTAGCGAAGGGCGGCGCGGGTGACTCTTGCCTGTTTGTTCTCATCGACACGGTCTGCGGGGTGACCGGGCTTTGTCGATGCAAGGGTCTTTACTTCGACAAAGATCATTGTCTTAGTCTTTCGGTTGACAGCGATCAAATCGATTTCGCCGCCACGGTCCGATTCGCTGTGGGCGATCACGGTGAGTCCTTTTTGGCGCAGCATCCTTGCCGCGGCTTGCTCACCGCGGGTTCCCAGTTCTGCCTGAAGGTCAATCGACCCGTAACGCCAGTCGCGATAGGCCTCAACGAGGCGCCGAAAGGTGGCTCGCAAGGCGGTGTACCATTTCCGTGATTACGACTTGGCTTCTGTGCGACGGCGTTCTTTGAGTCGTACCGACTTCCCGACGCGTTCTCGAAGGAAGTACAGCTTGGCACGTCGAACGACGCTACTGCGTTTGACTTCTATTTTGGCGATGCGTGGACTGTGCAAAGGAAATTTTCGCTCGACGCCTTCGCCGGCAACAATTCGGCGCACCGTAAACATTTCACGACTTCCGCTACCACTACGAGCGATCACGGTGCCACTGAAAATTTGGATGCGTTCTTTGTTGCCTTCCAAGATTTTATTGTGAACATCGACGGTATCGCCGACTTCAAATTGCGGAGCTTCTTCCTTGATGCTGGTCTTCTCGACCAATTCCATGACGAGATTGCTCATAATGCGTCTGCTTTTTCAAAGGTTACGGTTGGGGTGATCTATTAGGAACCGAGCAAGTCGATTCGTCGTGTTTCGGTTCGGATGCGAGTTTGTTCAGCTCGCCACTGAGAGATTCGTTGATGGTCGCCGCTGAGCAGTACGTCGGGAACGTCCAGTCCGCGGTAAGACCTAGGTCTTGTGTATTGGGGGAATTCGAGTAACCGGTTACCGCGGCTGAACGAATCATCGATATTACTTTGTTCGTCGCCAAGGACGCCCGGCAGCAACCGAACGACACTATCCACGACTACCATTGCAGCGACCTCGCCTCCGTTCAAGACGAAATCGCCAACGCTCAATTCGTCCGGCTGAAGAATATCGACCACCCGCTGGTCAAAACCTTCATACCGACCGCAGAGAATAAGCAATCTCGGACAGATCGCCAACTCCTCCGCGACCCTTTGATCCAATCTTTTGCCCTGGGGGGTCAATAAGATTCGCTTTGCCGGGCGACTGTCCATCGCTTCCACTGATTCGACACATTCGACCGTTGGTTGGACTTGAATCAACATTCCAGGTCCACCGCCGAAAGGTCGGTCATCTACTTTTCGATGCGGATTGTCCTTGGCCCAGTGCCGAAGGTCGTGCCGCTGAATCTCCACCAAGCCTCGAACGATTGCCTTGTCGAGCAGACTTTGGGTAAGGTACCCGTCGAAAATAGCGGGAAAAAGCGTGACGATATCGATTCGCATGCGATCATCACCCGCTCAATCTGGCTCACCGCCGACAGCCCCATACCGAATCTTACTCGGCAGCAGTTGCGTCAGGAGCGACCGTTTCCTTTTTGGCCGGCTTCGACACAATAACCGATGGAGTGTAGTGCCTTCGCTTGCTCAGTCGCTCGTTGGCAGCTTTCTGAGCTTCAAGGTGGGTACCGCCGGTGCCGTACTTCTTCATTAAAGTGCGAACTCGCTCGCTCGGCTGGGCGCCGACGCTGACCCAGTAATCGATTCGATCTGCCTTCAAGACGGCACGCGCATCGGTTTCGGGGCACATCGGGTCGTAATAGCCGAGTTCCTCGATCACGCGACCATCTCGTGGCTTGCGTTGGTCGACGGCACAAAGGCGGAAAAACGGTCGATGGGCGCGCCCCATCATCTTCATTCGAATTCGTACTGCCACTTCGTCTCCAGTCTCAGGTTATCAGTTATCGGTGATGAAACTTTAAGTTTCGGATTATCGTTACTTCAATCGGTTAAGCCAACTCAGCGATTGTTTCGCTTGGCTTTTCTCAGCTCTTTGTCGCGTTGTTTGCGGATTCGCTCCCGTTCTTCATTACTGAGGCGTTTACCCGTGGATTTCTTGACACGCAGGCCACCCATCGACGGATCACTCATTGCACCACTGGCCTGAAGTTGCTGCATCATCTTCATCCGGTCACCCACTCCTTGTCCAGCCATGCCTTGCATGAGCGGCTTCATGATCTCAAATTGCTTGACAAGTTGAGTGATCAAGGGGGTCTGGACGCCAGCTCCTTTGGCGATTCGGGTTCGCCGGGCAGCGTCGATGATTTTTGGATTTCGGCGTTCTTTGGCAGTCATGCTGTTGATGGCGCCAATCGTTTGACGAATCCCGTTAGATGCTTCTTCGCTGTTTGCCATTTCGCGCAGGGCGCCCATGCCGGGAAGCAATCCCATCATCTTGCCCATGAGCCCTGGCTTGGCAACTTTTTCGAGCATGTTCTTGAAATCGTCGAGCGTCATATCGCCCGACGCCATCTTTTTCTCGAGCTCCTCACGCTCGCGGTCGTCGACGATTCGGTGAGCCTCGCGTGCCGCTTGGACGATATCGCCCATTTGCAGTATTCGGCTGGCCATGCCCTCCGGTCGGAACGGCTCCAAAGCATCCAGATGCTCGCCGGTACCGATAAACTTGATCGGGACTCCCGTCACATGCTTGACTGACAAAAGCGCGCCGCCCCTGGCATCGCCATCAAGTTTGGTCATCACAACGCCGTCTAATTCGAGCGCTTCATTAAACGCTCCAGCGCTGTTGACGGCATCTTGCCCCGTCATCCCGTCGACAACCAGATAAACTTGGTCCGGCGAGACTCGCTTGTCGATGCGTTTCAGCTCGGCCATCAACGCTTCATCGATCGCCAAACGCCCGGCCGTGTCGAGGATCACGACGCGAGCACCTTCTGCTTGTGCTTGGCGAACGCCCGCGTGACAAACCTCCACCGGGTCTTTTTGGTTTGGGTCACTATAAACCGTGACGCCAAGTTTTTGGCCGATCACCTTCAATTGTTCGATCGCCGCGGGACGCTGAAGGTCGGCGGCAACCAACACTGGCTTGATTTTCTGCTCGATCAGCAGCTGAGACAGCTTGCCACAGGTTGTCGTCTTACCACTGCCTTGCAAGCCGCAAAGCATGATGATGGTACAACCGTCCTTCTTAAGATGGATTGCCGAGTCAACCGGGCCAAGAATGTCGACCAATTCGTCGTAAACGATTTGAACCAGTTCCTGCTCAGGACGCAGGCTCAGCAATACCTTCCTGCCCAGGGCCTTTTCCGTCACATGGCCCATGAACGACTGAATCACGGGGTAGCTGACGTCCGCCTCGAGCATCGCGCGCTCGACCGTTTGCAGCCCATCGCGCATATTGCCTTCGGTCAGCTTGCCTTTGCCACGCAAGCTTTTGAAAGCGGATTGCAATCCTTCGGCGAGGGAGTCGAACATAAAACGCGGGAAAACGGGGGCCTGGACGGATTTACGAAGCCCAGCAGTGTAAGGGAACGGCCCTGTTTTTGTAAATGCTTCCCGCAACCAATTTTTGCTTCCGCACGGAACGTGGCTTTGCGTACAGGCAAGATCGCTAGTCGATCGTGAATTGCCAGTTATTCGCGCTGCTCCCTGAAGATCGCGAAAAGGGTGCCTTTTACGATTGGACTAGCTCCGAAGGGTTCGAGAACGAAAGTACGGCGTTTCAGGGGCCCCGCCAATGGAGGTCGCAAGGCATCGGGAAATACTTGGCCAGGGCAACCTAGAGGTGTTGGCTCGCTCGCCACATGGTCAACCAGCGTCGCCGCGTTAAGCGGATTGGGCCCACCGGTCAGCGCCGACGAAGAGGACTCATGCGGATTCCAGGGGGCAATCCGTTCGTCATCGCTGTCAGTTGCAACTCAACTCGGTGACAATTTAGCAGGAACAGTTACCACCGAGCGGAGGAGGCCCGGTGGACAATCTGCGTTCAGTACAATTGAGCTCAATTTCCTTGTCACCCGCCTCGGCTTCTCCCACCGATCAACATCATGAAACGCGAACTTCCTATGCAGGTGAATCCCAGCTTGTTGGTAGCGGCTCGTCAGGGCCGTCGCCAATTCTTTCAGGCCGCGGCCGCGTTGTCTTTATTGCCACTGCTCCACCGTCCGGCACTTGGTATCGTGCTGAGCAATGCGACGTTTCGCGATTATCCGTTCACGCTTGGCGTTGCCTCCGGAGATCCTGTATCCGATGGGGTAGTGCTTTGGACCCGCCTTGCCCCGGAGCCGCTTCACGGTGGAGGTATGCCCAACGAGAATGTCGAGGTAACTTGGTTGGTCGCATCGGATCACGCGATGAAGAATATCGTCGCGAGAGGGTCTGAAGTCGCCACGCCCGAGTTTGCACATAGCGTTCATGCCGAGGTCTCTGGTCTTGAACCTGGGACAACCTATTGGTATCGATTTCAAGCTGGCGGTGAGGTGAGCCCTATCGGCCGCACCCGTACGGCTCCCGCGATCGATGCAATGCCGGAACGGTTGCGATTCGCGTTCGCTTCGTGTCAGCATTATGAGAGCGGCTTTTACAATGCTTATTATCACATGGCCGGTGATGATCTTGACCTCGTTGTTCACCTCGGAGATTACATCTACGAAGGTAAAGCTGTCAGTGGGGCTGTGCGGAAGCACATCGGCGATGAAATCGAGTCGCTTGACGATTATCGAACTCGCCATGCACTCTATCGAAGCGACACCGACCTGCAAGCTGCTCATGCCGCGTTTCCGTGGTTGCTGACTTGGGACGATCACGAATTCGACAATAACTACGCCGGCGAAATCAGCGAACAAACCTACGTACAAGCTGCGGACTTCCTGATTCGTCGCGCCAATGCCTATCAAGCCTACTATGAGCACATGCCACTTCGGTCGACTTCGATTCCTAAGGGGCCGTTGATGCAACTGTACCGTGGTTGCCAATGGGGGCGACTCGCAGACTTTTCCGTACTCGATACCCGCCAGTATCGTAGTGACCAACCCTGCGGCGATCGCAATACCGAGCCTTGCCCAGAATCGCTTTCGCCGGATCAAACCATGCTTGGCCAAGTTCAGCAGCAATGGCTCGATGACCGTTTGATGGAGTCACCAGCGACCTGGAACATTTTGGCACAGCAGGTGATGATGGCTCGCGCCGATCGAAAGGCAGGCGAAGGGATTGCCTACAGCATGGACCAGTGGCCCGGTTACGAGGTCCCGCGACGACGACTTATGCAATTCTTGAAGGATGCAAAGATTTCGAATCCCATCGTCTTAACCGGGGATATCCATAGCAATTGGGTAAATGACCTGCAGGTGGACTTTGATGATCGCTCGGCTCCGGCGGTCGCGACTGAGTTTGTATGTACGTCGATCTCATCGGGCGGCGATGGAGTTGAGAATCGCCAAAGTCAAGATGCGATCATGGCTGACAATCCGTTCGTTAAGTTTTATAACAGCGAGCGCGGTTACGTTCGCTGCGAATTGACCCCCGCTCAATGGCGCAGTGACTATCAGGTTGTGCCTTATGTCTCACGAAAAGGCGCACCCGTTCTCACGCGAGCGTCGTTCATCGTCGAATCTGGCCAGCCAGGCGCTGAAAAGGTATAGCAATCCAGGCTGGAAATGTGCATTGACGTCTGGGCTAGCGAGTAGGAGGTGCGGCCTCGTGGAGTGTCGCGCCGCGTTCGGGATCGATGACAAGGATCGAAAACTTTTGGACCGCTGCTAGGTCGCCCGTGCTGACACTGACGTAATCAAATCGACCTCGCAAATCAGTGTAGCCATCCTTGTAAAATGCCACCGTGCCATCTTGCTGACGCGAGTAGACCTTGACGTAAGCGCCTTCGACCGGTTGCCTCGTCGCCGAATCCGAAACCTGAAGTTGCCCGAAGCCTTGGGAAACGTAAGCACTCAACTTGCCACCGTAGTAAAGCGTCGTTGATCTTGCTGCCCCAGCGACGACTTCGACTAGCAGTGTTTGCCGAGCAAGTTTGTCGTTAAGCGGGAACCGTAAAACTCCGTCCTTCGAATCGAGTTCGATTTTTTCATTGTGAGTCGGCTGGACCATCGCCATCGTGGCAAGATCCTCGCGGACAAAGGGTGTCTTGCTGAATAGCAATTCTAAGTCAACCGCATACAAGTTGATGGTCGCGTCACTGGCGTTGCGATGTTCGATTCTTAATGCCGATCCATCGATGTCAACTTTGACGAATGGTTCCAACGTCGCCGCGTCGGCGTTTCGACGATCACGATCGATCACTGCCAAGTCTGCATCTCCTGCGCGGACACCAGCGGGCTTCTTTTCGGCGCCAGCAAGTTGCGATCCTTCCATCAGTTGGTCACGCTGTTGCAGATTTGCCAACATCGCACCAAACCGTTCTCGCCACCGCGGTACGGGATGTTCGGCGTAGGTCGTTGCAATTTTAGTGGCAGCGGCGTAATCGCTACGGTGCAGCGCTAGATAGCCGGCTAGATAATCGTATTGCAAACGAGTCTCCATTGCGACGCTGTCGATCGCGACGAAGCGTTTGATCGCTTCTTCTATTCGGTTTTGCAGGATCATGTAGTGAACAACCGCTAACTGCTGGGTCACGTCTGCTTCTCGTTGATGAGCAAGGACCCGAAGTAATTGAAGATATTGTTCCTTAAAAGTCGGATTCAAAATCTCAAGCTCAGTTCGCAGCGAGTGAATGCGAGCCTGTACCAGAGGTGAATACTCAAGGAACTCATAAAGATGCCGATCGATCGAATCGACTTCAAGCAGGTCCGCATGAAAGACTGGACCTACCGATTGCACTAGGCCATCTTGTTGCGACAGGAAGGTCTTCATGCCCGCCGTGTCGCGGTGGTGAAACGAGTAGCCCCAGAGATCCGGGCGATTCAATTGCTCCTTCGCCAACTGCGCAGTAACGACATCATAGATCTCACGATCTTTCATCCGGTGGGCAACCAATCCCAAGTCGATTTTTCGCAGATTTGCCTTCGCGAGGAACCCCGAGATCTTCGCAGAGTCACCTGACACCGCAATGGCCGGCCACGATCCTTCGTCCAATTTGCTGGGCACCGAAACGACATTGAAAGTTCTAGCGGTGCCGCGAGCCACTACGCGGCCCTCGGTTCCGACACACACGGGATAATGAACGTAGTCGCCCGGTACGGGGAAATAAAAGAAGTATTCGATTCGTTGGACTGCAAATGCGTCCAGGGTCAATGTTTTGCTGTCGGTGGCCTGCCCACCAGCAAGCGGCAAGCTTCCGGCAGGTATCTGCCATAGGACATCAACGGTTTGCTGCTTGGGCGTCGGATTGGTCAGGATCACCTCCCCACGATAGACGTGATGGATCACGAATTCATCGGGCGCGACAGGGATCTCCGCTTTGGGATCGTTACTCGAATCGATGGTGGAATCCGTAAACCTTTGGCCGACAAGCAGAGATGCCTCCCCTTCCATCGCTTGCAATGCGACCAACCTCTTCGTCACGACCGCGACCGGATGGTTCGGTGCAAATGGTTTGTCATCGATGGGTAATTTTACATCACCCGCCTCCAGAGGAAGTCCGCAGAGAGCAAGTGCCACCAATGCAGCATGTCGCGACTCCATCGGCCGAAGCAAATGTTCGTTCAGATTATTGCCATTAGGATTTCCAGCATCGACGCCATTGGCTAATGCCAGCCAAAACGCATTGATGGGAATCAACTCGGGAGATTGCATCGAGGCTGAAGGCGAAGCTTCAGGCGACCCTGGGCCAAAATGAGAGACACGAACTCGATCCCACTGACTCTCAGCCCACTGCTTGGTGCTATCAAGATTCTGGAAGAAAGCCAAGAATTCTTCGCGTCCGCTGCGATCGAATTTCAAATCGCCGCCTCGCGCCATCCACTGATTCTTGTCGGCGGACTCGGAAAGTCTTTGTAACCCGGCCGAACGCCGAAGAATTTCACTTTCAGCCGATTTCCTAGATCTCGGTGATGGTGCGCCGGCAGCAGGGCCACTTGGCTCATTGGCGGCCCGACCCAGGGCATCACCCAGGGCCTCACCATCAGCGATAGCGCCAAACATGAAAGATCCATCGCGGTCCATCAATCCATCATCTGCCCATCGTACCTCTGCCGCTACGTCATCAAACATGGCTGTTCCGGCAAGTCCGAACTCGACGAGTTTGCGAAGCTCCGTCGCATCGTCTGGTCGTAGTTCAACCATCTCTCGAAACTCGCGACGCACTGTATCGGCTATCGTAGGAACTCGTTTAGCCAGCAAGATTTTTTCGGCGGCATTCAGTTCTCGATATCGCCACATCTGTGTCCAAGGCGTCAGGTCATTGCCAAGCAGGTAGTGGTCGACAAATTGTTTCTCCGGTTTGTTTTTCAAATAGGGACGAACGACAGCATCAAAGAATTGAATATCGTGTACCGATAAAAACAAATGCAACTCATGACACGCTAGTCGACCGTAGAGGGATCGCTTTCCGCTTTCATCGAGCGTATGCCACGATGCAATGGGAAGGAATTCCTTTAGCCGATCGTCACCTTGGAGCGTCATGTAGAGTCGCATCAATTCGGCGATACTTGAATAGACTTGGATCTGTGCTGATCCGAGCGATTTGAGATCGAGGGGCCCGTCTTTGGAGGCGATCACGACTCCGCGGGCGAAGGCGAGATCGCGTTTCGCATCGAGTGCATTGGCTAGTCTTAAATCAACGACATCCGCTTCAACAAGCGGTTGGAACCATGTTCGCTTTAAAACCGTGAGCGGATCCGCTACCACGACTTCAATAATCGGCATGCCGTCGATCACATCGGCAGGTACGATCAGAACGCCGTCTTTGTCGGGTCGCAAGTTGATTACCATGCCACCGTGGTCGCGAAGGAAATCATAGTCGGCACTCAGGTCTTCCGGTAAACCTTGTTTCTCCATCGATTTCTCGGAAGCGTCCATCATCGGAGCAGGAGGCGCGGTTGCCGCCATCGGGGCGTCGCCCGCAGCTACCGATTGGCTTTCGTTGTCGGTCGATCGCGTCTCCCAAGGATTCAAAATCAGACCGGGCTGAGGCAACATCACGCCTGGATACTTTGCTGAATACTGTCGTCGAAGCACGTACTGGTATTCTTCGCCAAGCCGCAGGTCGCTGATGTAACCGCTGGTCGCATGCCACACCCCACGTGTCGTCGTCGCAAGTTCGGGTAGACGCAGGTCATCGACCACCCTCGCTCCATCGATGTATCGCTTAGCGATGAGATGGATACGAGTCATCGGCCCCACACCTGATAACTTGACCTTCAACCCCTCGGCAACAGGTTCAAGTGATTCGATGCCAAGTTCGGATCGGGGGGGTAATTCTAATTGTCGGACCAATCCTGCGGCGACTTCGCCGACCACTGGTCCGGCGGTTACCGACAGCAGCGTCGTTTGCTGAAGGACGAGATCGTGAAGTTGGTAATCTCCCGGACTAAGTTCCTTGATCACCAGAAGTCCACCAGAAACTTTGAGACTGTCGGTCAGCTCCGTTTCCGGTAGCTGGCCGGACCGGGTGCTTAGCAAGCGGTAACGCGAGATATCGACCAAAGGAGATTGCAATGGAAGTCGAATTTCGCTCCCGGCGACCGCATTCAACCGGGCTGGCCAGTGGGCATCGATGGTGCGTAGATCGATTGAGTTCGATTGCCCACCGGAACTGATGTTGATAGAAAGGATGTCCGTTAACGTGCCAAGTTGTATACGACCAAACTCATCCGACTGAAGCGTCGTCGAAACCGGCTGGACTCGGACCGAAGGTTGGAGATTAACTTGCACCATCGCACCGGGAATCGCTTCGCCTCCTCGGCCACGTGTCTCAATGACCCAGGACTCTCCATCCCTGGTTAAAAAGGCACTGCTGGTCAAAGTGGTTCGCCGAACGGTCGCGACATCCCAACTGCGTGAAGCGCTGAGCTCCTTTCGGTCATTTTTCGCAAGCCCGCGAACCTGACCGGTCAGAATAGCGGTCAGGTTGGCCAGCCGTGGTGGAACTCTCACTGGCAATCCAATCTCGTTCGCCTGGTGGAGGTCAATCGGATCAAATCGCTTTGTCGTCGCGATGCCATCCAGGTCGGTCGCGGTGACGGTCACGACGGCATTTTCAAGGAGTGTGGGGTCGATCGCTTTGCCTGACATCAGAAGTCGGGGGCGAACGACAAGTTCGGCTTGCCGACCACTGATAAGTTGTTGGCGATCAACAAACATGGCCGCCTGGAGGGAGTAGCTTTCTTCAAGTGTCGGTAAAGCAACCGGCGTGGCGAGGTCGTTGTCTTGTAGGATCGCAGTTCGCACAGTTGCCTGATCGCTAGGGGGCAAATTGATGATGCCATTTTCGTCTGCTTTGAATTGCTGAGATGAGGCAATGAGCGTCGCGTTTGGAAGTGCTCTACGATTCTCATCGAATGCGATTACTCTTTGTCCACCGGCAGACTGTGTAATCGTGTACTGCAATTCTCCACGCCGAACCATCGCTCTGGCTCGCAGGCCGCCGCCTAACAGGTCGACGATCCATAAGCCTCGACCTTCGATTTCCGGCAACTCAATCGTTTCACGATGTCGACGGGAAGGGGCAAGCGAGAACTCAAGCTGCCGTTCACTGGTGGGTACCAGGCCATCGAGATCGATGTCCGTATCGATCGGATTGGTGCGGGTCCGATAGTAGGAATGTGTATGGATGCGGTAGATACGAACGACAAGTTTTTCAACCCGTTTGAGGTCCAGTTGCAGCGTGGTGGGCCGATCGGGAGAGTGAACGCGAGGGTTCGTCGGAGCAAGCGTTAGTTCGACTCGGTCTCGCACCAGTTGACGTTGAGACGGGTCAAGCATTTCGTACCATCGCTCGGCTGGTTCAACGCCAACGAGTAGTTTCGTTTCGGCAAACACGCGGCGAAGGTAATCCGGTTTAAGCATGCCCTCAAACGCTTTGGGTGAATCGGCGTCCTTGAAAAAGTGCTCAAGATAGGCGCGAATCATCGGTTGCTCATCACCAACCGCAGGGACCATCGCTAGATCGTTAAAGTCTTGTGACAGTTGTGCGACGATGCGTTTGCCTTGTATCGCGGTTTCAGGAACAAGTTCGCTACTTCGGGGAAGTTTGAGATAACGAATGAATCTTTCTCGATTGAATTCATTTGTAGCCAAGTCACTGAGAAGGCGTTGGTACAAAATTGCGGCTTGAAGCGATACAAACGCCTCGGGAAGGGTGGAGGCGTAAGTGTCAACTCTTTCTAAGTAGGCTGATCGCACATGCGGCTGCTGCCGCATGTCTTCATCGGCCGTTGGTCGCAATCGTGATAGAACATGGCTGACCATCGCATCGGAAGCCGCAATTCGCGGGATTGTTTTGGCCACGCTTTTCAGTTCATCGAGCGTGAGCCATTTGTGAGCTTCCCGATCTCCAAACGTACGATCGTCTGGATTTCCATTTTGAAGCTCCTTGATGACTAGTGAAGCGAGGTTTGGAAGCCATGGTCCGTCGACTCGATTGAGTAGACCCGCAAATTGTGCCGGATCAATCACAATCGCATCGGCAAGGACTCTCGCGGCATAGCGACGAAGTCCTTCACGCGTCAGTTGGTCAGGTGAGACTTCATCCATCAGTCGATTGTCATCAATCGCCAGATTGTCAAAAACCGATGGATAGAGGCGAGCGCCGGCTGCGCTTGGTGCGGGATGTTCGAGTTGAATGTTGAGACGATTACGAAGGTATTCAATCGAACGGTCGGGCGATCGCTGGTACGTCAATAAATGCTGTCGATCTTCGATACGCTGGAGGTATCCGCTGTGTCGAGCTCGCTCATCGGCCTTCCACTGCGTCAACAACGCTTCCGCTTTGTCCCATTCTCCAATGACTTGGTGGTTCAGGCAATGATAGAAATAGTACTCTTCACTGCCGGGAATGAGTTCGCTAAGCATTGCTGAACGATCGGCCGCAAGCGAGTACCTTTCAATCCAGTCAAGCGTTTGGGCTTGGCAGATTCCCCTGCTTTCCGCACCCGTCAAGCCAATGGCAGACAGGCCAATTAACATTGCAAAAACAGTGGGCGGGTTGATTTTTGACATGTTCACAAGGTCCATTGAGAGCGAACTGACTCTTGGGTGCACAGATACGGCCTGCAGAAAAGGGCTTTGCGAGTCTGAATTCACTGGTTTTGCGTCAGGAACTCTAGAAAAGTGTACGTCTCTATAACGAAGTCCGCAGCGTTTTATTAGAGATGCGTCAGCAAGATTATAGAGCGAGCCGGAGAAAATGTGGCCTTTGAGACTAGATTCAAGCTGGAATTCGCTTAGCGGTTCATCCGGAAGAACCGTTATTGCCGCACCGTGAGTTGATGAATTCGGCAAAGGGGCAGTAGCGGGACATTTCCTTGTCTAGGGCGAGTCGTAGGGTTTAACGGTGAAAATCGGTTTAATTGCCTGGAAGTGGCTTTGGTCTGTCTATCTAAATATTTGGTCAAATACGTGATGTTGCTCTCTGGACCCTGCAAGGTGCTTGTTGTTACTTTTTCGTTCGCTGGTCTCGTTGGCTGCGGAGGAAACGGGGAGCCGATCGAAGTTGCGTTGGCGGCGGTGCGCCAAGTCAGTACCGCCCATCGCGCGGATGCTGCACCGGCGATCGAAATCAATCCGACGGATGATTCGTCGGTCGCCAATAACCCAATGACCGACCCTCTCATCGAACTACCCTATCCTATGCGGACGAACCCGTTCCGCTACGTTGGACAAGACTCGGAGAAAAGCCAAACGGTCGGAACCGGTGCGTTGAACGACCTGCGGGTGCTCGGGTTTGCCGATGTAGGCAATCCACGTGTTATGCTGGAGATACGCAACGAAGCTCATTCGATGGCGGTAGGCGACAGTCGGCACGGAATCGAGGTGCTTGAAATCTCGCCACCCCATGTCCGTTTGAAGGTCGCGAACCTCACCTGGAACGCCTCGATGTTCGATGATCGCGCCAGCAAGTGAATAAGGAATCCTTCCCACGCCTCGATTTTATCGCAAGTCGCTAGGTGCCTGCACGTGACGATCGGACCGGAACCGGTTCAACGTGTACTGGAGGCAACGTGCTTCCCGTGTCGGTTATGATGATCCGATCTTCAACGATCACTTCGTGCGATGGAGCCTGATCCATACCCGAGTCGCCGATCATGTCTAGGGAGCGACTTCCTGCGTTTACACGAGGGCGGGGATAATGGTACGGACAGCTTTTGTCTTTGCAGCACGGAATGAACAAAGCGCTATCCGCTACGGGAATTCGATCGAGTTCTTCATTGCCGATGCAGAGAGCCTTTTGCTCGCGGAGCGTTCCTTGATGGTATTCGTCGATAATCTCTGGCTGAAGGAACACGATTAGTTCGCTTTCTCGCACGTTTGTATTGTGGCTGCTAAATAGTCTTCCGACGTATTTAATGTCTTTCAGAAGAGGGACGCCCTTGACCGTTTCCGTGACGGTTGATTGTCGAAGGCCTCCCAAGACAAACGTGTTGCCATTCGCAACACGAACCGTTGTTTCGGCCGTCCTGCTATCGATGAGTGGTTGACCGCCTTGGTAGCCGACTAGAACACTAAACTCCGGCTTCACCTGCATCGAAATCGTTGAGTCGCGGCTGATATGAGGGAGCACGTTCAGCGTGATTCCCGCCTCTTCAAAGGTCACGCTCGTGACTGCCGTCGTCGTTCCACCTAGCTGACTCGTATTTGCGATCGGGATTTTTTGGACAATCTTGATGGAAGCCTCGGTACGGTCTGCGACTGTAATCGTAGGGTCCGCAAGTAATTTAGCTCCCTTGGTGCTGTCGAGTGCATTGATAAATGCAGAAACACTAGCAGCATTGTTGAGTGACCGAATCACAAAGTTCGATCCTTCAGCTGCCGCCCCCAGCGGAACAGCACTTGTTCCGATAAAAGCATTCGTAGCCGTGGTACTGGGAGTGAATCCTAGTCCAGTGGACCCGGCAATCCCATTTCGCCCTAGTCCGTCGGCTCCCAACGTACTGCTTCCAATGCTATGCGACCAATCCACCCCAAGCTTCTCGAGTTCCTCAAGCGAGACGTCGTAGATCAAGGCTCGAATTCGAACCTGGGGACGTGGCACGTCAAGGTGTTCAATCGCGTCGGTCGCTAGCCTCAGTTGGTCAGGAGTTCCCAAAACCATGATACGGTTTTCCGTGCCGAAGACTGCGATCGTTACCGAATCGCCGAGTGCCTGCTGCAACGCTTCCACCAAAGGTTCGGCCTCGGTGAATTGGGGAGTGAAGTAAGCGATTCCTGACTGAAATGCGTCAGCGGCCCCAGGCCCTTCGATGGTAGGTGTCGGACTTGGCAAGGTATCGATGACTGGTCCCACGGCTACACTGGGCAATGCATTTGATTTCTTAAAAGTGCCGCCTTGCGAATCGACCGCTTGAAATAATTGGCGGACTCTCTCGACTCGTTCAGGTTTATCGATAACAAGCACATTTCCGCTGCCAATCGGTTTCAGTTGGCCTCCTGGACTAAGTAGAAGGCGCGCCGCCTCGAGTGCAGGTTCGGTTGTCGCTCCAAGTGAGAGCGTTTCCGAAACAAAACTTGGGTCTTCAGATCCGATTTGATCGATCGGCAATACAATCAAACTTTGACCCGTCCGAACGTACCCATACTTATTGGCGGTCAAGACTGCTGACAAGACTTCGCTGAGTGGGGCATCATGAAATGTACCTGAAACCTCTCCCGAGATTTCCTGGCCAGCAACAATGTTGACTTTCCAATTCTCGCTCAGCATGAAGACAACTTCAGAGATGGGAACCTTGCGAAACGAAACGCTTCCCTTTCGGATCAAGGCATCGTCGATGTTGGTGAAATTCGAGTGTTCGTTCTGGGGAGAAAATGAAAACGGTGTATCGGAACTCGTTGGCTTTGTTATCGCCGGCAAGGTTTCTGCGCCCGGTTCTTCAAGGGCAATGTCACCGTTCAATGGCCGAGACACCAACTCCGTTTGTGCGTAGACGGCCTGAGTATCTTGAAGTTGCGGCATAAGGAGCCACAGAAACGGCACTGTCGTCATTTGCCAAAGCATGCATCGAAACGCTCGTCCCCACTGCGAGGTGAAGAGGTTTTCGTTGTGCAAGGCCTGATTTGACCGGTCGGATGCATCGCCATCCATGGCGTAGCTCTTAGTTAATAAGTAAGGTTCAAATAAATACTGACAAGCCTTCGAGCGTTTATAACGATGTCAAGCTACCTGATTTGTTTATGGTTCGTTCATTTAAACCATAAAGCGTCACTGTCAACTCGATGTTGATATTTTGACGATCGCCGGACGATGGGGTAATGATAAATCGATTGGTAGACATCATTCTTGGTTCAGTTGCGATCAGATCCATCATGTTTCGCACCTGTTCGAATGACCCTTCTGCTCTTAACTCCAGTTGATAGGTGTGTAGTTGGTACTTCGACGGTTCTCCGTCATTGGTCATGGCGGCATTTCTCGGATTGTCACCTTCGATAGCCCAAGTCCGCTCCGTGCGACTAGCGACTTCCATTTGTCGAAGCTTTGCACCACTTGTTCTGACAATTTCAATAAAACGATCACGAGCCGCATCGATTTCGTCCGGGCTGGTCGCTCCCAGTTCCGCTGCGGTCAACTCACTTTGGACTTGTGTCCGAATTCGCTCAAAGCGACTTGCGTTGACCGATGCTATATCCCAGTCGCCCCGAGCCGATTCTGTGAGTTCTGCATTGCGACAGATCTCTTTGTATTCATCGACCCAAAAGAATCCACCAACCACGATCGCGACCAAACTGATTGCTGCAACGATTGTTCGGGTTGTTGGCGATGAATCAATAGCCATTACTTTCTCTCCGTCGAAGTGAAGGAGACAGACCGTGTATCGATTTTATCGGTTATCTGCTTTTTACGCTTTGCGATACGGTTTGAGTCGATCTGCAGCAGCAGGCGAAAGTTGGTGCCGACGCCGCTTTCGGTTGCGGACGTACTTTGTAATGCTACCTGAGTGACTTCAGCGTTGCGTCGAAGGTGACCCACCAAATCGTAAATTCCCAGGTCGTTTTGAACCGATCCATCGAGGCGAAAACCACTGGATTCATCGAACTGAATCTGATTAATCCGGGTGTCGTCAGACAGGCAGCCCGACACGTGATCGATCACCGATGCCCAATTCGCCATTCCCACTGCCTCGTCCATCCGGCGCAAGTGGGAAATGAGCTGGCGAGAATCGGCAAGTTTACTCATCGTTTGCCTCTGCTCTTCCTTCCGCATTTCGATCGCAACAAGATTTTCCGAGGATGTCGTGACCATTGCTTTCTTCGCTGAAAAGATCATCCATCCGCACAGGAGGCAAGCGGTAGCTGCTAGGGCGGGCCATCCATCGCTCAGCATTCGTTGCAACAAACCGCGTGAGTTGTCACGTCGGATGGTTGACAACATATCTGGTACGGTTGACGCAATCGTTCCAATCAGTAGCGGTAGTATGGCTGCAATGGCTGGAAGTTGTTGACAGTGGCTTGATCGCTCGTCGAGTCGAAAGACCGATGGCATGGAAGGGACTGCGACGGTATCTGCGTTGATTCCTGCAATTGACCCAAAAGCAATTTTGGCCTCGGTGGTTTGTTTTTCGGAGCCCATTACCAAGACTCGGCTCAGTGTCTCACCGGAGATGTTGAGATACCTCGCGCAGAACCGACGCAATCGCTCGATATGGCTCTCGGTTGTCGCACGAATCTCACTCACTGTACTTGCAGAAGCAGGTCGATAATCCAGTAAGAGACGACCGCAGTGAACGATACCGATGTCCCATTTGGTTCCCGTTCCGTCAGCAAGGAGTAGAGGCTCTTGCTGGGCGATTCCAGAGGCATCAATGAGCCTAGCCATTGAAACCAAAGAAGGTTCCGCCCAGCGAACATTCATGTCGTGACTGAGCATCGCCTCATAAATACGTTCAATGATGGCCCGGTTAATAACCGCTGCGACGAAGTACTCAGTGCCCGACTCGATTCGCATACGAGTCGTTCCCGAGATTTTTTCACCAGGCCCTAGCGACAAATAACGTGCTGCACGGCCCGGAAGGACCTCAAGCTCTTTGTCGATTTGCTCGGGCGTACCCATCGCAACACGCGTGACGCAAAACTCACCATCGAGAGAGACCGCGATCTGCGCGCGGCGCATTTGATGTCGTTCAACAAGCGTATTGAAAGCGTCCGCAAATTGTCCGTCGCTCCCTGATGCGAGCCAATCATTACCGTCGCTGGAGGTGATGTCGTCAAACTCTACCCGGAAAACGCCGTCATCCTCTCGCGTTGCAATCGCGAGTTGCATGAGTTGGCCTTCGACGCGTAGTCCAAACCGGCGATCTGCCTTGGCGTTCGAGCGGCGATGACTGTTTTGTTGCATAGCATGGTTCCCGTGTCGAAACATAGGTCACATGCTCCGTCATTCAAACGATATGAGAGAATGTGTGGGAAATTTTTGTTCGTACCAATTTTCCCACTGCTCCTTTTGGCTTCTCTCTATCTCTTTAGTAGTGATGGATCGAGTTGAATCGATTTTGCTGGGATCTTTGCATTGGCGAAGGCATAGAGATCGATGAAGACGTCGCCATTTGGGGCTGCGGACACGATTCCGTAGGCCTCGGACGACCCAGCAGCTTTGTCTCGCACCTCGCCCGAAAAAGCTGGATTTTGTCGTAAGATCGCGATTGTCATCTCTAGCAGTCCCCGAACTTCGTGCTCGCCGCGAACGGTTTGTTCGAACCGTTGGGTTGCATGCGACTGGCGTTGCACTGCCCGAATGACGGCTATTGCGGCCGTTGCCACGACGGCAGCAGTCAGCATCGCAAGCAACATGGCGGTACCTCGGCGTTTCCTCGCCATTGTTATCGCTCCACCGCAAGAATGACGGTCCAGGGTTCTTGTTTCGCATGGGTGTTAGACCCGACGGCTTCAAGGACCGCAGTAAGTGCGTGGATGTCACCTGCATCGTTTGCGAAAGCTTTTTCAAACCTCAGCGAACGAATCCCCTCGGCAAGAATTCGTTCCGACTTAGATTCTCGAGCAATCAATTGATCTTCACGGATGCAGATTTCTACGTATTCTCCTGCTCGCAATAGCACGACAACGTCTTCCGCGTATTTGACGATCGAGTCACAATCGCGAATATATTGTTGCAGGGCAAAGGCACTAGAAGAAATCTCTTGCGCAGCCGAGCCCTCGGTTTCAATCTCTCGAATCATCTTTGCCGAAGCTCTTAACACCCCTGTCAATGGCATCATCAGCATTGCCACTAAAGCAGTACAGGCGATCACTTCAAGCAGGCTAACGCCGGTTCGTTTCAACATCGTCGGTGATTTGTCGGTTGGACAGCGTCTCATTACCATTCGCCTTGGTGTGTGCGAAGCGATTGAAACGGTTCATCTGAATCAGCCGTTTGATTTCCATTACGGTCCTGCCAAACGTCGACGATAACAGTCACAAGGGGAGTGGATTTGCTGCCAACGTTAAGTTCAGGCACCCATGAAATTTTGGTAAGGCAATTGGGAAATGAATCGATCGATAATTTTGTCAGTGTTTCCGCTGGGGATCCAAACGCATCGTTCAACACTTGGCGATCGCGAAGCAGAATTCTTTGTTCCTGAAGGATGCGATCCGCTTCATAAAGGAGTCGTTCTCTCAACTGTGTGCGCGTTGCGATCTGCTCGTGCTGTGAGACAAGATGCATGGAAGGCACCAGTAAAATGGCGAGTACCGACGCACCCAATGCGACATCGAGGAGTGTCGAACCCACTCGACGCCGCTTCGAAAAACGCCGGGAGTTGGATTGATTCTTCGGTAGGCGACACATGATAGGACCTGCTGCACTGCGTCGATCGCAAGTGTTGAATGTGAACCACGTAGACTAGACGGTGGATTCAGTTTTGGATGGCATGTTTACTGTAATGGTTCGAGCACTCTTGGGCGTTGTGTCGCAGCGGGTGTCGTCTGTGAATTATTTGTCGAGGCCTATCATCGTGACTTTGCCGCCAATCGGTTCAAGGGAAACGTAATACCCCTCCTTTCCTTGAATTTTCCATTCACCAAAGTTGCTCGCGCTCCCATCGGGAGTGAAACGAATGGGAGCGGATGTGCCGTCGACCCTTACCGATTCCTCAATGACGAGCTCCCAGTGTGATGCCGCCACGTAGGGTCCTGGTTGTGCGTCAAAAACCCAGCGGTTTGGCTTGCTCGTTTGATCAAGCGTGACGACGACATCTGCCTGCGATTGTGTCGCCATATCTCTTGCGTTTCTCAAGCTCGTAACCAGTGAATGCATCGATTGCTTAGCAGGATCCAAAACCGACAGGTTCGATACCTGAAATATCGTCGCTGTAGCCGTTGCCGAAAGGAGCAATACGACCATCAAGGCTTCGAGAAGCGAAACGCCACGTCGAGACTTGTCGCGAAGGTAGCGCAGCGATCTCATGGGATTGCTTGAAACGAAAGGAGTAATAGGACTTGAGGTTCAGTGGCCTTCTGCGAAAGAGAGGCCATGGAAATTGCTTGCGACTATCGCTTGGTGAACGTGCCAGTCGCCCGATCGTAAGCATAGGTAGTACGCATCTTTGCATTCCGCGTTTGCGCAGCTGCATCTGCATTGGACAGGTACCCAGCGGTAATCAAAGAGTTGACTCCGTTGGGCGGGAACTGCCCCAGCTCGAGATAGTACGTCTGCGACATGCTATTCAGCGATGCCATTTGTTGTTCATTAAGCTTCTGCTCCGACTTAGCACGCATTGGTGCAACGGTGGCCACGGTTGCTGCCGCGACGACGGCAAGAATGACCACGGCGGCAATAACTTCTAACAGGGAAAAGCCATTTCTTTTATGACGAGACTTCATGACCACTCTTACTACAATGGATTGTGATAGATGGACGAACGCACCATCAAGGAACACACAGACTTCGTCCGCTTAACTACAAGCTAGGTCACTTTTTTAAGCTGTGCGAGAAAAAATTCATCATTGGGTGATGAAAGACGATGGACGCGTAGTCGTGTGCAGATACCTAAAGTCTGAATGCTACCGACGTGTCGGCTCATGGACCGGGCAAATTACAATCCCACCGCTCATCTCATAGCTCCCGCCTCCACAGGGACAGGGTGGGATGGGATTGCCTGTAAAGCGGGCGGAAGAAAGTTCGCTGAGTCGGCGGCTTGGCCAAATTCCTTGCTCAGAGAAGTATCGCTCGGCTTCGTTTTGCAGCAATTGTCGGGTCACATCGCAAGCTCGCTGTCGAGCAACGGTACCGGTCGGACGAATAAACTGTAGTGATACCGCGGCAACTGTTGAAATGATTACGACGGCTAGGATCATTTCAAGCAAGGAAAAGCCTTGACTCTTCCTGCGCCTGGCTACGTTGCAATGAGATTTCATTCGAGTACCTCAAACATATGAAAAATAGGCATGTAGATAGAAAGTACGATGCCGCCGATCATGACCGCCAAACCGATGGTGAGCAGGGGTTCCAACATTCCAACGGTCGCGTCGATGCGTGCTTCGAGGCGTTCCCGTAAGTGGTTGCATGTGCCGGACATTGCTTTGCCAAATTCGCCAGATTGCTCGCCGACACTTACTAGCTGACACAGGGTGCTGGGAAAAAACTCTTCGTGCCGCGCGAGTTCCGCACTAAGACGTTCGCCACGCCGCATCGACGCTTTAACTTGTTCGACCGCTGAACGCACTCGTCGATTGCGAACACTCATTACCGACATCTGTACGGCGTCCACCGGTTTGAACCCGCACTGGACCATCGATAGCGTGGTTTCGGCAAACTGCAGCACGGCAACATCTCGAAGCCAAGGACCGATGATTGGTAACTTCAATAAAACCGAGTCCATCTTGTAGGCAAGCCTTGGCTTTGCCCTCACGACTGCAAGAGCGGTGGCACCTGCGAGCAATACTGGGATGATGATCCAGCCGAATCGGATAAGGTCGCGGCTGGTGCCTGTCACAACTTTCGTCACCAATGGCAACTCGACGCCACTTCCCTGATAGACGGTCTCGAACTCTGGTACCACAAAAGTCACCATAAAGATCATCAGTCCTGCCCCAGCGACGGAGATTAACGCCGGGTAACTGACTTTCTTGATGATCCGCTTGCGCAGGGCTATGTTTCGCTCCAGCTGTTCGCAAACTCGTTGAATCGCGATAAGAAGCGATCCGCTTTTCTCACCAATTCGAACCTGCTGTACTTGCATTACAGTGAACGTTCGCGGAAACAGACTCATCGCATCACTAAGGCTTCCGCCGGCATCGATGCATGCGCGAATCTGAAGCAAAACGTTACGGTACCGACGGACAGTGCGGTCATCGGCGAGCGCAGAGAGGGCCTTTGGCAAGGAAAGGCCATTCTCGATCAGCATGAGAAGAAGTCGCATGAGCTCTGCCAATGCCGCTGACGGTATGCGGACCGGGCTACCTTTCATCGCTCGTCCTACTTGAATGCTATTCAGCTTTCGAAGGAACGAGATGATTCCATTCGCAAGTGGACGCGATGGCGTTGATGGTGTCTTCATGAAGGCATTCGCAACTGAAGATTCGGGTCTGGACCGCGGAACGATATGTCATCAACACGACGTCCGTTAGCGAGAGGTGTCGATTCGTTGTACCGACGATCGCCACTCGTCTTGAAGTAAACCTCGTCGAGGGTCGTGCGCCCGGCAATTACTTGTTCGAGACCGGCCATGCCCAATTCGACCATTCCCGCTTCGATCGCCATTTGACGAAGCTTTGAATGGGGCAAACCCGACTCGATTGCCATCGTGATATTCGAGTTGATTGGCATGATCTCGAAGATCGGAATTCGTCCTCGGTAGCCGGTACCAAGGCACTTTTTACAACCTCGACCTTTGTAGAGCGTTTGCTGTTGAATCAGCCTGCGTTCTGGATCAATCGCTGCAATAAGATTCTGATTCGCTTCCACGGGTTCCTTACAGTGGTCGCATATCTGACGAAGCAACCGTTGGGCCACGCTACCCAGTAGTGCCCCAGCGATTTTGAAGTTGTCTACGCCAAGGTCAGCCAACCTCTGCACGGCACCGACAGCATCATTGGTGTGCAACGTGCTGATCATGAGGTGACCAGTTAACGCTGCCTGGACCGCGGTTTGTGCAGTTTCACTGTCGCGAATTTCCCCAACCATGATCACGTCGGGATCTTGCCGCATGATGAATTTTAACGCATTCGCGAACCCCATTCCGAATTCGTTATCGCTCTGTACCTGATTGACTCCGCTGAGTCGAAACTCAACAGGATCTTCAACGGTCACGATATTGCAATCTTCTCGGTTGAGGTGCTGTAGGATCGCATAAAGCGTTGTGCTTTTCCCACTGCCGGTTGGGCCGGTCACGACAAACATTCCGTGGGGCTTATCAACCGCGAGGCGAATTTGTTCTTCGGCGAATGGCGTTAATCCGATACGGTTCAGAGCAAAAGTTTTGTTCCCCTCATCAAGCAGTCGAAGGACCAGTTTTTGTCCATCGACAGTCGGAATCCCACTGACTCGAAATCCGACTTTTTTCCCATTTTCAAAAATGGTTAAGTGACCATCCTGAGGACGACGGCTTTCGGTTGTGTCCATATCTGCCATCACCTTGATACGGCTAAGCAGCGATTCCTCGACGTGATTGGGAATCGTCATGACTTGTTGAAGTTCACCGTCAACCCGATAGCGACATCGCATTTCCGGCTTATGAGGTTCGAGGTGAATATCGCTGGCGTTAGCGGTTACCGCACCTGATAAGATCGCTTGAACAAGTCGAACCACCGGAGCATCGGTTTGGTCTGCGAATTCAGCGATAGCGACTGTTCCCTCTCCAGCTGCACTCGCCTCGCGAAGTTCCGCGAACTTCATGTCGATAATGGTTTGCCTGGCAACCGATCGATCGTCATAAGCACGAACAATCAGAGATTGAATCTCTTCAGCTAAAGCGACAATCGGCTTGATTTCATAGCCGGTCATCAATTCGGCTTCCGCGATCGTTTGGATGTCATCCGGTGCGACCATGGCAAGCATCAATTCGCCATGATCAACCGCAAATGCAGCACAACGTGTTGAGCGAGAGAAGTCTTCCGGAAGGAGTCGAGCCACTTGAGGGTCGACTGTGCTGGCATCGACATCGACGTAGGGCACACCGAATTGTTCCGCAAGCGCCTTGCCCAACTGCTGAGTGCTAATGATTTGCTGACGGACCAGCCAGTCGCCAATCATGGTGCCGCGAGGCTTCGAACGAAACGCCGCTTCCATGCGATCAGGCACAAGTGCGCCTTGTTCAATGAGGATTTCACCGAGTTGGCGCATGGTACCGGGAGCCTGGTTTAAGTACTTTCCGAATGGGAATTCAAATGTTTGCTGAGGCTATCGCAATGGTTCCATTGCGAGCGACGTAGGCAGTAAGATGTCTAGCGGCTTGAAAATGCATGCTCTTGCAGCAACTGGTGCACCTTGGCCTCAAGGACGGTTGGATCGAAGGGCGATACCAAGTAATCGTCTGCACCAGCGTGAAATGCTCGTTCGACTGTCGCAAGGCTGGGGTCAAGCGAGACGACCAGGACGGGTAGATCACGCTGTGGCCATTCATGCCGAATGCGTGCAAGCCACTCCAGGCCATCACCGTCAGGCAGCTTTGTATCCACGATGACCAAGTCAGGAAGCCGAAGGGTTAAAGCGGATCTCGCTTCGCTTCCGGTTCGCACAACCTGCATGCCATAGCCGAGCAGTTGCAGGCGAAAGCCCATGATCTCAGCAAGATTTTTTTCTGGTTCGACCAGCAAAAGGTCGCCAAGGGTTGATGTTGACACTGAAGTTCTGGGCGGGAAGGAAGGGTGGGAGCGGTTCTGCGGATTAATCCGCCACCAACGCTTAGCGAAGATGGACCGATTCCAGAAACCCTACCACACGATTTGTTGCCAGGCGCAAATTCGCTAGCAAGAAAGCTCTTCTTCACGGAGTGATTGCGTCCCATAACGCCGACCCAGCAATCGCCTTCCCTTTGTCCACCGGATCACGTTGTGAATCGCATCAATCGATGAACAGCGGCCGCATGTGCCGTTCATAAAGGTTTTCGGTTACCTGTTTTCCAACGATCGCCTCATTGATGCTTAGAAGGTCGGTGTAGCGACTGCCTGCCTTAGCCGCGACTTTGAACGAGACGTGTAGTAACTGACGCACATGGGCATTGAACGAAGGATGATTTGGAATGTGGCGTATCACACTGGCGATTTCGGGGCCGCTCCAGGAATTGAACTTTGTGGCGCTGGGTAACTTTGTCGGATCAATATCAATAACGCTTGCGTAGGGGGCGCAGAGTTCTTCAACGTGTGCTAACGCGTAGGAGTAGATCTCTTTCGTTAGCGTTAAACCATCACCACCCGCTTCTGCCAGGCCGATGAGTTCTTCTAGCCATGTGGTGCCTGCCGTTTTCAGATGAAGCCCAGCTCCCGTTCGACCAATCGCTCGACGGATGATCGGGTAGAGGCTGAACTTGTCGCTTCCGCTATGCACGCTGAGTTTGAGGTTCGCTGGCAAACCGTATGAATGGATCGCATGTTGAATCACGGCAAGGTCGTCGTTGAACTCCTTCTCGAATTGATTTAAGTCACCAACGTAGTCCACTCCTTTGTTAAACCGACCGGTGAACTTGGGTGCAATGGTTTGAAGTCGGACACCTTCATCGGCGAGGGCGGCAAGAATGATTAAGAGTTCTGGCGGAGTCTGAGGAGCATCGGTTTCGTCCATCGAAACCTCCGCGATCATCTGTTCTTCATCTTTAGCCGTAGCGATGTGACGATAGATCGTGCCTGCTTCCTTGACGGCAAGTAGATACTTGGTCGCCACTCGTTCTACCTCTTCTCTGGTCGTGGTAAGCGCCCTGCTGACGCCGGGAACCGTCAGCGTACCGATTAGTTCGGCGTGCCTGGCAATGAATGCGTCAACATCGGCGGTTGAGGCGGATTTTCCAATTGAATCGGCAACATCGATCGTAAAGAAATCGGAGCAGGATAGAAAACGATCAACCGTATCAAGTCGGATGTGGTCGGCATCGACATGCCAACCGTGTTTCCAACCGAGTTGAAGGACGGCATTTCTTCCGGCATCGAACACGCTCTGGGGTTCCGATCCGATGAAAGAATGTTCACGGTTGGACTTGTTCCATACGGGAACGACGTCGATTCCGTCGGCAGCAATCATCTCGAACGCACGCAACTGAGCCTTGGCTTGATGAGCGAAGCGGTCGCCTACACCAAATGAAAATCGTTCGAGAGTAAGCATGTTTTAACCCGTGCTGAGGCGGTGGCCGATGCCACCGTGACTGCTTATCGCGCCAAAGTCGAAGAGGAATTCCCAATTCGGTGAAACCCTGGGACGTTTGCGCGAAATGTTAGATGGAAATCCGTAGCAAGGCCAGTCGCGGACAAGGGGCATTGCTGGGGTTCGCCTCGCGGGGGGGGGGCGCCTTAGGTTTGGCGGGAGAGCCATGTAGGACCAGTATGTAGGGCGGGTATGCAGTCAGGAAGTCTTGTAAAACCCTTTCCTACTAGGACTTTAATGGCCGAGCGTCTGGGAAAGGTTTTGTCGCGGCTTTTAGCATTCTTTCGATGGCCTTTCGCCAAGAACGGCGACACAGTATAGTACCCGACCTGACTTCTTTGACGCTCATCCGGCGGCCTGCTGGTTGTTGTCGGTGGAGTGATTAAGGACGGGGTGTTTTGACGTATTTTCCGCAGGCAAGGTCTGCAGACTTCGAAACGATCAAGCGTGATCCCCCATCAATAGCCCGATTTGAAAATTTTGCGATAGCGTTTTGTCATGACCAAAGCCAAAGCCAAGACCAAGATGAAGACCCACAAGGCCACCAAAAAGCGATTTCGCTTGACGGCCACGGGCAAAGCGATGCATCGATCCGCCGGCACAAGCCACTTGGCAACCGGTTTGACGAAGAAGCGTCGCCGCAATCTGCGAGGAACGACCGCTGTCCATGATTGCATGGAAAAAACCGTTCAAAAGGCACTTGCCGGATACAGCAATTGATCGCTGTTCGGTGTGTCTGAGTGAGTTCTTTTAATTACAGTTCGATTACCTAGTGCAAGTCGCATGGGCTGCAACGTCCGCTTTAACGCGGAGGCCTGATTGTGACACGCGCATTTTCGGTGGGAGTTCATACCGATGCGTACTACCATTGGACACGCCAGAAGGCAGTCTAAGAAACGTCTTTTCAAAGCCGCTAAAGGTTTCCGCGGCGCTCGCAGCAAGCAATTGCGGACCGTCACCGAAACGTTGATTCGCGCCGGTCAATTTGCCTTCCGCGACCGCCGGGTTAAGAAGCGTGAATTTCGCAAGTTGTGGATCATCCGAATCAATGCGGCCGTGCACATGTACGATATGAAGTACAGCGACTTCATGCACGGATTGAAGTTAAGCGGGATTGAGTTGGATCGAAAGACGCTGTCTGAAATGGCGATTCACGATCTCGCTGCGTTCAAAACCGTCGTCGATCAATCCAAAGCGGCGCTTGCGGAAAAGGCTGCCGCGGCCCCGGTCGCCTAAACTTGGACAACGCTTAAACTCCCGTTGCTTAGCGATGTCCCTTCCCCAATTCCTCGCGGCACTCGATTCGCTCGAGACTGATGCGACCGCTGCGCTGCGGTCCGTTGATGATGCTGCGCGGCTTGAAGAAGTGCGAGTTCGCTTTCTGGGCGCGAAAAATGGCGTCATGCGGGATGTTCAAAAACAGTTGGGTTTAGTCGCTGTCGAAGACAAACCCGCTGCAGGAAAACGCCTCAACGAAGTCAAACAACTTCTGCAAACTGCGTTTGACGCGGCAAAGGAGTCGCTTGCGGCCTCGATAAGTGTCGTTTCCAACGGGCCATTACCGGATCCAACTTTGCCGGGTACGCCGCTGCGACTGGGTCGCTTGCATCCCGTGACACAGACGATCGAGCATTTAAAAGAGATCATGGGGCGGATGGGTTTTACCACTGCCGAAGGTCCTGAAGTCGAAGATCCGTGGCATAACTTTGTTGCGCTCAACATTCCGGAAGATCACCCCGCGCGAGATCCACTGGACAATTTTTATCTGGCAACGGCGGGGGCCATCGGCGGAACCGAAGTGGCGCGGCTGATGCGAAGCCAAACCAGTACGGTGCAGATTCGCGTGATGGAATCGACCAAGCCGCCGGTTCGGATCATCTCGCTCGGGCGTGTGTACCGCCCCGATGCCCCCGATGCGACGCACTTCCCTATGTTTCATCAAATGGAAGGGCTGTACGTTGACTCGCATGTCACGATGGCGAATCTAAAAACGGTACTTCGGGTCTTCGCTAACAATTACCTTGGGGGCGACGTTGAAATTCGCTTTCGGCCCTCGTTCTTTCCGTTCACGGAACCGAGTGTCGAAGTGGATTTCCTATGGAATGGTAATTGGATTGAATTCGGTGGGGCGGGAATGGTAGATCCCGCCGTTTTGACCGCCGTCGGCTACGACGCCGAGCAGACCAGCGGATTTGCGTTTGGCCTGGGGGTCGAACGACTTTGCATGAGACGGCATGGTATCACGGATATTCGTGATCTTTTCAGCGGCGACGTGCGGTTTCTGAAACAGTTTTGATTCACCTTCGGTCATCCGCGACGGGCGCGGCAAAAGGTTTTCACCATGCTTGTCTCTTGGAAGTGGCTATCGCGGTACGTCGACTTGTCGATGCCGATCGGTGATTTGGAAAACCGCTTAAGTTTGTCGGGTTTGAATCACGAGTCCACCGTCGCAATGGGTGATGACTTCCTGATCGATCTGGAGGTAACTAGCAACCGTGGCGACTGCCTAGGGCACATCGGTGTGGCGAGAGAGATTGCTGTTCTCTATGACAAGGTGCTTCGCGAACCAATTATCGAACTCGCGGAACCAAAAGCTGCCAAACCAGCGGTATCGGTAGCGAACCAAATGCAGGATGCATGCGGCCGATATACCGCTCGTGTGATTCGAGGAGTTACCGTTGGGCCAAGTCCGCAGTGGCTTGCCGATTCGTTGCGCACGATCGGGATTCCGTCGATTAACAATGTGGTTGATGCGACCAACTATGTGATGATGGAGTGCGGACAGCCGCTGCACGCGTTCGATTTCGATAAGCTTGCGGGAGGCCGCATTACGGTTCGTCCCGCAAGAGATGGCGAGACGATTGAAGCGATTGATCACCACACCTATTCACTCGATAGAACCATGTGTGTGATCGCGGATGCAAATGATGCGGTTGCCATTGCCGGGGTAATGGGTGGATCAGCTACCGAGGTTACCGATAACACTCGCAATCTACTTGTCGAAGCAGCGATTTTTACACCGCTATCGGTTCGTCGGACTGCTAGGCGACTCAAGATTGCGAGTGCCTCGAGCTATCGGTTTGAAAGAAGAGTGGATCCTGTGGGTGTGGATTGGGCGAGTCGACGCGTATGCGATTTAATCATTGATTGTGGTGGTGGTGAACTTACGGGAGGTGCTGTCGATACGAATCCAGTGTTGCCTTCGCCGACGCAAGTGTTGCTGAACTACTCGCACATCAGTCGATTATTAGGAATGGATATCGATCGAGGCGAAGTGCTAAGAATCCTAACGGCACTTGGATGTCGCGTCGTTGGCGACGACGGTCCGGGCAAGCCAGCTATTCGGTTAGAGTCGCCGTCTTGGCGTCACGATCTTACTCGCGAGGTCGACTTAATTGAGGAGATCGCGCGAATCCATGGCTACGATAAAATCCCCGAAAATGATCCGATCGCCGTCGCACCAAGTGCAAAACGCCCATTTGATGTCGCCGTCGAAAAGGTTCGGATGGCAATGACGGCGGCAGGATTTTGCGAAGCGATGACTCCTAGTATCGTGACCGAGCGCACCGATTCAATGCTTAGTGCTTGGACAGATCGTCCCTCGCTTGCAACGGTTGCGGCGATGCTCGAAGGGGCAAGGAAACTCCGTCGCTCCCTCGCTCCTAGCCTGCTGCAAAGTCGTGCGGCCAACTGGGCTGCGGCCAGCGTGGAAGCCGATCTATTCGAGATCGCTCACGTCTACCTCCCTGGTCCAACGGATGCCGATCTGCCGGCGGAACAGTACACGCTTGGGCTCGTATCGGGACAAGACTTTTTCTTTATCAAGGGCCTGGTTGAAGCCATTGCCCAGAGGCTTGGGATCTCGTATGCCTTGCATTACGAGCCATCGCTAATTTCAGGAATGGATCCTGACTGGTCCGTAAGAATCAAGCTGGGAAATCAAGTGATCGGTTGTCAGGGCGCCGTCGATTCAAAATGGTTGCGTGAAATGAAGCTTCCTGGAACCGTTATTGCTGCCGAGTTGTCGCTGGTCGCTTTATTGGATGTCGCACAGTTGGTGCCGAAGCAACGTGAGGTCAGTCCGTTTCCGTCCATCATTCGAGACCTTAATCTTGTAGTCGAGGAGACAGTGCGTTGGTCGTCGTTGGAATGTTCCGTTCGAGGTGCGGTGGGCGCCGAATTAGCCGCCGTTCATTACCGCGAGACCTACCGCGACACCAAACGAGACGGCGATGGACGCAAACGAATCCTGCTGTCAGTCGAGCTTAGAAAGCCCGACACGACGCTCACCCATGCCGAAGCCGATTCATTGGTGAAAAACATTCTGGATCGCTGCGAACAAGAAGTCGGTGCCAAGCTACTCAGCTGGTAAACCGAATAACCTCAAGATCATGGAGTCGCCGAACGAGTGCCTGGGCGACCTCCGCCTCAGGTCCCAAGTAGGGCGAGACAATGAATCGTTTCGACGGAAACTCTTTTGCGACTTCGCTGACTTGTTTTAGAATTGCTTGATAGAGGGCTCCTTCAAAAAGGAGGTGTGGCTGGACCACGATCGTTCGTATGGAATGATTCGTGGCCGCTCGGCGAAGGGCCACTGGCAAACGTGGATGGGCCATTGCGTAAAAGCCAGTATCGACGATTAAGCATGGGTGTTGCAGCGAGACCCAGTGGGTCAAAAGCTTCATGTCGGTTTGTGCACATGGGTCGAAGCTCCCTCGGCCGACCATGATGATGGCCGTTTGGTCCGCTGGGTCGATGACCTGCGAAAGGGAAGTGTCAAGCCGTTTGAGCACAATCCGAAGCAGCTCAGGAGCGCGAGAAAGCGGTCGGGACTCGTGCCACGACATACAGCCCGATTCCGCCGCGCATTGATCCAGAGCATTTGGAATGTCCGACTTTGCGTGTCCCGCTGCAAAAAGTAGCAGCGGGGCTGCGAAAACTCTCGAGACGCCTCGGCTGCGCAGGGCTTCCCATCCCTCTCGAATGGTGGGACTATGGAGCTCTAGCAAGCATGCTTCGACCGGCATAGGCGCCAGAAGCTGTCCCAGCCGATCTCCTAACTCAAAAAACTGGCGAGTCCCATCTCGGTCACGTGTCCCGTGCCCAATCAGAAGCACACCATCGATTGGACCAACGGAGGCTGTTGGACCAACTGACGAAAGCTTACTTCCCAAAAAAGTCTGCCCGACCGGTTTGGGACTGGATGTCACTCGACCACGCTGGACTGGGTGAAGCCGTTCTTCGCTAAAGATTCAAGTGCCGCGGTCAGGTCAAAACCCGAATCGTACTTCACTAAAACCTGTGGATTATCAATCACGCCTTCTTCTTTTTGGTCAGCAAGTTCGACCTCTAGAACATTTCCCTGCCCTTCCAACGTCTTCTTCACTGCTGGGTAACAGGCGAATGGGCAATGCATGTCATCCACTTGCAAAACCATCGTTCCGGAAGCGGGCATGACCTTATGAGATGCTACAGCGGATGATGGAGCAGAAGCCGAAGGGGCTCCGCCGGGAACGGGTGTTGTCGCAAAGAGGTAGGCGACGGCGGCAGCGACAACCGCAGATAAGGCGTATAGGACAGGGCGCATGGCGTTTACTTTCACAATACTGGAGCGGGAACGAAACCTAACGATCCTATTTTCCGGCGTTGGCAAGCTGAACGCAAGTCTTGATTCAAACTCCGCAGCGATATTCCGCGGCTGCTTTGGTCTCAATGGCTAGCTCTTTCCCCGGTTGATTGCCAATTGTTGAAGCATCGCTCGAACCTCAGCGGCGAGAAAAAAGGATCCGCAGACCACAATCAAATGGGGGCCTTTCACGCGATCAATTGCCATTTGCACTGCTTCGAGTGGTTGATCCTGAGTCGTTGCCTGGGCTCCGGAGGGTAAATCACGAAATAACTCAGCGGTGTCTCTGAATCTCGGATTGCCGTGATAGCGAGTCAAAATGACATGGTCGGCCTCGGCGCACAAGCGAGACAACATGGGGCGGTGTTCCTTGTCTCGACTCGTGCCAAATACGACGGTAATCGGCCTGCCGTCCGCCCGACGAGCGATGCATTCGCACAATCCGGCAATCGAGTCATCATTGTGAGACGTGTCAAGAATGATGTCGATTTTCTTGCCGATAGAAAATCTCTCCACGCGACCAGCCATGCGGAGCTGAGAAAGGCCCGCTTGTTGTCGTTCAATCGGTACATCAAGGACACTACCAAGTAAATCCATGATGACGCAGGCAATTGCTGCGTTTCGCGCTTGATGAGCCCCGTCGAGCGGTACCATCCAGTGTTCGCGACTTTGAATCACGGCATCGTGGCTGTGGAGATCAAAGGTGGTGCACCACTCGTCCGTCGTTGGGTTGTCATCCGAAGGATCTTGTTTAGTGGTTGTGACCGCATGGCAGTCAAATTGTTCGTTGATTGCAAATCGTCTGGCGTGGTTCTCCTCCGCGACCTGAAAAATCACATCGCGAGCCTCCTTTCTTGTCACACCGATCACCACGGGGATTCCGGGTTTGATGATTCCAGCCTTTTGGAAGGCGATTTCACCCAGCGTATTGCCAAGAATATGTTGGTGATCAAATCCGATGGACGTAATCGCCGTCACCGCCGGATGGCAAACATTGGTACTGTCCAGCCGCCCGCCAAGTCCGACTTCCAAGACGACCGCTTGGCAATTCCGATTGCGGAAATGCGTCAGTGCCATGGCCGTCGTCATTTCGAAAAAAGTGGGCGTGCCGAGCTCGCTGGAACTCATGCGGTCAGCTTCGTTTCGAATGGACGCCACCAATTCCACGACTTCAGACTCGGCCGCCAACTGCCCATCGACAGTAAAGCGTTCTTCCAGTCTGACCAAATGGGGCGACGTGTAGAGGCCCGTTCGGATCCCTGCAGCCCCCAACATGGCTGCGACCATGTTGGCCGTACTGCCCTTTCCCTTGGTTCCGGCGATGTGAATCACGGGGATGCTGCGCCCGGCGATCCCGTGTAGCTCGAGTCGATCGAGCAGTGCATTCATCCTTTTCAAACGAAACGGATAAGGAGCCGTGTCTGCCGTACGTTCGTAATTGATCCGTCCGTACAGGTAGGCAATGGCTTGCTCGTATGCATCGGAAATGAAATCACTGCCCATCCGAGAAACTGTCAACCTTCGGTTTTGCGTCGCAAACAACGGACTTCGTACGGCCCTAACGACGATTGTTTTGGCGTTTCCTTGCCTTGGTCGCAAGGTCACGACCGCCCTGGCGGTGGAGACTGCGGACGAAAACGCGGTCTCCATCCGTTCTCGCCGCCTGTTCGCGATTAAATTCAAATGCAATGATGATTGGAAACAGAACCGAACCAATTGTTGTTTGATTCCGTAGACCCGCCTACCGGTCCCCCTGGGTATGCCATTCACTCTCCTTCAAACCACTGTTTCCCTGCTCGTCCGAGCCCTTAGTTCCTTTTCGACTACTTTCCAATTTTTTCGATCCGAACCAAACTTCGGTAAGTCACCCTCTCCCCTTCACTGACGTGTGCCCGTGGCTATTACAAACATCGCTGCAGCAACCTCCCCTGCAAAATCGCCTTCACCTTCCAGCAACGTGGTGATAGAAACCCGAAACCTCAGTAAAGTCTATCGAGATTTTTGGGGACGAAAAAAGGTCGCGGCTCTCAAATCTCTCGACATTGAAGTCCGGCAGGGCGAAATCTTCGGCTTGCTTGGACCAAACGGCAGCGGAAAGTCGACCACGATCAAGCTGATTCTCGGTTTACTGTTTCCAACGAGCGGTCGGGTGCTGGTCTTCGATAAAGATGCGACCGAAACGAGCAAGAACGAGCGTATCGGCTATCTGCCGGAAGAGTCTTACCTCTACAAATTTCTCACGACGGACGAAACGCTCGATTTTTATGGTCGACTGTTCAATTTGTCAGGCGCCGAGCGGAAACGCCGCGTCGATCATCTCGTGAAGATGGTAGGTTTGCAAAATGCCCGCCATCGACAATTGCGTGAGTACAGTAAAGGGATGACTCGCCGAGTGGGTCTGGCTCAGGCTTTGATCAATGACCCTGATTTGATCCTATTGGATGAGCCGACGACGGGTCTCGATCCAATCGGTACGCGGGAGATGAAAGATCTCATTTTAAATCTTCGCGATCAGGGCAAGACAGTCCTACTATGCAGCCACCAACTCGCCGATGTCCAGGACGTTTGCGACCGTGTCGCTATCCTGCATCAAGGCGAGCTAAAAGAACTTGGGCGAGTTTCGGAATTGCTCAAGGTTCAGGACGTTACCGAAGTGCATGCTCGAGGGCTTTCCGAAGCTGCGAAAACAGAGATTGCCGAAGTCATTAAACGCCACGGTGGGACCGTCGAATCGATCGATAACCCCACAACCACGATGGAAGATTTGTTCCTCAACATCGTTCGCGAAAGCGATCGTCGACCAGGTGCTCGTCGCGTTAGCTCGAGTGGTTCCGATGCTGATTCAAATCAGGGAGCCGCGAACTAAATGACACTGCAACCCGAAGATTTCTGGTCATTTACCGAATGGCTGATCCGACCCGATGCTCGCCTGGAAAGCGCTCTGCTTCAAGGCGTCGTGCTTGTCGTGCTCGCGATTTTGCTAGGGTTACTGATTGGGTACGTGGTATCTGCTGCACGCTATGGCCCCGTTGAAGGTTTTTATGCGGTTGCTCGCGCGGTTCGCGACTTCGTTCGTTTTGATCTGCCCGGTACATCACCTCGCCGAATCTGGGCGTTGGCTCGGCTGGCATACAAAGAAGCGATTCGCCGGAAGGTGCTTGTGGTGGTCGCACTTTTTGTGGTTGGTTTGTTGTTTGCAGGTTGGTATCTCGACCCGCGAAGTGCCGATCCTGCAAGGCTCTATATCAGTTTCGTCTTAACCGCGACAAACTACCTGATTTTGATGCTCGCGTTATTCATCAGTACCTTCAGCCTTCCAGCGGATATTAAAAGTCGCACGATCTACACCATTGTGACGAAGCCTGTTCGTGCGTCTGAAATCGTTCTTGGGCGAATGCTCGGCTTCATCGCCGTAGGGACGGTGATGCTCATTCCGATGGGTATCGCCAGTTATTTCTTTGTTACGCGAGGTCTTAGGCACGATCATGAGGTCGCCGACATTAAAGATCTCGGCGATGGTCGATTCGAAGGTAAAACCAGTTTTGATCAGTTCCATGAGCACACGTTCACGTTGGATTCGCCTGCAGAACCAGGTGGAGAAGCAATCGGTGTAACCGATATGGTTCGTGGCCATCGCCATGTCGTTCGGCAAATCGAAGGCAAGTACTACATTGGCGAGCCAAGCGGTGCCCTCCGCGCCCGAGTGCCTTCGTATGGAGAATTGGTTTTTACGGATCGGGCGGGCGCAATCCAGGAAGCTGGGATCGATGTTGGTAATGAAAAGATATCGGGTGGCTACGGCAGTGCCGGGGTGGCTCGCCTCGTCGGTGCCACTCAAGGCCCTCGCCGAATCGAGCATGGCTACATGGAAGGTGGGACATTGGGATCCGCAATTTTTACCTTCAAGGACGTGACTCCTGAACGTTATCGCGATCCCAGTGGAATCCCCATGGAGATGGCGCTGCGTGCGTACCGTTCCATCAAAGGCGATATTGTCTCCGGTCTCAATGGTTCGATCACCCTTCGCAATCCGGACAATAAGCAAATCGAAAGTTCCCCGATCACTTTCGTGGTGCAAGAATACGAAACGGCGGAAGAGAAGCTTCCCTTCGAAATCGAAGGCAGCGATGGCGCAACGACAAGGCAGCTCAAGCTATTTGATGATCTCGTAACCGCCGATGGGCGATTGGATGTCATTATCAAGTGTCTCGATAGCGAGCAGTACCTTGGTACGTCTGTTAGCAACGTTTATCTGCGACCTGCGGAAACTACATTTGCTTGGAATTTGTCGAAATCCTATTTTTCCATTTGGCTTCAAATGGTGATGGTAATCGCGTTCGGAGTGATGTTCAGTACATTCCTGTCCGGCCCAGTCTCCATGGTCGCAACGTTCGTTTGTGTGCTTCTTGGTTTCACCGCGGAGCAGATCTACGACATTCGCTACTACATGGACCGTGGCGAGGCGATGGGTGGTGGTCCAGTCGAGTCGTTGGTGCGACTTCTGCGACAGGACGCGATGACGACACAGCTCGACGTCGATACGGTCGCCAATAAGGTCATCAAGACGGTTGACTCCATCGCGATCTACGCGCTGGATGCGATCGCAACGTCGCTGCCGAACTTACCGAAAATGCTGGGTACAGCCGAGTATGCGGCAAGCGGCTTTGATATTTTTGGATCGCTGCTCGCCCGGCATTCTGTGGCGACGCTCGGTTATTTGATTCTCGCTTTTATCGTTAGCTACTTCTTCCTTAAAACGCGGGAGATCGCGGCATGAACCGGTCTACTGGTTTTCGTAATAAACTGATTTACTTAGCGATTCTAATCGCGATGCTCATCCCGCTGTATTTGCTAGGGCAACCTGCAGGGGGTAGTACGGGCGACGCAGGTGGTCAGCTCACGCAGATGCGAACGAAGTTCAACATCGCGGAAAGTGAATTGGGCGATATCAACCCCGCGAGTGAGACCATGAAGCTTGCGTCTCTCGGACTTCGGGGCGTTGCAGCGACGTTGCTATGGAATAATGCACATGAATGCCGCAAAACACACGAGTGGGACCGACTCAAGGCCACGCTCAATAGCATTGCTTTGTTGCAGCCGCACT
This sequence comes from Planctomycetaceae bacterium, assembly GCA_031411655.1. GTDB lineage: Bacteria > Planctomycetota > Planctomycetia > Pirellulales > Pirellulaceae > UBA6163. Next base: position 180,148 of record JANOBM010000247.1, read on the forward strand.
ACGAAAAGGTCTGGGAGTTTCAAGCTCATAACCTTGCGTACAACGTCTCCACCGAATTCGACGACTATCGACAACGGTACGCGATGGTTCGTGAAGGCACCGAGTTTTTGACGCAAGGCGTTGAGCAGAATCGCAAAGCTCCTCGTTTGGTCTGGTACACCGGATGGTTCTACGGCCAGAAAATGGGAATGAGTGACGAGAAGCGTCAGTTCCGTAAATTGTTCGCTGACGATAATCGGTTGCATGACTCGCTTCGCGAACACGACATCAACGTTGACAGTCCTGATGCCCGCGGTCCAGAAAACAAGCCGGACAATTGGTTGGTTGGTCGCCTTTGGCTAAACCATGGGTACGATATCGTCGACAATGGCGTGAAAATTCGAAATCAGACGCCGATTAATTTCTTTGAGACTGGGCCAAAGTGGCGTATCAAACACGCCGAAGCGATTGAAAGCGAAGGCGTCCTCGACGACCGTGCAAAGGATGCGTGGGTGAAGGCCGGCGACGACTGGACCACGCTCGGAAAACGAAGTATTCCGACGACTGCGGCTTTCACGATCAAGATGGGTTCGCTGGATGAGCTCGAACGCCAACTCGCGGATACCAAGGAGGAGTTTCTGACCTTGGTCGGCGACACCATGGAAAACGAGAAACAAGCCTTGCTCAGCGCACTCACGGTGGAAGAGCGCACGGCCTGGGATACGAATCCCGATGATCGAACGCAGGAGCAAGCGACGCTCGCTACGCAACTCTATTACCGCCTGCAGCCGTCTCTTGATACCGTCGCGAAGAAATCTCCTCCCGCAGTGCGCCTTCGAGCGATCGAATTGAATTCACTGGTTGGCGATCTCGAAGCTCGCATTCAAAAAACGGCAGGCCATCGAACTCAAATCAACTACGATTACTGGAGTACGTTGACCAAGGCTGAACAGGAAGACCGGACGATTCAAGCCCGACGCTTGCTCTACGATGCGGAGAAAGCCAATGCCCGCGCGGAATTGGATTTGGCGATCTCAAAATACGAAGAAGCATTCGCTCTCTGGGCGAAAGTTTTCGATGATTACCCGGTTCTGACTCTCGATGACCTTAGCGAGGATCTTGTTCGGGCGATCCGTCGCTACACCATCGCCATCGACAAGGAGGACTTTGACGAAGACTTTCCGCTACTCGACTTTGTGACGATGATGAGTGGCGACACACGGTCAGCCGCCGAATACGAGCGACTTCGTAAACTTCAAGCTGAAAAGCTTAAGGCGAAAGAGGAAGAGCAGATCAAAGCAGAGCTAGAAGCCGAAGCGGCCTCGAAAAGCGAGGCCACAGGCGATGAGGGCGTAGTGGGACCAACCGATGGTTCCGAAGCAAAGCCAGAAATGACGGAGGCCGCAGAGAATGCAACGCCAGGAGATGCCGCAGCGGACTCCCAAAAAGTTGAACCTACGGATGAGCCAGTCGGTGATGACGCTGTTCAGGAAAAGTCCGACGATAGTGAACCGTCAGAAAAGGCGGAAGCTACTTCGGAAGCCGGTGAAGGCGAACCTGTAGAAGGCGAACCTGTAGAAGGGGAACCTGTAGAAGGTGCGGGCGAAGATCCACAAAAATTGAATGAAGGTGACGGAACCTCGCCTCCAGAGGAGCCAGCCAGCGAAGCGTCTTAGCCCACAAGTACCTGAGTTCAGGTGCGTAGGCTACGGATGAAACGACGGATCGAGTCGATACGGGACGTTCAAGCAGCGAAGTCGATTTCGCCGGTCGTTTCTTTGCGTACCGCGCTGTTGCTCCATACGGTTCGTCGCTAGACAATCTCAGGCGGATCTTTTATTTTGAAGGGACAGGTTGGGTTGCGAGAGACAGGTCAGGCTGGGTCAGGGGCCGTAGCTCAGTTGGGAGAGCGCTGCGTTCGCAATGCAGAGGTCGAGGGTTCAACTCCCTTCGGCTCCATTCAGTAAGCCTCCGTTTTTCGCGGGGTTTTTTCTTTTCGTTCTCTTTTCCGCTTGTCGATGCAACTGGCCCCAATTGCCATGAGTTGACTCCGTTCCATTCGGCTTATTGCCCGCGCGTGTAACGAAAGAGGTAACCGTTCGCGGACTGTCGGAGGACGCATCAGTCGGAAAGTTCGGCGCCCAACTCAACCGCGTTTGCGGTTTGGAGCAAGCTTTGATCGGTGTAGGTGTCCATTGTCAACGCGATGTCTTTTTGCCTCATCACCGCCTGTGCTGTTCGTGGCGAATGCCGCCGTCGATTGGTGCGTCCTCGTCGAGTTTCGCAGGCGGCGACGATGAACCCGGTCCATCCAGTTATCGATCTTGTCGCTAGTCGGCAATCCATGTCGTGACTTGGTAGATATCCAGTCGGAACAAGAGAACCGAGAGAATCAAACTCGCGATATACGCAAGTGCATGCTGCACACGTCGTCCCGGCAACCATCCCAAGGCAAACGCAAACGGCGCGACCGCTAAGGCCAGCAACATCAGGACAATGTGCAGAAAGAGTGGAATGCCAAACAGGAAGCCGCCTGGGTCATGAATGCCCGGAATGGCCCACTCACCAAGTGACCAGCTTGCCAGCAGCCAGAACACAACTGCGTACATGTAGCTGATTAAGGGCATCATGCAAAAGGCTACGCTCGAACACCAGAACGGTTTGCTCACACGGACCACAATGCCGCCTTTGGATTAAGTCACGAAATGAGAAGACGCTACGCGTTTAAGGGTAGTTTACACGGACTTTTCACAACCATCGAGATATGCGCCGGAAGCATCAGCGTTTGCGAGGGGGCTGGCTGTCATGTCGTTATTATGAAAGCTTTAAGTGGTCGCCGAGTTCTTCTTCGCACACAACCTTTTTCTTAGATGGATCGATTGTCTGAAGGATCGCTGTCGCGGACTGACGAGAGGTGATCGTGAACCGGTCAGGAAACGGCCGTGGTTCCATCGGTCTCCGTCTACTTTCGCAGATATTTCAGGTGTGGCTCACCTGCGATAATAAAATGGATTAGCACCTCGCTCGCGATTGTCCGTATCAATCGCTCGGTTTAGGCCTGTGGGTTCGGAGACCACAACCAGTTGCATTGGACTCGGCATGGGACGTCAAGTGGTGACCTCGCCTCGCGTTGTGGGCGCCGCTTGCCGGTAAATGCCGCCTGCCCCTAGAAATGCGGTTTGTCGATAAGTAAAGCGGGCTTTCGAGAGCCTTCAAACGGCCGCAGAGGTGGCCCGGAGCGAGAACTCAACCTGCTTGATTCTTGGTAGTTGCATAGGACCGTCCCGGTCGGCGCAGAAGATGGAAAATCGCTCTCCGTGCCGCTCAAGATGAGTGGCTAGGGCAACCTCAGGTGAGTTGTTATGAGCCGACAAGTGTCCCAAGCAAACCCATTGCAGTTGACTCTCATCACAACTGTCCAGAAGTTGTGCAGCATCGTCGTTGGAAAGGTGCCCACGCTTCCCTGAAATACGATCCTTCAAACGTTGCGGGTAGGTCCCGTGACGAAGCATCTCGACGTCATAGTTGCTTTCGATCAATACTGCATCCAGGGAACCAATGACTTTTTGAAGAGCGCTGAAGACATGTCCTAAGTCGGTGAGCAAACCGAATCGCTGCCCGGATTCGACATCTTCTATGACAAAGCATACGCCCTCGATGGCATCGTGAGGTGTCCGCAAGGGCTCGATTCGCAGCGAACCAATTTGAAACGGCTTACCAGACACGAAATGGTTCGGACTTCCTATCCAGCCGGTCGCCGGCTTCGAACGAGTCGCGTTCCAAGTTCGCAAATTTGCATAGACAGGCAAACCGAATTTGCGGTGAAACACGCCGACGCCGCTGATGTGATCACAGTGTTCGTGAGAGAGGATCAACGCATGGCAATCACGAATGTCGTAACCATATTCGGCCAGACGCGACTCGGCTTTGATTCCGCTAATGCCTGCGTCAAAGAGTAGGCGCGTTTCGCCACTCCGCACGAATACGCAGTTGCCCGAACTTCCTGATTGCAAAGTGATAACTTCCATGGCACGAGTGTACCGAGTCGAGTCGTCGATTGGAAGTAAAGTGATTCATTCGCAACTTGCGTTAACCGACGCGAGTACAGCCTGCTTGTGTTGGCACAGATCGATCGGCGGAAACGCCGCTTCAATTGCCCTCGCCCTCTGTCCGAATTCACGGCTGAGCTTCTATGCAAGTATTCGGCATTGTGGTGTACGAGTTTCTTGTTCTTGGATAACAAACGAGGAGGCTGGGCGGCAACGATTCACTAGTCGATGGTCAGTCGCGTCAAGGCAAATGGCGTTGAACCATTCGCATGGCTTCGGGACTGCTACGACCGGTTGCCGTACTACCCAGGCGGCGAGGCATTCGCGCGGTACCAAGCGGACGACCTGTCGACGAGCTCAGTGTCAGATGGACTCGTCCCGGACATATGGCTGCGAACTCTGGGCGTGACTAGGCGGGACTTCGGCGAAGCCCGACGCAGGGAGCGAGGGGCTGCCGACCGTCGTAAACGGCGCGAGCGACTCAAACGCAGACAAGGCAAATCCTTCCCCGCCGTATGTCGAACTCGCACTCGAACGGGTGGGTAAGGTTTCGTCTTCGATCTGGATTTGCGTTAAACTCTGAAACCATGGAAGTATTACGAAAGATCGTGCCGGGGATCTCGCTCAGTTTGTCAGGCGAGGCAACGATTGCTCCGTCGGTTCGTAACGTTTTGTTCGACATTGCCATCCAACTCGAAGAATCGACAAACCTTCCCATCGATATTGAGCATGTCGTGGCCGCAATCGTGTTGGCTGCTCGGAATAACGAGATCGACGCGAACGCACCGCTGGTCAGTGATGATTCGGTTCTGGTCGGCAAATTGGCACCGCACGTAAAATCAGTGTTTGCGCTCTATGGCGGCAAAGTCGGTCGCGACGAATGAGGGAAGATCGACATGCGAGATGAAATTGCGTTTCGCGCGGCCCTCTGCATTTTACTCGTACTTATCATTGTGATTGGTGTCCCGCATCGACTGAATGCGGCTTCTTCCGGTGAACGCATTTCGCACAGGCAAGAAGGGTACGTTTTTGCTGCGACGTTGAGGATTTCAGGCTTATTGCTTTGGATGAGCACCCTCGCCTATCTCCTGTTTCCATCAACCGTTGCGTGGGCATCGATTCCGCTTCCGCTGGCATTACGGTGGTGCGGAGCGATCGTGGGAGCGGCTTGTACAGCGTTCTTGTACTGGACTCTTTCGACCTTGGGAAAGAATCTCACTGATACCGCTGTGACCCGACGTGACGCGGTCTTGGTCACCCAAGGCCCTTATGGCTGGGTTCGGCATCCGTTTTACGTCTGTGCCGCGTTGCTAATGGTAGCCACTACTACGCTGACCGCGAATGGTCTGATCGGCATCAGTAGCGTATTGGTGCTTACACTGCTTGCGTTGAGGACGCCGAAAGAAGAGCAAATGCTGATCCGGCGATTTGGCGAAGGATATCGAAATTATATGAAGACAACAGGTAAATTCTTTACTCGCCTTGGTGGTCGGGGCTTTCGTGGAAGAAATTAAAATGACACTTTCTATCCGCGTTCGTCGTACTCAAAAATAATCGTCCGAACTGACCGGTTCTTTGCAATGCTTGGTCACTCAACCTAATCGGTAAATCGCCGAATCTTTGCCGTCTAAGAATCAATCCGAAAACCATAAGCCGCTTTGGTGCTAGCCGCGGGTCTCTTCGGTTTTCGGATAGGTTCTTAGACAAGCATTGTGTCCGCCCCAATACTCAGGATTGACCACATTTGAGAAAACGACCCTCAGTCTGCTTGCTAGGTTTGCTCCCCATCTTGATGATTACTCTGCATTAAACTCTTTCCGAAACTCCGACTGTCAAACTCCAACATTGAGCCATTTCATGGATAAGCTGCGCTGTCTCTTGTTTCTGTTCGTTTTGTTGCTTTCAAGGGATCTGCTAGCCATGGAGCCACCCCTGTCCGGAAAGTATTGGTTGTTTCTTGGCACCTATACCAGCGATGATGGTAGTAAGGGAATTTATCGCTGCTCACTTGACGCCGCGACCGGAAAACTCGGCGACCCTGAGGTTGCTATGGCTATCACCAACCCATCCTTTTTGCACATCTCACCCGATGGGAGATCGCTCTACTCCGTTGGCGAAAGCGCGCCCGACGGAAGCGTGCATTCATTCAAGCTCGATCTGTCGACGGGTATGCTCTCCGATCAGGTTTCGCTCACAAGCGGTGGGCCAGGCGCTTGCCATATTAGCACCGACAAGCAAAATCAATTCGCCGTTGTTTCCAATTATTCGGATGGGAGCTACGCATTTTTTAAGCTTAAGCCGGATGGTTCCATCGATTCGCGAATCGCCTACCACCGAGTGCCGCTCGTCAAGGTCGATGGCAAAGAACGCAAGGCGCTTGGCCATTGTGGGGCATTCAACTCGACGGGTGAATTCGCGTTCACGTGTGATGCAGGCCAAGATAAGCTCCACCTCTTTCGCCTCGACCGTGAAATGGCGACAGTTTCCATCAACGACCCGTCGTCGATATTGATGCCCGCTTCAAGTGCCCCGCGACATATCCATATCGCGGATGATGACAGTGTCGCATTCGTCAATGGTGAACATGATATGACCGTAAACCTGGTCAAGCTCGACACGAAATCCAATCGGTACGAGGTGGTCCAGAGCCTTTCAACTTTGCGCGCAGGTGAGCAAGTGCAAAACGGTGACAGTACCGCAGAATGCCGGATCCATCCGAACGGTAGGTTTGTGTATGTGTCCAATCGTGGCCATAACACGATCGCCGTCTTCAAGTTCGATGCGGTGGCGGCGAAACTTTCGCCTGTCGGGCACATTACGGGCGATATCAAAATCCCGCGAAACTTTAACATTTCACCGTGCGGACGATGGATGTTGATTGCCAGTCAAGATGGTGGCAAAGTCGGTGTATTCGAGATCGATCAGGAGACCGGACTGGCGAACGAGACCTCCCACGTAGTCGCAATCAGTCGCTGTGTTTGTATTAAATTTGTAAGCAAGCTTTGATCATGACAACTGCGTGACGTGACGGGACAGAGTTCTCGCAAACGTTTTGCGCCTAATTCTCTTTGAGCTTAAGGGCCTCCCGGCGAGGACGGTTACTTCATGGCGTCGCAAAGATTCATCCAGCCGGTGGTTGTATTTCGGTTGGTGCGGCCAGGGCTACATGGGAAGTGAACGGCGGCACGATGCCTGCCCCGGACGCTCGACAAAAGCCAGGAGCGCTTTTTCCCAAAGCTCCTGGATTGGGCGTTAAGTTTGCAGAAATACGCGATGGCCTGTCAAACACTATCATGATCGTTGAAGATGCTGGGCGTCCTGAGGTTTGGATCAGTGGCCGCATGTCCGCTAATCCCCGAGGCGGCGCAGACATCATTGGCACACCGCACGTTGAGGAAGGTTGGGGGTGGGCTGACCTGCAAGATAGCTTCAGCTTGGATGGTGGCAATGAATTGGGAATTCCTAACGCCACCAATAGCAGTACTTTCGTAGTGACGCGAAACGGAAATTGCATGGTGAACTGCTCAAACGACGGTGAAATCTACTCTTTTCATGTTGGTGGAGCGCATGCGACGGGTCGGTGTCGTTCTTGTCACAACAAATGAACGGCCTCCTTCTCGTTCAATTGTGCACCAAAGACATGCGTGAGGTGATTGAAGAGAAGTGATCTCTCAGCGGGCGATTAATAAGGTGAAATCGCATGCGCAGCAGTTTGTCGGCGCAAGCAGCCGTTGATTAGAATGGTAGCTTGCGCATGGGCAGAGCGAGGATGTCTTGTTGGTGCTCACTTTCGGATCCGTTGAAAAACGTAGCGTTCATATACCGTCGTTGTACGATTGACTCCCACGCATTTTTGTTGATGACCATGAATTCGGCGCGATTATCGTTAGTCTTTGCGGCATCGTTCCTCGCGTTGCCATTGTCAGCGAAGACGCCCTCCGTTGAATTGTTGGGGGTCGCTAGGATCGACGGAAATACGTCAGACGGGAGCGGCTTGACGGAAAAGCTTGAAGATGGATCGAGCGCGAACCAATTTGGTGGTTTGTCGGCAATCGATTACACGGGAGTCGGTGACCGGTTTGTGCTATTGTCAGATCGTGGAGCGGGGGATGGGGCGGTGAGTTTTCCCTGCCGCTACCATGAGGCGGAATTGGTTTTAGTGCCAGAGAACAAAGAGGTGCGCTTTGTTCTCTCCGCAACCCATTTGTTCCAATCGGAAGATGGCCAGCAGTTGGTGGGTTCTTTGGCAGCACATGGCAAGGATCTGATTAATGGTCGGTCAGACCCACAATGGACAGCGTTTGATCCGGAGGGGATTCGTTTTCTTGGGAATGGGCAATTGCTTGTCAGCGACGAATACGGTCCCCGTGTTGTCATTGCGGAGACCGACGGAAGAATCACGAGCCAATACGATGTTCCCATTGAATTTCATTTGCAATTGCCTCGCGACGGGCTTTATACCGCGGGGCTCTATCCCAACCGTGGATTTGAAGGAATCGCGATTACGCCTAGCGGTAAAAAATCGATCGCAGTCCTTCAAAGCCCACTAGTGCAAGACGGTGTTCTTAAGGACGGCAAGTGTTTAGGGATGAACAGCCGTTGGTTGGTCTTCGATCGATTGGGCAAGCCGATCAAGCAGATTGTTTACCGCCTCGAAAGCGTTGATACGGGCGTTAGTGAAATTCTTGCCATCGATGAAAGCCGTTTCCTTGTCCTTGAGCGAGACAGCAATTCTGGCCTTGAGGCAAACGTCAAGAAGATGTTCCTCGCGGAGATCGAAGATGCCACGGATGTTAGTGGTATGGCGTCACTTCCCGAACAAGCGGCACCCTGCCATGTTGTCGTCGCGTCCAAAACATTGGTAATCGATCTGCTGGAAGATCGATTTGGCCTTGGCGGCGAACTTGCGGCCGAAAAACCAGAGGGTATCTGCTGGGGGAAAGACCTTTCCGACGGTAGGAAAACGCTGTGGGTCTGTTGTGACAACGATTTTGATTCCTCTCGAAAGTCCGAAATCTATTGCTTCGCTGTAGGTGGCTTGTAAAGCGTTTTTACTAGATACTCTTGGCGGCGGGCACTTGATTACGTGAATCGGCTTATTTTGGCGTCGGCGTTTCAGGCTGAGTCGAATGTCCGTGTGAACGACTTCTGCATGTACCGGGACTGCTTGCTATTTCGCATTGTCCCTTTCTAACGCGATTCTTCAGCTTACACTTTGAGTCAGTCGCTTTCCGTTGGCGTGTGGTCACTTAGACCGCGAAAGGTCCGATTCGAATGACAAAGCTCAAGTTCGCGGTATGTGGTGCGGGATTCTGGTCGCAGTTCCAACTGGCAGCATGGGGCGAGATTAATAATGCGATTTGCGTTGCTGTTTGCGACAGTAACCTTGAAAAGGCCGCAGCGCTGGCAAGCCGTTTCGAGATTCAGAAAGTCTATACAGACGCAACGGAGATGATCCGCAATGAGTCCCTCGATTTCGTGGACGTCATCTCAAGTCCAGCAAGCCACGAGTCGTTGGTGCGACTTTCTTCAGAGAATAATCTTCCCGTCATCTGTCAAAAGCCAATGGCTGAAGAGTGGGACGCTTGTGAGCGGATGGTTGAAATGTGTCGCAAGACCAACACATGGTTTGCGATCCATGAAAACTGGAGATGGCAAAGTACGCTTCGGCGTGTGAAACAGTGTTTGGACGCTGGCGACATTGGGGATGTCTTTCGGTGTCGTCTCGATTTTGTGACTGGCTTTGATGTTTTTGCGAACCAGCCGACGCTGCGCGAGAGCGAGCGATTTATTATCGCGGACTTAGGTTGCCACGTCATCGACTACGCAAGGTGTCTATTTGGTGAGGCCACAAGTATCTATTGCCGAACTTCACGAGTCTCCACGGCCATTCGTGGGGAAGACACGGCAACGTTATCGCTATGGATGAATGAAGGGCAGACCATGGTCGATATCAACTTGGCGTATGCAGGTACGCCGCTGGAAGACGATTGCTTTCCCCAAACGCGATTGTTTGCAGAAGGAAAGCTTGGATCGCTTGAATTGCTTTCCGGTTATCGAATCCGAGTGACAACGCAAGAAGGCACTCGCGAGGAAGTATTGCCTCCCGAGAACTATCGTTGGGTCGACCCTCGGTATGCCGTTGTCCACAGTAGCATGGTAGCGTGTAACTCGCACTTCTTAGAATACATCCAGCTCAACCGGCCTGCCGAAACAGATGGAAGGGATAACCTTCGTACGATGAAATTGGTTTTCGCAGCGTACGAGTCAGCCGCTCGAAATAGATGCATTGTTTTCTAGGTCCAAACCAGAAGATTGTTCCTCGAATGATCGTCGGCTTGGTTGGCAGCATCAGTATGCCGTAGTTTGGGAGAAATGCTTGTTGGGCTAATGGGTGATGCTCGCTTCGAAGCGTGGTGACGAATCGACTTGTCCGATAGGGTTCGAGGGCGTTTGAGCTCGTCAAATCGCAGTAAAAACATTCCTAGAGTACTGCGTTTTTGGGGGTGTCTCGATAAATCGAGAACCAGTAGGTCCCGTTAGGCAAAAACGCTAGGCTTTGATATGGAGGAATGGTTTGCGACGTCGCGGAAACAGTTCGCGGCACAGATCGCAAACCGTGCCATCGCATGCACGGGCCGTGCAATGTTCGCGGCCGTAGTAGATGATTTGTAAATGAAGGTCGCGCCATGATTCGGGTGGGAAAAGACTTTTCAAGTCAGCTTCCGTTTGAGTGACACTCTTGCCACCGGTCAGCCCCCAGCGTTGGGCCAATCGGTGGATATGGGTGTCAACGGGAAATGCATGCAGGCCAAATATCTGGCTCATCACGACGCTTGCCGTTTTGTGACCCACACCTGGTAGCGACTCAAGCGATTCGAAGGAATTCGGAACCTTTCCACCGAAGCGTTCTACAATTTGCGCAGCCAGTCCTTGCAACGCCTTCGCCTTTTTTGGCGCCAGTCCGAGTGGGCGAATGATTTCAAGGATCGCATCGACCGTCATCGCCGCCATGAGGTACGGCGTCCCACCGACGAGGAATAACGCGGGAGTGACTTCGTTTACTTTCTTATCCGTGCACTGGGCACTCAGTACCACGGCGACCAGCAACGTAAATGCGTCACTATGGTCCAGCGGAATCGGCGGACTGGGATAGAGGCTCGACAATCGCTCTGCGATCAGTTTAGCTCGCTGGGTCTTTTTCATGGAGATAGATCATAGGAGATCGCAACCCACGCCGTGAAGACAGCGATCGCATGAAACACCGATTAGCGGACGGCGCTCGCGTGCCGGCTGGGTCGGCAGGTGGTTCCCTCGTTGCCAAGTGGCCTGCCCCGGGACGCTAGCGCTCATCCGCTGATGTGATTCGTTGATTTATCGAGTACGGTTGCCGGCAACTTCTGCTAGCCGCATGTATCCGTACATCGTTTGGTCGCTGCGAATAATCAGGAATTGGCCCTGCGCAGGTTCCTGTTGGGCGACCTTATTCAGGATTCCTTGAAGTTCGCCGATGGATGCCGTTGACCAACCATGAAGGCCGATGAGTACATCGCCTTTTTGGATTCCCTGAGAATCGGCTGGTGAGCCTTTGCGGACGTCGGCTACAAGCAGACCGCCGCGATAATTTTTGCGACTCTTCTTGTTGATATTCTGCATGGCAGTTTTCGAAACTGGCTGTAGCTTGACACCAATGGCAGCCCATGCAAGTGCTTGAGCGTCGTCGCCGACGACTGCTGGCGCACCGCTGAGTGTCATCGCTACTTTTACCAACTGGCCGGATCTCTCGACTTCGAACGGGATCTGTTCGCCCGCCTGAGCTTCAATCAGAGCTAAACCGAAGTCCAAGCGATCATTCGTCGCCACGCCGCCAACTTGAACAATGCGATCACCGGCCTGCAACCCTTCACGGGACGCAGGGCTACTGGCGGCAACATGAGCGATCACTACTCCGTCCCCGTCACGCGGCCCGCCTTCGGTGCGCAGGCCAATTGATAAGCGATCTTCGTTGTGACTGCTGATCATGTCGCTTACGATGTCGATCGCCTGATCGATGGGGATGGCAAATGCAATTTGTTGCGCACCAATGCGTACTGCAACATTGACCCCGATAATCTCGCCGTGAATGTTCAACAAGGGACCGCCCGAGTTCCCCGGATTGATTCCAGCACTGGTTTGAATGAGATCGCGATATTCCTGAGTGTCATTGACAGGTACATCGCGATGGAGCGCCGAGACGATACCTTCGGTCGCGGTATGGACATATCCGAAGGCATTGCCAATGGCGATCACGGGTTCTCCGACCATCAAGTCGCTACTCGTTCCGCGCGGAATGGTTTCGAGAGGCTGCGTGACCTTTACTTTAAGAAGAGCTAGGTCACTGCGTATTTCGGTTGCTACTACTTCCGCGGTCGTTGTTGACCCGTCCGCAAGCGTCACTTGAACTTGATCAACGTCTTCAACGACGTGAAAGTTCGTGATCACGTACCCTCGGGGGTCAATGACTACTCCGGTGCCCATGCCATTGACGTGGCGACCCGCTTCCCCGCTTGCACCCGCCATGGATGCGGCCGTTGCACGAATAGTCTTTTGTCCATGAATGTTGACGACAGCGCCACTACATCGACGGATCGCTAGTACAGTGGGCGTTTCGCGTTCGGACAGGCTTGTATCCGGATTAGCACCACCGGCCTCTCGGGCGACGAGCATCGGACCCGTCATGGCCAAAGCCAGCGCGAGCGAGAAACGCTTTGAGTGCTTGATCACGGAGTAGCTTGCCCGCGAAATGACTTCATTTCGTGACGTGCCTTTTCGACCAAGTCTTGACATGAAACGTTGCATGGAACCCCGCGCATCCGTGAGCAAGCCTTCCGCCCTAGTCCGCTGGCCAAAGACCGCGCGGATTGCCTTGCCAGTGACGAGACTGGCACGAGTGGTTGCATCGGATGTTCTGGCTATGCAGCTTCACGCATGTGTATTGGCGCGGAAAGGTTTACCTGTCTTAACGCAGGTTTATCCAGTTTGCATCTCAGCGAAGGAAGTTGCGCTGTCATAGAAGAGGCGCAGTCGCGCCAGTTGGTGTTGCTCCAACGTGGGCCTGAATGCAATTTTTGCAATTCTGACGGGCGAGATGCTTTGGCAGGTAAGGTTGGTGGCTTACCTAGAGCCTATCCGAAAAGGGGTCTGACGCTCTCCGGGGAGGCCAAAAAACCGATGAAGTCGACTCGCTTCCAAAAGGGTCAGACCCCTTTTCGGATGGGCTCCTAGTAACAAGGTTTCGTTGCTAGCTGCTTCACGAGGCTGCAACAGGGGGTGCCGCCAAAGTTGGTTCGCCAAAAGCAGGTTGCCAGAATTCTGGGGCAGGGCTTGAGAATACTGGCCTTGTCGGTAGAGGATGAAAGCGAGGCCACGGCACTTCGGGTGTTTTTTCGGGTTCCTCTACACCTTCCTCCCAAGCGGAGGTATCTGTGGCCGGACAGTAGGAGTCGTCGATTGAAGGCAATGCACCATCAACCTGGACTGGATGCACGGGTGTTCCCTGCCCACGTGGACGGTGGGGACCGAAGATACCGCCGCGATCCGACGGATCGTCGTACCGTTGGCTAGGAATGTTGAGTGCGACGCACCCACCTGATGGCACCACGATGCCAAGCAGTGCTGATAGAAGAAGCGGCCGGTAGCAGAAAACGGCTAACTCAGCATAGTATTGAAAGTAGGGGGCCATCCGTCGTTCCTATGCGTCAGCGCAGGCTAACGCGGTCAAAGCTCCCCCCTGCAATTGTGTCATCGGCCTGTCGCGACCGGTTTCTTTAGAAAATTCTTTTTTATCCTTCAAGCCAGCTCGATGGGAAACGTCAGCACGTCACCAATATTTTCAGTGCCGACCGCGATCATTACCAAGCGATCAAATCCCAATGCCACCCCAGAGCATGCGGGTAACCCTAAACGCATTGCGTCGACCAAGCGACTTTCTGAGGGTAGGTCGCTTCTACCCGTGGCTAATCGCTTTCGGTTATTGGCTTCGTTTCTCCGGATCAGTTCGTCGGCGTCCAGCAACTCGCCATATCCGTTTGCAATCTCAAGGCCTTCGATGAGCAATTCAAACCGCTCTGCTGTCGCCGGATCGTCATCGGATCGACGAGCGAGTGCGGCTTGAGTGATCGGATAGTTTCGAATCAGAACGCTTTCGGTACAGATGAGTGGCTCAATTCGTTCCGTGAGCAGGACATCAAGCATGTCGTCACGTTGGCCCGCCAATGCTTTTGCGAGGTGCTGGTCGACGCAAGCGACTTCAAGCTGAAGGCGGTCCAGCGACACATCGATTGGGTCAAAGCCTAGTGACTCACGAAAAAGATTACGGTAGGACACCACTCGGATAGGATTTTGCACGCGGTTATGGCGGCGAACAGAAGTTTCATGCGTTGACATGGATGACGCAATCGAGACTGTTTCGGGGGCAAGGTTCAACAAAGATTCGACGAGGTTTATGGTTTGCTCGATCACTCGTTCCATGGATGCGCCCACGTCGTACCACTCCAGCATCGTGAACTCGACATTATGACGGTGCGATCTTTCGCCGGCGCGAAAAACAGGTCCGAGGCTAAATTGAGAGCCGACGCCTTGGGCGATGAGTCGTTTCATCGCAAACTCAGGTGACGATTGCAGGTAATAAAAATCGCTACTGGTTCCTTGCGGCATACCCAATGCAGTGCCTAATACGGTGACTGGGTCGATATGTGCGTCGACGACATTGTCGCGGGACAAGCAAGGTGTTTGCACTTCGATAAAATCGCGGGAGCAAAAAAATTGACGAGTGTTTTGCAACAACGAAGACCGGAGGCGAAGAATCTCAGCTTTCGAAACTGAAATGGGATCAGCAGTCACGTGAAACCGTGGTTAGGATAGAGGAATGAGCGACGCAGATTCAACACGATACGACCGCCAAACCCGATTGCCAATGATCGGTGCCCGTGGGCAGAAGGGCCTGGAGGATTCGCAGGTGGCGATTCTTGGTTGCGGAGCCTTGGGGACGGTTGTAGCAGATATCTTGGCACGGGCAGGCGTCGGCCGTATGCGGTTGATCGACCGCGATGTGGTGGAATGGACCAATTTGCAACGGCAGTCGCTTTACACCGAGGACGATGCACGCCTGGGGAAGGCCAAGGCGGAGGCAGCAAGAGATTCGTTATTAAGAATTAATTCGCGTGTCCAATGTGAGCCATTGGTGGTCGATTTAACGGTCGACAATATTGATCAAGCCTTGGATGGAGTCGATCTAGTCATCGATGCTGCGGACAATTTCTCGATCCGCTTTTTGTTGAATGATTACTCGCTCGAAAAAAAACTAGCATGGGTGCACGGCGGCTGTGTCGGAACCAGCGGTCAGGTAGCGTTTTTCACGGGTCAAGGACATCCTTGTTTTCGTTGCCTAGTGCCGGAGATCCCTCCCGCATCCATTGTTGCAACCTGTGATACCGCCGGGGTACTCGGCTCGGCGACGCATGCGATCGCGAGCCTGCAGGCGACCGAGGCGATCAAGTGGTTGACTGGCAATCCTCAAGCGATCCGTTCTGGCGTTTGGTCGCTCGATTTTTGGAATAATCGTAGCCGTGTCATTGCGCTTCCTGCTGGTCTCGGAGAGAAGTGCAAGGCGTGTGGGAGCGGTGAGCGAGAATACCTTTTCGGAACGCTCGGCACCGATATGGCTGCGCTTATTTGTGGACGCCAGGCCGTCCAACTGAGTCCCAGGCCTCAGGTGAGCGTCGACCTTCCCATGATCGCAGATCGGTGGAAAAACCATGGAGCAGTTAGTTTAAACCGCTTTTTCGTAAAAGTTCAGCTGCCCGGTTCGCACTGCCTCACTCTTTTTCGGGACGGCCGGGTTGTCGTCGACGGTACCGACGACATTGCACGCGCCAGATCGCTATATTGCCAACTGGTGGGAGGATAGGTGCCGTTTTTCGAAGCACCCTACCCTCTGCGCTGTCCTGGCAACTACACTTAATGCTCCCGGGCGGGGGAATTAACGTGGTCCAGCTTTTGGCTGGTCTTCATTTCATGTTCGCAACTTTGCAACTCAAACTATCCCGATGAGATACGCCTTCCGTCTTGCGGAACTTCTTGGTCACACGCACGATCGCCGGAAACGTCCGGGGACCATTAAGTCCATTGTTGAACACACTGGATTGGATCGCCATCAAGTGGCCTCGTTGCTAAAGAACGAAGCCAAGTACATACCGTTGGAAGCGCTTTCTCGCCTTTGCGATTATCTGATCGATCATGGTTACGCATCCGCCGATCAATTGCCAGGTGCATTGTTTTCCGTTCAAGCGGAGAATTTCTGGGAGTTGTTAGCTCGCCGTGGCGATGTGGAGATTTGCGTCGGCGTTCGACAAGGCGAGGGAGAGAAGACTCCAGAAAACGCTTGGATCGTGGCATCGGATTCGGTGCTGATCGGGGAATTGCTCAACGGCGTTTCAACGCTTGGTGGTGCCGCCAAGCACGCCAAACGTGAAGCTGCCTCTGGCGATAAGTCAGCGACGCAGCCGGATATTCCAACCCCCGATCGATTGCAGCAGACCTTGGTATGGAGCCCAGGGATTGTTGCTTTTGAGGAAGCTCGGGCACGCGCTGAAGAAGTGTTCAATGGATTCGCTGAGGCTCAGGGCGACCGGGCTTTGGTCTGCATCGGCAGCGTCAAAAGCAACCCGGTTGTCGAGTTGGTCTTTGCTGACGCCTTTGGGTGCACTCCGTTCGTAACTGAAGATGACGTTGACGATACGTCTGCACGGGCCTGTCCGTTCTTCCTTCGCTATCGTGACAAAGACCCCAAGCCTGGCGCAGCTTCTGCTGGCACGCGCCTGAGCAAGAACGAGGACGCGCCTCAACCTGGTTTCTATTACGAGAAGGACGATGAGACCTGGGCATGGGCTGGCGGTGGCGGCAAAGACCAAGCACTCGTGTTCTATATTTTTCGTGAGCCGCTTGGTCGCCTTGACATGGTGCTGAGTGGGTTTTCTGGACGCGCTACGCGGTTGCTCGCCAAGACGCTGGCGATTCGAGGTGAAGAATTCTGGCCCCCGGTATACGAGTCCGGTGGTCTCAAGATCGGAGCCTACATCGTGCAGTACGAAGACGATGAGGCAGATGTGCACCGCGATGCCCTGCTTCAAACCTACGAGTCCGCGGCAGCAAAAATCACTCCACTACCCATGCAAGCGATCGCTCGTCGAATGGCGAGACTGTAGCGACTCTGACGATGGCTGTGGCGGATGGCAACAGCGTCGCAGTGATGCTTCGACCGATGCAATCCCATAAGGGCTGCATCGGTTTTTCGCTTTAACGGCCTTCGGACTGTCAGTCGGATTTCTTCGCAATCGACATTAATCCGGCTCGTACTTGTTCGAGGTTGCCGGCAGCGACAATGACTTTGAAAGAGTGGTCACCGGGTGCAACCGGTTGTCCTCTCTTGCGAAAGACACAGTTCCATTTCACCACTTTTTCTGCTTGAAAACGAAAGCGACCGTACCCAGCCGTTTCCCATCCCAGAGACGGTTGGTCTGGAGAATAGACGCCCATCGCGTGGCTTCCCGATTCAGTGGAGAGCACGATCGGCCACGATTGTTCGCCAGGTCCGTCGTCGATGGGTTCCAGGCGACCCGTTCGGATGTTGAGCTTTTGAAAGCGTGAAAAATTCTCTGGCATGTACCCGGTGAGCGCCTCGAACTGAGCGAATGAATGAGACTCATGGGAGGGAACGGTAAAGGTAACTTCAAAATCGATCAAATGCGGCGATGTGTATTCACCGAGTCGAATTCGCTTTGTCAATTGATGGTCCGATAGCTCGCTCAAATTGGTAGCAGGGCGTCCGCTCGACTGCTCGCCTGGCGCAAGCCAAAAGGCCATTTGTACGGTTGACGCCAACTCCTTGCTACTCGATGACAAGTGTTGCAAGCGACTTGTCGAATGAGGTCCGGTACCATCTCGTCGAGCGCCAGCTTCCGTGGGATTGAAGCATTCGGCCCAGTAGTCGCCGACGCGGCCATTATCGAAACTAGATGCGGATTGGATCTGTCGCCCATGGTCGAAGCTGTCGACAAACTCCATTCCATTCCAGGTTAATGAGTCGACGGCTCCACTTACGCGACTGGTCGTCGTCAGGACAATCTTCGATTCCCCGGCATCGATCGCAATCGATGCATCTCCGGAAACGATGGGTGGTGAATCGATAAGGGCTTGTGATTGAACTGCAGGTTCGCGCTCAGGTTCATCCCCCCAAGCCAATAGTTGCGCCGAAGTCACGATCGCAATGGCAACATACCGACGCGAGAACTTAGCAAATCGCATGAGTTGAAGATTCATTCAAGAAAGGTAGATCGTCAGCGAGCCGTCCATCCGCCGTCGACCACCAGCATGCTACCGGTTGTATAACTCGCCGCGTCACTTGCGAGATAAATCACGGCACCCTGGATTTCTTTCAATTCGGCCCAGCGACCCAGTGCCACGGCGCCGATAATAAATTGCTTCGCCTCGTCCGAATCCGCAATCGGTTCGTTCATCGGCGTCAGAAATGGTCCAGGACAAATTGCGTTGACACGAATCGACGTGTTGGAGAGTTCCAGTCCAAGGGCGCGCGTCATTTGCACGACTGCGCCCTTACTGGAAGCATAGGGAGTGCGACGACCGAGGCCGACCAACCCGAGTGTACTTGCCAAATTGATGATGCGCCCGGCGGTGCTTTTGCGAAGCAGAGGTAACGCTTCCTTCGTTACATTCCAGACCGACTCAACATTGGTCCGTTGGACCTCACGAAAATCATCTAGCGACAATTCCTCAATGGAGCCGCGAATGTTGATACCCGCGTTGTTTACTAGGACATCCAATCGTCCAAAGCACTGTTCTACCGATTCGAGAAGCTTGTGGACTTCAGCGGGATTGCAGACGTCGGCTTGAAAACCGATCGCTTGGTGGCCAAAGTCATCTGCGATGGCTTGGGCGACTTCTCTGGCTTGATCTCCATTGCGACTTACGATCGCTAAGTCTGCACCTGCCGAAGCGAGCCCTGCGGCCATCGCAAAGCCAAGCCCCTTGGTCGCTCCAGTCACCAAGGCCACGCGTCCGGTGAGATCAAAAAGCTTCACACCGGGTAAATGATCCGTCGATGGCCTCATGCCCTGCCCTTCTACAAAATCGCAAACGAGACGCTGTGAGGATGGACCGCAAACCTTAGTTTGCAAACGGATCGCTTGCAGCCCCAAAGGGATCTTCTGCGGGAGGAGCTGCAGCCTCTGCAGCTGGCGCTGCTGCGCCGAATGGATCGTCAGCAGCAGGTGCAGCACCTCCAAATGGGTCTGCCTCAGCCGGCGCATCGCCTGCGGCGGGCGCAACTGATTCGTCTGCAAACGGGTCGGTCATGGTCCCCTCCAAAGCATCCTTGGACTCTATCTGAGGCGCTCCCGCAGGGCCATCTGCAAACGGATTCTCGGCTGCTGGCGGCACCGCTGGAGGAGCGGGCTGCGCGGCAGCAGCGGGTGCCTTGGGAACGGGTGACTCGCGAAGTACTTCGGCCTCTGCAGCTTCAATCCCCTGATATCTTGCCTTGGATCGCTTTGACGCCATGAGCTGGTGGTCCAAGCGCGCTTGCTGACGCATGTTCTCAATGGCGATTCGATGGCTACCTTGTATTCGTGACAAGGATTGTCCGATCGCGGGGCCAAAAGTTCCCTTGGCTTCCAACTCGGCACCGGCGCGGTAGTCCGCCTCGGCTTCGTATTCTCGGCCTGACGCTACTGCTGCTAGGCCGCGAAAATAGTAGGCCCTCGGGTCGTTTATGCCGCCATCGATTGCTTTGGAGAGGTAGTCATAGGCTGTCGTGACGTCGTTTCCGTAGTAGGCATGAACGCCTCGACCGTAGAACTCCGCCAGCACCGAACTTTGGGCGTGTGCCGTTGAGGCAACTGTCGCCATGGCGAGGATCGCAAACAAAGTGAATCGGGACATAACGAGAAAATCCTTCTCGGAAACAGCAACAGGTGATGGCGCCGAGGCACGACGTTCGGCGAGGAAACGGCTTTGAGCATAATCGCCAGACGCTGGTTCATCAACGATTTTTTGCCCAGGAAATTACGCATCTGGGAGAACTTTGCCAAGAATTCCGTTTTTACGCGGCTGCACGAGATGGTTTGGAAGGCTCAGCGTTTGAGGACGGGGCTTGGATGCTTTCACGCAATCGCTCAATGGCTCGCTCAAGTTGCGGGTCGACCGGCTCAGAGGGCGCGGGATTTTGATTTTCGTCGTCTTGTTTTTCTTTGCTTTCCCCATCGCTGTTCGAGGCATCGCCCTCTGACATCGAAATGACGGGAAAGGATGCTTTTTGCCACTGCTGCAAGATGGCTGCAAAACCTTCGTCGTTGACCAAGACATTGAGTCCCTCATCCGGCATCACGCCCCACTCGTCCTCTTCCTTGGCATCTTTCAACCGATGGATGTTTCGACCGTTGGGGCGATAGTATCTCGCCGTCGTCAACTTCAGGGCGCTTCGCCCAAAGTCCATCGTAAGCACGTTTTGTACGGTTCCTTTTCCATAAGACCGTGAGCCGACGATGAACGCTCGCTTGTGGTCCTGTAAGCACGCCGCAACGATCTCGCTTGCCGACGCGGAGTTTCCGTCGATGAGCACCACCATCGGTATCTCGCTTCGGACCAATAAGCCCGGGCTGGCATCGAACTCGGAGTCGATTTCTCCGCCGCGTTTCTTGATCGTCACGATTCGGCCGCTCTCCAAGAAGTCGTCACAGACATCGACTGCGGCGTTCAGTAATCCACCCGAGTTAGCACGTACGTCAAAAATCAATGCATCAAAATCGCTATTCAGCGATTCTAAAACTCGTTTCAATTCGTTGACGGTCTTTTCTCCAAAGCTGGTCAATCGAATGTATGCGATTTCCGGATGACTCTTCAGTCGATAAACCCACTGGCTTTGGCCGTCGCGATAGTCACCGACAACCGATTCCATTTCAATGCTTTTTCGAAACAGTTGAATATCGATCAGCTTTTCGTCCGTGGGACTAACCTTGCGACGAACTGTAACCGTCACGGACGTGTCAAGCACGCCACGCAGGCGATTGCTAACGTCGCCGATCTCCATGGTTGAAACATCAAGCCCATCGACTTTAAGAATCTCGTCTTTTGGCAAAACACCTGCCTCCAGAGCAGGCGAGCCAACCAGCGGTGTGATCACGCGAACCGGCTTTCCTTGTTCAGGTTGCTCGACGAGTATCCCGATGCCCGCGAACTCCTGCTCAATCATGTCTTGGAAAGCGCCGTACATCCCCGGTGGAATGTACTCACTATGTTCATCCAGGGTTGCCGTCATGCCATCCATCGCTGCTTCAACGAGAGCCGCGTCATTGACTGGATCAACATAAAATTGATCGATCAGTTGAATCGCTTCACCAACTAAGATCGCCTTTTTTGCCCCGGAAGCGGTCGAATAACACAACCACGAAACCAAGCCGGCAATCAGGATCACGTTTACGTTGCGAGGGGGCATCGAAAGTACAACTCAATTTGGGAACGTCTATCGAACCATTGTTTCCAAACATGGTCTTACCATCAAACGCATCAATCCACAACAAACGGAATCGGTACCAACACCGCGTGTTGCTGGACCCATGTCTGTAGCCCATTCCACGTCACGTATTGAGATAGATAGACGAACAGCAAATACACGCCGACGACGGGTGGAATGAGGAATCGAACGACCCACCTCGACAACTTCGCCCATGTGCCTTTGGGTTCGGGCTTGGAACGCGCCCGCCGCATTGCTAAGCCACTTGCGATTCGGGCTGGCAACATAAAGGCAATAAAGAACCATGTCGGTAGCCAGATCAACTCGGGCGGTGGAGGCTCAATCTTCAGCAGGTACAACGGAATCGGAAGTAAAACCAGGGTCAAGAACATCGCTGTCAGCCAAGCCCAAGGCGCATGTCGGAAATCTTGCCGAATGGTTTTCACTGCGAACATCGCTCGCAATCGGTTTTTTTCGGCAAAATTAGCCTGCAGCATGGGCAGGTACATCAGGGCTACGCCGAGGCACAAGAATGCCAGTGCTCCCACGAGGCCTGCGGCGCCGGTTTGTCCATTTCGATTGACCGCGATGATTACCGTTGCCGGCAGTAACCAGATGAGGGTTCCAATCGCGCCACGCAGTCCCAGCCAAAATAAACGAGGACACTCGAAGGAGCGTGCCATCAACCAAAGCGAGTCGGCAAGTCCCATCCACGTCGATGGACGCCAAGCCCGCTTTAGCCATTCCAATGGCGCCGGCCAAAGGTAATGGTTGAGGCGACCTCCTCGTGCCCAGGCCCACGACAAATGCAGCATTGCCAACACGGCCAATGACAGGGCTCCCAATCGCAGCCAGTCAGCCTGCGCGATTCCCGGAGATACGATTTCAGCCGCAGTGCCCCAGTGCGTCAGCAAGCGAATCG
This sequence comes from Planctomycetaceae bacterium, assembly GCA_031411655.1. Classification (GTDB taxonomy): domain Bacteria; phylum Planctomycetota; class Planctomycetia; order Pirellulales; family Pirellulaceae; genus UBA6163. The sequence goes on from JANOBM010000247.1 coordinate 202,664, forward strand.
GCAAACTCCACAATAGTATCGCCGCGAAAGCCAAGCCAATCTGCCCGGCTGCTGACCGCCACCGCAATGCATCTTTGACTTTCTGGCCAGCAGTCAACCTGCCCGAAACGTCGAGCAAATACCCGAACGAAATAAGTTGAACGAACGGGATTGCAGTCATGATTGCAAGGATGGTGACCAGCGAGAAAAGCTCGAACAGTGCCTTCATCCAAAGTGCAACACGTCGCAGCCCCCGTCGCATGAATGACGGCCGTCTGGTGTCTTGCGGAACCGCTACCGTTTCCGACGGACGACCACTGCTGCTGGCAAGCTGGTTTGTTGGAATAATGGGCCGCACCCCTTCGATGGGCCCAAGAAGGAGTTGCGCCGGTGAGGCCGCACCGACCCGTTCTGCTACTAACGCGGCCTCCAGCAGAGGCGGATCGGGCGGAGATGGGTGATGTGAAGTGGCCAAGATCGGGTCTTCCGATTCGTTTGAAATCGAAGCAATGACAAGTCCACCTATCATCGCATGAATAGGGTCGATCGTCGAGAAAGCCTAGCGGGTCCTTGTTACCATTCGTTTGCAATTCGAGAATCTTGGCGAATCATCGCGCACAGAGTCCCATTTCCTCCATTTTTTTGCGAATCGCTGCCTTGCCGTTTTTCGTCCAAGATTCCGGTTACGATGGCTTCTTGAATGACAGTTTTTACTCCCTTCCCGTCCTAGGGGACAGAGGAATCCACGATGCATAGGCTTTCTTTGGTCACGCCCATTCAATTTCTATTGGCATGGTTTGCAATCTTTCCATGGGCTTTAGCCGCTGCGCCGATGGACCGTGTCGAAAGCCGACCACCGCATTGGATGTGGGTTGAAAACGTTTCGAACCAGTCACCAATCGCTTCGTCGCAAGTGGTTTCTTTTGACCGGACCATCGAACTGCCCGAACGGGTTCGCAAGGCGAATCTCCGCTTGATAGCCGACTTTTGCCATGTCACGGTCACGATCAACGGACAGGCTATTGTCTCTGTTGAACCCTTTCATGAAACCGTGGACCTCGATCTCTCGGACAAGTTTTCCCGAGGGAATAACAAGATCGAAATTTCCGCTCGACCCATCGAGGGCCCCGCAGCGATCGCATTGCGGTTTTCCATTGCCCTGGCAAACCAAGTGGAGACTCTCATTGATCTGGACTCTCATTGGAATGCGACCGAGAAGATGAGCGTCGCGGCAACGTCTCCGTCTACGGGCATGCCCGTCATTGTGCCTGCTCAGTCGAAAGGCGAAGTGCGTGTGGCGTTATGGGGTGCTGGACGAAGGTCCGCAAAAATTTCCCCCACAGAAAACTATGAGCAATGGCAACTAGCGAAATCAGGTGCAGGTTCTGCAACGAACAAGTTTTGGACAGCACCGGGCTTTGAGGTTGCACTGTTGAAAACCGCAAGCGAGGGAGAAGGTTCTTGGATCAGCATGGCATTCGATCCGCAAGGACGCCTAACCATCGCGCGGGAGGATATCGGTTTACTACGGCTTCGTTTCGATGACTCGATGCAGTTGGTTCAGCACGTCGAGACGATCAATGATCAACTGAAGGAGTGTCGAGGGTTGCTTTACGCCCATGATGCCCTGTATGCCAACGCGAATGAATCAAAGGGGCTTTATCGACTTCGCGATACGACCGGCGACGACCATTTTGACGAAGTGAAATTGCTGAGAGAATATACGGGCGGCGTTGGTCATGGCCGCAATGATTTGGCACTCGGTCCGGAGGGCTCGGTCTATGCGATTCACGGTGATTCTGTCGACTTGCCAGCCACTGACATCATCGATCGAAGTTCGCCCCTACGCGATAATGGCCACACGACACAAACCGGACAAGGTCATGTGATCCGAACGGATCCAGACGGAAAGAACTGGGAAATCGTTTGCACGGGTCTTCGAAATCCTTATGGACTCGCAGTCAACTCGAATGGCGACTGGTTTACCTATGATGCTGATGCCGAGTTCGACATGGGCGCACCTTGGTATCGGCCTACAAGGATACTGCACTTGTTTTCTGGCGCCGACTTTGGCTGGCGCTCGGTAACGGGAGCGTGGCCACCCTATTTTCCCGATCATGCTGACAATGCCATGCCAACGTTGGACATTGGAAAAGGGTCGCCAACCGCAGTGCTTTTCGGCGAAGGTACCAATTTCCCTGAGGACTATCGAAGGGCGTTGTTGGTGCTGGACTGGACCTATGGCCGGATCCTTGCCGTGCACCTCGAACCACGCGGTGCAGGTTATCGAGCGAATGCAGAAACTTTCCTTCAGGGACGGCCGCTCAATGTCACGGACCTAGCGGTCGGCCCCGATGGTTCACTTTATATCATCACCGGCGGTCGAAAAACGCAGTCCGCTTTGTATCGAATCACCTACGTAGGATCGGATCATGAAACCAGTCGGATAACGGCGCACGAACGTTATTGCGCGGAGTATTCAGTCGAGTCTCGTAAGACACTGCGATTGCTGTCGAGCATGCATGTGTTAAAGGAGCATGCGGATATCCCAATGGCTTGGTCCCACTTGAATTCGCATGACACAACCATTCGTCATGCGGCGAGAGTCGCCGTTGAACATCAACCGCTTTCCGACTGGAAGCAATTGGCATTTTCGGAAACTCGTCCAACGGCTTTGATCGAAGCGATGCTTGCCATCATTCGAACCGGGTTACACGATGAAGTACCGGCCGTCTTCGAAAGGCTACTTTCGATAAACAAAGACGCCTTGAGTATCTCGCAAGTCTGGGGTTTGGTGCAGTGTTACACGTTGCTCGCCAGCGATCATCCCACTGAAATGAGCCAGCTTAAGGGCGATGTCACACGTCAGATGATGACGCTACTTGAACTCCCCGACTTTCAGCTCCAAGCGTTCGGCAGCTATGGGTCGGGAAATCAGGTCCGTGGTGCGGTCCTCCTTTTAATGGCGGACCTTGGAAGCGATCTGGTTGTCGATATGACGGTGAGATCACTGCTGCAAAGCCCTCTCCAGGAAGATCGACTGTACGGACTTCTTGTACTTCGCAATGTCAAAGGCGGTTGGACCGAGACTTCTCTCCGAACGTATTTCGATGTTCTTGACGGGGGCGATCAATTTACCAGCGGTGAAGGGATGCCTAAGTTTCTTTCGCAACTTCGTGCCGATGCGGTAGCGAAGCTCAACGACCAGCAACGCGCCTCGCTTTCCGATCGGTTGGTGCCTCGCACGTCGATCGTGGGCGAAACCCCCACTCCTTCGCCGCGACCGCTTGTAAGGCACTGGGAGCTGACCGAACTCGAGCCCATGTTGGTCGCGGACTCTCGCGTTCCCGATCGAGCCCGGGGTGAAGCTTTGTTTCGAGAAGTCCTCTGCAGCCAGTGCCATCGGGCTGGAGCGATCGGGCCTGCCGTGGGACCAGACCTAACCCATGTTGGCAGTCGATTCAGCCGTCTTGATCTTCTTCGTTCAATCGTCGAACCGTCTGCGGTGGTGTCGGAAACCTATCGCAACGCACAGCTCGTCACGGCCGACGGTCGAACCATCACCGGGCGAATTATTTTGGGAGGAGATTATCGTTCTCAAGTAATTCGCATCGCCACCAATCCCCTGGACGCTACCGCAGTTGTGGAGATTCAGAAGAGCGAGATTGAGACCATTTCAGAGACGACGCTTTCACCGATGCCCAATGGGTTGGTCGATGGTTTGAAGCCGGATGAAATTGCTGACTTGATCGCGTACCTTGAATTCGGCCCGGTCGCCTCCGATTCATCCAACGAACCGGCAACGCCTTGAACCCAGCGCTTTCCAGGTTGGCCAATCCGTCGTGTTTGGAGGGATAGGGATGGCTATTTTTTGAAAAACGCGGTAACCGGCTGACTCCTATTCGGTTTATAGTGGGCTGACTGTCGCACCGCGGTCGAGATCGGATTAAGATGAAGGCAGTGGGCGAGGGGGCTTTCGCCGACAGGTTTCGTTGGCGACTAGACGTTCGTATCTTTGCGTGGGTCTAAGCATGAATTTCCGTTTCCGACCGCGACCAAAGGCACGCAGACTTGTTGCCGAGGCTCTGGAGCCGCGACACTTTTGTGCGGCGGATTGGCAAAACCCGGATAATCGCCTGGATGTCAATGGAAACGGGCGGGTCGAGGCGCTTGACGCGTTACTCGTGATCAACGACTTGATTCGGTTTGGAGCAAGAACGCTTCCGGCGAAGGATGTTGGCTACACAGGACCGCTTCGTGACGTGAACGGCGATGGCTCGATCAAGCCAATCGATGCGTTGCTGGTGATCAACTCGTTGATTCGGACCGACGAGGGAGACTTTGCGCCCCAAGTGACGTTGCCCAACCAGGATGGTGAAGTTGTCGACGTTCGTTCATTCATCGGTGACAACGCCGTAGTGCTCTATTTTTATCCTAAAGATGACACACCCGGTTGTACCGTGGAGGCGCTCGACTTCAGTGCGAGGACGAGCGAAATCGAGTCACTCGGTGCAAAAATATTCGGTGTCAGTTTGGATAGTGTTGGATCTCACGACGAGTTCGCCGTTAAGCACAAATTGAACTTTGACATCCTGTCGGATGAAAGTCGTGCTGCTACGATCGCCTACGGCGTGCTGACTCAGACGGCAAGCGGTGACCCGATCGCAAAACGGATGACGTTCATCATCGGCAAAGACGGCATCATTAAGAAGGTCTTCACCGATGTTCAAGTAGCGTCTCATGGGGCTGAGGTTGTCGAGGCGCTTCGCAGCGGTATCGCGAACTGATGCGGTCTCATTTACGCCTATGTTGGACATGAATCCATAGGCGGAAGGTCATGCTGACTTACGGTTTCGCAGCCGTCATCGCTTGGAGTACAACCTGGTAAGGTACGGAATCACAGACGCCAAAGCTGGCGTCGCGAGACAAGCGGCTACGAGTAAATCCCGGACTACTCAAGCCGCAAAGAAACCGTGCGCGATCTCGCGGCTGCGACAATTGATCGGGATATTTTTTCGCTAGCGCTGCCACGGCGGAGCCAGCCGAAGTTCCAATACTTTTGGCCGCAACAGCAGGCATCGTGAGAGTGCCTTCGCCAATGCAGAAACTGCATCGTCCGCACGGCTTCTTGATCGCTTCGCCAAAGTGCTTTGAAAGCCGAGCCGCCATGCAATCCGTTGCTTTGGCGAGTTCGAATACTCCATCGAGTCGGCTGACCTCATCTTTTTCACGTTTTTCAAGTCGTTCATACAAGCTATCTGCGAGGACTTTTGCATCAACGATCGCACGGGTCTTTTGATAGCCGTGAACCAAATCGGAGACCTCCACTTCCAGCCAATTCTTCTCGACGAGGTACTCCACAGCTTTTACCAATCGGTCGCGTTCGCAATTCAGTCGCTTGCCGGCGACGGCCATATTCAACAAGAACCAAGTGCGACCTTTTGTAAGGCAAGAAAGCATTCCGGAAATGAATTCACGGCGCTCACCGTTAAAGTGCGAAAGGATCGTTGCCGATGCGACAAGCGGTTTTACCTTGTAGGTGTCGTAACGTGGAGACTTCGCCGAGATGTAGCCATCTAACTCAAGGTAGGTCATAAGCGTGCGTGCTACCAAAATGCGAATATCGGTTTCGGCAGAAAGCTGGTAATGACTAACGTGAAACAGTTCACCTTGGGCGGCGACAAAGTCGATCAGCTTTCCAACCGAGTGGCGAGTTGGTGTATCGCCGTAAGCAAAATTTTCCAGCACCACACGATCGTCGGGAACCAACATCAATTCACAGGTCGCGTCGTTACCGTCGCGTCCAGCGCGACCAATTTCTTGTGCATAGGCTTCAAGCGAGGCAGGTGGATTGAAATGATAGACATATCGAATGTCTGGTTTGTCGATGCCCATGCCGAATGCGATGGTGGCGACGACGATACCATTGTCGGATTGGTTGAACCATTGCTGTGTTTGTGCTCGTACGTTGTCGTCCATACCAGCGTGATAAGGCTTTGCGGGCAAGTCACTCGCAGCGAGGGTTTCCGCGATCGACTCAGCGGTCTTTTGGAGCGTCACGTAAACGATGGTGGCACCACGTGGTCGGCTCTTGATTGCTTTGACGAGCGAATCGATACGGTCACTGGACCTAAGTATCCGCGACCTGAGTTGTAAGTTGGGGCGAAAGAATGGGGTGCGAATCGCATCCTGTGGCTCGATCGCGAATGCGTCACAAATATCGCTCAGCACGGCTGGTGTTGCGGTCGCCGTCAGTGCCAAGACGCGTTCCGCGCCAAACTCGCGAGCTAGCTCCGCGAGTTTCAAATAATCAGGACGAAAGTTGTGGCCCCAACGACTGATGCAGTGCGCTTCGTCCACCGCAAACAGCGATATTTTCAAATCACCCACGGCAGCGCGAAAACGTTCGTTAAAAAACCTTTCCGGCGCGACGTAAAGCAGTTTAGTCTTGCCGCTGCGGATCCGCTGCATCGCGTCGGTCACTTCACCCGCAGTCATCGAGGAATCAAGCCTTGCCGCCGAGATCCCTCTTCGTTCAAGTGAATCGCATTGATCCTTCATTAACGCGATGAGCGGCGAAATGACGACGGTGGTGCCAGGCAGCATCTGCGATGGAAGCTGATAACAAAGCGATTTTCCACCGCCGGTCGGAAAAACTGCAGCGGCGCTGCGTCCCGCGAGCAGGCGTTCGATTACCGCCAGTTGGCCCGTCTGAAAGCGTTCCAGTCCGAAATCATCTTGTAATCGTTTGAGCGGGTCGGGGGCGATCGCGAGAGCGGCTTCGGTTGCCTGAAGGCCTGCTGCATCGCCCTGTTCCAGCCCTCCGTGATGGGAGACTGTTGCCGATTGACTCGGCCGACTGCGGCGCTTTTCCATGGCATTTCCTTTACCGACCGGGGAGTGGGCGTTTATTTCGAGCGATTCCCTGACGAGGTGATAAGTGTACGCATGTCAACCTTCTCGTCAACCTCGGTGCAGAGTTTTTAACTGCAACCTCCGAAAAGATGGTGCGACCGGACGTTATCGCGTTGAAAACCCCCGACTGTTCACCTCGCACTTCTATCGGGCGAGGGATGCATACCTAGCTTTCCGATGGTGCGGGAGCGTACTCGTCATCCACCTATAGCCCCCTTGCCAACAGTCCCCTTGCCAACAGTCCCCTTGCCAATAGAGCACCGAAAGGCCGTTTGCTCTTGGCGTTCACCCTATTTCGTAGTCCCGACACTATGCTGCAACACCGCTTCAGGATGCACTATTGGCGATTTCCGATGATGGCGTTAACCATGATTGCGATTTCGGTCTTGGCCGCACCCAACATTTTGAGTAGCCGAGAATATCATCGCGCGGTTCAGTCATTCGAATACCTCGAAAGCGTCAAGACGGCACAGGACCGCTTCCGACAAATCCATGGTCGCTACGCCGGTGACCTGTCATTGCTTGACATCGACCGTCCGGAACCGACATTCTTTGCCGTCGGTGACGTGGTGATTGGTCCGTCCGGTTCGTCGGACTACAGTTGGTCGCTCACCTTGACCCGATACGGAGATGCCAGTTTGTACGGCCGGTACACCGTTACCTTCAATGAACGGGGTTTCGATACGGCCCGCAGTACGGCCAAGCCGGACCTAATCCCGACGACAAATTACCGGTGAGCATTTTTGCTTTTACACTGCACGGTGATGTCTCACTCCGCATTCACCTGGTCCCGTCGTTCCTTCCAAAACCTTCGCGCTTGGAGGACTTGAGGGGAGTGCTTTGAGATCTCGTCGGAAGGTAATTGTTTCAACTGTGATTCACAGTCCTCCAACCATCGTTCGAAGAAGCTGACTGCTTCACCACTCACTCGCGGTGTCTGATCCACATCGAAGTACCAGGGCGCGGTCATTGCCATTCGATAGTGATCGGCAAACTGCGTCACGACCCTGACGAGTGCCCAGCCACTGCTCTTTACTTTCAGAAGCGGAATCACTCCTCCTGCCGCAGCAAACTCATCGAGTCTCGCACTGTAAACAATGCGTCCATCGTGCACTACTTCCAGGTAGTCGACCGGGTCTCGCACCGACAGTTTTACATCGAAGGAAAGTTCGAGGTCCTCTCCGCGTGAAGCGCTAAAGGCATGGCCTGGTGGGAAGCCTTCCAGTTTGACTCGCAGCATAGGACCGTTGGTAACCATACTGCGACCGCTCCAAACGGCGTCCATGTAGTCGTGAACGCTGGCAAAAGTCACAGGCACCGAGTCGTCAATGTCATGAGGTGGATTACCCATTGCGTAGATTCGGTTGTATCCAATTACCTGTGATGCTGAGAGTTTCGAGTCGGCGCTCGTGCCAGCAAGCGGGACGAGTCGCAGTCCACAATCCAAGAGATTCCAGTAGACCCGTTCCGCATACCTGCCGGGTCCATGCGGGCCTCTGAATTCACTCTCCGTCGCCGCCCTTCCTCGCGTTATCTTCTCGATCCGCTGACCTTCGCGCAGCCAGTCGCTGCACAGCACAAACATTCCATCGATTTGACGGGTTGCGATCCAGATCGGAAGTTGCCAAGCGAACGGGTTGTGGATCGCGATTCGGTTGCCCTTTTCCCTGCCAAGTAACTCAATCTGCTGAGCGTCGGTGGTTGCCGCAACCACGGAAGTGAACTCAGCCGAAGGAGTACTGCGGTTTACGGGTGGATGATCGGCATCGACGTTCGCTGGCGACAGATCGCCAATCGTGTAACAAAGAAGTTCACCAGCCTCACCAAATAACGCGGAGCTCGCTGTCCAAAGAGGCGCATACGGAGTGGGGCTTCCCGATGCATTGTTTAGCAACTTGTCCAACGGAGGTGATGCCCCGGGAGCATCCACAAGCGATCCGAAATGCAGATCTTCAGCAATCATTCGCAATGCGAGGTCCGGCGTTTTTGAAGGAATAGCCATGTCGCCAGATAACCAACCTTCCGAAGCCATATCGACCATCCGCGGCAGTCGAAGCGTCCTTGCGTCTTGGGAAGTTCTCTCCAACGTAAAGTTCCCCTGAATGATTCGGTACTCGGGGCCGCGGACGAATCGAAACTGATACGGGCCGTCGGGAAGCGAAAGCTCGATCGATTCATTGACGACGAAGCCGATGCCTGCGCTCACACCACGCCGAAACACTTGCGGCTTTCCCTCGCCCCGAAGGAGTTCCATTCTTGCTGCAATAGGCGTCGAACTCGTCTCGTCTTCTGTGTTGACGACGAGAACACCTCCGGCGGCAAAGCCTTGGACACAAGTCATTACACTGTAAAATAGGACGATTAGGCGAATGACGTCCCAGCCCTCTCTCGTCTGGTGCGGAGTTTGCGTGACCGGTACCCAGACCTGCCTCCGTCTGCCATCATGGCGTTTCGTCGATTGGCTGGTCCGTCGAATTTCCATCAAAAACCTTACCCGTTCCATTTCACACTCGCCAATGGCAGAAGACCTGTACCAAACGCTCGGTGTCGGCCGTGAAGCATCGAAAGATGATATTCAGAAAGCGTATCGCAAATTGGCCAGAAAGTATCACCCTGATTTAAACAAGGATGATGACAAGGCCCGCGAGAAATTTAAGCGGGTTCAGGAAGCCTATGACGTTTTGAGCGATGAGGAAAAGCGGGCCGCCTACAACCGTTATGGCGCTGATTTTGAGCGAATTCGCACCGGTGGCTTTAACCCGAGTTCAGGAGCCGGACCTTCGTTTGACGGATTGGACTTGGAGCAGCTTTTTCGCGGCGCTGGCGGCGGCGCTGGTAAGGGCGGTGGGGGATTCGAAAATGGGTTTTCCGATTTTTTTGAACAAATGCTAGGTGGACGGGGGGGCGCAGGCCGTGCTGCGCCGCGAGGTCAGCGACGTGCCGCACCGCCGACAGCCGGCGAAAACATTCGCCATGAAATCCAAATTCCACTTCACAAAGCAATCGTCGGTGGCACGCACGAGTTCTACCTGCACACCGCCGCGGGCGCAAACAAAATCTCCGTCAACATCCCTGCTGGGATTGAATCGGGTTCGAAGATGCGTTTACGCGGCAAAGGTGAGGCATCGTTGACGGGCGGTGCGCCGGGCGACCTCATTCTGGTCGTCAATGTCAGTGAACATCGCCACTTCCGGCGTCAAGGCTTGAACCTCGAATTGACTTTGCCGATCACGCTTCGGGAAGCCGCTTTAGGGGCCAAAATTGATGTGCCCACCCCAAAGGCGACAATCACGCTGTCCGTTCCCCCGTGTAGCAGCAGCGGCAAAAAACTGCGACTCAAGGGTCAAGGCGTACCCAATGCCAAGGGTGATCCTGGAGACTTGATCGTGACGCTCCAGATCATGCTTCCCAAGACCCTCGATGACGAATCGCTTGCAGCCATCGAGAAACTCGACGAGCTTCATCCGCTTACGCCAAGAGCCGGGCTGGCTTGGTAAGGTGCGAACGACGCGACATTCCGGTTTGCCGGGCGGCGTCGTGAATTCAAGCAGGCGACTGGCCTTCCTGACGCCCAGGGCCCATGGGGTCAGTCGAGCGTAGCTTGTTCGCCCGTCAACAAGATCTCGATGATTTCCGATGGCTTTTCAGCGGTCCGCAAGCGTTGGGGAATGAACTCGCTTTCGTCCATGATCGTCGCGATGATCGCTTGTAACCGCTGATGCGTTCGGGGTTGACCAGCGGGCGTCAACAGGACGATCAGCAGGTCAGCGGTCTCCGACGTGTTCCGGTATGTGATTCCGTGAAGCGAACGAAGGACCAAGATGACCGGTTTGGTCAAGCCGGTAATTCGCGCATGTGGCATTCCGAACTGCTTGCCAAGGTATGTCTCAACAATTCGTTCTCGCTCCTCGACACCTCGAACGATTGCGTCGCGAGACACCGGAAGGGCATCGTCGGGCATTCGCGACACTGCTTCGCGAATGGCATCGACCGTGCTCGTCGCTTCGATACCCAACTGCACTCGTGCCTCGGTCAACGCATCGGCAAGGTGAATCTGATCCTCGTCCTCAAACTCATCGCGAATCGTTCCAATGATTTCTTCAATCGCATCTTCAAGCGTTAGGAATCCCGTCCATGTGCCGCGAGCATCCTTCACCAGGGCGGCATGAATGCGTCGCTTTTGCATTTCTGCTAAAAGCGACTCCAGCATCACATTTTCTAATGTCACGATAAATGGACGGCTGATTTTTTTTAGATCACCTGCATCGTCATCTGCCATGAATGCATCTTTTAAATGCACCAGTCCGATTGGGTTTTCCGGATCATCAGCGATGAGTGGATATCTAGTGAATCGATAGCGACGAATGGTCTGTAAATTTTCGTGCCAGCTCTTATTGGCATCTAAGGCACGGACCTGTGAACGCGGTCGCATCGCATCTTTTACGCGCAGTTCACCCAGATCGAAAACGTTTTCCAGGAATAACAATCTGCGGAACGTCATCATGCCTTCGGTTTGTCCCTTGTTGAGCAAGATGCGAAGTTCTTCTTCGCTATGGACAGCACCATGGGCCAACAGCGGAATTCCAAACAAACGGAGAACAAGGTTGGCTGACGCGGTTAGTGCTCTAAGCGGAACAAAGAACAAAATGAAAAAAAACTTGAGAAGAGGCGCGGTGAACAATGAGGCTTTATCCGTCAGTCGAATCGCGATGGTTTTCGGCACCAATTCACCAACCAAAATGTGCAAATAGCTGACCAGGGCGTAGCTGATCGTAAATGCGATGCCGTGCGACGTTAGCCAAGCCGCCTGTGCCGAGTCGGCAAGTAACCCAGACCATAGAACGATCGGTTCAATCAAGCGAACAACTGCCGGTTCAGCGACAAACCCAAGTCCGATCGAAGCGAAGGTGATTCCCAATTGGCAGACGGATAAATAATCGTCTAACCCATCTTGAACATCTTTGACGGCATTCGCCCCACGAACCTTCGAATCGATCAATTCCTCGATTCGCGACGGACGCATCTTTACAGCTGCAAACTCCGCCAAAACGAAGAATGCGTTGAGTAAAAGCAGGGCGACAGCAATTGCCAAAAAAATAAATGTCATTTACGAACAACTGATACGCCCAGCAGGATTCGAACCTGCGACCGTCGGATTAGAAATCCGATGCTCTATCCAACTGAGCTATGGGCGCGCGGGGGCGTCATGCGGTGCCGATTTGTAGTACTAAAAATGCAAGTCAAGTAACCGAAATGTATCGGACGGCGTGCTGGGAGCAAGCCGTCGCGAAGTTGTGAATTCCCAACTTGGCCCGTCGCACCGATGTCGTTGCAACGGGCGGAGAAACGCAGAAGGACGACTTTGCTCATGGCCTAGCTTGTAAGAGCGGCGCGGGCGGCCTTCTCAACTGCCTCGGCATTAATCCCGAACTTCGCATAGACCTGATCAAACGGTCCGCTTGCGCCAAAACCCTCCATACCGACAAACCGACCCGCCAGTCCTAGGTAGCGGTCCCAACTCATTCGGATCCCCGCTTCACACGCAACACGCGCGGTAACGGTCGGTGGCAGCACTTCATCTTGGTAAGCTTTCGACTGCTCCGCAAACAGATCTAAACAGGGCATGCTGACGACACGTGCCTTCACCCCGCTGGCGATGAGTTTTTCATACGCTGCCATGCACATGTACAGTTCACTACCACTGCCCATCAAAATCACATCGGGCTTTCCGGAGCCGCCCGCTAAAATGTAGCCACCTTTCGCGCATCCGCTGGCTGAGGCGAATTTCTCCCGGTCCATCGTCGGCATGTTTTGTCGCGATAAGACAAACGCAGAGGGGTGGTTATTCATCATCATCGCTGTGCGGTAGCACTCGGCAACTTCGTTGGCATCGCCTGGACGGAATACGTAGAGACCCGGAATGGCTCGGCACGATGAGAGGTGTTCGACCGGTTGGTGTGTCGGCCCATCTTCGCCAACGCCAATGCTGTCGTGGGTCAGTACGTAAATCACCGGTTGATGCATGATGCTACTGAGTCGCATCGCACCTCGCATGTAGTCGGTGAATACGAAGAACGTCGCACCATAGGCGCGAAGTCCCGATACCGACAATCCGTTGCAGATACCTGCCATCGCGTGTTCGCGAATTCCAAAGTGCAGATTGCGGCCACCGAATTGGTTTGGCAAGAAATCTCCAGCGCCCTCGAAGTCCAAGTTGGTCTTGGTGCTTGGGGCAAGGTCGGCCGAACCCCCGATCATGAACGGGACATTCTTTGCGATCGCATTGAGCACCTTCCCTCCACTATTTCGCGTCGCATCACCTTTCTCGCTCGCCGGAAAAACAGGGATGTCTTTGTCCCATCCGGCTGGCAGTTTGCCTGCAAACATCGCCTCCAATTCAGCCGCCTTATCACCATAGGCAACTTTATAGGAGTCCCAAACCTTCTGCCAATCATCGAACGCTTTCTTGCCGCGGGCTCCGATGTTTTCGGCAAAGTGTTCCTTCACACCATCAGGAATGAAGAATTTCTTATCGGCGGGAAGTCCATAGCTTTCCTTTGCAAGCGCCACTTCATCCCAGCCCAACGGCGCGCCGTGCGCGTGATGGGTGTTTTGTTTGTTCGGCGCACCATAGCCAATGATGCTCTTAACGACGATCAACGTCGGTCGGTCCGTGCACGCGTGGAACAGTTCAATGGCCGCGGCTAAAGCACGGGTATCGTTTGCATCATCGACGTGCAGAACTTGCCATCCGAGTCCTTGGAACTTGAGTCCCATGTTTTCACTGAAGGCCAATGAGGTATCGCCCTCGATGGTGATCTTGTTATCATCGTAAATCCAACATAGGTTTGGAAGGCCCAGGTGCCCCGCGACTGACGCAGCCTCGGTGGAGATGCCTTCCATCAAGTCACCATCACTGCAAAGCACATAAACGTTGTAATCAAACAGTTTGTGTTTAGCGGTGTTGTATCGTGCGGCGAGCCACTGCTGAGCCATCGCCATGCCGACGGAGTTGCTTACGCCTGCGCCAAGTGGGCCGGTCGTCGTTTCAATTCCCGCCGCTTCTTTGAACTCTGGATGGCCGGCACACACACTTCCGATTTGACGAAACGTCTTGATCGCATCGAGAGAAATCGAAGGCTCGTTCTTTGGCTTTCCAGTCGCATCAACGGCTTTCACGCCGATGAGGTGTAGCATCGAATAAAGCAGCATCGATGCATGGCCGCATGACAAGACAAAGCGGTCACGACCGGGCCAAAGGGGATTCGCCGGATCGTACTTCATCGAGTGGTTGTAAACCTGATAAGCAACCGGCGCCAACGCCATCGGGGTCCCTGGATGGCCGCTGTTGGCAGTTTGAACTGCGTCCATGCTAAGACTTCGGATGGTGTCAATCGCGGTGGTCTGGATATCGGTGGACGCGACGCTCATCGTTTTGATCCCGTTGGAGAAGGCCCTCCGTTGGGGAGGGTGGCAGTAATTGTTTGACGCTAAACAAAGCGTAATGGGGCCGCCAACCGACTGGAAGGGGCACGTTGGTTCTCTGAGCGAGTTTTGCCGTCGCCGTTTGGGTTCTCGCTACAATGATCCGATCTATCTCGTTAATCTTTCACCACCGCTTTCATCCGTCCGCATCACCGTCATCAGCTAAAGGGTTTCAAATTCGGTGAACCATCGTGGCCAGCCTAGTCGCCGAAAACCTGCATCCGCTTCCGTCCCGAAAGCGGATGGGCCGAAAGCGGATGGGCCGAAAGCCATTCGTCTGAGACTCATTGCCCTCCTCGTAGCGGCGGCAAGTTTTGTGGGTGGTGGCCTCTATTTGTGTCAGACACACTATCTCGTCAACGCGAACGACAAATCTCCGCACATCGCTCCGCCAAGCTTCGAATTGGCAGTAGGCGACCTTAACGACGTTGACTCCCAAACTCGACCTGCGGGCATGCCCCTCCCTGAAACGCTGTTAACCAAGCCGAGTGACAATCAAACTTTTTGGTATGTCGGTAAACCCACCACGGAGTCGTTGGTGGAGATACCATTTCCTCCCGGAACATTGCCGGGACCGCCCGTGAATCTACCTCCGATGCGTGAAAATCCGGGCTTCTTAGGTGCTCAAGCATGCCGGTCTTGCCACGAAAATAAGTATGAATCATTCATTCAGACGGCTCACCATCAGACGAGTCAGCCAGCCACGCCCGATGCCGTCGCGGGATCTTTGGGGCCAGGAAAAAACCAGCTCCCTACCGTGAACCCCGACTTGAACTTCACGATGGTCCGCCGCGATTCGCGAGCGTATCAAAAGGTTCAATTTTACGACTGGGAATTTGAAGTTCCGTTTGACCTGATCATTGGATCTTCAAAATTAGCGCAAACGTTTTTGTATTGGGATTTCGATGCGCTCTATCAAATGAACGTTACTTATCTAAAAGAGACAGACTGCTGGATCAACAGTCCTGGTTACTTCGACGGCGATGCAGCTTATGCTCGGCCGATTCATGCTCGATGCTTTGAATGCCATTCGACCTATGCCGATTTTCGAGCAGAGCCAAATCACTTCACGCCTCAATCAATCATCTTTGGCATTTCTTGTGAGCGATGCCATGGACCGGGGCGATCGCATGTGGACTACCACCGTCAACACCCTACTGACAAATCGCCCCAGTTCGTTGTGGTGCCAAGTAAGTTGTCTCGGGAACGCGAGCTGGATGTCTGTGGGCAATGCCATTCAGGTGCGAGCTTTCCTAAAGGCCTTCCTTATTCATTTCGACCAGGTGACCGCTTGGAAGATCACTATCAGCCGCTTTCGCCCGAAAAGATTCGAAATAGCGTGCATGCTAGTAACCAGGCTTCCCGCTTGGCAATGAGTAAGTGCTTTCTCCAGTCTGATATGGCTTGCTCTGACTGTCATGACCCACATCGCATGGAACGCGGACAGCTTGCGATGTTCTCGGAACGTTGCCTGAAATGTCATTCGCCTCAGGATTGTGGGCAAACAATCCGACTCGGCGACCGCATCCGAGAGAATTGCATCGACTGCCACATGCCCAGTGGTGCGAGCGAGAATCTGCGGCTCGAAACGATCGAGGGTGATGTTTTTCCTCCGCTTCGAGACCACTTGATTCGGGTTGATTCCGGGGCAACCAAGAGGTTTTACGAGAAGGCAACGATCAACGCACCGTGAAGCGGCCCGCGAATTTCCGGGGCGGTTGGTATATCAAGTTGCTAGAAGCGAGTTGCTAGAAGCGAGTTGCCAACCACGGGCGAGGAAACGAAAAAAGCCTGGCCGAAATCGACCAGGCTTCTCTTTGTGCTCAGCACGGTTTGGCGTCAGAAAAGACTACAGCGAGTCGGTATTGACGGTTTCTTTCGCACCACGAGTACCGAGCGCTCCCCACAATCCGTAGGGACTTGCACTTCCGCCGGGAGGGAACGGTCCGTCGCGCTGTACCATCGACATGTTTTGATTGCCGGATTCGATGCTGTCGGTAATGAACTTCACCGCACCGTCAGCCATCAAGACGTGGCAACCACCTTGGTGACGACTACCGGCGGTAAAGATCCCCTCGGAATTGTCGTTGTTCTCGGTACAGCTCGGATTGTTGGGTGGAAGAATCGTCTGGAAGCCAGTGTAATTCAATCGCCCGTCCGCCCAGCGATAGCCTCTTGACTGATCATTGGTCATTACCGTCAAGGACGTTAGGTAATTCTTTGGTCGCAGCGGATCGCGAGTCAAAGCGCCATCATTGCAAAGGGCAGGAGTCGTTTGGGTACCACCGCCGTAATCGAGATCATCACGACGAACAATGTCGGCATTGACTTCACGTGTTCCTAGCGACGTAGCGATTTCACCGCAAGCGATTGAGTTCGCGGTTCCATCCAGAATATCTCGGAACGCCATTTTGTGTCTCGCCCAAAAGACGCCTCGGTTTGACGCGCGTCCGCGGGTCAACATCCAATCCAAGTGAACCAAATCCTGCACGTCGCTGTAAATCCCTAGCTCATTCTTCGCACCGCTGTTGACTCGGTTGGTTGCGTCACCCATGCAAGCGGCGTAGTTCGTACGTGCAAGTGCCGGAAGGCCAACACCTGGATCGCTCGGGCAGCGATAGGTGGCGACTTCGGTTCGCCATGGTACGTAAGCCGCTTGCCACGGAGTCGGCCCCATTGCTGGCCAAGTACCGCCTACTGTGCTTGGGCTACTGACTTGCTCCCACAACGCTTGCTGTTCCACGAAAGGAGTTAGGCCAACCAAGAAACTCAAATAGTTTCGATTGGTAAGCAAACTGCTGCCTGACGAAGTGTCCCGCGTTGTACCACCCAGTTGCGTTGGCAACTGGTTGTATGCCGCGTGGTAGTTATGGAGACCCAAGCCGATTTGCTTGAAATTGTTCCCACAACTCATCCGCCTTGCCGCTTCGCGGGCTGCCTGAACAGCCGGCAAAAGCAATCCGACCATCACACCGATGATCGCGATCACGACCAGCAGTTCCACCAGCGTGAAACCAGGCCGCTTCCTGCTACTTAAAATCATAGAGATCATTCCCATCAAAACGAGAAACAGAAAAAGTGCGCCACATTAGTACGGCGCGCGAAAAACGCGAATAGTGACGCTTATAATCCCCCAAAACGCACTTAATGACAAGTACCGATCCGTGGCAGAAGAAGAAAAATGGAAGAAAATTGTCCGCTGTGAGCCGACCACTGGTTAAACCTTTTCCAGGGATGAATGGCTGTCGCGAAGAGTTTGGTAAAGACAGTGTGGGATAGACTCGGGGTGCGGATGACGCTTCTGATGACGCCGGGAGGAGAGGCCTTGGTGCTGGTCGCCTGGAAGTACCAGTCTGAATCGCCAGCGAGTCAATCTCTGGAGCCCCCCAGGTGTTCGCAATGTCTAGGACGGGCAGAGACGGACGGGCTGGGCGTTTTCATTCGCTGCTTGGTTGGACAACGCCAATCAGCAGGCGAGGCAAGCTCGAAGCGCAATCAAGTGAATCGCTTACGTCAAAATCAGCCGTTTGCAATTTTGGCCGCTTCGAAACGACACCAGACTCCGTCGATGACGTCGTCCCGTTAGTTGGACTGAAGTAGACGAGCTAGCGCCGCGCCGGGTCGCGGGTCGTTCGGTTCCAGTTCAGAGGCACGCCGATAATGTGCGATCGCTCCCGGTCGGTTGCCGAGTTGTTCAAAGCATTGGCCAAGTTGGAAGTCCACCATCACCAGGTCAGGCGCCAGCCTTTGTGCTTGCTGCAGTTCGGAAACCGCCTCTGAATAACGTCCACTTAACAAGAACGCCCGGCCAAGATTAAAGTGCGCTTCTGGCATTTCGGGCTCCACCTGTACCGCTCGAGTGAGCCAAGCGATGCTCGTCGAGAAATCGCCCGTTTGGCCAGCTGCTGTACCTTGGTTCATCAGTGAGCTCGCCTCGAGCATTTTTACATCGTGAAGGGGAACGTTGCACAGGAGAGCTGTGACCGCGCCGATGGCGACTGGCTTCATCAAACTCCGAAATCGTTGCAGTCGAATCGCATTCCACCCGTGGCAGATCGCCGTCGCAGCAAATGGAATTAGCAAAGGCACTAGCGGATAACGGTAACGACCCAACACAAAGAACATGGCGATTGCGGCGATCATCGATGCGATCATTACGTAAAGAACCCAATGTTTTCGCCAGTCTCGCAAGGTGAGGCTCATGCCAATCATGCCAAGCGGACCGAGTACCCCAAAGTTTCCGATCCATCCGAGCCATCGCAGCGGCAGCGAATATTCGCGGTAAACACCAATGCTCTCGACATCAGGGACTTCATACCAGTTCACCACCATCAATGCTTTGACGCCCAAAAGAACCATCCATTGCGCTGGAGCAGAACGGATATCCTCCAACGCGCGGTCCATCCAGTATCGCGAAACCTGTCGCGCCGAGAGCGAATGGCCTTCGGCTTGTTCAGCTAAACGGTGAGCATCGGCGCGTTCGTACAGCGGGGTCTCATGGCCCGGAACGAGCGGTTGGTAAATTCCGTTCGCCTCCAGGCTGTTTCCGATATAAAAGTTGGGGCCTGCCTGAAACGTCGTTGGCGACCATTCGCCACCCACATAGGCGTTTCTCGCCGCCACGGGAAACAGGACCAAAAGAAGACCTGCAGCATAGCCGATCGCTTGGCGGAATCGTTTTCTCGCATCGATCGATGAGATGCCCCATGCGAACCAGACCAGCGGTATGGGTGTCCAAAGGAGGGCATTTTCACGGGTAATCGTAAGCAACCCAAGCAGCGTGCCGATCGCGATTGAAGCTTGAAGCGAGGGCTTTTTCGCATGCCAAGCGATGGTGGCAAG
>JANOBM010000248.1:0-13800 GCA_031411655.1 Planctomycetaceae bacterium
CCTGACTCCCAATCGGATTCCAAAATCGACTCCACCTTGAATGTCGGCGTTCATCGACTGACAAGTCGCTTGATCGTTGGTACCGGTCGCTATGAAACTATGGAGCAAATGCGGGCGTCCCTCGATCGCTCCGGTGCCACCTGCGTTACAGTCGCAGTCCGACGCGAACGTTTGTACAACCAGAACGGCCAGAACATCCTCGACTTCATTGACCTCGATCGTTACACGCTGCTGCCCAATACTGCAGGATGCTATAACGCGAAGGATGCGGTTCGAGCCGCGCGTCTGGGTCGCGAAATTTTGCGGACGCTCAAAAACCCTGGTGCCGACTGGGTCAAGCTTGAAGTCCTTGGCGACAGTAAGACCCTATTGCCGGACCCGGTGGAAACACTTACCGCTTGCCGAGAACTTGTCGCCGATGGTTTTTCTGTGCTGTGTTACACCAGCGACGACCCCGTCATCGCGCGGCGACTGAAAGACCTTGGCGCGGCCAGCGTGATGCCCGCTGGAAGTCCAATCGGCAGCGGTCAAGGGTTGCTCAATCAAAACAATTTGAAAATCATCCTGGAGTATTTGAAGCAGGACGACCCGACTTACCCGGTGATCGTCGATGCGGGCGTTGGGACAGCAAGCGATGTGTCCATGGCGTTCGAACTGGGCGCCGACGGTGTTCTATTGAATACCGCTATCGCCCACGCGCGCGATCCTGTGTTAATGGCGAGTGCAATGCACCATGCCGCAATCGCGGGTCGTGAAGCCTACCTTGCCGGACGCATCCCGAAGCGACTTTATGGCACTGCGAGCAGTCCAGGCGAAGGCATCATCAGCAGCAGGCCGTACCAGTAGGGCGGATCAAGGAGGCCGCCCGATTATCGAAGCATTTGACTTGTCGTTTTGGGTCTGAGTGAAGAGTGCAGTGCTGTTAGCCGTCGATTAGAAAAGACGAACCAGACGGGTCGTAGAACCATCGAAGGTCCGCGCGGAGCCATTCATTGTTTGAGGGTTCAACTCGATTTACGGGAGTTCCACTGTTGTTTTCATCGGCGGTGGGTGGGTTTCAGGTGGGACTTTCAACGGTCTCTAGCGAACACGTCTCGGGCCGGTAGAAAACGCATCAAAGCACTAGGCATCGCGAAGAATAAGTGACTAAATTGAAGCGTTGCTCGCGAACCGTTTTCAAGCAAAGCAACGTTCCCTTTGCCAGACTCACTGAGGCAACACGGATTTGAACCTTCCATCCATCGGCTATCGCACTTCGATCGGCGTGAAGGCGACAGGTCAAGCTTTTAGAGTCCTTGCATCCGGCGGGTTCCTACGAATTGGCCGTTGTTGGATTTTTTGTTTGGCGTTTTTTGGGTGCCCCCTGCGGTCAGACTCTGCCGACACGCCAACGTTGCCCATTGACCAAGCCGGTTATGAAGCAATCGTTGAGCCGTTGTTCGAAGAATATTGTACGAAATGCCATGGCCCAGACGACGCCGAAGGTGACTTCCGATTGGACAACAATCAGCTCGGACTTGCATTCAACCAGTCAGCTGCTGCGATGAAGTGGAGAGAGGTGGCCAATGTTCTCAATAGTCATGAGATGCCACCGAAAGAGGAACCGCAGCCCGATGCAGAAGCTGTCGCGAAGCTAGTGGATTGGGTCCGTGACCAGCAGATTCGCGCGGACCAATTTGACCGAAAGAACAAGGTGGTTCTGCGTCGTTTGAACCGCAATGAATACAAAAACACCATTCATGACTTGGTTGGAATTGACTACGACGTCAGTCGCTTTCCGCAGGATCCCCCTGCCGCAGGCTTTGATAACAACGGGCGAGCACTGTCTTCTTCTCCTTTGCAGGTAGAACTTTACCTCGATGCCGCGCAGGCAATCCTGGATGAAGCACTCGTTGTGGGTGATCGACCCGGCGTCATCTCATGGCGTTTCGAACCAGAGACGGGCGATAGCGATAGTAATCGCGTTCGCTATGGGGAGTACAACGCGATCGTCAATGGCGGAGCCAATCGCCTGGACGGGAATACTCGTGTGATGCACCACAATAGTTGGGATCGCACCATCAACGCCCGGGACTTTGCCGTCCCGATCGCTGGGACCTATACCATCGGCGTCCGTGCCGGTTCGATCATCCCGTCCCGCGATGAAGTCGTAAGGTACGCCGAGCGTGTGATTCGCGAACAGCGTGGTAAGGAGATGATCGAGCAACCAAACCGGCGCAATTGGATTGAGCAGCATTTGGAGGAGGAAATCGATTACTTCCGCAAGTCGCGAATATTCGACTATGGCCCAGGTCGGTTGCGTGTGATCGTTCACCACAATGGTCAACCAGAGACCATTGGTGAATTCGATGTGGATGCATCCAAAGACGCGATGAAGGAGTTTCAACTTCCGGTCAAAATGATCACAGCCAAAACGAGCATCACGCTCGAATACGCCTATCACATTCCACCGGAACTTGAAAACTTCGCGATTCAGCGACAAGACGAGTTCCCGCGACCCGAGGTGATGATTGATTGGTTCGAAATCAAGGGCCCTATCTATGACGATTGGCCACCCACGTCTCATCAGCGCCTGATCGACAAGCCCATTCCAACAGTTGAAGCCGATCGTCGAAAGCTTGCACAGGCAATCCTTACACGATTTATGCCGCGGGCCTTTCGACGCCCTGTCTCGCCAGCCGAGATCGAAGAGAAGATGATCCTCTTCGAAAACGCAGCATCGAGTATTGGGACAAGTTCATTGACCGATGAAACATTTATCTCGCAAATCAAGGCTCCTTTGGTCGCGGTCCTTGTTTCGCCAAACTTTCTTTACTTGGCCGAGCCTTACCGAACGGCGAGCACGGATACCTTGACCCAGTTCGAAGTCGCGTCGCGTCTGTCTTACTTCTTGTGGTCGTCGATGCCAGACGATGCCCTGCTTCGAGCCGCTGCGAATCAAGAGTTGTCTGACCCCGCGAATTTGATTTCGCAGGTTGACCGTATGCTCGCAGACGCGAGGGTCAGTGCATTTCACCAGAATTTCGCGGGCCAGTGGTTTGGCCTAAGGGATGTTGGCTCCAACCCACCAGCGGAAGATTTGTACGTGCATTATGGTGATCACATTCAAACTTCGATCGTCCGTCAATCTTTAGCGTTGTTCGATGACGTCTTGCGTAACGATAGGGACATGCTGGAACTGGTTGACTCGGATCATGAGATGCTTAACGAGGTGTTGAGCCGTTACTACGAGTTGCCACCGGTAAAAGGTGACGAGATGCGGCGCGTCGAACTCGCCGAAAACTCTCACCGCGGGGGAATACTCACGCACGCATCGATGTTGACGACAACAAGCAATGGCACGAGAACTTCACCGGTTAAACGCGGTACTTGGATATTAAAAAACATCTTTGGAACTGATCCTGGGTTGCCGGTCGCGAACGCAGGCGATATCGCGCCTAAAGTGCCAGGAATCGATAAAGCGACGGTACGCAACCGGTTGGAGATCCACCGGCAACTGGCGCAGTGTGCTCGTTGCCATCGCAAGATTGATCCACTCGGTTTTGCGCTGGAGAATTATGACGCCTCCGGACGGTATCGAAGGCAAGAAGGATTTGGATACAAGGGCCGAATCGAGAAGGCTGACCCAGTCATCGATGCCAGCGGCGAATTGCCAGATGGTACAAAGATCAACGGTGTTGAAGACTTGAAAGCCGCGGTTCGCAAAAATGATGCGTTGTTTATTCGCTGCGTGGCAGACAAAATGTTTACTTACGCGATTGGCCGAGAGATGTTGACGGCCGATTCGGAAGTGATCGACAAAGTGGTCGCTACATTGATTGATTCGAAATCGACGCCGCATCGGCGTACGCTCCGAATGCTGATTCATCAGATTGTTACATCGCCCATTTTTTCACAACGCTAGGCGTCACCTAATATCCGACTTCGCCTGCTTACCCTAGCGAATGTATCACTCTACACCGAAGTTAAATGATGCGATCACTTTCACGACGAATGGTTTTACGAGGTGCAGGTGCGTGCCTTGCGCTGCCATTACTGGAGGCAATGAGCACATCGAGCTTGATTTCGAGTGCCCATGCAGCTCCCTCGCAGTTCAAGCCGTATGACCAATCCCCCAAGGCACATCCAAGGTTGATCTGTTGCTATTTTTCAAACGGTGTGAACATTCACCAATGGAAGCCAAAGACGACAGGCGTCGACTATGAACTTTCGCCGACGTTGAAAACCCTTGAAACGCATCGTAACGATTTCACGGTCATCTCCGGATTGGGACATCCTAAATCGGATGGCGGACATAGCGGTGCCGACACATGGCTGACCGGTGCCGATTTGGATGCCACGCCCGGAAGCGATTACACAAACTCCATTTCGATCGACCAGCGAATCGCAGCCGTTCATGAGAAAGATACCCGTATCGCATCGCTGCAGCTTTCTGATCTCAGCGGGAGTGGGGGCGCTTTGCATTCTCATACGCTGTCGTTTGACCACAGTGGGACGCCGCTACCGTCGGAGGATTCACCAAGACGTCTTTTCGAACGATTGTTTGTGCCCGATCAAGCTAGTGACCGTATGGCGACACTTCAGCGATATCAGCAACAGCGTTCAATCTTGGATGCGGTCCAAGAAGAATCGAAGCGACTGGGTCGTCGGCTTGGGCAGGATGATCGCAAGAAGCTTGCGGAGTACTACGAATCGGTACGCACCACCGAACAACGTATCGAACGGCTTGTTGGTTGGATCGACGTCCCCAAACCGAATGTTGATGCAAAATTTTTACAACTCGATAGCCAACCCAACAATGCTCATGACCGATCGATGTGGATTGATGTCATGCTAGAGTTGTCTTACTTAGCGATGTTGACGGATACCACGCGAGTCATTGGTTTCCAATGGGCGCGTGAAGCCGCAGGCTACGGCGGAGGAGGTGAAAACCACCACGAATTGTCGCACCATGGCGGTGATCCCGCCATGCTCGAAAAGCTTGCCGGTGTCGATCGATTTTATGCCAGCAAGTTGGCGAGGTTCTTGGATTTCCTTGCCAGCACAAGGGAGGGAGATGCAAGAATGTTAGACAGCACCATCGTGCTCTACGGGTCAGGCATGAACAGCGGAGAAGGCGGCGAGCATTCGCCAAAAGACTTGCCGTTACTGGTCGCAGGAGGCAAGGGACTTGGGTTGAAGCATTCTGGACACCTTGCGTTTGACAAAGAGCAACATCCGCCGCTGTCCAACTTGTTGCTCACACTCGCGCAAAAAACTGGCCTCGAGTCAGACCAGTTTTCGGATGCGACAGGCGCTTTGTCGGGAATCTCCTAAAAGTCGATCGGACTTTAAAACCTTCGCAAGAATTCACTTTGATCGAGCGCGAACCGCACACCGATTTCCGACGGCTTCGCGAGGGTTCCACGTTAAGTTCGGCTGATAACTTTTACTCCAGCGCTTGCCAAGTGTTTCAACCAATCTAAGAACCTATCCGCAAACTGACGAGACCCGCGGCTAGCGCCGAAGCGGCTAATGGTTTTCGGATAGGTTCCAGATTTGAGGGTTGGTGGAGATGCGTAAGATGGACTTCCAGTCCGTCGTTGACGATGTTTGCCGACGGAAAAGAAGTCCGTCGTACCGTCCAGTCAAGTGTTTACGAAGCACTAGGCAGACGCAACGAACGTTGAATGCCAAACCGACGGTCACTTGCATCGTGTCAATGATTCGATGTGGTCGCAGCGGAAAGCTTTAGTTCGGCCACCAAGTACGAACTCAATAATCTGCTAAGCAATTCAATCAACGGTAATTCGTCGACCAGACTTTCTTTCTGTGGGGCAGGGTCGATTGCACAAAGGGTGCCGAACAACCCGCCGTCGGCGTCATGAATGGGGACCCCTACATAGGCCGCGATTGGAACTTGCTGTCCGATGGGTGCGTTTGCATACGCAGGGATCGATTGCGAATTGGGAGCAATGCAGGGTCCTTGTCCAAGAACCATCCGCGAGCAAAACGAGTCGGCCCATCGAAAAACATTGCCTTTCTTTACTCCATATCCGTGGTCCTCCACATCGAGCACGATCCAGTCCTCGCCCTCCGTCCGAGTAACCATCCAAAGGTTAAAACCAAGGCGTTGGTGCAAAAAACTCAACACGGCTTTCGAGGCTTCGGAAAAATCAGCGTAGGGTACAAGGGCTTTCATAACTTAAATCGCTCGACAAGATGACTTCACGGGGGCACGGTCCATCGGAATATTACGAGCAAAAATCTAGCGAGGAATTGGCGTCCGACAAGCCTTCCTGAAGCGTCCGGGGGGGCGGAGTGGCGTTGGAGTGACTGCTGCATGCAGGGCGATGGGTCCAATCAGACTTCAGCTTCACAAAGGATGGTGAAATGTCGGGACCCTTTATGGCCTTCGATGGCGATCGGGAAAATCTGCGTTACAGCACCTTTACCGATCCTGTATAACGTCGGAAGGAGGTGCTTCCATTCCTGCCTCTCCTTCATCTTTCGCACGGTAGCAGTAAGCAAATGAACGAAATTCCTCCAGCCCCGCTTGATACCCAATCCGCTTATCGTGCCAGCGATAACACTGAGACCGACGCGGTGCATTTTACAAACGGGACACTTCGATGGTGGCCGGCCGCATCGCTGTTGCTTGTCGCCATTGCTCTGAAATTCGTACCGACGCTGGTGGACTCGCCCAGTTTGCCGGTATTGATGATCGGGTTTTTCGGGCCGGCAGCGGTCTGTTTGCTATTGATGGGATGGTGGGTGTTAGCGAGCCGTGCGAGTTGGCGGGAAAAGTTGACCGGCTTGGTGGGCATGGCTTTACTGGCCGGCACCTCGATTGCCCTGCTCGACTTAACGATGAAAGGCATGAGTGTTGCCAGTTTATTGTTTCCTACCGGAGTCGCTGCCTTTTCCATTTCATTGATCCTGCTGGCCAATCGCCCGAATGTTCGATTGGTCGTCGCCCTGATCGCTGCAGCAACTGGCTTTGGATATTGGGACCTCGTTCGGTCCGATGGTGTCACCGGTAGCTTCGCTGCGGAACTCGCATGGCGTTGGGAACCGACGGCCGAACAGGAATACATCGCATCGCTCAAAGGACAGAACGCGACGACCGAAAATACGGAAGCATCCGACGGCGATGTGCTTACGGCGATCGATGTGAATCTCGCGACCGCAGAATGGCCGAGTTTTCGTGGGACCCAACGCGATGGAAAACAATTCGGTGCTACGGTCGACGAAGACTGGGAAAAGAACCCACCGCGGCGGGTTTGGTCGAGCAAAATAGGCCCTGGATGGTCGTCCTTTACTGTGGCAGGCAATCACCTCTTTACGCAGGAACAACGGGGTGACAACGAGGCCGTCGTTTGTCTTGATGCGAACACGGGTAAAAGCCTTTGGTCATGCGAATACCCAGGACGGTTTTGGGAAGCCATCGCGGGAGCTGGGCCGCGGGCCACTCCGACGCTTGCCCCCGCCGGTTTGTTTGCGCTGGGCGCTGACGGAGCGTTGCTGTGTTTGAAAGCGTCGACCGGTGAGGTCGTTTGGCAACGAGATCTCAAAAAGGACGCGCAACGAAAACCCCCGATGTGGGGATTTTCTTCGTCGCCTCTGGTTTGCGCAGGAGTGGTAGTGGTCCATGCCGGTGGTGCAGGTGAATTGGGCGTGCTTGCCTATGACGAGGTGACCGGTGACCTTCGGTGGTCCGTCGCGTCGGGAGATCATAGTTACAGCTCGCCTCAACTTGCTAAGTTCGGCGATACGACTGGCATCCTGATGCAGACCAACGTTTCGCTTCAATTCTTAAGCGTCGAAGACGGCAAAACCATTTGGGAGCATGAATGGAAGTCAGATAACTACCGCGCCTTGCAACCGCTCGTGATGGGTGACTCAGTGATCATGGCCACCAGCCTTGGACTTGGCAGCCGTCGCCTGGCGGTTTCACAGGACGCTAACTCTTGGTCCGTGAAGGAAGTTTGGACGTCGCGTGACATGAAGCCTGACTTCAATGATTTCGTCGACTACCAGGGAAACCTATACGGCTTTGATGGCAACGTGTTTGCATGCATCGACGTCGAGACCGGCGAACGAAAATGGAAACGCGGCCGATACGGCAACGGACAAGTCTTGCTTTTACCGGAGAAAGGCCAACTGCTGGTTATCACCGAGAAAGGCGATCTCGTTCTCGTACGCGCCACTCCCGATGACCTCATGGAAGTCGCGAGGCTCAATGTACTGACGGGGAAGTGTTGGAATCATCCCGTTCTTATCGGCAGCCGACTTTATGTTCGAAATGCTCAGGAGGCAGCTTGCTTCGAGTTGACTCCGGAGACGATCGCTCCATCACCGCAGGTGCTCTAGCGACTCCGATTGTCGTGGTCGCAGATTGAAATTTCGGCTTTGGCTGAAAAATTCGACAGGGTTATCGTAGACCACGCGACGGATGAACGACTCCGCGTGTCCGCGCCGGCGCATTTCGAAAATCAGATCGGGGACGGCCGTAGGCTTGCTCGGACCCCAATCGCCGGCTGAGTTGGCCATCAATCGCTCGGGACCATATTTTTCGATCATGTCCACTGCACGAGACGGTGTGCATTTGGTGATCGGATAGAGTGTCATCCCGGCCCAAAAACCACGGTCGAGTACTTCCCCGATCGTATGTTCTTCCACATGATCGACCAGTACGCGAGCGTGATCGATTCGTGAATCATCCTCCAGCATGTCGAGAATCATTCGCGTCCCTTGATACTTGTCCTCCAGGTGTGGCGTATGGATCAAAATGGATTGGTCGTACTTTGCCGCAAGATCCAGATGCTCAAGGAATACGATCGCCTCATTGCGAGTGTTCTTGTTCAGTCCGATCTCGCCAACACCGAGCACGCCGGGGCGGTCGAGAAACTCGGGAATCATCGCGATCACGTCACGCGATAGAGAGACGTTCTCGGCTTCCTTCGCGTTGATACATAGCCAGCAGAAATGCTGTATTCCGTAATTCGCCGCCCGTTTTGGTTCCACCTCTGTAAGTTGGCGGAAGTAGTCACGGAAACCGTCAGCGCTTCCGCGATCGAAGCCTGCCCAAAACGCAGGCTCACTGATCGCGACGCATCCCATCCGCGCGAGTGTCTCATAATCATCGGTGATACGTGAGACCATATGAATGTGGGGATCGATGTAATCCATCGCAAAGCAGCCTTGAAGGAAGAACGAGGCAGAACGGGGTGGCGTTAAAGTCCGAACTCACGACGCCATTTTGCATCATACGGGCGCGAGAATAGGTTTTGAAGTTTTTTCGCTCGCTCATCACTGGGCGAGTCCTCGGCGAGGATCCGAATCGCTTCATCAATTCGACCTCGACGGGGGTCTTCGATCGCAACGCCATCCGCTGCTCGATCGATTCGATCAAGTGCTGCCGCGATATCGAGCAGCTTGGAACGCATCGATAAGAAGGTTTCGTCGAATATCTGCTTGGGCGATGACAAGGTCGCGTCTCAGCGTGCTGTAGGAGGGGGTTGGTGGTGACGGCAAATGTCGAAAGCGGCAGCCTAAGACTTCGGATTCCAGCTCCATACTAACCAGGCGGTCAAGCCATGGCCACCTCGGCCGCCTTGTAGACAACTTTTGCGCGGCGAAAACCAAGACGTTCGTAAAGGCGCACTGCGGCCGTATTGTCGGTAGTCACTTCAAGATGCATTCGGGTCAGTCCAGCTTGGCGGAAGCCGACCGCAGCATGGTAAAGCAAAAGAGTTCCCAGGCCTCTGCCGCGGTGCCCTTGACTGATCCCCAGGTTTTGAATGGCGCCCCAACCGTCGCACTCCAGCCCTTGGACTGTGCCGACTGATTCTGGTATGCCGCTGACCGGATCGCGAAAGCGTAGCAACCATGTCGCCTCGGGAACAAATCCATTGCGCCGTGAAATCTCTCGCATCAATCGCAAGCAGCCCTCCCGCTTACCCAAACAAGGAAAGACATTAACGTCCAGTTCTTGGCGAAAACTCAGGAACTTGGCATTGGCATGATCACGAACCAGCTCGTCGTCAAATTCGACAAGTTCATAATGCGCAGGGCACGGCGCTGCCTTGAAGATCTCTGCGTCGAGATCCAACTCCATTCGGTATCGCTTGAAATAGGTAAGTCCCATGATTCAGTCGCTTCCTTATTCGAATGAAGTAACCGCGACCCTCCTCGACAACCGCCTTTCAGTCTGTGTAGTTAAAGATACCATTAGACAAGAGAACCGTCTCATCGAAACGTCCAACGTTCCCATCTATTTTTGCTGACCACGTCTTTTTCGACCCTCGATGGAATATTCCGCACAACAAGTCTTTTCGCCTTATCCGCCCATCTCTTCCTACGCGATCATTTTGACTGGGCCCACGGCAAGCGGTAAAACCCGAGTTGCGATGAAGCTCGCTGACCGTCTCGATGCGGAAATCGTTTCGATTGATTCGATCGCTGTCTATCGCGGCATGGATATTGGCACTGCGAAACCCTCATCCGTCGATCGCCAGCTCGTCCAGCACCATTTGTTGGATGTCGTTGCCCCAACCGAAGAGTACAGTGTCGCCCAATTTTTGGAGCACGCGGCCCGCGCGACCGAGGGTATTCTAGCTCGAGGCAGGCGACCATTGTTTGTCGGTGGCACGCCGATGTACCTCAAGGGGCTGCTTTATGGCTTTGACCCAGGGCCGCCGGCTGATTGGGAATTTCGCCGTGCCGTTGAGACCGACATCCGACTTCATGGGATCGATGCGCTTCACAAACGACTCGTCCAGGTAGATCCACTTTCCGCAGCCCGCTTGCCTGCAACCGACACGCGGCGAATCACGCGAGCGTTGGAAGTCGCCTACCTCACCGGAATCCCGCTCAGCCATCGTCAGACGCAATTCGAACGCATTGCTTCGAAAAATTCGGCGCCATTATTCGCGATTCGCTGGCCGCGAGAATTGCTCCATCAGCGAATTGAGATGCGGGTCGCAAGTATGTTTAAGGGAGGGTTGGTGGATGAAGTTTCGGGACTTCTGCGGCAGTACGGCACCCTGGCGCGCACTGCGGCCACCGCCGTGGGCTATCGCGAAGTCATCAGTCACTTAGATGGATCGATTCCGCTTGAAACTGCCATGCAGGAAGTTCTTTTTCACACCCGGCAGCTCGCACGTCGACAAGAAACTTGGTTTCGCAGTTTACCGAGCCTTCGGTGGCTAGAGGTTGCCGACGAAACCGCACTCGAAGATTGCGTCGAGAAAATCGTCCAGTCGATTGGGAGTTAGTCCGTCACGGCTCGTCTCGCAGCCACTCGCATCTTTGCGCTTCGGCTGCGTGGATTCACTGCCACCTCAGCGTCCGACGGTCGAAGTGGCTTGCGTGTTAAAACTTCGAGGCGATCATCGTCGCGGAATGCATTTTTGACGATGCGATCTTCCAACGAATGAAAACTGATGATCGCGATTCGGCCCCCGGGACTCATGCGGCTGGGGAGGTCTCGAAGGACCGTTTCAAGAATTCCAAGCTCATCGTTTACGACGATTCGCAATGCTTGAAACGTTCTCGTTGCCGGATGGATGTCGTGATTTTTGCTTCTTGGAACGCAGCGTCGGCAAATATCTACCAGCTCGGCAACTGACTTGACACTTTTTCGCTGCTGTCTTTGAAGAACGATCTGCTTGGCGATTCGCCGGCTATACCGTTCTTCACCGAATTGATAAATCGCATCGGCAATCTCTTTCTCGGTGGCCTGCGCCAAGAATGCTTTGGCAGGTTGCCCTCGGGTTGGATCGAAACGCAGGTCTAAAGTCCCGTCGCTATTGAAACTAAACCCACGCTCGCGATCGGCAAGTTGATCACTCGACAAGCCGAGGTCTAGAATCACACCGTCTAACGCCGGCGCGTTTGCGGCTTCCATGATTCGATCGAGCTGATGGTAGGACGCACAGAACAGATCGATCGGAAGCTCGTCCGTAACAGCCTTTCCGGCTTCGACCGCTGCGGGGTCACGATCGACCGCGATGATACGGCCACCACGTGCTGTGGCCTGTTTCGCCAACAGCACGCTGTGCCCGCCACCGCCAAAAGTCCCATCGAAGACAATGCCGGAGGCCGCTGGTTCAAGCCAATGAACGACCTCTTCGGGCATCACACTCACGTGACAACTCGATGGCGGAACGCTGACGTCATTACCTTCAGGAAAGGGTTCTTGATCAATCATCCCATAACCAACAAATCGTCCATCTCTTTGCTGACTTGTTTGAGATAATCGAGGTCACCGTCTGCCATCTCCGCTGCCACCCATCCCTTGAAATCAACTTCGGCCAGCGCCTTACGAACGCTTGCCCAATCGATATCGCTGGCAGCCATCTGGGTCCAATCATTTTTGGCGCGAGAATACCCTTTCACATCCAGTTTGATGATGCGTTTGCCAAGCGTACGAATCCATCCGGCAGGATCTCCATACTTCCAGTGATTGCCAATGTCGAATTGAACACCGACCCAAGGTGACGCGAGTGCATCGACGAATCTCGCCAACTCGTCGGCGGTTTGATCGGCCCCGCCTTCGTGATCATAAAGGAAATTATTCCAAACGTTCTCAATGGCAATCTTTACGCCAACCTCTTCCGCAACAGGAATGGCTAAGCGAATGTTGGCCACAGCGCGATCGAATACTTCTTGGGGCGTGCCATCTTTGCCGTGACCCGCCACAAGCAACATTGTGTCACCGCCAACCGCCGCAGTGGCTCGTAGCCCATCGGTACAACTCTTCAATGCTTCAGCCCGAACGGCTGCGTCGGCATCGGTATGACGCACGCTCCAGTGATTGTGGTTGACCGTACCGTCAATCACGATGCCGGTTGACTTTGCGGCCGCTTTCGCCTCGTCAATATCGAATCCCGGTGCATCCAGTTCAACTCCTTCGAAACCGGCCTTGCGGGCGATCGCAAATTTATCTGCAAGCGTGCCTGAGCTTTTAACCATGTACAGCTTGAGCGACTTACGAAGGCGAATCGCATTCGCCTTCGTACTGCTTGCATCCTGCGCATGGGTGAACGAAGGCGACATTGCAATTGCCCCAACAGCCGCGATGGCAGTGGATTGAACAAACTTGCGTCGGTTAAGCATCTCGAGTCTCACTGGGGCGGGGATGAAAATGGCATTCTAACGTAATGGGCGGGTACTTGAGTGACCGCGTGTCGTAAAGTTGCTTTTTTACCACTCGCCATTTTTTTCCTGTTTGGATCTGTGGTACTACCCGGTTGGATTAGATCGGCAGTGGTTTTTCCGCTGGCGTAAAAGAGGGCTCCATTCCACGCGAGGTCGGGGCTATCGATGATTTTGCAACGGTGTGGATGGTCGATTTCGCGCGATGACAGCGGCAAACTTGGAGCAAATAACGATCCATTAACGTCGATCACTGGGGCGGTGGATTTTGACCCGAGGTGGTATGGAGCCCGTGGCTCGCCGTAGACTGCTTTGCCTTCGCGTTGGTTAAAGTAGCGCAAGCGGAAGAATAAAAACGTACAGTAGTGCATCGTTGAAACTGAGTTTTAGAGTTGACTAGGAATGTACGACGGGCTTCCAGTCCGTCGTCAACGATGTTTGTCGACGGACTAAAAGTTCGTCGTACAATCAGATTAAGAACCTATCCGAAAACCATTAGCCGCTTTGGCGCTAGCCGCGGGTCCCTCCGGTTTTCGGATAGGTTCTCAGTGTTGACGAAGCACTCGAGCCAGAAGCGTTACCCGATGAAGAACGAAGCGATCGGTGCATCCTTTTGGCGCAAACGATGGCGTTTTGGTACGTTTTAAAGTTCCGCTCGCT
>JANOBM010000249.1:0-5914 GCA_031411655.1 Planctomycetaceae bacterium
TCGAGTCGCCTGCGATCTGTCACGTCATTCGCCAACACCAACTCCGCCCGGTGCCCATCGAACTCAGTGAGATGTGAGGTAATCTCAACTTGAATGATATTGCCACCCTTAGTTCGGTGTCGCCACACGCCAGCCTTGTCCAACCCAGAAGTCACGCTGGAAATGTTTTCAAGTAAAACAGGAACGTCGTCCAAGGGCCGAATGTCTTTGATAGTCATCGCGAGAAACTCCTCACGACTAAATCCGTAGTGCTCTACCGCTGCGTTGTTAACGGCGAGAAATCGGAGCGTATCCAGTTCATAAACCCACATCGCATGAGGGTTGTCCTCAAACAGTTCTCGGTATCGAACCTCACTTGCCTTTAAGTCTTCGGCCGCTCGTTTACGTTCAGTGATATCGCGGGTCACTGCGAGCTGGCCAATCACGCGATCGTCGTCATCTCTATAAGGGACCGCATGCGATTCCAACCAACGCGTTGTCCCTTTCAAGCCCATAATCGGAAACACGCTATTTCTATTCTCACCAGCAAGCACCTGCGAATGCATTTCATTGAATTTTTTACGATGTCCTTGATCCACCAGTGACTCCCAAAGGGTTCCCCGAACCTGCATCAATGAATCCGCCTCGACCATGGCAAGCCCGGCGGGATTCATCTCAAGGATCAATCCTTCCCGAGAAATAATGGCGACACACTCGGGCTCCAAATCGAGTATCGTGCGGAGCCGTGCTTCACTGCGCTGTATTGCGAATTCGATTTCTTTATGGGCGGAATTGTTTATCTTTATGCAAAAAAAACCGACTCTTTCACCTCCGGGATCGAAGATGGGTGATATCAGTACGCCATTCCAAAAAGTCGATCCATCTTTGCGGTAGTTCAAAATTTCGCCATCGAAATGACCCCCACGATCAAGACACGCCCTTATCCGGAGGACCGTGGCGGGATCAGTCTTCTCACCCTGTAAGACCTCGCATCCTCTTCCCAGTAACTCTTTCGCATCGTATCCCGTCAGACGAGTGAAGCCCTCGTTGACGTAGGTGATCTTGCGCGCTGCGTCGGTAAGAAGCACCCCAAGCGATGCATCGCGCAGTCCATCTTCTAAAACCTTCTGGATGTTAACGGCTCTCATTTGCGCGAAATGCAATGACGCAATCAACCAACCAAGCGTCGCGGTGACAACCATATAAACCCACAACAGTAGCACCTGCTGAGTTGCGGTCTGCCGATAAAATGGCCCGGCTTCGATGGAAGTCCCATAGGCAGCACCAACGGAAATCAAGATGATGCCAATGGAGGTGCCAATCGCGCCGAATCGCAACGTAGCCCATGCGATCAAAGGCAATGGAACAAATGCCAACGCCCAAGCAGGCTCACCCACGTTATCATTAAGAACAAATACACCGCCAGTTACAACCACGGTCAACAAGAACCAACCGGCAAACTCAGGCAAGCGAATTTTGATGCCATCAAATTCGCGCTGAGCTGCAACAAGGAGCAATGGTGTGGCGGCTATCACTCCCATCGAGTCACCCGCCCACCAACATAGCCAAGCCTTGATAAAATCACTCTTCAGCAGTCCAGAATAGACAAGTACAGCCGTGCCACAGCTCGCAGCCACTAACATGCCGGCATGCGCAGTGATAGCGAGCAACGCAATGTCCCGGTGTCGCTCAAAACGAGGATTGAATTGCAACCGTCGCAGGAGGTAGGTCGTAATGAGGGGCCCCGCAGTGTTGCCCACGGCGATTCCGAAGCACGTCTGCCAAGCGGTCCCAACGGCCAAATTGACACTCACCGCGCCGATGCTAATCGCTGGCCAGTATCGGTAGCCGAAACAGTACAGGCAAGCTACCGCCACGCCAGTTGGCAACCAGACCAACGTCACGCTTGAACCCACCGCTGGCATCTGCAAACCAACGTAGCCGCTCATGAAATAGGCGACGGTAATCGCGAGCGTCCGCACCCAATAACTTTCCTTCGTGTGGGGCGTTGTTTCGTAGGCAGTCGACGAACACATTTTTCATCAAGTCGGTTATAAGTTGACGTTTAATTACCTTATGAATCTATCCGAAAACCATTGGCGCCTCGGCGCTTTCCGCGGGTTTCTTCGGTTTTAGGATTGGTTCCATGTGTCGTCTTTGCCATAGCAAATGAAGATGCGAGCAACGCGGCAGTGCAGCGCAAAGATCGCCTTCAAAAATGACACAACCTATTCACTCATTGACGAAGCGAAAACACGCCTTACTTACAACCTATGCGAAAACCGAAGAAACCCGCGGCTAGCGCCAAAGGGGCTAATGGTTCTCGGTTAGAGGAAACTCGCGTCTAGCGTCAAAGCGGCTAATGGTTTTCGGGTCGGTTTTTAACGTTTGACCGTTACTCAATTCAACCCGATTTGGACTGCCATTTGCTAACGACCACACGCTTCCTAAAGTTGAACGACGACGCCCCATAGAGAACCACCTGAGCGCAATCACATGTCATCGTCAAACAGACGGGACAAAAAGCTGCAGCGAGCAATCGATCAACACAAGGTAGATTTCCTTTCCTAAACGAATCGGAGTGGATTGCGTTAACAGGGGACGGAAGGTTCATTGCGAAGCGTCATGCGTTTTTTCCAGGCCAAGAACGCCACCAGCTTCGAAACAATTCCCACTGCTGACGAAGAAACTCTCGCTGGCTCGCACTCAACTTATCCGTCTGGTTAAAATGGTGCTCGTATTGTGGATTTCCCTCCAAGACCATCAGATACTTGTAATAGAGTACCAGGTCAGGGCCTTCATCGAACGTTGAAAGAACGGCAAGCGATTGGTCCAACTCCCATGCGAGCCGTCTGGCATCCACGTCGCCACCCGCCGCTCGCTCACACAGACTCACAAGCTTTAGAATTTCTTCGGGAAGCGCATTGCCCACGCCCGTGATCGCACCCGCTGCGCCACACCGCACGAAGCCATGAAAGACTTGCGTGTCAACGCCCACCATCAACGTTAAGTCGGGGTCGCCACTAGTGATGTGCTCCGCTGCATAGCTCAGCGACTCACTTCCACCAAATTCTTTGAACCCCACTAGGTTTGCGTGTTCACTACGGAGCTCAAAAAACAAATCGGCCTTGGTTTCGAATCCGTAATAGGGACTGTTGTAAATCACAGCAGGCAATTTTGGCGCTGCGGCTAGGATCCTCGAAAAGTGTTCTTTTTGCGCAGCCTTTGACGTACCTCGCGAAAGCACTCGTGGTATCACCATCAACCCGGCTGCCCCGACCTGCTGCGCATGAGCAGCATGCGCTGCGGCGAGCTTCGGATTCTGGGCGCCGGTTCCCACCACGACGGGCACTCCAGCGTCAACGAGCCGTTTTACTCCTTCCATCCGTGCTTCGTCGGTAAGCAATGGCCAGTCACCCATCGACCCGCAGTAAACCACGCCATGCATGCCACGGTCGATCAACTCTCTACCCTTGGCTGCCAGTTCAGCGAAATTGGCATTGCCATTCGCATCGCAAGGAGTCATCAGAGCCGGAATACATCCACGAAAAATATTGGTCGTTGTCATTCGATTACTGAGTTATTTCGCTTAAAGGATCTGTACTGGATTGTGTGTCGCTGCGCTTCATACCCGTAGCCGACTCGATTTGACAAATTCATTTGTCATTCGCCAGCAGCTAGTTTGTAGCACATCTCGGTACGTTTTTGGCACCGCTCATTTGCATCGACATAAGAACTTACTTTCCTTCGCATTCGCATCCCAACGGCGACGCCTGCTGCGGTTACCTGAATCCTCAAAAATGAGCTGTTAGGGTCTTTTGGCTTCACTGTCTCGATCCCGTCGATTTAAAAAAACCGGGGGATGCTAACCGACCAAACGGTACGGTACGCCATTTGTTGTATTGAGACAAATACAAGCGAGCTTCGCTCGGCTCGGGCTCCGCGGGGGCCTCTAGGCTTGGTCGAACGTGATCTGCCAGATCTCGTTGGTTCTGACTCTCGAAAAAGCCAGCGAAACCAGGTGGTCCATGGACGCAAGGATGCTCTAGGAGTCCGTTTTTGTTGGTGATGGATTATCCAGTTTCCGCACACACTGTGCACTCGAGCACAAACCGTGCACCAGTGCACAGAACGAATTGAGATCGAGGAGATCATCATGAGAGCTGGCGCTTGGTTTAAACAAGCAAAACGCAGCAGGCCGTCACTTCAAAAAAGAAGACAGAGCGAGCGTCGGCGAAGACTATCAACATACCTTGAGCGGCTTGAGGACCGCCGCATGCTTGCGAGTTGGTCGGGCGACATCCCCGATGGGACGGTTTGGACAAACGCCGAAGTCCAACGCATCGTCGGCGACGTCCGCGTTCCTGCAGGGTCGACGCTCACGATCCAGGCTGGGACGATCATCAAGGTCAACGAGTTTGCGGGGTTTGATGTCGTCGTGGAAGGACGACTGCTTGCCAATGGTACGTCGCAGCTTCCAATCGTCTTTACATCCCTTCGCGACGACACTGGCTTGGACGGCTTGCTGGCGACCGCTGACGATCAAGATACCAACGGAAATGGAGCGAGCGAGGGCGGCAATGGCGACTGGAACGCGATCCAATTTGCTACGGGCAGCACCGGGAGCGTCCTTGATCATGTGCAAATCCGGTTTGGCGGATCCGGAAGCGCCGCGTCACTGATCGCATCGGCTCCCATCACACTCAGCAACAGCACCATCCGCAATTCATCGAGTGCGGGTGTCCGATTGGAAAAGGGTAACTCGACACTCACCACTAACACTTTTACGAATAACTCTGGTGCCGCAATCAGTATGGATTTGGCGTCGGACCCTGATATCAGCGGTGTTACCGTCAGTAACAATGGCAGTAACGCATTAGTCCTCGACTCAGGTTCTATTGTTGGCAATGCCTTCTGGGATGACAAAGACATTGTGTACCGTACCAGTGGAGACATTACGGTCCCACTGACAAGCACACTGACCATCGGTCAAGGCCAGGTCGTCAAATTTCGGACGTTCGCGGGTGACGACTTGCTTGTCGACGGCAAACTCATCGCCGATGGCGCTCCTACGATGCAAATCATTTTTACGTCCGATCGCGATGACACGGCGGGTGGCGACACAAACAACAACGGAGCCACGCTTGGGGACAACGGTGATTGGAATGCGATTCAGCTAAGGGCCGGAAGTTCCGGGCACGTCTTTGACAATGTTGACATTCGATTCGGCGGTGCAACTAGCTTGGCATCGTTGATTGCTTCTGTGCCGATGACGTTAACGAATAGCAGCATCCGTAACTCGAACTCGGCGGGACTGCGATTGCAAACAAGCAACTCGACGTTGACGTCCAACTCCTTCGTTAGCAATTCGCTTGCCGCGATCAGTATGGACCTCGCGTCAAATCCGATCATCACCGGCGTCACGCTGGACAAGAACGCCTCCAACGCTCTGATCCTCGATTCTGGGACGCTTGTTGGCGATGGATTCTGGGACGACAAAGACATCGTCTATCGATTAACTGGTGACGTGACCGTTCCCCTCGGGAAAACCCTGACCGTGGGTGCGGGTCAAGTCGTCAAGTTTCGATTGTTCGCGGGCGACGACTTGATTGTCGACGGCAAGCTTGTTGCCGACGGTACGCCAGCGATGCCAATCATCTTTACGTCGGATCGCGACGACACAGCGGGCGGTGACACCAACAACAATGGAGTCACTACCGGGGGCAATGGTGACTGGAACGCGATTCAGTTGAGAGCCGGCAGCTCGGGACATCTGCTTGACAACGTTGACATTCGGTTCGGTGGTGCTGCAAGCTTGGCAGCCTTAATCGCTTCAGTGCCGATGACTTTCACGAATAGCAGTATCCGGAATTCGAATTCGGCAGGCCTGCGATTGCAAACAAGCAACTCGACGTTGACGTCCAACTCCTTCGTT
>JANOBM010000250.1:0-6431 GCA_031411655.1 Planctomycetaceae bacterium
TCTCGGGTGCTTCTTTCTGCAGTTCCTCGTCACCCAATCGGTATTCAACAACCAGTTTTTTCGGAATCCCTGGCGCTGTATCACCAAACGTTTCATTGCTCGCACGAACCGAAAGTTTATTGCTGTCGACGGCAGCAGCCACCTTGGACGTGACGTCAGTCGCATCTTCGCAGAACGCCTGGATGTCGATCATTGCAAAGGAAATGCCGACAAAAATTGTAAGCAAACGAATTGGCAGCACGCGGCCTGGCAAGCGATTCTTCATGACTCGGTGTTTCAATTTCATAGATGGTATAGGACGACCTGGGACTGATAATAATCGACAAACAGAGTCGCTGTCGCGATCCTGCCGAAATTTCTTTTCGATTTGAGTATGTCGGTACTCTAGGAAAATGATTTGAGAAGGCCGATGACTTGTCGTGACAATTTTGCGAATCGTTCACGGCTGAGTTGTCGATAGAATGCCTTCAGAACTGCAGCGGCATGGCCGTGATTGAGATGGTCGATCAATTGCGGTATGACTTCATCCACGACGCTCGAATCGGCACCGTGTACATCACCTGTATAAACGCACGCATAGCCAGCGATTCCATCACCCATCAATTCATTTACATATTGAACTGCTGCCGCAATCGATTCTTCCTTGGGTTGGACGGGACTTCTCCAATGATAAGGCGGCGACCATTCGCGAACGGGGCGCAGCAAATCGATATGTGTCAAAACGACAATCATTGCAGGCGGTCGAAGCTGTTTTTTTGTTCGGTAATGCTCCTTCAAAGCTTGAACGAGCTTTACGTCGGCGTCGCGCGCCGGTGCA
Organism: Planctomycetaceae bacterium; assembly: GCA_031411655.1. GTDB lineage: Bacteria > Planctomycetota > Planctomycetia > Pirellulales > Pirellulaceae > UBA6163. The sequence goes on from JANOBM010000250.1 coordinate 818, forward strand.
TTCGCGGCCATCACAAGAAGCACGATGTCGGCCTGATCGCTGGCGGATTGTATTTCATGAAGTTGCTGGCTTGATACGTCCGCTTCGCTGTACCCAGGCGTATCGAGCAACTCGACTGAGTTGGCCGAACCAGGAATGGAGTATGAGTAACGTCTTACCTCGCGAGTTTGCGGCATAACGCCTGTCTCACAAACATGCTCGTTCATCAGTGCATTGATCAGACTCGACTTGCCGGCCTTTACTTGTCCCATCACGGCGATGGTCGTTGTGACATCTTGCAGGGTTTGCATGACGTTAGCGGGGTTATCCAAGCTGCGTACAGCCGAAGAAAGCTGGCCGAACTCAGACCGATAACGCCTCGAACCACTCTGAAGTCGGCCACTATACATCTCAATGAGGTAGAAACCGAGTTGTCGAAGGTACCGCTGGTAGAATCCACGGATCACTTCATTCTGTAACTCGGTTTTCGCACGACGCGATTTACGCCAAATCGGATAAGCGAACAACTTTGCTGGGTTGAAAACAGCGGACGCGAAGTAGGCAATCTTTTGTGCTAAGTCGATCCCGCTTAAAAGGTCAGGGATGCGTTCAAGCTGTCCGATCGTTGCGAGATCGCTTCCCGGTACGTTCTTCAGCATCCATTCTTCGAGGTCTTCGACGGCTAGGTGGATGACCGACAATATTTCAATCAGCGTAAGAGGATGGAGTAAGTTCTTATTGGCGTCGGTGTGATAATGCTGAGCTAATCGGTTTGCTAACGCGCGCCCATCTTGGATGTAACGCTCAAAATCGACGATACTATCGAAGTCAAACTCGCCCGCCGAAGCGCGGTAGTCCTCGACAATCTCGATCGCCATCTCATCACGTGGTGTCCAGAACGCTGGCGCTTTGATCGGTTTACCATCGATTTTCTGATGGCGAGGTTTCTCTGGCTTCCAAAGTTTTCCGACAATCCACGCTGCCAACCAAATTCCCGGCATGGTCCAAAAGATTACGTGAAGCCAACCCGTTTGATACATCGCCACGATGCCGATCGCAATGGTTGCCAAAAGCGGCAGCAACCACAGCAGAAGCAGCGTCACCATTCGCGGACGTAGAAAGCGAAATGGGATCATTCAGCGTTCCAAAGTTCGTGACCACGTTTAAGCTCATCCCGAAAGACCTGCTGGAGTTGATCAGGGCTGGGGACATTGCCCTGGTGTAGGTCAGCGAAATACCAGTCCCAGGACATACCCAATGCGTACGTGAATGCAAATGAACTCGCCGCTCCCGCCGCCATACCTACCAACGGAATAAACTTTAATGCTGCGCCCATGGCCAGTCGTAAAGCAATCCGTGAACCAGCGGCACTACTGAGGATCGCCCAACGCGCAGCCGTCAGTTCTTCCTGGTGAATTTTCGCAATCTTTACAGCGAGGTGAGCTTGAATGGCCAACACGACAGGAATGTCAACCCACGGTACAGGAACGGCACCCGCCGATCCCGCTAGTGCACTTGATGCAAGTATCTGCCAACGAACCTGCTGTCTACGCGACGGCCGTCCCTTTGAGCTTGAATCCTTCAAGGCCATTAAAGCTTGACGATAAGCATAGGGTAACTGCTCCAGAATCGATTGTTTGAGTCGACTGCCACCGAAGTCTGGATCTGTGTACCCATCTTCTAAGAGCGTCAAGTCGATGGGAATTACAGCGTCGTGGAGACCTGCAAATTGTTTTACCTTTGCGTCGATCAGTTGCTGCAGACTCGATGGTATTGGCGCCGAAACATCACTGTCACCATTTGTTATTGGGTGAATTGCAAAAGGGTCAACGCCATCGGTCAAGTCGGTGTTGCCTACCGCTTCGTGCAAGCAGGTAAGTGCAAGCAACACCGGGCGATGCGGGGCCGCCTTCCGAATCAGACGCAGCGGATCGAGAATGCATTGCAGTGCGTGATCAGTCACTCTTACCGTGACAATCATCAAGTGTGTCGAACCCGAAAAATGTTCGATGTCTTCTTTTGGGTTGTAGCTTGCTTCCCCAAGCCCGCGCGTGTCCAAGAAGGTCATGAGCGGTTCGAGGGAATCAGGGAAATCAAACCGTCGCGATGTTGTCGTCTCTGGACGGTAGCCCTCACCGATGGTTGCACCTTCTGCACCTGTGAGATACCGAATCACTGAGCTTTTGCCGCTACCGGTTTTACCAAATAGCCAAATCGCGGGGACATTCGCTTTTTCCCTAAGCTTCTTAATCTGTACCGCATATTCGTCGTCCGACGGTGGCTGCGACCGACGCCATTTCCACCAAGAGAATGCCATAACGATCTATTTGTGAACCGGTTGTGAAGGAATAAACCGCTAAGATATCGCGCCGGCATGAATGACTCCACCCAGCATCGAATCGGTGCCCAGCAGTCTCTATTTCGTTCAACAGATGAATTTCGATGGCGGAGCTCCAAGGTGGGGCATCGTCTTACCGACGATCGCGATCGTTATGACGTGCTGACTGTACGTTGAAGTGCTGCCGATGCGATTCGGGTCAACATCCCGCGAAAGACCAAAGCGTGCAGCGGATAAATTCCGTACCAGTAGGCGAGACCCAGAAAACCGACAGGATCGAAAATCGCGGTCTGTCGGATGGTAGACCCACCATCGCAAGGTTCCACCGTAAATTCTAGCCAGGCCCTTCCAGGAACCTTCATCTCCGCTGATAGCCGCAGTTTTTGGTTTGCCTCATACTCTTCCACTCGCCACCAATCCAGAACTTCCCCGACATGTAAGTGCTCAGGGTCACGGCGTGCCCGGCGTAAACCGACACCACCGACCAGCAAATCCATCAACCCGCGAATCGTCCAGAGAAAATTGGCGAAATACCATCCTTGCTTTCCTCCGATCCGTCGGATGGGCCTGAACGCCTCCTCAGGTGTGACGGGGATGGTGACCGAGCGAGAATCGACAATACGGTTCCCAAAGCGAACGCCTCCCCAGCCAATCACACCCCGTGATGAAGACAGCGAGTCTGACCAGCGTGTATGTGCAAGGTCGTTATCTTCATTCAAAAGAGCTCGCGCGATCGCATCGGTTACGCTTCGGGGCCTCAAAGGGAAAACCTCCAAAGCTGATGTATCCTTAACAATGGTTGAATTTTTCATGCTGTCGACCAACTTGCGACCGACACGCGCATAGACCGGAGTCACTAGTCCTAACCAAAGACTCGAAAGCCGCGGAGTCAAAATCGGAACGGAGATAAACCATCGTCTCAGTCCCCGCTGGCGCGCATACTCTCGCATGATCTCGCCATAACTCACTTGGCTAGGACCTCCGATTTCAAAGACTCGCGATCCCTTGCCGGTCCAATTCAAGCCGGCAATGAGATAGTCGATGAGGTCTTCGATCGCGATCGGTTGCGTTTTTACGCGGACCCACTTGGGACAGATCATCACAGGCAGTCGCTCCACTAGTGCACGAACCAGTTCAAACGAGAGGCTGCCCGACCCAATCACGATCGAGGCACGAAACTCAACGACTTGGCATCCGGATGACTTCAGTACATCGCCTACCTCATGGCGACTACGAAGGTGAGGTGAAAGCCTCTCGTCATCGTCCCCGAGGCCTCCTAGATAAATGATTCGACGAACCTTCGCGATCCGTGCAGCGTTCGCAAAATTCATTGCTGCCAGCCGGTCCTGTTCCTCGAAAGAGCCTGATTCATTCATTGAATGGACGAGGTAAAAGGCAGTGTCGCTTCCCACGAACGCCTCCGACAAAGAGGATGCATCGGAAACGTCGCCAGCCACCACCTCCGTTGGACTTGAGACGCGATCGATCAGATTCTCAGGTTTTCTGGCGAGGCATCGAACGCGGAAGCCCTTCAACTCAAGTTCGGTCAACAGTCGCCCACCGACGTAACCAGTCCCCCCTGTCAGCAGAATCGATGGTGATTGATTTTCCATAATTGATCTCACTCAAATCGTCGTCCGCTACGCGGTTTTCATCTCAAAGTCGCAACGCTTGACGGTCGTGAAATTCAAAGTCGACTGTATGAGGCTGCCAAGTCTTGGCATGAAAGTCTTCTGCCTCTCGTTAGCAATTTGATTCTCCCAAATCATTGACTCTGCCGCTATTCTTTAGCAAATCGGTAGGGTATTGGAAACGAGACGTTTGAATCGAGGACGATCATGGCATCGAATAAAGCTGCGACCCGGATGCAATGTATGGAAATCTGGGGTGGCAATCGAGCCGTTGATAAGAGTTTCGAGGCACCTGGACTCGATTTATACGTTTTTAGCGCTCCTTATCAGGGAAGCAAAACAGGGGGCGGAGATATTTACTACTGCACGTCATGCGCGTCGGGTCGGATCACCCGAATCTTGTTGGCGGATGTCGCGGGACACGGTGAATCTGCGTCAAAACTTGCCATCGTGCTTCGCGATTTGCTTCGAGAAAATGTCAACACGATCAGCCAAGAACGTTTTATCGAAGCGATGAACCGTGAGTTTGGCAAAGTGGCAGAGGAGAGTTGCTTTGCAACAGCGGTCGTTGCCACTTTCTTTGAGCCCACAGGCAGCTTCACCTTTGGTTTGGCAGGGCATCCCCATCCCATTTACTATCAAGCCGCAAGCCGGTCTTGGAGTCATCTCGTGCCTCAGGATTTACAAGAAGACGAAATTGGGAACTTGCCATTGGGCATCGTTGATCATTCGATCTACACGGGGCAAAGCATTGTGTCTCAACAGGGAGACATGTTTCTGCTGTATAGTGATGCATTTATGGAAGCTGTTGATCGAGACGGAAATCAACTTGGCATTTCAGGACTCGTCCGGCTTCTGAATGAGTGGGATCAGCCCACTCCACTCGAACTGATTCCTTTTCTTCGCAAGGAAATCCAGTCGATGTCCGATCAAAACCTGATCGACGATGACGCGACAATCTTTCTCGGACATTTCAAACCGAATCGAGTTCGGTTGATTGATAATTTCTTAGCGCCATTTCGGCTGATGGGCGGAGTCCGTAATAACACTGAGGTCGGTCCGGCCTAGCACTCTGAGTCTTAGTAAGGCTGGAGTGTGATCGGCAACGACGAATCTCATCAATGAGGACGATCGTTTGTTAATCCTGGCCGGCGTCGCAATGATCATGCGCGCTCTCGTTCAGACGCGTTAGGTAAATCCAGTCCGGACGCCCCCTCGTCGTCGCAAAGTTTGCATTCCAAACGATGCCCCAACCGAGATTGACGGCCGGGCTCGCTAGTCACCCATAAACGATTCATCCAGGGTGGGTTGTGCCGTACATGCTGAGAATGTCCGCACGCAAGATCCGCGACCCAATGCGAATCGATGTCGAGGTGGAAACCGATGATGGGCTGCTTCATAGGGTTCTTCTCCTCCCCTCAACGAAACCAAGTCGTCGCTCGCGTATACAAAAATGCTTGATCGCTCAGAGCGCTTCGGACTTCGGGAGTCGTCGATTCTCAAACCAATACAGTCCCGACTTTCCGGGTGCAACGATGTCGATATCTCCATCGTTGTCCATATCGCGTGCCGCCATCTGCAAACCGGTTCCAGCAGAGCCGCGTTGAAAATCCTTCATCGCGTCGCGTTGCTCTGCATTCAGCGGGGGTGCAGACGCTGGCTCGCC
>JANOBM010000251.1:0-7291 GCA_031411655.1 Planctomycetaceae bacterium
CAGAAAGATCGGTGACATCGCTACACCGATGCGTTCTCTTCAAAGTCGGTACACTCCATCCACTCCATTAAGCCAGGCGGAATCGTGGAGGGGTATTAATCGTTGATCACCATCTGCGAATTCAGACAGGCAATGTGGTTAACAAGGCGGTGGATTCGGGGGGCAGAGCGGGCGTCGTTTGAATTCCCCGATTTCCCGTCGCCAGGAAGTCTTATCCACTGAACGCAATTCGTATTTTAGGCAGGAGGCAAGGGAAGCAATGTCGTTACGGCCATTCATTTTTCTGATTCTTGTCGCAGCTGGTAACTACGGTGCCGTAGGCCCTGTGGTCGGCGATGAACCGAGCTTCGCGTACGATGGAGGCAGTCGAACATTGCGTGTCACGACTTCGGCCACGCGAAGTTTCAAATACGTTTTCAACAAAGGCGGTGCCGTTTGTGGGCTCTACGACCTTGATATCGCGCCCGAGACCAATTTAGTCGGGGATTCGTTCCAAGGCGAAACGACAGACCGCGTGATCCAGTGGACCTATTGGAACTCGCGTTACCTTGGTTCTTCGCACGATTCTGGTGATAAAGACACGAGGGCAAACGTTACGATGGAGGGTTGCTACCATGGCAAATACACGTGCGATGTTTTGGATTCGCCAAAGACCGGTCAAGTGGGTGTACTCGAATTTCGCTCGCAAATCAAGCACTGGTTTTATTCGGAACTTGACCGGCATGGCTGTCCGGACTACGAAACGAGATCCCGATACGTGATCCTTGAAGATGGGAGCCTCCAACTCGATCGCACTGTCCTTCGAAGACCTTGGGAACTAGCGGACGTGATTGTGAAGACATGGGACGGAAAGCAGTGGCAAGAATCAAGATCACGAAACACGACGCTGGTTGCCGAACATCATTGGCGCGGTTCAATGACGTCGTATTTCGAGAACTGGATTCCACTTCGGCACACTGTCTTGCCATATCAACGTACTGAAATGGGCAACTTCCCTGAAGATGGCTATAAGTTTTGGAAACCTCAGGATCTTGGTGGCTGGGCGATGGCCTACGGCGACAGGCTTGCAGTGGCTGTCGTTTTCGGAAAGATGGAAACCAATGTCTCGCCACACAAAACGAATCTTGTTTTTAATAAGCAAGATCTACCTCAGCACAATCTGAACGTACTCTTGCCCGGCATCGAAACCGATTGGCCCGACAACACAACACTCAGTCAAACTCTGATTTTTGTCGTCGGAGAACCGTTGGATGTTATGAATCGAGCGAAACGATGGGTCCCAACGATTCCTTTTCCTGCAATTAGCCAGAAATAGATCTATTGAAACCAACCGATGCGCTAGAGGTGTGAAAGACCGAATTTGAAGGTACACGATTCCTCGTTGCGAAGATGGATGTCAGTCTGCGTGTGGGCACCAACCGGTTGCTGAGCAAAGGGCCGAGGTATAAATTCAGTCGTGTGGATGACCACGAAAACGGCGCCGATTCGAAGCGAAATCGCACTACGACGCGTCTCTCGTATCTTGTTCACTTGAGCTTTTTGCGTCAATCGTCAACGTTGTTTGCTTTCGTCCTGTCGGTCAATAAATCACCGCGCACGAGTCGACGTGACTTGATCGCAAGTTACACACCATTTGCGTCCCGCAGTGAGCAATTGAGAGCGAATAAGCTTGAGGCTTCGAAGGCGTCAAGGATGTTGCTCCTAACGGTTAAAGAGTTAGCGACATGTGGCATGCGTTCGCTTGTCGCGCCTTGCACTAAGCCGCTAACATGGTTTCCAGCATGTAGGTCAGAGCGATGAACGCTTGGTTGCCGTTGCTGATTTCGCTCGCCCGTTTTTCATCAAGACAAGACTTTACTTATGAATGCCCTCGATTTATGGCAATTGCTTGCAAATGTAGTCACGTGTTTTGGTCTCCCACTTGCTATTTATACGTTCGTTCTTGAGCAGCGAAAGGAGCGGGATAACGAAGATGAAGAGGTCTATCAATTACTTTCCGACGCTTACATCGACTTCCTCAAGTTGGTACTACAGCATTCGGACCTAAAGCTTCGCACGCGAACGGCGACACCGAATCTCAGCGATGAGCAACAGGAAAGGATGCAGGTACTGTTCGAAATTCTCATATCGCTGTTTGAACGCGCTTATCTGACCGCGTATAGCGATTCAATGACGCCGCAACAAAAGCGACGTTGGCATAGCTGGGATGATTTCATGCGTGAATGGTGCCTTCGCGATGACTTTAAATCCGCGCTTCCAAATTTGCTTCATGGGGAAGACATCGATTTTGCAAATTACATCACGAGAATCGCAAGCGAACAAGAACTTCTTCGTTTGAGACAACCATCGACGTAGTTGCGTTTAGCTTGCGTCGCTAAACTCTATATCACATTTTTCAACTGCGTTTGTGTCTTCATAGTTCGAAATTGGGGGACAAGAGCAAACTAGATTTCGATCGCCGTAAACGTTATCGACGCGTCCAACAGGAGGCCAATACTTGACACGATAGTCAGTCTCTGGATCAGGACACGCGGCGATTTTACGAGAGTAAACTCTCTCTCCATCTTCCGATAGTACGGCGTCGATGGTATGAGGTGCATTGTGCAACGGGTTGTTATCCGAAGGCCAACGACCGGAACGAACCTTCTCATATTCTGCGTAAATCAGATTCATCGCACGGCAGAACCGATCCATTTCTTGCAACGATTCACTTTCCGTCGGTTCGATCATTAATGTCCCCGCGACGGGGAAAGACATCGTCGGCGCGTGAAACCCAAAGTCGATCAGTCTTTTTGCGATGTCATCTACCGAAACATGACCGTCAGTATTCATCGGCCTCGTATCAATGATGCATTCATGCGCGACTAGTCCGTGATTCCCCGTGAAAAGAATCGGATAATTCGCCTTCAATCGATTCGCAATGTAATTGGCGTTTAGGATTGCCACCTGCGTTGCCCGGCGTAATCCGGCCGCTCCCATCATTCGGATATACAGCCAGGAAATTGGTAGGATCGATCCGCTACCAAACGGAGCCGAGCTGATGATTGGACCACGTCGTTCGAGGTGCTGCCCATCTTTCGGCAGAAAAGGTGCCAAGTGAGCACGCACAGCCACCGGGCCGACTCCGGGTCCGCCACCTCCGTGCGGAATGCAGAACGTCTTATGCAAGTTTAGATGGGAAACGTCACCGCCAAACTTGCCAGGCCGCGCTACACCGACCAGCGCATTCAAATTCGCCCCGTCGATGTAAACCTGGCCCCCTGCACTGTGGACTTTTTCACATATTGAGGTCACGCCAGCCTCAAAGACACCATGCGTCGAAGGATAGGTGATCATGATTGCTGCGATACGGCCCTCATGCGCTGCAATCTTTGCATCCAAATCGCCTAGGTCGACATTACCCGCATTGTCGCATTTCACCACGACGACCTGCATGTTTGCCATTTGGGCACTTGCCGGATTCGTCCCGTGAGCGCTATTGGGGATTAGGCATACGTTTCGCTGCATCTCACCACGCGATTCGTGATACTGCTTGATCGCCAAGAGACCCGCATACTCACCTTGCGAGCCCGCATTGGGTTGCAATGAGACCGAGTCGTATCCGGTGATCGCGCATAGCATGGCTTCCAGTTGATCGATCATGACGCGATACCCGAGCCACTGGTCTGGCGGAGCGAATGGATGGATGTTACTGAATTCCGGCCAAGAGACCGGAGTCATCTCAGTCGCTGCGTTCAATTTCATCGTACATGAACCGAGTGGTATCATCGCGCGATCCAGTGCAATATCCATCTCCGATAGCTTTCGCAAATAGCGCATCATCTCCGTTTCACTTCGGTACTGATGAAATACCGACTGCGTCATGAAACGATCAGTGCGAAACGCATTTTCGCCTAACGTGGTTCCGGCATCTCCATCCACTAACGTCACGCCGAAAAGTGCGGCCAGTTTAGTAAGATCGCTTTCCGTTGTCGTCTCATCAAGGGAAATGCCAACTTGCGCATCATTGACGGATCGTAGGTTGTAACCCGACTCGATTGCCAATTGATGGATTCGCTCAGTCTGATTGCCCGTGTTGATCACCAGCGTGTCAAAAACCATCTTGGATTCTACTTTTAGACCGACTTTGGTGACGGATCGCAGCAGTCGCATCGTGAAGCCATGGACGCGATTCGCGATTGCGCGCAATCCATCGGGACCGTGATAACATCCGTAAAGCGTTGCCATGATGGCAAGCAGTGCCTGTGCCGTGCAGATGTTTGAAGTCGCTTTTTCACGACGAATGTGCTGCTCGCGGGTTTGTAGCGCCAAGCGAAACGCGGGGTTACCGTGCGAATCGACCGACTGCCCCACCAAACGGCCCGGAAGGGTGCGTTTGTAGGCGTCTTTCGTTGCTAAGAATGCCGCATGGGGGCCGCCTAAACCGAGTGGGACGCCGAACCGTTGTGTGTTGCCCACCGCTACGTCGGCTCCCAATTCTCCTGGTGATTTCAGAATGGTAAGCGCAAGCAAATCGGTCGCCATCACTACCATTGCCTGATGCTGGTGCGAATCTTGTATAAGGGCATCAAGGTTATCGATGGCGCCATCCGTCGCGGGACACTGAATCAGTACCGCGAAAACACTTGACCAATCGGATACGGGCGATCTTTGATCAATCAAAACCACTTCGATACCAAGGGGAGTGGCACGGGTTCGAATCAGTTCGATCGTTTGTGGGTGACACAGCGACGAGACCAGGAATCGATTCGCCGAGGACTTTGAACTGCGGTGGCACAGGGTCATCGCTTCTGCTGCTGCGGTTCCTTCATCAAGCAACGAAGCACCGGCGATGTCCATTCCAGTCAATTCGCAGACCATCGTTTGGAAATTGAACAAAACCTCCAAGCGGCCTTGGGAAATCTCAGGCTGGTAGGGTGTGTAAGCAGTGTACCAAGCAGGGTTCTCAAAGACATTCCTCTGAATGACTTTGGGCGTGAGAGTGCCGTAGTACCCAAGGCCGATGCAACTGCGCATCACTTTGTTCTGACATGCAATTTGTCGCAACTCTGCGAGCGCCTCCTCTTCGGTAGCACCCGGCGGCAGATCCAGCGTTGAATCGTCAGCGATGCTTGAAGGCACCACCGCCCGGGTCAGGTCCTCGAGCGAGGCATACCCCAATTGGGCAAGCATCTCTTTGATTTCAAGGTCGCGGGGACCGATATGGCGCGAAACAAATGGCGACAAAGCCGGAGCATTGTTCATGGCGAAAACCTGGGAGACGGTAGGGGCGAAGGACACAAGCGACCGGGAATGGGATGTGCGTTTGCATCCCGTTCTCAATCTAGTTTGCCCCTCTGTCCGGTTACCTGAGAGATCTCGGCGATAAGCCTTTCCCCTTCGGTGGATTCCATCGTGACTGATTAGGTCACTGAATCGCTCTCCAGAGACGATTGTTGTTCCAGCGGTTCTTTGTGCCTGAGCGGTTCAGGGCGTCTTTGCGCCTTCGGCGTCTCGCAATCCCGTCTAGCAGCAATGCGAAAACTCTCCCGCCGGTTCACCATCGTTTACGAAGTATAGCCGCTGAATGCGATTTCGTCCAACCGGTGGTCTTAGGCAAAAAGCGACGCAATGGCGGTTCCGTTGTCGGTGATTGGGACCGGACGATCTCCATCGTAGAGGTATTTTGACGGATCGATCCCAAGCGCCTTATGAATCGTCGCAAAGAAATCTGGAACGCTTACTGGGTCCTTGACGATGGTTTTTGACAATTCGTCCGTTTCGCCAAATGCGCCGCAATGCTTCAGGCCCCCGCCGGCAAGGACACACGAGAAAGCGCTGCCCTGATGTCCCCGCCCACCGCCCCCATCGAATTCAGGAGGACGTCCGAATTCGGAAGTGATCACGATCAACGTCTTGTCGAGTAGCGATTTGGATTCGAGGTCATGCATCAAAGTCGCCATCGCGCAATCCAACTCGCGAATTAACTCATGTTGTTTTTCAATACCGGCGTTATGGACGTCCCAGCCGGTACCATTCAGAAAGTTGAGATTGTGGGACACTTCAATAAATCGTACGCCACGTTCGATTAGCCGTCTTGCTAGGAGACAGCGTTGACCGAATTCGCCACCATACCGATTTCGCAAATCTTGCGGTTCCCCATCGAGTTGAAATGCGCGATTGAATCCAGGACCGCTGAGCCGGAGAGTTTGTTCAATCGCAGCATCGTAATCCATCATTTGTTTGTCATTCGCAAATCGTTCCTGTGCCGATGAGCGTAAGGTGGCAAGCAGCGTCTCACGCCTCAATTGACGAGATTCGTCGATTCCATATGGTCGCGATAGGCCCGCTGGTCCGCGCCCCGTCTCCGTCAAATAGAGATAGCCGCTTGCCGCGCCGAGGAAGCCAGGACCGCGAGTGATGTTGGGATACCCAATCACGACGTACGGCGGCGCGTCATCTTGAACGGCACCCAACTGGTTCGCGATCACCGATCCAATCGACGGATAGACTACCGTACCCGTTACGGCGCGCCCCGTGTGCATGCGGTTCGTGGCGGCGGCATGTTCATCGATCACTTCATGATGGACGCTTCGCACAACGGTGATACGATCCATCATCGAAGCAACCTGCGGCAGGTGTTCACATACCTGCACACCGGGCACTGCAGTGTCGATCGAATCGTAGTACGATCCGGGCAGCTTTGCTTTTGGGTCCCCACGCCGCTTCGGATCGAATGTATCGATCTGTCCCATTCCGCCGCCGAGCCATATGGAAATGACGTGCTCCGCTGTACCGCGGTTGCCACCTTCCCCCTGCAACCCATCCGCGCCAACGGTTGAACCTGCGATGCAGGAACCTACTGCGCTAGATGCAAAGAAATTCCGTCGGTTCATTGATGAGTTGCGATTGGGACGAGTCATCATACGGTCTCGATTGGTGCTATTTATGGTACCCATACAAACTCCGGCGAATTAACGATCGCCCACACGACATCCTCGAACCGCATTCGCCAATCAGCACGTAATCTTGGATCTGAAGGATCACCCTCGCGTGCCAACTGTTCCATTTGGATCTTGATTCGGTTCGCTTGCTCAGACAGATGATTCGACCACGAGACGTGTCCAAACCTTGGCGGTGGCTCAACTGCAATCACCTCGCCAGGAGAGAGAACTCGTTCGGCAAAACCATCGGCGAGCACCTTTTCACCGCAATCAGTTAACTCCTGGGACGATGGTAATCGCGATAAGAAACGCAAATAAACGGACTCAACCAGCGATTTCACATCTTTCGCATTGATCGCCAGTTCAGC
>JANOBM010000252.1:0-4137 GCA_031411655.1 Planctomycetaceae bacterium
CAATTGAATGATGCGGAGTGGAACTCCGCGGTGCCGTTACGGCTGGAATATCAGTCGAGCGATCGTTCCGCCAGAGCTGATTTGAGTACACCGGTTAAGAGCTTGTGGTCAGACCATTTTCTCTATTTGGGCTACGAGTGCCCGTATCAAAAGATTAGTGCTTGGCTGCCACCACAGAAGCAAGAGCGACTCGGCCTCTGGGACTACGATGTAGTCGAAGCGTTCATCGGATCAGAACCCGATCATGTCAACCGATACACTGAATTCGAATGGTCTCCTACTGGGGAGTCGCTTGACTTGAAATTAGACCTTCCCGCCAAAGACTTTGAATGGACTGCGGGTGCGGAGTCTGCTGTTGTCGTCGATGAAGCACTCAGGGTATGGCGAGTTGAAGCAAGGATTCCGCTGACCGCGTTAAGCGAGCAAAAGCCATCTTCTGGAACACGATGGAAGATCAACCTTTATCGACATGACCGATCCGAGCAAGCGTTTCTCGCAATGTCACCGACACTCCGCGGGAGTTTCCACACGCCAGAACGTTTCGGTTGGCTGGAATTTGCCGACAAGTAACCTTTCCGGAATGCAATGAACTGTTAAATAGGTTAAGCTAAAGGCCTCGGTTTGGGGTGAGTTCCGTGGGGTAGTGGATTTTGTGCCGCCGCATTCGCTTCAAATCGAGGTGAGCCGCCTGTTTTGAACCAGGGCTTGGCGAAGGCTTCCCCATGGAAACATTCGCAAATCCCGTCCCGCCTCCCTCCTGTTCCATAGATTCTTCGATGGACGACCTACCTATGCCGTTACGTTGCGATCTTTCAGGCAGGCGTGAGCGCTACCGAATTCGCAAATGGTTGACTTGCGTCGTTTATTTGATCGTTACCGTCGTTTCGATCAACTCGTTGGTAGCCGCAGCAGAGTCAGTGCATTTGCCTTCGGATCGTTTTTTTGAATCCGATGTGCGGCGAATTCTGAAGGCTCACTGTTGGCATTGTCATGGTGAAGATGGCGAGTTGAAGGGAATGCTCGACTTGCGTTGGGCGCGTACCTCGGTTGCCGGTGGCGAATCGGGGCCAGCGGTGACTCCGGGTGACGTCGAATCAAGCCTTCTCTGGCAACGCGTGGAGTCAGGCGAGATGCCGCCAAGTGGGAAGGGTTTGACCGACGTTGAGAAAGAGTCTGTGCGGCTTTGGATCGAACAAGGTGCTCGGACACTGCGTCCCGAACCTGCTGAAGGGTCAGATGCCGCTTCATGGACCGAGGAAGAACGTATGCATTGGTCTTTTCAACCATTGCAAGTTGCACCGGTACCTACGGTTCAGCGATCGCAAGAAGCCAGCAACTCAATCGATTTGTACTTACTTGCTGAATTAGAAAAACACGGCCGAGGTTTTTCCCCTCAGGCCGATCGTGCGACCTTGATTCGCCGATTGGCTTTCGACCTTCTCGGTCAACCGCCCGAAGCAGAGTGGGTGACTGAGTTCATTCAGGACAAACGCATCGATGCCTATGAACGGTTGGTCGACCGAATGCTCGCAAGTCCCGAGTATGGCGAGCGCTGGGGGCGACATTGGCTCGATGCTGCTGGATACGCCGATAGCGACGGCTACACCGAAGCCGATATGATTCGGCCATGGGCATACCGTTATCGTGATTACGTGATTCAGTCGTTTAATCAAGACAAGCCGTGGACCGAGTTCGTCACTGAACAACTGGCAGGCGATGAGCTTCTCACTCAGCCATTTGAGAATCTCTCAGCAGAGGATGCGGACAAACTGATTGCCACGGGTTATTTACGCATGGCTCCTGATGGAACTGGGGATGCGGGAGTCGATGCGAATGTTGCGACCAACGACGTGGTCGCCGATACCATCAAGATCGTTTCGACTTCGATGCTGGGCATGACGGTTGGTTGTGCCCAGTGCCACAACCATCGCTACGATCCGATCTCGCAAGCGGACTACTACCGATTGCGCGCGGTTTTCGAGCCCGCCCTGGATTGGAAGAGTTGGCGAAACAAGCCAGCAAAGTTAATCAGCCTTTGGCAAACTGCTGACAAGGAAAAAGCGGCTGCAATCGATATCGAACTCGCCGGTCTCGAAGTGGTTCGAATTAAAGAACTCGATGAGATCGTGCAGTCGATCTTTGATCGAGTGCTGGAGAAAGTGCCAGCAGAACAACGCCCGCTTGCGATTGAGACCCGTGCAACACCGGCCGACAAAAGAACCGAGGAACAAAAAGCCCTATTCAAGGCTTTCCCCAGTTTGAACGTCGACCGAGGCAGCGCGACGCTTTATGAGCCAGCGAAGATTGAAGAGTTCAATAAGCGATACGAGAAACTGCAGGGCGACATCAAGGTGAAAAAGCCACCGGAAAGCTTTGTTGCTTGTTTGTCTGAACCACCAGGTCACTTGCCACCGACTCACTTGTTCTCGCGAGGCGATTTCAATCAGCCGCGGGAATTGATGCCGCCCGCTGACTTGAGTATTTTCGACCATGGCGTATCCATTCCATCCGATGATCCACAACTGCCCACCAGCGGTCGTCGCTTGGCCATTGCGAAACTTTGGACCAACGGCACGCACCCTTTGTTGCCGCGTGCGATCGTCAATCGAATCTGGATGCATCACTTTGGTCGCGGCCTATCCAATACGCCAGGAGACTTTGGGGCGCTCGGCGAAAGGCCCTCTCATCCCGAGCTGCTTGACTGGTTGGCGAGCCAGTGGATCGCCGGCGGTTGGTACCTCAAGCCCCTGCATCGAATGATTCTCACCTCATCGGCTTATCGTCAATCTTCGGTGCGAACTCCGGAATACGATGCGATCGATTCTGAAAATCGTTTGCTGGGGCGCATGCCGCTCCGACGCCTTGAAGCCGAAGCGATCCGCGATGCAATGCTCGAGATGACCGGGAAGATGTCGCGAAACAAATTTGGTGAGCCAATCCCGATCAATCCCGATGACGTCGGTGCAGCGGTGATTGGAACGGCCATTCGGGACGGCAACGGAATCATGGTCGCGAAGGACCAGGAAAGCATTGACCTTTACCGGCGATCGATCTACTTGCAGGTTCGACGTTCACTTCCTTTCGGAATGCTCGAGTCGTTCGATACACCGGCACTGACGCCCAACTGCGACCGTCGCAGTCCGTCGACAGTCGCACCGCAATCGTTGTTACTGATGAACAATTCGTACACGATTCTTTATTCAGAACGGTTCGCAGAACAACTCATCCGCGTCGCAGGCAATGAACCCCAATCACAAATTCGATTGGCCTGGAGGATGGCATTTGCAGAGGAGCCATCCGATGCGACCATTGAATCCACCTCGCAATGGCTGGCTAATCAGAAAGCCTTTTTCGATCAACAGCCGGCCGATACGTCAGCGGTGGATCCGGCGGTAGCGGCCGCGCGGGGGACAGCACTACCCAGCCAAGTTCAAGCACTCGCAATGCTCTGCCAGGCCATCTTCTCGTCCAATCGATTTCTTTACGTGGACTGAACCAAATGCCTATTGCTCAAGGATCATTCCAATGAATCGTGGATCGCGTCGGCACTTTCTTAGCCAGCAAAGCTATGGGATCGGTTCGCTCGCACTAATGTGGTTGATGCAGCAGGAAGGCGGAGCAACTCCGCCCAAACCAAAATTGGAACCCGACGCGTGGGACTTGAAACCGAAGGCACCGCATTTTTCCCCACGGGCCAACGCGATGATTTCGATGTTCATGCAGGGCGGACCATCGCATCTCGATCTTTTCGACCGCAAGCCGGAACTCGAAAAGCGACACATGCAGAATTTCAGTGGCGAGATTCAGTATGACAACGCGGCCGAATCGAGCGCCAAGCTGTGGAACGGACCATGGAAATGGAACCGCCACGGACAATGCGGCATGGAATTGAGCGAACTTCTGCCTCACCTTGGATCGATCGCTGACGAAGTCACATTGATTCGGTCGATGCAAACCGGTGTCAATAATCACGGACAATCGATCTATGCATTGCATCACGGCCGGACGACCGCTGGCCGGAATAGTTGGAGTAGGAATGCCACTCTGGACCAGACCACCTCAATCAACCATCAGGAAAGCGTCGGAACGAGATGTTCGGATTGACACGATGAAGACTGTGATATTCGGCTCGCAAGG
>JANOBM010000253.1:0-2145 GCA_031411655.1 Planctomycetaceae bacterium
GTCGAACGCTTGGGAAGGTAGTGGTGGACTTTCGATCCGGGTCTGTTTCTAGACTCCCGCGTCCACGTCATCAAAATCCCACGACTTCAGACTCGCAGAACTCACGGCTCCAAAAATCATGCAGAAACACGAATGGCGTCAGAACACCGACGAAGGCATGATCCGTCTCGTCTGCGTCTCGCGACACGACGGCAAATGGCAGCTCCGGTCACGACTCAAATCGGATGTGGAATGGACCAAGTTTCCAGATATTCCGCTCGACGAGCTCGAAATGCTGCGAGAAGTTCTCGTGAAAAAGTATCAACGCAATCGCGTGCCTCACGAACACACCTTGGAAGTTGATGCTCTGATCAAGGCCGCAAAACACCGAGCGTAGGCTCTTCGCGTGGGCTATCATCGGACGAAATGAGGAATTGAATTTTCTAACGATCATTGAGTTCTGCGAGACCTCGAATGAAATCGGAATTGACGAGCTCGCACGGTGCCCCCCTCATTCCAGTGACTCCTGGTTCATTCATTATGGGAAGCCCGCAGAATGAAGTGGAGCGTGCGTTTTGGGAAGGATAGCGTGAGCCCACGCTGTCCTATGAGTTTTATCTCGGCGCGACGCCCGTGACACAAAAACTGTTCGAACTGGTGATGCCCGACTCTCCGAGACAAGTCGCACACCATCCAACAGTCGAAGATGCAACCGTCGACTCAGTTTTCTGGCAATGGGCAACCGACTTCTGCGCCAAGCTCGCCAATATCGAGGCAGGTGGGCAACTTCCACTAGGTCGTCGACCGGCTCCTGAACCACAGTACAATCTGGCCGATGAGGCCGATGGTTTGATTACGACCGTTGTGAGGTTTTGGACGGTCCAGCGAGGACAACCGGCTTGGCAGCCGATGGCTCGCTTGGAGAGTTTGCCTAGCAGATCGCTACTTGAACTTTCCGGTTCCGCTAAGCGGAACGATGACGCGTTTTCGAGATTCCGAGGAACTTCGCCGCGTTTTCTTTTGTCATTCGCTTATGGGCCTCCGAAACGGCATGGTGGTCACAGCCGACTTCGCGTGCGATTTTTCGGTAAGACATCCCACCAGCAACCAACAGTTCACGGATCCGGGTATGGACTTCGGCTGGTAGCTTTAACCGGGGCGGACTAGTGAGTCGTTTGCCCTGCTTGGCCAGCGAAACCGTTTGGTCAAGCTTCCTCTGTTTATAGGACCGTGAGACAACGTTGGGGGACCAAGTCAAACAACAACTCCGTCATTTGTGTACCACCGGCTACGACCTAGGGCCCGTGTCGACCGAAGTCGCGACCGCGGGCTCTACGACGCCGCAATCACGCACTTCGATAGGTGGCGTGCCGCTCTCGTGGCGTCTGGCATCAACCTCGCTAACGTCTCCCGTCGCCGCCCCAGGCACGTCGATCGCGAGATGATGATCCTGTGGCTTCAGCATCGCCACGCCGCCAGCCAAACTCTGGTCTACACCGAAGTCAGTCTTGAAAACCGAGACCACGCCCTTGCCATCCGCCGCACCTTTGGCAGTTGGCAAAAAGCATTGAACGCGGCTGGCAATGACGCGGACAATTGAAAATCAATCCGGCTCTGGAATTGGGTTCGCAGGAATTGCCCCGGCTTCAACAATCGTCTGAAATTCGTTGAGGATTTCGAAGTAGTTGCTGGATAGAAAACGCACGACTCGGGCATTGTCCAATAATTTTCGCAGGTAACCCGTTACTATGACCAGATTCAAAACGTTCTTGCCATGTGATTCCTCGATTGCCTTCAACTCACGTACAAGAACTTGCGACTCATGGTCTATCTTCGCGATGTCTTCAGGTGACATCGCATCCGCTTCGACGGTTCGATAGCCTTCCGCACGTTGCGCTTGTGGTGTAACGCCGACAAGGCATTTCATATATCCGACAGAAAAGTTTCCTGCGGCAATCATAAGCTCTGCGATCTCGATTTGCCGAATCGCATGAACCTTCCGAAGTTCGCGAATCGCTGCTGCGGAAGTACGTCGATCACGAAGTAGCTGGACCGCTTCGGCACAGATTCCATCGAGTAGGTCACGCTTTTGCTTAATGAGCGACAAATCTACGTTAAGAGACTTGGCGATTCGTTCTTCGGATGCACCACTTTTTATCGCCTTCG
>JANOBM010000254.1:0-39665 GCA_031411655.1 Planctomycetaceae bacterium
GGGTTCGTATTAGACGGCTTCCCCAGTCTTGGGTCGTGGGTCACCTATGCACTGGGAAGCGAGAACGAAGATCTGCCATCGTATGTTGCGATTCCCGATCCGCGCGGGGTTCCGCAGAACGGTTCGAACAATTGGGGCCCCGGTTTTTTGCCAGCCGCCTTTCAGGGAACTACGCTGAGTTCCAAGGATCCTATTAGGCATTTGGTTGCGAAAGGTGTATCCGGAGATGCCGACCGAGCCGCACAAGCTCTGCTCCGACAAATCAACGCCCGTCACTTGGAAGCCAATCCGGGCGACAGCAAACTCGCCGCGAGAATTGCGAGTTACGAATTATCCGCGCGAATGCAACTTAGCGTTCCCGAACTTGCTGACTTCAGTACAGAGCCTGAACATATCCTGAAGATGTATGGAGCTGATGACACTAAGAACAGCGACAAGGCAGCCTTCGCAAGAAATTGCATTCTTGCTCGCCGACTCATTGAACGCGGCGTGCGTTTGGTGCAACTTTTTAATGGAGCCTATGCCAGTGGTGGAAAGCTGAATTGGGACGGTCATAACGCTTTGAAAGAACAATATGACGTTCACGCGGAGATTCTTGATCAACCTGCAGCGGCGTTGATTCGCGATCTCAAACAGCGAGGGCTATTGAAAGACACGCTCGTCGTATGGTGCACTGAATTCGGTCGCATGCCGTTCTTTCAAAAAGGTGCTAAAGGCCGCGATCACAATCCGGACGGGTTCACATGCTGGATGACCGGTGCTGGTGTGAAACCAGGCGTGAGTCATGGTTTAACCGATGAACTAGGTCAGAAGGCTGTCGAGAATATTCATCCGCTTTATCATTTCAATGCGACAATTCTGCATCTGCTCGGTCTTGACTATGAAAAGCTGAGCTTTGAACACAACGGGATCCAGCGGCGACTAACCAATGTCGAGGGGAAATTGATTCCTGAAATCATCGGATCGTAGCAATGAATGACCACGCCTTGCTAAAAGCCTACATCTACAGCTCACAAACCCAATTGTGACGCTTGCCGGTCGAAAGACGCGCTGTGAGGAGTTAGATTAAGAATCGATCCGAAACCATTTACCTCTTTAACGCTAGCCGCGGGGCCTTCGGTTTTCGGATAGGTTTTTAAGCGTGCGGATTGGGTGACGCAGATGAATGTGAATGAGTCGAAAGGATTGTACACGTCGCTGCTCGCCGGTTTGATTGAATCGCAATGATGCCCGAAAACATTTTTCAATGACGACGCAAATCGCAGGTCCAAACCATGACAACGAGCTTCCAAAACAAAGAGTTACATCAGGAACGTAAATCAGGTAACAAGCCTGCAGGTATGGGGCCGATCCATACTCAAAGAGGTGTCGCGTTTCGAGTCTGGGCACCCCACGCCGAGGCGGTTAGCGTTGTTGGAACGTTCAATGGTTGGGATTCATCGAAAGGGATGATGGAACGCGAAGAGCATGGAAACTGGTTCGTCGAAGTCGACGGGGCGGGTGCCGGTGATGAATATAAGTATGAAATCAAGAATGGCGACCAAATTTTAAGTCGGATCGACCCTCGCGTCCGCCAAGTCACCAACTCGGTGGGAAATGGGGTCATTCATGACCCGCATTTCGATTGGGGTGACGATTTGTTCCGCATGCCACCCTGGAACGAACTCGTCATTTATGAGATGCATGTGGGAACGTTTTTCCGCGATAAAGAAGAAGTTGGCGATCTGGACTCCCTGCAAAGGAAGTTCGGTCATTTAAAAAGGCTGGGTGTAAACGCGCTTCAAATCATGCCGATCGCTGAATTTGCGGGTGACTTATCTTGGGGCTACAACCCGGCCCATGTTTACGCGATCGAGAGTATTTACGGAGGGCCCGTCGCTTTCAAGCGGTTTGTAAAGGCGGCGCATCGAAGTGGATTTGCCGTCATTCTTGACGTTGTCTACAACCATTTTGGGCCGTCCGACCTGGACATGTGGCGATTCGATGGTTGGTCTGAAAACGACAAGGGAGGGATTTATTTTTATAATGATCACCGTAGCGCAACGCCGTGGGGTGATACGCGACCGGACTATGGCCGGGGCGAGGTGCGTTCGTTCATTCGTGACAATGCAATGATGTGGCTGGAAGATTACCACGTTGATGGTCTTCGCTACGACATGACGCTTTACATCCACTCAGTCAGTGGCAATTCTCAAACGAATATCCCTGAGGGCTGGGGACTGATGCAGTGGATAAATCGAGAGATCCGTACCGCATTCCCAACTGCGATCACCATCGCCGAAGACTTGCAAAACAATGGATATCTTACAAAGTCGGATTCCGAGGGTGGAGCGAGCTTTGGAACTCAATGGGATGCTGGATTTGTCCACCCCATCCGCGATGTCATCACGCAACCCGATGACGCTTCCCGTTCAATGCAGAAAGTTGTGAATGCGATTTACCATCGTTACAACCTCGACGCTTTCCAGCGCGTCATTTATACCGAATCCCACGACGAAGTTGCCAATGGAAAGGCGCGTGTGCCCAGTGAGATCAACGCGGAGAATCCTGACGACTGGTATGCCAAAAAACGCTCGACGCTTGGTGTCGCCATCGCCTTGACGGCGCCAGGCATTCCGATGCTCTTTCAAGGCCAGGAATTTCTGCAGGATGGCTGGTTTCAGGATACTGAGGAATTGGATTGGGAAAATGCGGACGAACATAGTGGAATCCTGAGACTCTACGCGGATCTCATCGCGCTTCGATTAAATCGAAAGCGATCAACGCGAGGCTTGAGTGGACAAAATGTCGAGGTCTTTCATGTCAACGAGACGGACAAGGTCGTTGCCTTTCGCCGATGGTTCGAGGGTGGCGCGAACGATGAGACGGTGGTGGTCGCAAACTTCTCACATCGTGCTTGGACAGGCTATCGTATTGGGTTGCCGGCCGCAGGCGTTTGGCAACTCCGGTTCAACAGCGACTCGCAAGTCTACAGTAAGACATTTGGCTCCAACTTTTCGTCCGATGTTGAGGCTATGCACGATGGCTACGATGGTTTACCGCATTCAGGTGACGTCAATGTTGGCCCCTATTCGGCGCTCATCTTCTCTCAAGATGCGCGTTGAGCAAATAAACCGGCTACCGGAGCCTATTGAGTCTCTGACGTTGATCGAATCTTCAGACTTGCGATGATTGCAGCGGAAATCAAACTGGTGGTTGCAAGGAAGTAAAGACCTTTTTCGAAAGACCCCGTTGCCGCTTCCACACTCCCAAGCACCCATGGTCCTAGGAAACCACCGAGGTTGCCCACCGAGTTAATCAATCCAACACTACCGGCGGCAGCGGTAGAAGTTAGAAAAAGGCTGGGTAGTGCCCAAAATGCTGGCATGTATGCTTTCATTCCGGTAGCTGCAACCATGAAGCATGCGACTGTCAGATAGAGATTGCCCTGGGTCCAGGGCGCAACGATCAACGCAACGACGCCAATTAAGACCGGAAGCGAAGCATGCCAACGACGCTCTGAAAAATGATCCGAGCTCCAACCGACGGCTAGTTGCCCAGCGACAACTAGGATGGAGGGTAACACAACAAGTAAAGCGACTTGATCGATTTTAAGCGAATACCATTTTTCAAGGATCGACGGTAAGAAAATTTCAATCCCATAGTTGGCAGTGACAATGCCAAAGTAAGCCAAAGCGAGAAGTAGAACCTTGGGATTTCGAAGTGCTTTCGAAAAAGAAATATGGTGACGTTGTTGAGCTGCTTTCTCCTTAGCTAATTCCGCTTCGAGCGCCTCACGCTCATCGTTCGACAACCACGACGCGAAACGCGGATGATCAGGAAGTATGAACAACACAAGTATTCCTAGGACGACGGCAGGTATACCCCAGGAAATATAGATCCATTGCCAACCATTCAGCCCCATTACTGCCGGATAAATAACCTCCCTACCATCAATTATCTCGGAGGTACCGATACGAATCATCATCCTTGAGATGAGCGGACCGACAATCATGGCAAAAGGAGATGCAATCAAAAATATCGATATTGCCCTCGCTCGATCCCGTGCCGGAAACCAGTGTGTGAGAAACACAATAACGCCGGGAAAGAAACCTGCTTCGGCGAGTCCTAGGCAGAATCGAACGCAATAGAATTGCATCGGAGTCGTTACAAATGCAGTCGCAGCAGCCAGAAAGCCCCATGTGACCATGATTCTACAAATCCATTTATTCGCGCTCCATTTCTCTACGATGAGACTTCCTGGTATTTCAAGCAGGAAATAACCCAGAAAAAAGATCCCTGCCCCAAAACCGATTACCGAGTTATCGAAAGCAGGTAAGTCCTTGGACATTGTAAGTTTGGCAATCGCGACATTGTTGCGATCAACGTACGCGATGATGTAGCAAAGCATGATTACCGGCATCAGATGCAGGTAAGCCTTTACACGGGCACGATCTAGCGAATTTTTCAAGTGAATAGCCATGAAGTGGGCGCCCAAGTGTTTTCGATAAGGGTTGCTAGTGTAACATCGGCCAAGTCCCTCGAAAGCATCCGCCGATGTACTGACTGCTTGGCAGCGATGACCTCCCAATCCAGCAAACGCAATCCAAAAAACCAACGAAGGCTAGCTCGGAGAGCGATCGACCTGATGTCGAGGCGAATTTATACCATATCGTTGAATGCCGCTATCAAACGTTTCCTGCAGTCACTAGAATCCGCGAATTGCTACGCACGATACCCCGAAGTTAGATACGTAGGATGGCTAAACACCAGTTTTTTCGGACTAAGTCTCTCGATAGCATGGTCGGAGACGTAGGCACGGGGCACGGTCTGAAGCGTACGCTTGGCCCAATCGCACTGACGTCGCTGGGCGTGGGAGCAATCATTGGCACTGGGATTTTTGTGCTGGTTGGCAAGGCAGCGGCTAACCAAGCGGGTCCGGCTATCATGCTCTCGTTCGTCGTGGCGGGGCTTGCCTGCGTTTTTGCAGCGCTATGTTATGCGGAGTTTGCTTCGATGGCCCCTGTTGCCGGGTCGGCCTATACCTATGCCTATGCAACCCTGGGCGAATTCATGGCCTGGGTTATCGGATGGGACTTGATACTTGAGTACGCGGTGTCCTCGTCTGCGGTCGCTCAGGGATGGTCGAAGTACGCTCAAAAGCTTTTACAACAACTCGGTATCGACCCGTTCGAATCCGGGGGGAGTCTGGAGCGATTTGCAAATGCTCCGTTCGACTACAATGGGGCCGCGTTGCCCGTTGAACAAACGCTTGGAACGGGAGCGAAATTGGTTGTGGAGCCCGGAGCATTTTACTTCACAGGAAATTACTTCGATTTGCCCGCTGTTCTCATCACCCTTTTGGTAACAATCATCCTCGTTCGAGGTGTTTCTGAAAGTGCTTTTGCGAATGCCATCATGGTGGCAATAAAGGTCAGCGTCGTGCTGTTCGTGATTGTCGCGGGGGCATTTTATGTCAATCCGGAGAACTGGACGCGAGACTTCGCGCCTTATGGCTACGGCGGAATGACCTTCTTTGGAACTCCCATCTTAGGCGGCACGGCCCAAGGAGTGATGGCTGGCGCAGCGGGTGTTATTTTTGCTTACCTGGGATTTGACGCAGTATCGACTCAGGCCGAAGAAGCAAAAAACCCATCGCGGGACTTACCAATAGGAATCATCGGCTCACTCGTCATTTGTACAATTCTCTATATCGCAGTGGCCGCCGTGTTGACTGGGATGGTGGATTACCGGCAAATAGACATCAATGCCCCAGTGGCAACAGCCTTTGAGCAAGTTGGATTTGCTTCGGCACAGTTCATCGTTTCCGTGGGAGCCATCGCCGGCATCACGTCGGTTTTACTGGTGATGATGATGGGGCAGCCTCGTATATTCTTAGCGATGGCGCGAGATGGATTACTGCCATTTCATTTTTTTGGCGCCATCCATCCTCATTGGCGAACGCCCTTTAAATCGACGATATTGACAGGGTTTATCGTGGCGGGCGCCGCTAGTCTTCTACCCCTCAATATTCTCGCGGACCTGACCAATATCGGGACACTTTTCGCATTTGTCCTGGTTTGCGCCTCGGTACTTATACTCCGCTACGTTGACCCGGACCGCGAACGGCCATTTCGCTGTCCGTTTTCTCCCGCTTTCCCTTTGCTTGGGATACTTCTCTGCATCGCGTTGATGCTGTCTCTACCGAGCGAAAACTGGATTCGCCTCATCCTGTGGTTGACTGTAGGGCTAGTCATCTATGCGGGCTACGGTTACTGGCACAGCAAGCTTCGGGAACCACGTCGTTCTTAGGAACGCAGTTAGGTCGGTTGGTTTTGTAGATTCGGGTTTGCCTGAGCCCCGGTGCGTGTACGAAACCATCGCCACTCTTCGCTTACAAACAGCGCCGTCGCGAGGAATCCAGGAACAAAATGATAGATCACCCTGAACAGAAGCAAGCCGCAGGTAATGGCAAGCGGCACCGAGTTGTCGGAGCCGTCGCTCTTTTCTAGAAGTTCAAGGACGATGAGCTCAAGCACTCCAAATCCACCGGGCACATGGAGCACGACTGTCACAATCATCGCGGACAGATAGGCAACAAGGACAGTACTGTAGTTGGAGGTGCCGGGCGGAAGCAAGACATACAGCACCAGTGAAGCGAGTATGAAGTCAATTGCGGAGACAGTCAGCTGAAGCACAGAAAGCCGAAATGGCGGAAAGCCAAAGTACTGAGTTCCAAAGCGTATTGGTCGCCTAATGAAGATGGTAGCCAAGAGATAGGCAGTCACACAGCCGAGAAAAAAGTAGCCATAAGCCGCAGGTGAAAAGTACAGGTGGTCCCGGTATTGTTCGGGGAAATTCACAGGCAAAATGACAAAAGCGATCCCTGCAAGCAAAAACATACCTAGCCAAAATGTCACCGACAAAATCGATACGAAAGCGATCACCTCCACCAAGTTGAACCCCCATCGCGTATAGAGTCGGTACCGTACCGAGGTGCCTCCCAACATCCATCCCAGCAGATTACTAAGAGCATATCCAATGACGGCTCCAATCATGATTTGCCGTATCGAAAGCGACTTTCTAAGGTAGGTCACCGCAATCCAGTCATAGCCGGTGAGTACGACAAAATTGACCGCGGTGATGAATACGGCGAGGTAGATTTGCTGGCTAGGAACCGTCGCCAGTCCATCCCATATATCTAACCAGGTAAAATGGGAGAGCTTCTTTCGCAATACGTTAATACAGCAGAAAACGATCGCAATGACCGCAGTGTATTTCGCTAACTCGCCGGCCGAACCCCAATTGGGTCTTCTTTTTGGAACCTGTACGGGAGACGACGATGCACCGTTGCCGGAAATACTCATGCTGCCTGTTCGATACCTAAAGTGATACTGGCGATAACGCGGGCGGAAAAACCAAAGTGGCTTCCAATGCTGCCAGCGACCGTAAAAAGTAGCACCAGCAGTAAAGGCGCCCACCTGACCGTTCACTTACCGGTTGGCTGGAACGGGGCATCGCTTTGTCCAATCATCAAAGCGTCAATTTAAGCCTTGGTATCGGCCAACGGCAGCCCCCCTCATCCAATAGAGCCTACCACAGTCGCGAGCGGTTGCCAAAGGCGAATTGCCATGGGGTATATCGGGAGAGTTTTATCTCGCGGTCCCCACGACGTTTAAAGCGATTGAAAAAGAAGACCCGTTCGCAACATAGATAATTCGGGACCTCGAAGGGCCCAAACCGATCGCTTGCATTTAAGAAGACTGCAGGTGCAATGTGCTTGACACCCAAACCTCGCGGTACCTTCCTCAACCAGCCAAGCAGGAGCCGGAATGCATTCACTCCGAACCCTGCCTGGGATAGTTTCAGAAACCCGACTACACCTCGTTGTATGCAGGGATTGCGTGGTCAGTCAAATCGAGGCCAAGCCGCTCGCCTTCATCCGACGTTCGCAGTCCAATGACAACTTTGATCACCATAAGAATCGCGAAGGTGACAACGACGCTATACACAACCGTGAATCCGATTGCCTTGAATTGAATCATGAGTTGCGGCATGTTGCCATAGGCCGCGCCACCCAGTCTTCCAATTCCGAACCCTGGCAATGCAAATATCCCCGTTGCAATGGCACCCCAGATTCCGCCGATTCCATGAACGCCGAACACGTCCAAAGCGTCATCGTAGCCAACCATCGGCTTAACCGCCGCAACGAAGAAGTAGCAGATGACCGACGCGACGGAGCCAATGATCAACGCGGGGCCAACTTCAACAAACCCTGCGGCGGGCGTGATGGCAACAAGGCCAGCAACAGCACCGGTAATCATTCCTAGCATCGTCGGTCTGCCGTGTTTGAGCCACTCAATGAGTGACCAAACAAGCCCGGCTACCGCGGCTGCAACCTGCGTGACTACAAATGCTTGGACCGCCTGTGGTGTGGCGCCGCCGGCACTTCCGGCGTTAAAGCCGAACCACCCGAACCAAAGCATTCCCGCACCCAGAACTGCGAAAGGAAGGTTGTGCGGAGCGACACCACCTGGTGGAACGTCGGCACGTTTGCCTAAAACGAAACAGCAAACTAACGCCGCAATGCCCGCATTGATATGCACAACTGTGCCACCAGCAAAGTCGAGAGCTCCGATCGGAATCGCATCCACAGGATCAAAGATTCCAATGCCCATCGATCCGTACCAAACCCAGTGCGCTACGGGACAATACACCAGCAGCACCCATGCGGCAAGAAAAACGACGAACGCGCTAAACTTCATTCGCTCTGCAAATGCCCCAACAATCAGGCCCGGCGTGATGATCGCGAACATAGCTTGGAAGATCATGAAAATCTGCTCGCTAATCGGCCACCATACACCTGGCATCGGCTCCCACGGCTCTGCTGTGGTGATACCCTTCAGCATGAAGTAGTCCATCGGATTGCCCACGAACCCGCCGGCGACGTCGCTCCCAAACGCCATGCTAAAGCCGACGACGACCCAGAGCACCGTGACGATGCACATGCAAAAGAAGCATTGCATTAAAACACTGAGCACATTTTTTCGTCTAACCAACCCGCCATAAAAGAATGCCAGGCCAGGGGTCATGAAGAGTACCAACGAGCAACTCATCAACATCCAGGCTTGGTCGCCGTTATTAAGCGCTGGGGGAGTTGGCGTAGCCACCGCCGGGGCAGTTTCTGCCGCCGCTGGTGTAGATTCGACGTTAGCGGCATTTTCCGGTGGTGACTCCACCTCAACGGGGGTGGACGTTGCCGGAGTTTCAACCGGATCCTGGGCCTGAACGGCTTGAGGCGGTGCCGCAAGCGAGATCAGGTAGATCACGCAAAAAAGTGTATTCCTAACCTTTAACTTACCAAGACATAACATTGTTTAGTTGCTCCCGAATGCTTCTCGCCATGAAGTGCCTTACCCGTCGGGCAAAGTCTGATTTGATGCCTGCCTTGTCACCGCGCGATTAAATCCTGCTTAATCTCTGCGCACTAACAAGTTGGCCGATCGGAAATGCATTACGCGTACCATCGGGGTGGGCAAATTGACGCATGTTGCTAGCTTTTGACTGGATGGCAGTTTTTATTCGGAAAATTCGTGACGTTTTGATACGAAATTGTTAAAGATTCCAGCAGCGTTTATCGTGGTACCACTACCGAACAGTGCTGTCGAGCATAAATACTAGGCAGAGCACTGCATAGAAATGCGTCGAAAAGGGAGCGTCGCAATGGCGACGTTGGAGGCACAAGGCTCGGTTTGGATCGAGCCGAGTAGCGAATCGCAACGCGATCAGAGGCCTGCGAATTAGTCGGCCTTCCGAACGCCGTGAGAGTAGCAAGTGGGCATCTGAGCCCGTGGTAGGGCGAAAATCTCGCACGTCGCACCTACACCGCTTGGCGAGCGAGGTGAATCGCGTCAAGAGGACGTGCTAAGTTAGCAAATCCTCTGGAACCACCTGAATGTCAGCCTCGGCCCGGCGAGGATTTAGACTTAGCGAGCACCTTGGCCACGTACTCCGCAGTCGTCGCGTGGATTCGTAAAGTTACTGTATGGTATTGCGACGATTTTTATCGGAATTGCCTCGTGTAAAGCCCTTAGGTGCGGTGGGGCCTACTTGACCATCGTGAGCGTTAAGTACCTCGCCTGATTGCCCCAGTTGTGGGTTTTCGTTTGATGTCGGAAGTTCAACCGAAACGGCCATCTGCTCCGTCCCTGAATCAGGCTTAGTGGCCCACCATCCTTTTTTGATGGGAACGGGGCCACGAGGTCTGAACCATCGACCAAGCGGACCTGCGAGAAGAGCCGGCAGCAGAATCAGGTCCCCTAAAAGTGCGGTCAATAAAAGCACGAGCATCAGGGTTCCAAAACGCTGTGTCGGAGTAAACGTTGATAGAGCAAACACGAACATACCTAGTCCACCGACGAAGGCAGTTTGCATCATGGCTGGGCCGACGCGACGATAGGTCTCAATGACTGCTTCAACGCGCGACATACCAGCGTCGATGTACTGGCGAAACCAGCTTAAGAAGTGAATGGTGTCATCGACTGCAATACCGAGGGCGACCGATGCGGTCATCATGGTGCCAATATCGACAAGTATATTAGCGTGGCCCATCACTCCGAAGACGATCACGATTGGGAACATATTAGGCAGCATCGCGACAATCCCTGCCATGGTTCCGCAGTACAACGGTACCGGCTGAAACAGGGCGAATGGAAGGTAGCCTGGGATCATTAAAAACGCCATCACGGCTGCGATCGACACCGACGCCATGATGGTCGATTCGACAAGACTGACAAGCAAGGTGCGCTGCGCCTTATAAACGACAGGCACGATACCCGTGTAGACGGCTTCGAGCGGACCAGCATTGGCATCAATGGGGACGATGCCGTCCAATGTGGGTTCCGCGATCGGCATTTTACTACGGCGTACGTCGACAAACTGCTTGGCATTCGCTTCCAGCGCAGCGACATCTAGGCCCGCTTGCGAATCGATGAGGACAATGCAATCCACCGCGGCAATTAGCTGGTTCCACTTTTCGTCACCAGGACGAACCTTCGCATCGGCAGATTCGAGGTCAATCCAAATCGGGCGTTTGACTCTTTCACTTCCCAACAGTTCGGCAAGCGTTGCTGCATAAATAGTGTTTGTTCGAATCAGCGATTTGGCGTCAGCAACGGTTTCTGAGGTGGGTTTATCGAGCAGTGTTTCGGTGTCCAAAGTTTTTGGTTCACGATGGCCAATGACGAGAATGCGTGGAATGTGTGTCGAAGCTGATTTGGCTGCTTTATCTGCGTCTCCAGTTTTGACTTTCAGCGCATCGAGAATCATGCCGCGTGCCCGGTAAGCATCAAGAACCGGAGTTACCGCCAGGCGGAGATCGCCAACGAATTGACCATAGTCAACGTTGCTCAAAGCACCGACGCGAAGACTGATTCGCCAAAGTTCGCTGCCATTACGTGGACCGCCTTTCTCAACTCGAAAACAATCAGTTTCTTTGAGTCGAGGCAAAGATTCTTTCAGTGCATTTTGAAAACGCGACCGAACGACGTTGTATCCGCTAGAGGCTTCCGGCATGGGGGGCAGAAAGGTCACGGCGCTCATTGTTTTGCCAATAACGCCTGTACCACCTTCCCCGAGAGCGCGTCGCGCTACCTTATCAATTCGATCGACCGCTTCCACTCGCCCAAGAACGGTAAGCGGATGTGCATGTTTCACTAGGTCATCGTTTTGTTCGCTGGAGCGTGCGTCTGCATTTTCAGCCATCATCTCAGGCGGAACACGCACTACCACTTCCATTGGTACAAGCTTTCCAAAATTCTTTTCGAGGTAGCCATAATCGGTGATGATTCGCGACTCGCGATCGAAGAGTTGGAGTAACTGCACAGTCGTGTTGATTCGAAAAAGTCCTGCAAAGCTGACCAGAAAAATCACGAAGCACGAGATGGAAACGAACGCATGATGCCCTGTGATCCATCGTCCAATGGCAGCCCACAGTTCCGATACCCAGTTTGATTCCGTCATGGCGCTTGCCTCCGCATGACCGCTCGTGAGTTTTGCACCGACTTTGCGACTGGGGTTTGTCGACCGTGTTAAAAAATTGGGTGGGAATACCGTGAGTGCGGCCGGCATATAGGTGAACAGAATTAGCAGCATGGTCATCACGGCAATTCCGGTGTAGAGGCCGAAATTGCGAATCGGAACAAGGTTGCTAGCGCACAGCGACCAAAGCCCAAGCGCCGTTGTGAAGGAGCAAAGGAAAGCTGGGGCGAACGCGTGCTTGACGGCTCGCATAATCGCACCTTCTGGTCCACGCTCTTTCGCTTCGTCGCGGCAGTAGTTGACGATATGAATGGCGCCCGATAGTCCCGAAATGTAAACCATGGAGGGCATCGTCATCAAAATGGCGTCGACATGGCCTCCCATCCAGTAGGTAATCGCCAACCCCAAGACTGCTGAAGTGAGGCCGACCATAAAGATCATGATCGTTAGCTTGACGCTTCGAAAGCAAAGGTAAGACAAGGCGATGCCGACAAGACCGCTGTAACCAACCAATCGAATAAGCGTTATCGTGCCTTCTTCATCGATCGCAACATTGTCGACCGGCGGCCCACCGATTCGAAGCATTGAGCGACCACTCGGGTCCGAAACCTGATTCTCTGGATGATCAAATGGCGGCGGTGCCATGGAAGGTGGCGGCGCTGCAGCTACGCCCGATTGATCCGCGAGGATCAGCAAGCGACCGCGCGGAGCGCCTAAAACTCCACGACCAATGGCTCTTGCGAGGTGCTCTTTTCCAAACGGAGTGAGTGTCACAAATACACAAGTTTGGCGAGGTGGAACTGGGATTCCAACTGCCTTGCATATTTCCGCCCATGCTGCATTGCGCTGTTCGGTTGTCGCATGCTTCAACGAAGTCGAATCGCTCGCTAAGCGAGTCTCAATCGCCTTAACGGTAGATCGAACGCGATCATCGAAATCCGCGGTCAGGTCGTCCCCCGAATTCGACGGCAGGTGATCGCGGACGGCTTTGGGAGTCCATTCAAAGTCCTCAGCAACTGCAGGTGCAAAAAGTGTCCCAGTGAGGCGCTCAATAGCCAGCTCTTTAGCGATATTGGCACGCTGATTCACGTCAGTCAAATCGATTGGCCACAGGGGACCGCCTTCCTTAGACAGTTCATTCACTAGATCCGTCCCCGTTTGGACACTCTGGAAAAGTGAAGCGGCAAGTAGCGTCGGATCGTTATAGAAAAGGTTTGCGGATTTAGTTTTCGTTGGCTCTCCAAGCGCAGTAATGAATTGGCCTTGGAGCTCAAAAGTTCCGAGAAGTTTTTCGAACGCTTGAGTGAAACCGCTAACAACGTTGCGTTCGGCTCCCCAACGATAGAGATGCCCCTCGGGAGTAATGTAATAATATTGTCCGCTTGCCGAAGAAAACCACTTTTCGTTGAGTCCTCCCCAGTTTGTAGTTTCCGCTGGCTCAATAAAGAGCTTCAACCGCTCACCAATGTCCCTCGCTCGCTTCACGTCCGCATGAGCATTCGTAAGATCGCGTTCTGCAGACTCCTTTTTGAGTTTGGTCGCAAGCAGGCTTAGCCTTTGGTCGTTTGCGGTGCAGCCGTCCCAAGTCGCAATCACAAAACTTTCACCAACGAAGTACTTCGCGAACCACTCCAATTCGACGGTTTCCCGAAAATCACTCGGCAACCAATCTTTGATGTTGTTCTTCTTTCCAGCGATCGCCAATCTTGCACCGCGAAATGCAGACGGCAAAAAGAAGAAGAAGATCACCAGAATTAGCAAAGCGCCAGAGATGCCGAACCTGGTGTTGCGCGATAGGAATGAATCGGGCATAGGGAACGTAGTTACGGAGGATCGGGCAAACGTTTGGAAGTCAAGCAGCAAATCGTCGTCGAGATCGCAATTAGATCGCTGCGGCAGGATAGCAAAGTCATGGTAACCGACGTGTGGAAACCGGTCCATGCAGAACTTTATCAATACCAACTGAAACGATATCAGGCGGTTGCTTGCAACCGCTAGGCAAGTTTTGCCGAATCAATCGTGCAGCGATCCTTTCGTTTTTAACGAATGGGTGTATTGCATCAGCCGTAATCCCGGGGACTTACGGTGATATCACCAATAGCAAAGCATGGTCGCGCCATGACGGTGTAAACTGGGTAGTCGATGTAACTCCTCCAACAGATATTCGGAAAGTGGCCGTCCATGTCTCATCCATCACCTGGCGAGAATGCTCCGTCCAGCGAAAAGATTGTGAAAAAGGAGAACGTTGTACGGCGGCTTTATCGATGGGTCCTTCATTGGGCCGAAACGCCCTATGGCACGCCCGCCCTTGCCGTCATCTCGTTTGCAGAGAGTTCTTTCTTTCCTATTCCACCGGATGTCCTACAGGTTGCTCTTTCGATCAGTAAACCGCGCCGGTCGTTTTACTACGCAGGAGTTAGCGCCGTGGCGTCGGTCGCTGGCGGAGTGGCGGGCTGGTATATCGGACACTGGTTCTGGCTAGGCGTATCGGACTTCTTCTTTACGTATGTTCCTGGGTTTTCAGCGGAAACGTTCGACAAAGTCAGAAAGATGTACGAAGAGAACGCATTTCTAGCGATCTTCGGAGCCGCTTTTACGCCGATTCCCTTTAAGGTCTTCACAGTCGCCGCAGGGGTTTTCGATATCTCTATTGCAACCCTGATTTGGGCTAGTGTCGCCGGGCGTAGCCTGCGTTTTTTCCTGGTCGCAACGGCGATCTACTTTTTTGGTGATCAAGCAAAGAAATTGCTTGAAAGTTATTTCGAGGTCATCACCATCGGACTATTTCTACTAATGATCGCTGGATTTTTAGCAATCAAATTCTTGTTTTGAAAGATTGCGGCGTTCACCATACGCGTCCGACATGTTGCCGCGTTTACGCTGCGGAATACATTTTCGGCGTTCATTTTGCGAACTCCAACGCCTTGGGTACTGCCCGGTGTGTTCAGGGTGGCGTACGATCGTGAACTTAGGGTCTATCCTCGGACCCGAC
Organism: Planctomycetaceae bacterium; assembly: GCA_031411655.1. Lineage (GTDB taxonomy): Bacteria > Planctomycetota > Planctomycetia > Pirellulales > Pirellulaceae > UBA6163. The sequence goes on from JANOBM010000254.1 coordinate 15,011, forward strand.
CATAGGAACTGATAGATGAGGTGCCTATGCGTCCCCTAGCCATTGGACCCAGGGAGTTGGGGCCGTTTCCCAACGGTGTTTGCATGACGATTTTAGACGTTCCATTCATTGCTGATATGTCGTTGGGTTTCTGGAGTCAGACCTTCGGCACCCATGATTTGCTGGTCGTGCTATTGCTGGTTTTCTTTGAAGGCATTCTGTCGATCGATAACGCGATCGTGCTTGGCTTGCTGGCCAAACGATTACCGAAGTCTCAGCAAAAGCATGCGTTGACCTATGGACTTGTCGGTGCCTTCGTCTTTCGTTCTCTAGCGATTGTGACCGCAAGTTTTCTGCTTGAATGGCGAATCGTAAAGCTGATCGGCGGCGGGTATTTGCTCTACATCGCTGTGAAACACCTATTCTTCCAATCCAAGGAGGAAGGCGAAGAGCGGCTATCGATTAGCGAGGAAGGGCAGCCAGAACTCCGGGATGCTGTGAGCGGGCAGGAGTTGACCGAGGCGCAACAGTTGACCGAGATTGAAGAACGCTTGCCCATTTCGACGGGGACCATAAAGCTAGGCAAGAACTTTTGGATTACCGTCGGAGTCATTGAGCTAACGGATATTGCCTTTGCTGTCGATTCTATCCTGGCCGCGATAGCGCTGGTTGGCAGCCCACCTGCGGGGCACCCTGAAGGTGTCCCCCACCCAAAGCTGTGGGTTGTGATATCGGGGGGGATTTTGGGAATCGTATTGATGCGAATCGCAGCGGCGATCTTTATACGCCTGCTGGAAAAGTTTCCTCGCTTCGAAACCTCTGCGTACCTTCTTGTGGCAGTGATCGGTGCGAAGTTGCTCGCGGACTGGGGGCTTAACTCGGCGGAACACCCGCACGTTGTCGACTTCCACGACTTCAGTCGGCCAGAGTTTTGGACGTTCTGGATTTCGATGCTCGTTTGCCTTGCACTCGGCTTCCTACCGAAACGCGACACAAGTGCGTGATAAGCAGCAAAGAAGAGGTAGGTTGGGTCGGGATTGCAGGCGGTGTGAGCGAATGCCGATCAGGACTTAGAAAGTTTCGTTCAGCTCGGAAGGTACCAGAATCGCGCCTTCGATGTGGCAAAGACGTGTCTTCACGTCCCTTAAATGCAATTGACATTAAAATTGCAACGCAATCATTCAAACCATAGTATCCAAAATCGGCTCATTAAAATAACATCTTCGGTTACTCCCGCTCTGCTTGCAAATCACTTTTAAGGATTGATGTGAAACGGGGTACTTCTCACGTGGTGTGGTGCTTGCTGTTGGTCGTGCTCAGCTTGATTTTCCTCTTGAACACGCGCAGAAGCCTAACCGGGGGCAGAAATGAGTGCAGATTAGCGTGCGCCTCCGTCGACAATGTCTCGGTGGCGTTGAGTTACTGGCAGTGCGAAATCGCAGTTTTTCAGATGAAGTTCGTGGGATGCAGTTTAAGTACCGCGTTGACGCGGTGGATCGATTCACGCAAAGTAACTGGTTAAATTTGCTCATGGGATTTTGCCCATTTTCGTCATCGTTTCCGAAGACGTTGCACTCGAAAAGCTGTCGTTTTAATACGTGATGACCTTGGTTGGGTGCGCTAGGGAGTGCCTGTTACGTCGCAACGCAAAATTGAGTCTCCCACGGCATCTGTTTTTGCTTTTTCCGATTGATTTCAATGAACGGTGCAGAATCAGGATTGTGAAAAGTTTCACAAAGTGGTTACTAAATGATTGAATATATTCCTATTTTCATTTACCTGGTTGCGGTGCTCGGGTTTGCTGGGTTCAGCCTGCTAGTGCCCCACGTGGTCGCGCCACGGAAAAAAACGATCGTCAAAGATATGCCATACGAATCCGGTATGGATCCCATTGGTGATGCTCGCAAGCCTCTAGACGTACGGTTTTATTTGATTGCAATCCTGTTCTTAATCTTCGATGTCGAGCTGCTTTTGGTCGTGCCCTATGCTGTGGCGTTCAAAGGTGAAAATGGGATTCCGGCCGATTTTCGAGGTCTCGTGTTGGGCGTAATGATTCTACTCGTCGGCACCCTGGCGCTCGCCTATCTGGTCGCGTGGCGTAAAGGTGTGTTTCAATGGCGAGCCATACAACCAGACAGGAACAAGTCATGAGTAGCAAGCAGTCAGCTAGCAACGGACTTTTTTGGACGCAGCTAGACGCCGCGGCCAATTGGTCCCGCGCCAATAGTTTGTGGCCAATGCCATTTGCCACTGCATGTTGCGGTATTGAATTGATGAGTACGTCTGCGAGCAAGCATGACTTGTCGCGGTTCGGTAGCGAGGTGATGCGTTTCTCGCCGCGGCAATGCGACTTGATGATCGTTGCCGGCCGAGTGGTGATGAAGATGCTTCCAGTCCTGCAGCGTATTTGGCTTCAAATGCCAGAACCCAAGTGGTGCATCTCCATGGGTGCCTGCGCCTGCAGCGGAGGCGTGTTCGACACCTATGCCGTGGTTCAAGGAGTTGACCGGTTCATTCCCGTTGACATCTATGTCCCTGGATGTCCGCCAAGACCTGAGCAACTCATCGCTTCGATCATCGAACTGCAATCCAAAATCCAAAAAACGGGAACGCTTCGTGCCACTGAGTTTGCAGAGCGAATGACTCCGGAAGGGCCGGCGAGATTCGATAGCGATGAGCTGATTCGAATTCGTGATCGCAATCCGATGCCATTTAACCTGCCTGTTTACGACCCAAAACACTGACTAAAGATTTGTCGATCAGTTTATTTGATCGATCCACCTGAAGACTCGATCCGGACTGTTTTTAATGAATTCCGCCGAATCACAATTGAAGTATGAAGCGGCGCTCAGCGGACTTGCGGGGGCGCGTTCTTGGTCAACGTTTCGTGACACTTTGCAACTTGTAATCGATGAAGCGTCGCTGGTTTCAACGATGACTCGATTGCGGGGTGCAGGCCTGAATATGTTGATGGATGTGACTGCCGTTGACCTGTTGGAATACTTTGATTCGATCGATCGATATCGAGTCGTCTATCAACTTCTCGACACCGAATTGGGCTCGAGGCTGGAAGTGCGGACACACGTCAATGATCCGGAGCCTGTACTTCCGACAATGACAACGTTGTGGGCCTCTGCCGATTGGATGGAGAGAGAGGTCTACGACATGTTCGGTATCAAGTTCGACGGCCATCCCAACCCGAAGCGGTTGTTGCTTCCGGAAGAATTCGCGTCTTTTCCGTTGCGAAAAGATTACCCAGTCAAAGGCCGCGGCGAGCGCCATAATTTTCCAGTCGTTACTCGGTCCGAGAGTTAGCCTCCCATGCCACTCGAAATACTCGAACCGACAAGCGATCCGTCTCAGCGAGAAGGTTTATGGACGCTTAACTTCGGTCCACAGCATCCTGCAACCCACACGACGCTTCGATTAGTGTTGACGCTCGACGGTGAGACGGTCGTGAATGCGGAACCAGACATTGGTTTTTTGCACAGCGGATTTGAGAAGCTCGGCGAGGTACTGGATTTCAACCAGTACGTCACGATCGTGGACCGCATGAATTATATCTCGCCGCTTGCCAATGAAATCGCGTGGCATCATGCGTGTGAAAAACTGCTGGGTATCGAGCTCACGCCTCGCTGTACCTATCTTCGGACCATTCTCGCTGAATTGATGCGAATCCATGATCATTTGCTATGCGTCGGAGCCTGTATTCTAGATTTAGGCGGTATCTCTGCGTTTATGTATGCGTTCAATGAACGTGAACGTATCTATGAATTGTGCGAGCAGGCATCCGGTCAACGGTTTCATACCAGCTTCACTCGGGTCGGTGGACTTCTGTTCGACGTTTCGGACCAGTGGCTCGCGAACTTGAAGGACTTTATCAGCACCTTCCCCGCGGTGTTCAAAGACGTGAACCGATTGGTGCTGAAGAACCGAATTTTCATCGAGCGTTGTCAGGGTGTGGGGATTCTTAGTCGAGAGGAAGCTATCAGTGGTGGTGCCACTGGGCCGGTCGCGCGAGCAAGCGGAGTGACTCGAGACCTCCGAACAGATGAACCGTATTTGGCTTACGCAGATTTGGATTTCAATGTCATTTGTTCGAGAGCAGGCGATTGCTTTTCTCGTTTCCAGGTGCGAATGCTTGAGATTGAGGAAAGCCTCAAGATCATTGGCCAAGCACTGCAAAAATTGCCAGGCGGCCCCATATTCGCCGAAGGAAGCGGTAAAGAAATGCTTCCTCAAAAGCGGGAAGTTTACACAAGCATCGAAGGTCTAATTCATCACTTCGAAGCGATCATGCCAAACCGGCAGATGCAACCGCCTAAAGAAAGCTTGTACGCAGCTACCGAGTCGCCAAACGGGGAGCTCGGTTTCTACATCGTCTCGGATGGAACGTTTCGCGCCTACCGAGCGAGAACCCGTCCCCCGTCTCTCGTTCACTTTGCCCTATTTCCTCAATTGATTCGTGGTTGCATGCTTAGCGACGTGGTCGCAGTGCTAGGAAGCTTGAACATCATTGCGGCGGAGCTTGATCGATGAGTGCGCTGTCGGAAAAAACGAAACAAAGAATTCGAAGTCAGTTTGCGAACTATCCCAATAAGCAGGCGCTGACCCTTCCGGCGCTCCATCTTGTTCAGGAGGAGCAGCGGTGCGTGTCACAAGCTGCTGTCGCGGAAATAGCTGAGCTATTGGAGTTATCACCTGCCCAAATTCAAGACACGCTGTCCTTTTACGGGTTCTTCAAAGATGACAAGAATCCGCTCGGCAAGCGTCGCATCTGGGTTTGTCGTAGCCTCGCCTGTATGTTGCGTGGAGGCGATGAATTGTTGACGGATGTGTGCGAACAGCTCAACGTTTCGCCCGGTGAAACGACCGAAGACGGAGAAGCCACCATTGAATTGGCGGAGTGTTTAGGTGCATGCGATGGGGCACCTTGCATACTTATTGATGACGAGTTGCGACTAAATGTTTCTGTCGACGAAGTGGTTGCCATCGCGGAGGGCCGATCGTGAGTCAAGCCTTTGAACCTGTGCTGCTCCGACGTTTGGGCAAACCGAACGGTACGTCGCTCGCCAGTTACACAGCGGACGGTGGCTACCAAGGCCTTCGCAAAGCATTGGCAATGGAGCCAAGCAAGGTCATTGAAACGGTCCTCAACTCTGGTCTACGGGGTCGCGGCGGCGCCGGCTTCAACACGGGGGCGAAGTGGATGTTCCTGCCCAAGAACGTGGTTGGGCCAATTTACCTATGCATTAATGGCGATGAAAGCGAGCCCGGAACTTTCAATAATCGAATTCTGATCGAAGAAGATCCGCACCAGGTACTGGAGGGCATTGTCATCTCAGGTTATGCGACGGGGAGTACGACAGCTTACTTCTATCTTCGATACGAGTACGGTCGTTGCTACCGCACGCTGAAGGCGGCGATCGACGAGATGTATGCAAACGGTCTCCTCGGCAGAAACATCCTTGGATCGGGATACAGTCTCGACGTCCATCTTCATCGCGGGGCGTGTGCGTATATCTGCGGCGAGGAAACTGGATTGATTGAAAGCTTGGAGGGTAAACGAGCGTGGCCTCGAATCAAGCCTCCTTTTCCCGCGGTCGAAGGAGCCTTTCGTCGTCCAACGGTTGTGAACAACGTCGAGACGATGGCCTGCGTTACGCAGATTCTCGATCGCGGCCCGGAGTGGTTCAAATCAATCGGCGTCGCACAAAATCTTGATGATCCACGCGATAGTGGAAGCTACGGTCCAAAGCTCTACTGCATCAGCGGGCATGTAAATAAGCCAGGACTTGTGGAGTTGCCATTGGGGATTACGGCTCGCGAGCTGATTGATAAGCACGCGGGTGGGGTTTGGAAGGGGCGTCAAGCTAAAGCCGTCGTTCCAGGTGGCATCAGCATGGGCTTCCTAGACGCAACGGAATTGGATACACCTCTCGACTTCATGGGACCAGGGCGAGCGGGATGTCTAGGGCTTGGGACCGCAGCGGTGATCGTGATCGATGATCAAACGAGCATGGTGGATGTGCTTTACAACACTTGTCGCTTTTTTGCTCATGAGTCATGCGGGCAATGCACTCCGTGCCGTGAGGGCACCGCATGGTCAGCTAAAATTTTGCAGCGCATCCGGGAGGGACGTGGGTCACTGAAGGATCTCGACACATTGACCGATATCTCAAAGACAATCGGCACGATGCCCGGCACGACTATCTGTGGACTTGCAGACGGGGCCGCTTGGCCGATCAAGAACGCATTAACGAAATTCCGCAGTGAATTTGAAGAATACATCAAGAGCGGGCGACGGACGGAAGTTCGAGAATTCGCCGGCAGCCATTAATCAAATCGAAGCATTGGGTTCGTCCCAGGAGAATTCGCGGTGGAAACCGTTCTTGTAAACAATATTGAAGTCGAGGTTGGACCCCAGGAAAACTTGGTTCAAGCCGCGCATCGCGCTGGTGTTGAAGTGCCTCATTATTGTTGGCATCACGACCTAAGTGTGGTTGCAAGTTGTCGCATGTGTCTGGTCGAAGTTGGCCAACGCAAGCCTGATGGCTCCATATTGATGGCGCCTCGACTTACGCCGGCATGTCAAACCCTCGCAAAACCGGGAACGGTTGTCGTCACCGATTCGCCCAAGGTGAAAAATGCGCAGGCACAAACGCTTGAATATTTGTTGCTCAATCATCCGTTGGATTGTTCGATTTGTGACCAGGCAGGTGAATGTTACCTCCAGGACTACACTCACAAGTTTGGTCGCGCACACAGCCGCTTGAACGAGCCGAAGGTCCAGCGAGACGACAAGTACCATATAGGCGACCAAATTGTACTTTTCACCGATCGATGCGTAATGTGCACGCGATGTGTGCGATTTACGCGTGAGATCAGTGGGACCGCAGAGCTTCATGTCACGAACCGGGGAAGTCTCGAAGAGATCGATGTTTTCCCCGATAATCCTTGTAATAACAAACTCTCCGGGAACGTCGTAGACCTTTGTCCCGTCGGGGCCCTTTGCAGCAAGGACTTTCTCTACAAACAACGGGTGTGGTGGCTAAAGAGTCAGGATTCAGTCTGCGTGAACTGCAGCACCGGTTGCAGCATCCTTGTCGACCAAAACGACGACAACGTTTATCGCTTACGACCGCGAGAGAACCCTCAATCGCAGGGATCGTTCATGTGCGACGATGGGCGATTTGGTTGGAAATACATTCAAAGCGACCGTCGGTTGACCGTTCCTCGAATCGGAACCGCGCCCGTCGCCAGTTCAATCGCGCCAGCTATCGATGGGTCCAACCATTCAACGGGAATAACGTTGACGGCAGCCGCTGATGCAGAAGCGCAGCGACGCAGTTCACAGCTAACTTTCATTGATCCATGGCCGACTGTTCTTAAAGCGACGCGGGACGCGCTTCGAGGGGCGTTTGCACACGGTGCCAACGGATTTATTGGGGTGTTATCTCCCATGATGACCTGTGAGGAGGCCTTCATCCTTGCTAAGTTCATCAAATCGTTGAACACTCGTGCGACTCTCGCGCTTGGTCCCGTTCCGATGATTGGTGAGGATGATCGTTATCCTAAGGACCACAAGGGCTTGCCGCCATCGCTTGAGAAGACTCGGTTTACCATTCGAGCTGAAAAGTGCCCTAATCGTATTGGCGTCGAACATGTTCTTGATCACTTTCAGGGCGAGGTAATTAGTTTCGCTACCGTGGCCGAGCGATTGAAGGAAGGAAAGTACACTTCTGCCTATATCGTCGGTGGCTATCCGGATGCATGGTTTGACGAATCGCTGCTTCCATTTGCGAAATCGTTGAATTGGTTGATAGTCCAGGATTTCATGCAGTCCCCCCTGACGAATGCGGCAAGTATCCTTCTCTCCTCGGCAACTTTCGCTGAGCGTGAAGGCACGTTTGTAAATCATGCAGGGCTGGCGCAGTTGATTCGTCCTTCCGTGAGGACACCGGGAGATGCTCGCCCCGATGGTCGAATTCTAAGCGAGTTGTCCCAGCGTAACGGCTTGTTTAACGCCGCGTCGATTCGACGCGAGATGGCTAAGGAAATCCCCGCTTTTGAAGTATTTCAGACAGGTGATTTCGGCAGCAACGGCATTTTCCTGAAACAACCTGAATTGGTTCACGGATCACCATGACTTGGAATTGGCAAACACTTTGGCCGTTAATTGTGGCGATCGGAATTGTGCTCGCAGTAGTACCGATTCTTGGTTTGTACTTGACGTTTATTGAACGCAAGGTTGCCGCATGGATTCAAGACCGCGTTGGCCCCAACCGTGTTGGTCCATTCGGCTTGCTGCAAGCAGTCGCCGATGGGATCAAAATCTTTCTTAAAGAGCAGGTTGTTCCTGATCATGTTTTTAAGACCGTTTACTTTTTTGCTCCTACCATTGGATTGATTTGCGCGATGCTTTCGCTTGCAGTCATTCCGTTCGGTCCCGCGAACGCCATCCCTAGTGAGGGTTTTCGAGCCATCATCGCTCCGGGCGTCGATATTGGCATTCTGTTCGTGATGGGTATCTCCAGCCTTTCAGCTTATGGAATCATTCTCGGCGGTTGGGCATCTAATAACAAATACAGCTTGTATGGCGCGGTTCGATCTTGTGCTCAGTTTATTAGTTATGAAATTCCCCTTGGCCTATCTTTATTGGGAGTGATCATGGCTACGGGAAGTCTTAACATCGAAAGCATTGTCGCGGCTCAGGGCGACGGAATTGCGAATTGGAATATCTGGTGGCAACCACTCGCGGCAATCATGTTCTTCACAGCAGCCTTGGCTGAGACGAATCGCTTACCTTTCGACCTTCCCGAATGCGAACAAGAACTTGTCGGCGGTTTTCATACTGAATACAGCGGGATAAAATTCGTTTTATTCTTTTTGGCCGAATACACCCACGTGGTTGCAGTGTGCTTTCTAACAGCGCTTTTGTTTCTGGGCGGTTGGCACTTCCCTGGGTTAACAGGTCCCCTCGACTCATCCGTCGTCGGATATTTATTGCGTTGGTTGGTCCTCCTCACGAAGGTTTCGCTGGTCTTTGCGTTCATCGTGCAGCTCCGTTGGACGCTGCCACGGTTTCGCTTCGATCAATTGATGAACTTGGCGTGGGGCGCATTAATACCCCTCGGCTTAGCCAATCTTCTCGGCGTTATTGTTGTACTTTCACTCGACTTGCCGCGTTGGATACTGGCACCGTATTCCCTCGGATTACTGATGCTCGCGGCGACGATCAATGCGAGGCAATTGACGCGGCGAACTGCGGAACTAGCGACGCGAAACTTTGCATTGCCCGTAGTCTCCAAAATCTCCGCTGATAATGTCAGCTCCGTGCAAGTGCGATAAGGCCGATGCGAAGTAAATACGATGGATAAAGTAATAAACGACTCGAGCGTGTCATCGTCAATGGTGCCAAAAAAGCAAGTAAAATGGGCTGATCCCCCTCAGATTGGCATCATGGAGGCGCTCTACCTTCCGGCGATAGCCGAAGGAATCGCGACGACCGTTAAGCACATGGTCACAGGGAAGGCGACTACTCGCCAATACCCTGAAGTCAAACCTACCATTCCGTTGAATTATCGCGGCGTCCATCGCTTGAATCGCGATGACAAAGGGCGTGTAAAATGTGTCGCATGTTTTCTCTGCCAAACCGCTTGTCCAGCGGATTGCATTAAGATTGAGGCGACGGCTACGGACAAGAACGATCCCGAATGGAAGGATCGTGACAAGTATCCCGCAACGTTCGTGATTGACGAATTGCGTTGCATTTACTGTGGCATGTGTGAAGAGGCCTGTCCCGTTGACGCGATCGAGTTGACGAGCATTTATGACCTGACCGGTCTCAGTCGTGAACAAATGCTTTTTGATAAAGCAAAACTTTTGAGCGTTTTCGACGAGACCGTCGATTCTGGTCAAGACCCGGTTCGAACACACCGTGGAACCTTGGGTCCCGCTTCAGAAGTTGGCAGCGCGCCTCCTACTCCAAAAAAATTGGCCGGAGGTGATGCCCATGGATAATATCAACCTCGCTTTGGCGGTGGTGTTTTCCTCCATCGCGATTTGTGGCGCGTTGGGTTTTATTCTGTGCCGGGAACCTGTGCACGCGGCGTTAAGCTTCGCCGTCAACGTGTTATCCGGTGCGGGCCTGTTTCTTCTGCTGGATGCGCCCTACGCGGCTGTTGCGACAGTCATTGTCTACGCAGGCGCGACCATCATCATCTTTTTGTTTACGTTGATGTTCGCTCAGCGCTCAACGCTACAAATTTATGATAAGAAGAAATCCAATCCCATTAGTTCTGCACTTGCTGCTGCATCGCTAATAGCAATCCTGATATACGGCATATCCCGCGATTCAAGACCTACGGATATTGTTTCTTCGTCGGGGATAGGCATTTCAACGGGCGAGGTCAATTCTACGCCTGAATCACCTGAGGTGCCAAAGGTGAGTGATCTAGGCCGGGTGATGTATACGCAGTATCTGTGGGCGATTGAATTGGCGGGAGCTATCTTGCTGGTTGCGACCGTAGGTGCAATTCACATCGCCCGTGATGATTCGGTCCCTGAACCGGAAACCGCGAGCAACCAACCATGACAAATCTTTACTTGTTTATAGGCGCGATCATCTTCGGGTGTGGCTTGCTCGGATTTTTATCACGTCGCAATTTAATCCTGATGTTCCTCTCATTGGAGCTGATGCTTTTCGGAGTCTCCTTGAATTTCATCGCCTTCGGAAAACTTCACGGCAATCTAGGTGGCCAGACGTTTGCCATTCTAATTCTGACGGTGGCAGCATGTGAGGCAGCTCTCGCTCTGGCGATGATCGTTTCGCTGTATCGAAGCCGAGGTTCGCTCGACATCAACGTTTGGCAGCGACTGCGCGAAAACGATTCACCATCGAAGCGAACGGACGCGATCACGATGATCCCGAGCGATGACAGTGATCATCAAACGGAGAACTCCTATGGTGACCTGCCTAAGCTTACGCCAGCAGGCCATGATCCGCTTTCTTTCCCCGTAGAAGTAGATTCCCGGCAGGAGCCTGCCGGGCTGGCTTAAACTCGATTTACTCGACAGATCAGTTACTCATGGACTATTACGTCGCTTGGCTTATCCCGATCTCGCCGCTTATTGCGGCGTTAATCTGTACCGTCATGGCAGTGACGAAAACGGGGAGGAATTACGCGCATTTACCGGCTTGGTGCGCTTTGACGATCGCTGCCGCGGCATCACTCTTGCTTCTCAATCGCGTCAGCGTGGACGAAAGTGTGAGTGTTTTTGGCGGGTTCAGTTGGTTGGACGTAGCACGCGTTCGTGTGGCATTGTCAATTCAACTCGATGCGATCAGTTTGATTCTGATAACCGTTGTGACTTGCGTTTCTGCGTTAGTGGCTTTCTATGCTCGAGGTTACATGCATAACGATCCGGGTTATGCGCGTTTTTTTGCGGTCTTCAGTGCCTTCGTTGCGTCGATGTCGATGTTGGTTCTCGCAGATAACCTTTTTGTTCTATATGCCTTTTGGGAAGGTGTTGGCCTTTGCAGTTATTTGTTGATTGGTTTCTGGTACAAGCGCCCCGCTGCGGCGAAGGCAGCGACAAAGGCATTTCTCGTCAATCGAATTGCTGACTGTGGCTTTCTGCTGGGCATCCTGCTTTTGTGGTTGCAGGTGGGTAACGTAGCCTCCCCGACTCAAGGAACCTTTAGCCGACTCGATTACGTCGTGATCTTTAATTCAGTCGAATTGATTGCGGCACAGAATCCAAACATGTTAGCCTTGATTGGGGCGCTGATGCTATTGGGTGCTGTCGGTAAGTCAGCACAGTTCCCGCTCCATGTCTGGTTGCCGGACGCTATGGAAGGTCCAACGCCCGTTAGTGCGTTGATTCACGCGGCCACGATGGTGACCGCTGGAGTGTTTTTGCTTTGCCGAATGTCACCTCTGCTGGTTTTGCTGCCTGACGTCCTAGTGATTGCTGGTTGGATAGGTGGGATTACCTCACTGCTTGCTGCAGTCATTGCATTGTTCCAGCACGATTTGAAACGAGTTCTCGCGTACTCAACAGTCAGTCAATTAGGTTACATGTTCATGGCAGTCAGTTGTGGTGCCAGTTCGAACCTGATGAGTGCGGCTGTTATGGCAGCACTATTCCACGTAGCCACGCACGCATTTTTCAAGGCTTTGTTGTTCCTGAGTGCTGGTAACGTTATGCATGCCATGGGCGACGAAATCGACATGCGCAAACTCGGTGGACTCCGTCGCGTGTTACCAACTACGCATATCCTGTTCGCTATTGGTGCCGCGGCGCTTTCCGGCGTGCCCCTGCTATCTGGTTTTTGGAGCAAAGACGGAATTCTCTCATTGTTGTCACTAATGTCATCGAACGACGTCTATGGCGGCTCTTTCACCGTGTTGCTCCTGATTGGCTATGCGACGGCCGCGATCACCTCGCTCTATACGTTTCGAGCATTTTTTAGAACCTTCTACGGCAAAGAAGTGATTCCCAAGTCGGCCGGCTCACACGCACATGAAATGCCCTTAGGAATGATTGGGCCGATGGTCATTTTGGCAACGGGTAGCTTGTTTCTTGGCATCGTGTTGGCACCCACGGGGATTATGTCTCGCTACCTTCAGAAAATCCCTTTTCTCGTGCCCATGGAAGAACTTCCCCATGGATGGGCAGTGCCGGTGCTTAGCGCCTTTTTATGTGGTGCAGGTTTTATAGTCGCATGGATCACGACCCGCCCTGCTTCGAAGAACTTGTGGTTTGGGGCTACGGGTAGGGGATTTGCACGATTTGGCGAAAACCGCTTTTACATCGACGAAGCCTACTCGTTTTGTTTCATCAAGCCGGTTGAATGGTTTGCAAGTTTGTTAGCTGCATTCGACGTGCTTGTGCTCGACGGATTTTGGAAACGCGTGTCTCGATTACCAGACCGCTTAGGTGACATTTTTAGAAAATTACAATCCGGTGTTGTTTCGAACTACGCAGGTTGGATGGCATTTGGATTAGTAGCATTACTGGTCATCGTGCTCTTTGGAGAGGGTTTTTGATGTTGAGCATGATACTTCCCACTATCGTATTGATGCCACTTGCCGTCGGCATCGGGCTCCTCCTCGCGCGGCGCTGCTGCCTTACGGATGCCGTTGGAGAAGCGATCGGTCTGATTACCGCTTCTGTTTTGCTCATGCTGAGTATTCTCGGCTACGTCGCTGTCGGTTGGGGCACGGGGGACGTTGAGAGCGGCGCCGTCATTGTTCCTCGTTTGGAGTTTGCGCCATCATGGCTTTCCTTGCGTTTGCCTTCCGTAATCGCGACTGCTCCCTCCGGTTGGCAGTTGAGTCTGGGTTTGGACGGAATTGGTTTATCAATGGTTGTTCTCACGGCGATTGTCACTTTGTCTGTGCTTGTGGTTGCTCGTTCGACAGTAACGCATGATCGAAGTGACTTTGGGGCTTGGACACTTTTCGCGGTATCCGGTCTGATGCTTGTGTTCACGTCCATGGACTTGATACTTTTCTACATTGGCTTTGAACTCGCTCTGATTCCACTGTTTGCTTTAATTGCTTTTTGGGGCGACAAAGGTGCCGACCTCGCGGCTAAACGCTTTGTACTTTACACGCTTGCCGGAAGTATCCCCATGATCTTGGGGATCTTAGGAATCGCAGGCCTTTATACGAATCAAAATGAGTGGACGGCCAGTCTTCCAGAACTGTCAAAGCGAGCTGCTGCATCTGCCTCCGATTTTAGTCTTCTGCGTGATCAGACATGGATTCTTTCATTCTTGGTACTGGGTTTAGGTATCAAGATGGCGCTGATACCGTTTCATACTTGGATTCCAAAAACTTATGGATCGTGCCACGCAACCGCGGGTGCATTCCTTGCTGCGGTTGTCTTGAAGTTGGGCTTGTTCGGATTCGTTCGATTGGCGTTGCCCATGGTGCCGTTGGCTTGCGAAAAGTATGGCCCTACAGTTCTTGGTACGCTGGGTGCGATTGCCATCGTTGTCGGTGCGTTGATGGCCCTTGCCCAGACCGACCTGCGTCGCTTGCTGGCATACAGCAGTTTGTCTCACGTTGGCTTTGTAACGATGGGACTATTCGCCCTCAATGAAGAGGGAATTAGCGGCGGTTTGTTGCAGATGTTTAACCACGGAATTACAACCGCGGCCGCGTTCCTTGCGGCGTCATGTATTATTTCCCGCCGCGGCACGTCAGAGTTGAATCATGGAAGCCGGGGGCTAGCGACCCTCTATCCTAAATTATCCGCGTTTATGATCTTCTTCTTGGTCGCGGGAGCTGGAGCCCCGGGCCTTAATAATTTTGTAGGCGAAACCTTGACACTGACAGCGATGATTGCGAGGCAGCCGCTCGTAGCCGCTTTGGGCGCATTAGGAATCGTGCTGGGGGCTTGGTATTCATTTCGTCTCATTCAAAACTTGCTATTCGGGGAGGAAGTCTTGGATCGACATAATGAATCGGCGCGTTCCAAATCGAAAGGTGATATTGGTGTGTTTGAGAAAGGTGTTTTCGGGTTCTTTTCCGTACTTTGCTTAGTGATTGGCATTTACCCACAGGCAGCGATCAACGTTATCGCGCGCGATGCACGACAACTTGGACAAGTCAGTAGCGTTGCTGAACGCAGCTCTTTGACGATCAGCTCAGTAGGGGGAAATCATGATTGATAAGGAATCCATACTGCAACAATTATGGGCTGTTAACCACGCGAACGTATTGTTATTGGCTGGTGTATTTTTCATTGCATTAGGCCTGCTACGGGCGTTTTCAAATACCCGCCTGGAAAGGACCTTTTACGGCATAGGCACCTTAGCGGTGCTTGCTCTGGCAACAGGCTGCATGGCCATCAGTACATCGCACGAAGCCAGCCCAGGTGCGTTGTTCGTTTCCGATTCGGTAACCCTTAGCGGTGCAAAACTTGCCATTTTAGGCGGCGTGTTTCTTACATTACTCGGGTGGGATCAAATCCGATCCGGGCGTGCCGCGGACCATTATGGGGTCATGCTCTTGATGCTTTCTGGTTTGATGTATGCAGCTGCGGCAAATGACCTTACAAGCCTTTTTTTGGGGTTGGAATTGGTAAGTATCCCCACCACAGTGCTGCTTAGCATGAGCCGGAACGACAATTGGGGCCGTGAAGCGACGCTCAAGTACTTTACGTTGGCTGCGTTCACGTCAGCCATTTTTCTGCTCGGTGCATCCTATCTGTATGGACTTTCAGGCAGTACTTGCTTGCCCACTATTTTAGAGGCAATATCACACACACCGACGCCGTTGGTGAGGATCGCACTTGGCTTGGCATTGTGCGGTCTTTGTTTTCGAATCACGGCAGTGCCTTTTCAGTTCTACGCCCCGGATGTATTTGCGGGTTCGGCATCGTACATGGCTGCAAGCATGTCGTTCGTGCCGAAAGTTGCTGGTTTTGTGGGAATTGTTCGGTTGCTCGGTGGCGCCCAACTTCAGTCAGCGATGGCCGAAACGGTAGTTGCGCTGCTCCTTGTAATCGCTGGAGTGACGATGACCTTGGGTAATTGCACCGCGCTGGTACAAACACGAATGCGAAGAATGCTTGCCTATTCAAGCATGGCGCATTCGGGCTATCTACTCATTGCCGTTGCCGCTTTATTGTCGATGGGTAGCACGCCGACCATCGTTTTTGACTACTTGATGGTTTACGCTGCGATGACGCTGGGAATGTTCGCATTGATGACAAGCGTTGAGCAAGCATCGGGAGGCAGTGATGAACTCGCGTGTTTTAATGGCCTCCACTTCCGCAGTCCTTGGCTAACGATAGGTGGCGTGATCTGCTTGTTGAGTTTGACAGGATTGCCACTTACCGCGGGCTTCTGGGCAAAACTCCAAGTGTTTCTGACCAGCGTGAAAGCGGATCGTTTAGATATTCAGGTCGTAGCGATTGTCATGGCAATCAATGCAACCATTGCCGCCATCTATTACTTGTCACTTGTGCATCGTTTCTATCAAGGAAATCAAGAGACTCGTACTGCGTCTCGCCCACCGCTTTCCATCAGTATTGCGTGTGCGCTATCGGGAACACTGACCGCTGTTTGGTTTTTTTACCCTTAGATCAGACTTAGATCAGACTTAGATCAGACTTAGATCAGACTTCGATCAGACTTCGATCAGACTTCGATCAGACTCTCTCCCCCCTATCCGCCTTCTATCTGCGGCATCACGGCTCGCGGGATAGGCGCTGCCCGATCGAATCGGAATAAGCGATTCAATCGGCAATATGCTTTGAGTCTGGTGGAAAACTTCAACGATTGCGTGGTTTTTGACTTGTTAGTTTGCCTGGTACATGGATCGAGTTGTACAGTTTCGAGGCACTGAGAGTCTTCCCTACCATAAAACATGGAGCATCGGCACAATCACGCAAAACGTGATGTCGATGTCTTTCGTCAGACAACTATGCTCGTTATTGTTGGAATGATCATCGTTCTTGGCTCGGTCCTTGGTGGATTCACCATGGCCGGTGGGCATGTTGGTGCACTCATACACCCTTCAGAAATCGTCACCATCGGTGGCGCCGCTTTGGGTGCGATGGTGATCATGTCTCCGATTAGTACTTTGAAAGCATTGATCGTAGGAATCATTCAATCGCTCAAAGGGAGCCCTTACGGTAAGTCGGCCTACATCGATCTATTCAAGCTGCTCTACCAGTTGCTGAATAAAGCGAGGCGGGATGGACTACTTGCACTGGAGGCTCACGTTTCAGAGCCACACCACAGTTCTATTTTCAAGCGTTATCCAAAGATCGCAAACAACCATCATGCTTGCGACTTTATCGCCGGCGCCTTGCGGCCGATGCTTGATGGATCTGTAACGAGTGAACAGTTGGAAATCTTGCTCGAGCAAGAAATTGCGGCTGGTGAACGCGAGCATCATCAACCAATCGATGTGCTGGGTAAAACGGCGGACGGCCTTCCAGGGTTTGGAATTGTGGCAGCAGTTCTTGGTATCGTTGTCACGATGGAACATATCAGTGGTCCGGTGGAGGAGATTGGCGAGAAAGTGGGTGCTGCACTCGTTGGTACGTTCCTTGGTATTTTGCTTTCGTACGGGTTCTTGGCGCCACTGGTTGTCAAGCTTGAGACGATGGGTGCTGCCGAGACAAACTTCCTTCGAGCGATTGCGACCACGATCAATGGATTTCTTTCGAAGCTTCCTCCTAAGATCGCTGTAGATTCTGCGCGCCGAGGCTTGCCATCGGATTGCCGGCCATCGGGTGATGAACTCGAAAAACTGTTCAAAGAAGTCGACGGTTATAGCGATTAGGCGTCTATTGCGAAGAGATCTATAAAATAAAGGATAGAGATCATGGCAGGTAAAGGAGGCGGTGCATGGAAAGTCGCCTATGCGGACTTCGTCACTGCAATGATGGCCTTTTTCATGGTGATGTGGCTGACGAGTCAAAAGCCAGCGACTAAAGAAGCGATGGGAAGCTACTTTAGAGATCCATGGGCGAAGACTCGCATGAATTCCAATGACACGCGAAACCCGACGATCCGTGAGACGAAAGCAGGCGAGACTGACCCTGGAAAGAAGTTTCTGGGAAGTAACGCGATGCTTGAACCGCACGATCAGCCGGAGTCACTGGAGTCGAAAAAGCCGAAGATAACCACGGTTCGCGCGACCGACCGGACCGCCACGGGGACAATTGTGACCTTCTCCGAGGGCATTTATGAGCTGAACGACGATGGGAAACAAAAGCTTCGCGATTTGTTGCCTCGGATTTCGGGGCTGACCTACAAGATAGAAATTCGAGCTCACTCCAGCGGAAGGGAGCAAAGCATTGCCGGCGATTCGGGCAGTGACTGGGAGGGATGCTATCGTCGCTCGCTCGCGGTGATGAACTTTATGCGAGAACTCGGAGTTGACCCACGTCGATTAAGGCTATGCCAAGCTAGTGGATATGAACCGCTTTCGCTTGGCGCTCCGAACGACAACGCTTCATTGTCCAATGTTCGCGTGGAAGTCTTTATGTTGAACGAGACGGTAGAAGCATTTCAGGGTACACAGGATCAACGAGACGATCGGACACTTGAGGACACTCCGAAAACGGAAACAACTTCCGAGGATAAGCATGAGGAAGCACCCGACCCGCATGGCGCAGAGCACGCCTAAGGGAGGAGCTTCTGTTTTTGCGGCATCGTCCGAGCTACGCCGCTGTAAACTGGATGCGAAGGCCTGGCAGATGCGTCTAGGTGGTTGGAACCATTGAAGCGTTTAGTATGGTGTTGGGTTGGGGTGCAATCGAGTCGAGCTGTACCGTTCAACTGCGTTGAAAAACTGAGCGAGAACTATAGCGCCCTGCGGGTCACCCCAGCAGGAATTCAGCGCCCCAGCTGGGCCGGAACAATTGTAGTAGCGGTCTTGTCTTATCCACGGTTACTCGCGTTGGCAGATCGCTGCCCAACGGTCACGTTCGAAGCCAAGAGGGCTAGCGACTCAGTGATTCTTTGAAAGGGCTTCGTTAGCGAACTTGCCTGTTCTCCGATTAGACTCAACGGAAAACCGAACAGAACCGCGGCATGCGCCAAAGCGAGTCATGCTTTTGAATACGTTCTTATCTGAAATCTAAAAAGTAAATAGGACTGCTCTTTAACGCTGGAATCAGCTGGCTTTGATCTAAAAGCTGTAAAATGAATCCACCGGTCGAGCGGTTGGCTTGCCGGTTTATAACGGTTAAAGTTTGGCTAACGACTCTTGGAAACGCCAACGCAGCCAATGCCCTATGAACCTCGTTGCCCTCATTCTGACTTCAGCAATCGTTCTGGCGATTGCGTACCTTACCTATGGCCGTTTGCTGGGACGGTTGCTCAAGCTTGATCCGAATCGGTCAACTCCCGCAACGGAGATGAGTGATGGGCTGGACTTCGAACCCATCGAACCCAAATTCTTGCTTAGTCAGCACTTTTCGGCGATCGCAGCAGCGGGCCCAATCGTCGGACCGATTCTAGCTGGCGTAGCTTTCGGTTGGGGGCCCGCGTTGTTATGGATTTTGATCGGATCGATTTTTATCGGTGGCGTGCATGACATGGTGGCGCTCACCGCATCGATCCGGCACAAGGCGAGAACGATCTCTGAAGTAGTGCGCGATCACATGTCGCGGAGATCATACATCTTGTTTCTAACCTTTGTTTGGATCGCATTAGTTTATATTATCGTTGCCTTTACGGACTTAACGGCGACGGCTTTTCTTGGGCAGCAGGTCCTCGAAAACGGGGACGTTGTGACGGGTGGCGGTATTGCGACATCTTCACTGATGTACCTCGTCCTCCCTATCGTAATGGGTTTACTGTTGCGCTATACAAAACTCACAGTCGGTTGGGCGACGGTGATTTTTTTGCCCTTGGTAGGGGTAGCGGTTTGGGCTGGACAACTAGTTCCGTTTCAGTTGGAGTCGTTTTTTACCACACCCACCAGCCACGCAAGCGTAGCGGCTCAAGCAGTTTTAAGGGACAACGCTCGACGTGTGTGGGATGTGATGCTGCTTGTCTATTGCTTGGTAGCAGCCGTCGTGCCGGTTTGGTTATTGTTACAACCAAGAGGTCATCTTGGCGGGTACTTCCTATACATCGCTTTGGCAGGTGGAGCGTTGGGGCTGTTGATCGGTGGAGAGCCCATTAAGTACCCCGCATTCACCGGGTTTGTAAGCGCATCGGGTCAAAACTTGTTTCCGATGCTATTCATCACGATTGCATGCGGCGCCTGCAGCGGATTTCATTCGTTGATCTGTTCTGGAACGACGTCGAAACAACTAGCGAAAGAAACGGATGCGAAGGTGATTGGTTACGGCGCGATGTTACTCGAAGCGATGGTGGCCATTGTGTCGCTCTGTTGCGTAATGGTTTTAGCGCGCGAGTCAGAGGCAATACGCAATCCTCAGCCAAATCTGATTTATGCCTTGGGTATCGGTCGGTTTCTCGAAGCATTGCACCTACCACCACACCTCGGAGTTTCATTCGCTCTCATGGCCTTCACAACGTTTATTTACGATACGTTGGACGTGTGTACTCGACTAGGCCGCTACATCATTCAGGAATTGACCGGTTGGCACAATTGGCGTGGGCGGTGGTTAGGTACAGCACTAACCGCCGGGGCGCCACTATTCTTTTTACTGCAACCGGGCGTTGACGCCGTCGGCTCTCCGCTTCCTCCGATTTGGAAGACTTTCTGGAACTTGTTTGGTGCCAGCAATCAATTGCTCGCTGCGTTGACGCTATTAGGCGTCACTGTCTGGCTTTGGAAAACGCGCCGTGAGATTTGGGTTTGGTTTGTCATCGGAATTCCTACGCTATTTATGTATGTCATGAGTACCTGGGCACTGATTTCATTGACATGGCCGAAATTCTTTGATTCCGCAGGGAACACCATTCTTCCTTCGGATATTGTTCCTTGGATCGGGTTGATCTTGCTGGGTTTGGCTGCGTTGATGATGCTTGAGGCGATCAATGTTTTGTGGGCCGCGAGGCAGTCCGAAAGACCAGGCGAAACGCGTCGGGCAATACCTCTTTAACTGCCCGCGTGCCGTGCCGCGGACAGTCGTCTGCTGCGAGTCTATTTCGCCAACATGTCATTTGACCATTCTCGATTTGAAAGTTGAAAATACCCTTCATGGGATCTGCGAATCAAAAAGATGTTCCGGGCCTCGCTCTTCACTGGAAAGTCTTTATTGGACTTGCGATTGGCGCCTCGGCCGGACTTTTTTGCAATGCTTACGTCTCGGATGAGATCACTCAAACAATTTCGACATTCGCAGAAGGAATAGGGCAGGTATTTCTGCGACTCATTTTCATGGTCGTTGTGCCTTTAGTGTTTTGCGCGTTGACGTTGGGCGTCGCGGGGATTGGCGACACTCGGAAACTCGGTCGACTCGGATTCCGAACCTTGGTGATAACGCTTGTGTTTTCAACCTGTTCTGTTTTTATCGG
Organism: Planctomycetaceae bacterium; assembly: GCA_031411655.1. GTDB lineage: Bacteria > Planctomycetota > Planctomycetia > Pirellulales > Pirellulaceae > UBA6163. The sequence continues at coordinate 35,961 of JANOBM010000254.1, forward strand.
TCTAGGCCTTGCGAACACCATCAAACCGGGCGCGAGAATGTCCCCAGAATCTCGCGAGCAATTAAGAGAAAAGTATAGTGTCGAGGCGAGTAAGACTGCTGCCCAGGCGAATAAGGCCAAGAGTCTCCGCGATTCGATTCTAGACATCATTCCCAAAAATCCTTTGCAAGAAGCCGTCGGTTCACTGGATGGGAGTTCGCCTGGAAGCGGCATGCTGGGGGTTATGTTTTTTTCCCTTTTTATGGGAGTCGCATTGTCGGTTATTGGCGACAAAGCTAAACCTGTTCTCGACTTCTTGGACGGTTTCTATGAGGCGGTGATGGTCATCATTCGCTTTGCAATGCGGCTGGCGCCCTTTGGAGTCGCAGGCCTGATTTTTGCGATGACCGCAACGCTTGGTCTCGACATCATTCGCGCGTTGATGTGGTATGTACTGGCGGTTTTGATTGGATTGCTAATCCAGCTACTGATCGTTTACTCGGCGGCAATATTTTTAGTTGCTCGTCGATCACCGATCCAATTTTTTAAAGACATTTCCGAAGTGCTTTTAACAGCCTTCGCCACTTCATCCTCCAATGTCACCCTTCCAACCTCGCTTCGAGTTGTCGACGAAAAGTTAAAGCTTGACCGAAGAGTTTCCCATTTTGTGCTCACGGTAGGTTCAACCGCGAATCAAAACGGTACGGCACTTTATGAAGGTGTGACGGTGCTTTTCATCGCTCAGGTTTTTGGCGTCGAGCTTTCGGTTTCGCAACAAGTATTGGTTGTTCTGATGTCGATTCTGGCCGGGCTTGGGACCGCTGGCGTGCCAGGCGGTTCACTGCCTTTAGTCGTATTGGTCCTGCAGTCCATCCAGGTACCTGTTGAAGGAATCGGGATCATCATGGGCGTCGATCGGTTGCTGGACATGTCAAGAACCACAGTGAATGTGGCTGGAGATGTCGCCGCGGCAGCTTGTGTGGATCGCTGGGGAACCAACGATGATTGCGAGATATCGGCGCCAAACGAGGCGTAGGTAAGGGGTGGTTGCATCCGCGCCAAAATGGACGCTTCACGCACGCCCCGTTTAGCTGCCTGCGAAGTGTGCGAGCGAGGTGGCTAAACTCAATGCCACGTCGATACACTACCCACAGCGGCACGACACAAGACGGGCCGCATCAGAAGTAGGGGCAAAATCGCCCGTTAGATCCGCGCGCGTCGTCCACCAATAAGGCTGAGGACAAAAAGCACAAGAAACACAAAGAACAAGACCTTTGCGATGCCTGCTGCTCCCGCCATGATTCCGCCAAAGCCGAAGGCGCCAGCGATGATTGCGATGATTAGAAAGACTGCTGCCCAGTAAAGCATGGCTAACTCCGGTTTAGAAAAGAAAGTGGATCCGCATGCGACATCCGCGTCGGTGTCACAACGATTACCTATAACGCACGTGCCATGCCAATTCAGTCTGAATTCTGATTACAACGGTATAGTGAAGAGCCTTTTCGCTCCTCGCGAGCATCCTTGCGGAAAACGAAGCAAATAACCATCATGTAGCTTTCGTTTTTGCCGCGACCGTGTTTCTTTCCGCTGATTGATAAGCGAGCGTTGTGGCGGGTTACCGAGCAACCCATGAAGCTCCGTCTGATTCCACACAAGTGATAGTGGTACGGTTCCCTTCGTCGTGATAACTTGCCCGTTAAACCTTAAGTGCCGTCCCAATCCGGTCGTAGTAAGAGCCTCGCCGATGATGGTGGCGTTGAACGCGACGGTATGCTAGTTGTCATCGACTTAAGTCGAATTTCGCCAGCTACGCCATATTTGCCTTAGGCGAGGCGAGATCTGAAACTTTGGAGTGAGCTCTTCCTCGGCAAGCAAAGTCGGCGTGTCATTAGAAAACCGATCATCAGGAGCCACCGTCTTCATTGCCATTTGTTCTATCGCCCCGAAAAAGAGGTCTTTTGAAACTGGTTTCGCCAACATCGCAGATGCGCCTGCGTGGAAAACAATCTCCGCAAGCTGGACGTCCTCCAGGCTTGTAATGACTAAAATATTTACATTGCGCAATCGCTCAATTTCGCTTTGACGAATCATGCGGACGAGGTCTAGGCCGCTCATCACTGGCATGTCGATATCGGTGACAATGAGCGACGGGACTAGTTTTTGAGCTGAACAAAATGCTTCCTCTCCGTTGGCGGCGAGCGTGCAATCAAAGCCATACTCCGATAACCACTGGCAGAGCTGCTCGCGGATCGCGCGGGTGTCATCAGCAATAACGCATCGCTCCTGAAGGTTAGCACGAGCCATGAGTTTTACAGCTTCACTGTCGCATTAATCGAATCGTCGATATGGGGACGCTCGCCTTTCAAGTAGGCTTTGCCCGCTTCAAAAAGATACTTGATTCCGCTTAAGCCCGAATTGTCCCAGTACTGCGCAATGGATGGGATCACTTTCAACAGAATTAAATTTTGGTCCTCTTTTCCTCCTGGGAACCAAACTTTAAGCGGCTCCGACCATTTCTGTTCAATCACCAATCGGTCTGTGACTAAGGCGGCGTTTCCGGAGACGCTCACGAAGGTCTTCGAGTCTTGCATCGTCACCGCAACGTGACAATTTTCAGCTACCTCGAATGTCTTTCCTGACGTGCGATCGGTCGCAAACCAGATTGTTCCATCGTCCTCCACATCAATGATTGCCATCGGTCGAGCATCGATTTGCTCGCCGTCATGGGTGACAAGCATCGCAGTGCGGAAATTACGTATCAAACCAAATAGTTTTTTGCGTGTGTCCATGTGAGCGATTTGTTTTAAGGGGACTAGTTCGGAGCGGGTAACGCGGCTTGCAGCGATCGACGAGTGACGAGTCTTCTAGGGTGCAATCATTGTGCCATAGTGAATGGTCGAGTGAGTGCGGGAATCATTTAACGTGTGTGGTTGGCGGCCGAGCGGTCGAAGTGGCAGAAAGGAGAGCATCTTGCAATTTTAAAAAGTCTAAGTGAAAGCCATTTTTTGTGGTTGACTTGTCGTGAGGCTCTCGTTGACGTCCTTATTGGCGTTTTTGATTTAACTTTATTTCATTGGCGGTCCGTCCGCAGGCTGTTGTTTCTTTTGGCCTGGCGATTCTGCAGTTTGGTTTGCTCGTGTGAGGACTTCGGCACACCGCTTGCTGCGTAGATTGGTGATGCCCGTGAATGCAACCTTCTTCAGCGTTGCTCACTTGACCCGATTAAAGGAAAACGAAAATGAGATTTGGATTGACTGTGTTGGCGCTATCAGCTTGCTTCGCCTTCGTTGGTTGTGATGAAGGACCTCTCGATAGAGAAGCCGATCGTGTACGGAATCAAACGCAGCAGCAGGCCGATACCGTTCGAGATGCGACTCAATCGACTGCCGAGCAGGTTCGCGACAAGACCCAAAGCGAAGCGGATATGATTCGCGAGCGAACGGATAATGCTGTCGATTCCGCGGAAGCAAAAGCGGACAATCTTGAGTCGCAGGGCGAGGCCGTCGCCGACAAGGTTGAAGATCAAGGTGAAGCAAAAGCCGATCAACTTGAAGAAGTTGGCGAGCAGAAAGCCGATGCGTTGGAAGATCGTAGCGACAAAATCGAAGACAATTAATCGATTGAATGATCACGTGCATGGCAACTTGATATTTAGCTAGATAGGTGGGTGCACGTGATTCCATCCAACCGATTAGGAATTCAATGCGGAGGTACTTTCCTCCGCAG
>JANOBM010000255.1:0-8042 GCA_031411655.1 Planctomycetaceae bacterium
CCTTACCAGCGGTTGTCCAGGTCGATCCGCCACTGAGAGTGCCGGGGTCATCGCTACCGGCCAAATCCGCAGCAGTTGTCCCGCCACCTTCGTTCAGTGTCCAATGGCCGGCGAGGCTGGTCAGTACATTACTCGCTAACAGACGGCGCGATTCCAGTGACTGAAATCGAAGTGAACGCTTACGTGGTTTCCGTTGCCTCATGCGCTCCGCCCGACTCGCTTACAAAAAAGCTTGGAAAAGTAGTGCAACCTCAACCGATCCCATTCAAAAACGAAAGGCCGGCAAGTAACTCATCTTAACCGCAGGTCTTCCGCCAAGCATGGGGAATGGCTACTCAATCTCACCGATCTTGCAGGATTTCCTTGGACAACCACCGCCCCCCAACGCACAGTCCCTTCACCCGCGTCAGACGAGCCAGCCACCGTGTCAAGCGACTCGGAGTCACGATGCTAGAGCAGAAAGGCGAATTACGACAACGTGCTAATCGACTGTGAGCGGTGAATTTCACAGCGTTCACGAACTAGACGCCAACACTCCGGTGGTTTGACGGATGCGTTGACGATAGCCCGCGCACCATCACAAAGCACAACGCATCCGACAATCAATCGTGGAACGTTCGACACCTTCGTATCAATATCCCGCGTATCAATATCCCGCTTTCACTTCGGCCGTTGCATTGCCGGGGAAGGCTCCGGCACCTGGATGACCTTTGCCGATTCGCATCGCGTAGAAGGAACGCCAGACGAAGACCTGGGCAATCGCAAAGAACAACGCTGCTAGTCCAATGGTGTGTAATGATCCATACTGCTCCTTCATCGTTACGGCTAACTCGACAGCTAAAAGTCCGAACAAAGTGGTGAACTTAATCACGGGATTCATCGCAACAGACGACGTGTCCTTGAAGGGATCGCCTACCGTATCTCCGACGACGGTTGCGTCATGAAGTGCCGTCCCCTTGGCGTCCAGTTCGGTTTCCACCAGTTTCTTAGCGTTGTCCCAAGCACCGCCTGCGTTAGCCATAAAGATTGCCTGGTACAGCCCGAACAATGCGATCGAAACAAGATAACCGATGAAAAAATAGGGGTCGATAAACGCAAATGCAAGCGTGGAAAAAAACACTGTCATGAAAATATTGAACATACCGCGTTGAGCATAAATCGTGCAGATTTCTACGACACGCTTGGAATCTTCGACGGACGCTCGCGTTGTAACCTTCAGATCGATGTTCGCCTTGATAAACTCGACCGCTCGATAGGCCCCGGTCGTCACCGCTTGCATCGACGCACCCGTAAACCAATAGATGACCGAGCCTCCCGTGATCAGCCCGAGCAAGAAAGGTGGATGAATGAGAGACAGATTCTGAACAAGTGTCGGCTCAAGTCCATGAGTAAGACTCATGATGATCGAAAAGATCATCGTGGTTGAACCGACGACAGCGGTACCGATCAGTACCGGCTTGGCGGTCGCCTTGAACGTATTTCCTGCTCCGTCATTTTCTTCTAAGAAGTGTTTGGCCTTCTCAAAATCAACATCGATCCCAAAGTCACGCTTTAATTCAGCCTCGATGCCAGGAATCTGCTCGATCGTCGAAAGTTCGTAAACCGATTGAGCATTGTCGGTGACTGGCCCGTAGGAATCGACGGCAATGGTCACTGGCCCCATCCCCAGGAACCCGAATGCAACCAAACCGAACGCAAACACGGAAGGCGCAAGCATGATGCTCCCTAGACCTAAGGTGCTCACCAAGTAGGCAATCGTCATCAGCCCCGTGATGGTAAGGCCCAACCAGTAGGCACTAAAATTACCCGCCACCAAACCGGACAGGATGTTCAATGAAGCCCCACCTTCGCGTGACGACGTGACGACATCATGCACGTGCTGCGAATGCGTCGAGGTGAAGATCTTGACGATTTCTGGAATGATCGCGCCCGCCAGAGTTCCGCAGGTGATAACCGTCGATAGTTTCCACCAAAGCGTCCCATCACCGAGGTCTCGGATCAGGAAATAAGATGCGATGTACGTCACTGCGACCGAGACGATGGACGTGATCCAAACAAGACTTGTTAAGGGTGCCTCAAAATTCATCGTATCGGCGTTCACGTATCTGGGCTCAACCAGAAATTTGTTCGCAAAGTAGGAACCACCCGAGGCGATAATCATCATGACGCGCATGAGAAAGATCCAAACCAAAAGCTGAACCTGAACGTCGGGCATGGCCGCCAGCAAGATGAATGTGATCAGGGCGACGCCCGTGACCCCATAGGTCTCAAACCCGTCAGCACTCGGCCCAACGGAGTCTCCAGCGTTGTCACCGACGCAGTCAGCAATCACACCAGGGTTACGAGCATCGTCCTCTTTGATCTTGAATACGATCTTCATCAAGTCCGACCCAATGTCAGCGATCTTGGTAAAGATTCCGCCTGCAATGCGGAGCGCCGCGGCGCCCAGGGATTCGCCGATCGCAAATCCGATGAAACAGGGACCGGCAAACTCGCCCGGGATAAAAAGTAAAATGCAAAGCATCAAGAACAGTTCCACTGAAATCAGCAGCATGCCAATGCTCATGCCCGCCTTCAGAGGAATGTCGTAACAAGGAAAGGGCTTCCCCTTCAGACTCGCAAATGCCGTCCGCGAGTTCGCATACGTGTTGATGCGTATCCCAAACCACGCCACAAAGTAGCTACCTGCGATTCCAATCAACGAGAAAAGCAAAATGATGCCGACCCGCTCCATCGACATCCCGTAAGTGATCTGTTCGGTGATCGGATCAATCAATTGCACCAACTTGCCAAAGTAGACTCCAACAACCGCGGCGATGAACAACCACAGGAGAATCAAAAATTTCCCCTGAGTGAGAAGATAGGTCTTGCATGTCTCGTAAATGAGTTCCGAAATCTCTCGCATCGATTCGTGAACGGGCAACGCTTTCAACTGTGAAAAAAATACAAGTCCAAACAGGATTCCCCCAGCGCTGACCACTAACCCCGCAATTAAAAGCGTTCGGGCTGGCAGGCCGATCATCTTCGTCGACTCAAACGATGGCAACTGAAGCGACGCTTCGCCTCCTAGGTGCTTGGGAGGTATGGCCATGGTTGTGGGCACCGCAGGGTCGGCCAGCGCGGGCACCGCGACGGCGTCCTGGCCCGCTGCTTGACCGTAAACCGATGGGGCGAACAGACACGGGCTGAGGAAGCAGGCAATGAAGAAAGCGATTTTTGGAATCGAGTTTGGATGCACCCTGTTCATGTCGATTTTGATCTTGGTGAGGAAATGGCGAGTGTCTAGACACAGATTAAAGGCATTTAGGCGTCCACAAAAGTGACTTTGTGTCGCCTTGGTTGCCAAAGATACTTCTTTTCGGGGACGGGTCAATGCACCTGCCGTAAAGAATGCACCGAATAACGCAGAGCGATCCTAAACCACCGAACGGAAATTTTAGACTTCGCCGCATCCCCCAAGCGGAGATCTGCCCGAAGGCCCATCGAGTGAGTGCAGGCTCCGCTGCTGGTTCACGAGCTAAAGACGCAGTAACCTCGCACTTCCGATCGCTCACGGCAAGCTGCTCTTGAAGTGTTCGGCGCATCCGCCCAACAGCGAAAGTAGGCTTCAGGGAACGGGCTTAACGGAACTCTCGCCAGATTCATCAACCCGGTTCGCTTCGGTTCCGCTGGGCTTTACTTTGAACGTCAACAGCACGTCGCTGCGAAAGCCAATGTCTTGTGTGCCCTGGCCGGCGTTAAAATTCAGCACGGCGGAACGATAGCCGGCGTCGCGACTGTAAATGCGAAGTCGTCGCGTTTCCAAAAACTTGCCGCTCAATCGACCGGCAGGTTTCAGTTCCAACCGCATCCAGTGATCGCGAGTGTGGTCGCCTGCCTTTCCCATCAGCTGCTCCGACTCAATCTTAAGCGGTGCGGTAATACCAGCGGCATTCTCAATCACAATCGAAAATTCTCGCCAACTGCCTTGCTCGAGCTCGCGCGAATCCCTATCCGAATTCCTATGCGCAGTCGCCTTCACGCGAGCCTCCGGCGAAATGGTAACAGTGACCAGCGTCGGAGGTTTCATGTGCTTGGGAATGGAGCCATTCGAATCGGTCGGTGGGCGGGCACTGATCGAGGCATCGCTTTCTCCTTCGTCTCCTTCGTCTCCTTCGTCTCCTTTGGCACCAGCTTCATCGCCCTGGTCAGCACCGGGAAACGTCAACGCATCATTCGAAGACACGTATCTTCCCTTGCTAGACTCCAGCCAAAGACTAAGGAATGCGATCGCTCCAACGATTAATATTGGCTTGATCTGCAACTTACCGCGGCACTTCATCAAGCATTCTCCGATAAGTATTCCTTGCGTGTTCGTAGTCCGCTTTTGCTTGCTCGATTTCAGTCGAAGCATAGGTTCGCTGTTTTTCCATCCAGCACTGTTCCAACGCCGCGAGACACCAATCGATACTCGCTTTGACGCGGACTGGTTTATCTTCCACTTGGACCCAAATGGGATTTGTATGGGCGGACGGAAAGATTCTGGCTGCTACCCAGGCACTGTTCTTCAACGGAGGCGAATCAAGACGCAGTTCGTGTTGCTCGCCGTCACTTTTGATTTTTTCTGTCCCCACTGGCAGACCATTGATGATCCATTCCACTTCAACATCGGGGTTACCGGGCAAGTGTGCCGAAGCTGTCACGGCGAAGCCCCCATCTTTCTCGCGTCGGAAATTCATCAAATGGCTTTTCCCGTCGCTAACGTAGCTTTCACCGCGTCTCAACGCCTCCACCCACTCGTCGTAGTCGAGTTCGCCATCGAGTTTGACATACACGCGTCCGAGCCCAACCCGTTCACCGGTCAAACAAGGAAAATCCGTCTCGCCACTCGCGACGATGGGAATACCACAATTGAGGACGTGATACCAAATATTCCATTCGAATTCTCGCCGAGTATCCATGGTCGCGATAAAGTCGATTGCAGGAACTTTCTCGCCACTAGGTCCATCCACTTGATGAGTTACCTGCATGATGAATTCGTTGGCGCCGATTCCATCGAAGGCCGGTATGTCAAAGCATGGCAATTTGTGTGGCCCGTCAATTCCCTCGACGCGTCCAACGGAACGTTCTAGCCCCGCACCGCTATGAGCCGTACCTGTTACCGCCCCTTGTTTCTTAGCCCATCGCAGAGTGTTCATCCCCAGCGTCGGCCAATGTGCCATCGATTCGCCACCTTCGGGGATTTGCTTCTTTAGTTTCAAGAGATTCAGGTGACCGGACTGATGCGAACCAAATCCGCTCACCTCAATGTCGTAACGCAATAGATACGGATAGCGACTAACATCATCCGGCTTGCCACGAAAGAACTGCTTTTGATAGTCAAAACAGGGACCCCACGTCAAACAACACCCTACTTTGAGATCCTCTCCCATGATATGACGAAGCATATCGGGCGGGTGGACCCCCTGCGTCGGGTTCTCGTAGTGCAAGCATCCTGCGGCATGGATGTGGTGATCTCCGCTCCAATATCCTTGTTTCGAAGTATCAATCCATCGTTTTACACGATAGTCGACCGAGAGCGGTTCGGTACCCACAACGATCGGTTTGACTTCAGGAATGCTTTCTGGTCCATGGGAGCACGTTACCGTGTAGGCACCGTGAGGCAGGTGAATGCTTTCGCCACTCTCGCGGTAGATCTGAGTTTGAAAAAAGAAATCGGGAGCTTGCCGCTTTGGCTGGGCAGGAAAGACACGTCCCTGACTATCGCGGATCTCAAAGCATCCCATGCATGGAGCACCATCCGCGTCTACCACCTGAAAAGTTATCTCTGTCGAGGGGCGAGTCTTCACGACAGCGTCGGTGCTCGCCCAGTTACCACCCTCACCAGGCGCATATTCGAGGCTGATCCAATCGATCCGAAACGCCCCTTTCGATTGGAGCGGGTCTAACCTTACACCTCGCAGATCACCTTCGACTTGAAATTCAATCGCATATTCCTGCTCACGTCCGGCGTGGAGTTGAAAATTAACGTGCCTCTGACCATCGGCTTGGGGAAGCTGTTCGGTCATCCAAAAAAGTTGGCCAATTTCGGATGCATCGGTTTGCCCCCAAAACCTTAGTATCATCTTGCCGCCACGTGAACGAACGGGTGCTGACAGATAGGGATCCTCTCCAGTTGCCTCTAGAAAAAGCGACTGATCGCGGACTTGCATCATCAAATCATTGAGTTGGCCCCATCCATCCGCTCCTTTATCGAATCGCCACTGTCGTATCACCTGCGATTCTTTCGCTCCCGCGACTCCAATAGAGAAATCAAAACGCGCCTTGTGTTCACCGGTTTGTACAGAAGAAATCTGTAGCAAGCGGTACTCAAGTTCAAGGCCGCTGAGGTTTCCGTCAAGCGGACGCCCGTCGTAAACGCCAAGGGCCAACCAGCGATTTGGAACATCAGCAAGTGGCCCATGCGGAATGGGCTTCGCATTCGGGCTATCGACGCGCAACCGAGCCTGCGTCCCCGCTCGATTCAAGACTTTAATGAGCATCGTGCGCCAGCCGTTTTCTTCGACCTCAATAGCACTTCCTGCAGTCGCCTTAATATTGCCGTCGACATCTATTTCCAATGCAAATGCACAGAGCGGATCAAGCAGACGCTGCACCTCCATCGTCACAACCGCGTCATCCTCCTGCTGATTTAGTGCTGTCAGCGCCTCCTTCGTGGCTTTGGTAAGCGGTGATCCATTCGTTTCGAGTGCTTCTACAACACGCTGAGTGAGAAGCAGGAGTGGCTGCGCGTCCACGCGGTGAACTTGCAGAAGTGCGGGCTCTGCACCGTTCGCATGACCCTGCCAAGCGATCACGGTCCACGCAAATAATAGGAACGAATGGCCCTTTGAAATCAGTTGTCTATTCACGATGTTCACTCTTTCATTCGTTGTTCCGCGGTATCGCCCACACCCACAACCAGCGACAGTCTATCATGATTCGGAGTGTCACATCGCATTGGCGATGGTTCCCCGCTCCACACGATTCATCGAGACTTGCCTGCCTGCCCCGAAGTCACGTCGCCCACCGTCGCCTGCAATAATTCCTTGCCAAGATTGATTCTTCGATCGCTTTCAAATCACCCCAAATGCAACCGTCATTCAGATTCCTTGTATGCCTAATCGAGATGCCTGGGCAAATGTCTTCTTTGGCGACACTGCTTCGTGGATTTTGCAGAACGCACATCGAAGTCGACCGATTGATTACGCTGACGGCCGTCGCTGACACACTGCTTTTTTACCACATCCTCCCTTTTTTCCCGCATGATCACCAATAGGCAGAAAAAGGATACGCATGAAAAGAATGGGACGAGTCGTGCTGGCATTCCTGCTCGCTTTGATCTTCCACGGAATTGGCATGGCTGCCGAGCCAATCGATGTGGATTTTGTGGCTCACCACGACCAATCCACTCAGCGGTACGTCGAATGGTTGCCAGAGGAGTTCAAACCGGAAGCCACTTATGACGTACTGATGGTTTTCCATGGGCACGGGTCCGATCGTTGGCAATTCATTCGTGAGGCCCGCGATGAATGTCGTGGCATACGAGATGTGGCAACCCAGCGGGGGATGATCCTTGTTTCGCCTGACTATCGCGCGACGACATCTTGGATGGGGCCGAAAGCGGAAGCGGACGTAGTGCAAATCATCGATGACCTCCGCAGCAAACATCGAGTGAACCGCGTATTTCTTGCGGGCGGATCGATGGGAGCGACAGCGGCGCTAACATTTGCCGTGCTCCATCCCGATTTAATCGCTGGCGTTTGTAGCCTCAACGGTACCGCCAACCTCGTTGAATATGAAATGTTCCAAGATGCCATCCAGCAATCCTTCGGCGGATCCAAGACTGAGATCCCTGAAGAATATCAGCGTCGCAGCGCAGAGCTTTATCCGCACAAGCTGACGATGCCAGTCGCCTTCACCACGGGAGGCAAGGACACCATCGTTCCACCTGACAGCGTCTTGCGGCTTGCGGCAACCATGAAACAAGCCGGCCAGACCGTACTGATCTTGCATCGTGACGA